>NZ_JBQFYZ010000001.1:0-701515 GCF_056541905.1 Ruegeria sp. AF5
CAAAAATGGTTCCGCAACCAGAACCAACAGGCTGAGAGGAATAAATCGACTGCTTTCGGCTTCGCCAACCGGCAGTTCAAACGTCGACTTCTTCAACACTATCCGGACAATGCTGACATTGGCCGCATCCTGCGCTAGCGTTGGGTCGTGAAGGAGCGGACATGACAGAACATGTTACCGGGGGTTGCAAGTGCGGTCTTGTGCGATACGAAGGCAAACGCCTCAATGCACCGATGTTTCGTTGCCATTGTCGAGATTGCCAGCATCTTACTGGCACGGGTCATTCAGAGATGTTACCGCTTTCCATCGGTGATTTCGCGATTAGCGACAGTGTTAAGTCATACGAAATGCAAGGTGGATCGGGTCAGCCGACTTACAGCGGTTTCTGTCCGAATTGTGGGTCGCAACTTACGAGGAACAGCGCTCGGATGAGCGACAGGATATACGTTTGCGCAGGATCTCTTGACGATCCGACTTACTATCGCCCGGAAAGATCAATCTACGCCGCTTCCGCTCAAAGCTGGGACAAATGCGCCGTTATTGAGAGCGAATAAGGGCTCAAAGCAGCCGCACCTGAGATCACTTCAACTGGCTGTCCTTCGACCCCCGCCGATTGACGCCGCCACGTGCCTTGAACGCACCATCCCGTTCCTGCTGGCAATCAAGGCACAGCTTCACGCCCGGCAAAGCAACGCGGCGTTTTTCAGGGATCGGCTCTTCGCATTCGGCGCAATGGGTCAGGCTTTCACCAACAGGCCGCTTTTGCGCCTGCATCCGCGCCAGTTCATCCGAAATCGACGCTTCGATCTGTTCGCTCACTGCGCCGTCGCGCGCCCAGCCTCCGGCCATGGGTCATCTCCTGCTAAACGTAAGCAAAAGGATAGCCGAGCCTGCGCGCAAAGGGCAAGTTACAGCGAAACTGCGCCCTCGAACACGCGGTCAATCACCTCTTGCGTCCCCCGAGAGAATTCCAGCGGACAGGGATATTCTGCCCCTTCCCTGACCGAGCGGCAGAAGGCCTCGACCTGAAGCTTGTAATGGTCTGCGCCGGGGAACCGGGTGACCAGCACCTCAAGCCCCGGACGATGCAACTCGACCCGGGCTTCACCAAACACACGCGCATTAAACGGTGTAGTCAGGCGGATCAGGCCATTTTCCCCGTGAAACACCATTTCCTGATGGGGATGCATCCGAATGGACACGTAGCTTGAGTAGGTAAAACCGGGGAACTGCGCGCGAATTTCGGTGAAGATGTCGATATCATCCTGCCAACGGATGGCTGACTGTATCGCCACCGGTTCCTGCCCCGTTGCAAACCGGGCTCCGCCAATTACGTAAACACCGATGTCTCGCAATCCGCCGCCGCCCGTTTCAGCGCGGTTTCGAATATTCTGGGTATCTGCCCGATTGTCGAAACTGAACGCTCCGGTTACGTGCACCAGATTGCCGATTGCACCATCCGCAATCAGTTTACGTGCCAGTTGCCACTGGGGGTGATGCACGATCATATACGCCTCGGCGGCAAGCAAGCCGCTTTCGTCGCGCTTTTGGATCAATGCGTCAAACTCGTCCGCCTTCATAGTCATCGGCTTTTCGCACAGCACATGCTTGCCGGCATCCAACGCTTTCAGGCTCCATTCCACATGAAGATGGTTGGGCAGTGGTATGTAGACCGCATCAATACCAGGGTCCGCCAACAGCGCATCATAGCTTTTGAACACGTTCAGATCGGGACAGAAAGACGAAAAAGGTTCAGCCTTTGCCGCATCTGACGTCGCCAGTGCAGCCAGTCGCGCCCCGTTGGCGGCATGTATCGCCGGTGCCATGTATTCACGCGCGAATTTCGCGGCACCTAACACGCCAAACTGAACCGGTTTTTGCATAACGCTCTCCATAGATGTTTGAACCCCAAAGGGTTCGTGACCCTGCGAGATCCGCAGGATCGACCTGTCACACCTTCATCGAAATGAAACGCGTCCTTGCAGTACCATAGCTTTGGCCCTGCGGCCATTCTTTTGGCTTCACAGTCCGGATAGCGGTCATACGCGTTCAGCAGGAAATGATCTGTCAGGACGCGCCGGGCATGTGCGCGAAGAGGCGGTTTCTTCGCACAGATGAAATACCAGCCCGCAGCTATTGCAGGCTGGTATTGTGGTCAGCTGACACCCAGCATCCCTTTTTCACGTGCCAGATCCCGCATTTTCTTTTGCAGCTTCTCGAACGCGCGAACTTCGATCTGACGGATCCGCTCGCGGCTGACATTGTATTGGGCGCTGAGGTCCTCCAGCGTCACCGGCTGATCCAGCAACCTGCGCTGAGTCAGGATATCCTTTTCACGGTCGTTCAACACGTCAAGCGCCGCAGCCAGCAACTCGCGACGCGCTTCCAGCTCATCGCGCGCCTCATAATCTCCGGCCTGGTCGGCATCTTCATCCTCAAGCCAATCCTGCCATTGCATCGTGCCTTCGCCTTCGGACCCGACCGTGGCGTTCAGAGACGCGTCCCCGCCGGACATGCGGCGGTTCATGCTGATCACTTCCTCTTCGGTCACACCCAGATCATTGGCGATTTGCGCGACATTTTCCGGACGCAAGTCGCCCTCTTCCAGGGCGCCGATGCGCGCTTTGGCTTTGCGCAGGTTAAAGAACAGCTTTTTCTGCGCCGAGGTTGTGCCCAGTTTAACCAGCGACCACGACCGCAGGATATATTCCTGAATCGAGGCGCGAATCCACCACATGGCATATGTGGCCAGACGGAAGCCTTTTTCAGGGTCAAAACGTTTGACCGCCTGCATCAGGCCCACATTGGCTTCGGAAATCACTTCGGCTTGCGGCAAACCGTAGCCGCGATATCCCATGGCAATCTTGGCCGCCAGCCGCAGGTGCGATGTCACCATCTTGTGCGCGGCTTCTGTGTCCTGCTCTTCGACCCAGCGCTTGGCCAGCATATATTCTTCTTCCGGCTCAAGCAGGGGAAACTTGCGAATCTCCTGCATATAGCGGTTCAGACCGCCCTCGGGCGTCGGCGCGGGGAGGTTTGCGTAATTTGCCATTATGATGTCCCTCCGACAAATGTTTAAGTCTTTAACATAGGATATGGGTAAAGAACCCATCCTGTTCAAGAGGTGCTGCTAACAGTCTGAAATTAATCTTTCATGAAGGAAAGATAAGAAACTCTTACTCACAGGACTTTGCTTATTGTGTCAGCGGCGCGCGAAGCGCGGCAATCAGGTTCTCCATGTCTTGCGGCAGTTCGGCCTCAAACCGCAGGTGTTCGCCCGTCACCGGGTGCTCGAACCCCAATACGGCGGCGTGAAGCGCCTGCCGGGGAAAGTCGTACACGCATTCGGCAGCGGCGAGCGTAAACGCCCTGGTGGCCAGTTTCCGCTTGCCACCATAGATCGGATCCCCGACAAGCCCATGCCCGGCATGGGTCATATGAACACGGATCTGGTGCGTTCGCCCGGTCTCGAGCCAGCATTCGATCAGAGCAAGACCAGCAGGCGTGCCAAATGTTTCAACTACCCGCGTGCGTGTCACCGCGTGACGCCCGCCATGAAACAACACCGCCTGCCTTTGACGGTCGGTCTTGTGCCGCGCAAGCTGGGTGGTCACACGCATGATGTTTCCCGGCTCAAAGCTCACCCCTTTGACGCCTCGCAGACGGGGATCACTTGCATCCGGAACCCCGTAACACACAGCGCGGTAATAGCGTTCGACACTATGTGCTGCGAATTGTTCGGCCAGCCCGTGATGTGCGGCGTCTGATTTGGCGACCACCAGAAGACCGCTGGTTTCCTTGTCGATCCGGTGAACGATACCGGGGCGTTTCACCCCCCCAACACCTGACAAAGCCTCACCGCAATGGTGTAGCAAAGCGTTGACCAGCGTACCCCCGGGCGAGCCCGGCGCGGGGTGCACCACCATGCCTGCTGGCTTGTTGACGACGATCACGTCTGCGTCTTCGAAAACAACTTCAAGCGGGATGTCTTCTGCGCCGATGTGGCTGTCTTCAGCCTCGGCCACAGTTATGACGACCTGCGCCCCTTCGGACACTTTGGCCTTTGGGTCCTGCATCCGGGTTCCGTCGATCCGAACTGCGCCATCCTCGATCATTCGCGCCAGCCGCGTGCGCGACAGGTTTTCACCGTCTGGCACATCCCGCGAAAGCGCCTTATCAAGGCGAGGCGGCGGATCGGCCGCGATCTGAAACTCAATCTGGCGGGTGCCCATGACTGTCCCTTCCGAACCCCAAGAACCGCAGGAAACCCCGCAGCTGCGATTGCTGCGGCGGATGGTCATGCTGCTGACCGCGGTGATGATTGGCGGGGTTCTAGTGACATTCGCCCTGATTGTCATCCGCCTATCGGACCGCACACCCACCTTGCCAGATCAAATCAACCTGCCCGACGGTGCCCGGGCACAGGCCCTGACCATCGGGTCCAACTGGTATGCGGTCGTGACCGACGACAACCGCGTCCTGATCTTTGACAAGACAACAGGAAAGCTGCGTCAGGAAATCGCCGTCGAGTAACCTGATCAGTTCGGGAACAGACGGGTGCCAACCCAGGCCTCACCCATCTGCACATCCAGTTCGGGAGTACGCATCTTGCGTTTTCCGCCAAACGGGCAGAGAGTGATTTCGCCAAGATATATCTTGTCGCCAATTACATAAAGGTCCACCCGCGCAAACTCGACACGTTGCCCAACCGCTTCGGCTATTGCGACCATATCGTCAAAGACCTCTGGCTTGGGCTCGGTGTCATCGCTTGTCTGGAAGTACAGCTCTTTCGGGATAAAGTTGAAATCCCGGTCGTGGATCATCTGCACATGCCCCCGAGAGCGGTCCCGGTCGACCTGAACAATCTGGACCTTTCCGGCGACAACCCAGAATTTCCAATCGATGATGTCCTGACCTTCAGCCGCCAGATCCTCTTCAAGGAAATAGCGCGTTTCGATCGTGGAATACCACCATTCTGCCGCCCAGAAGCCGTGGGGAATGGGTTTATTGCTCCAGTTGGTAAGCTTTTCCTTGGCCAGGTTGCGGTCTTCTGTGTTCATGGGCCAAGTGATCCTGTGGTTTTGCCCCTGCCCGTTATTGCATTTGAGCCAATAGCTGCCGGGCTCGAGATCGAGGTCTTCCGGCAACTCAGGCGACGATGAAACCCAATAGCGCTTCACCGGTGTAACAAGGTTCCTGGCTGGTTCTGGGATATAACTTTCCGCCGTCAACTTATCCGCCGCCGACACTTCGGGCATCTCGGCAAACAGCTTCATGACCAGCATCTTCTCAGTCACGGTCTTTGGGTTGCTCAAATCAGGCAAATAGCGCTGATTGTTGGCAAATCTTGACAATGACATAGACATGGCATTCAACCGCAATGCGTCATTGGCATAGTGATCCCAACCTCGCTGATGACCCGATTGGGGTTTATCATTCACCCCATAAAGCCCTCTGTCTTTTATTTTATCCAATTCAACCTGGGCCAATTTGAAGAACTGCTCAGAGTTTGCGACCTGAGCTACGGACATCACGCCGTTGGTGGCCTCACTGATTTCCTCTTTGCTGATCCGCAAGTCCGGAAGCGAGTCGGGAAACTCGATTTTCTGCGGCGCGCCCCGCCCTCTGCGTGGCAAAGGTGCATTGGCAGGACTGATCCCCAAACCGCGCAGCCTTCGATCCAGAAATGAATGACGTTTTACACCCTTGGCAATCCACCAACGCATCCGACGGCCCCAAAGATGGACGGCCTGCGTCTGGTCCGTAAGGTACTTTTTTCGAAACTCCCGCGCTGGAATGTCGTTCGCCTGCCCCGTTTGCCGAAACGGCAAAGGGTAAAACACCGGGGGTGGGCTAGCGTGTTCAATCTCGCCATGATGTCGCAGAAACCACGTCATGACACCGGGTCCGTAAACGCTGTGTGCCTGATCCGAGGCATGAGGCAACTCACCGGCCTTTTTCTGGCGTTCCAGCTTCTCGCGTTCCTCACCTTCTACCCAAGGACGGATCGGGAATGGATCAAGACTGTATTCCGTATACGCTTTCAATGCGGGGCTGTCTGACGGCAACCGCATGATCGCATTGCAGATCGTATTGCGATTGAAGAAACCGAAAATATGATCCGCTTTCGGGATCGGTTTCAAAGAAATCACATCCGTATCGCACCAGAGAAAATCGGTTTTTTGCATTAACTGCAGCCTGAAAATATCAGATTGCGGAACCGGTGTTTTGAACTGGTTGTTCATGATGAACCGCTGCGGTTCGTGAATCTCGTTCGCGGAAACCAGTTCGATACCTTCTGGTACATTCTCGACTTCGTCATAGTGGAACAGCACGACCCTGTGCCCGTTCGCGACAAACGACAAAAGGCACATCTGTTCCAGAAAACTGAGAGGACCTTCCAACCAGAGCATTCCGATTGTAGGAAGAGTATTTTCCGCAGCCATATGCAGTTTCTCCGAGGGCGAGTTTGTCAGGATTCAGGCTGTTTTTCGCTGGAAGACGGTTGCTTGTCAGCCGAAAGACGTGCGTGCAATCCGCGGTCTTTTGCAACAAATTCAACAGCCGGCTTATTAACAAGCGTCTGGTAAAGCGCGTTGTACTCTGGCTGTTTGAGAAGATCTTCGATCAACGCCTTATGCCACAGGAATGCTTTTCGGTGCAGCCGCGCAAGCCGTTCGTCGGACTGAAACTCCGCCATCAATGCGTCAACTTCGTCCTTGTACCTGAGGATCGTCTCATCCGCCGCCCCACCCCTGTTCCAACGGTCCCAGTATTCCGTTCCCAACGTCTGGGACGAGTGATTAGCTCGCCCACGGCTGCGCTTGGCCAGATAGGCTTGTGTGGAGCGGACCGCATAGTGATTGATCTGTGCAATCTCAAATCCAAAAGGCGGTGCAACATGATTCCCAAAAGGTGCGGGTTCTTTCGCGTGCCCCCCGGGAACAGACCGGAACACACCTGCCTCAAACTCGGATTTGGGATGCGGGTTGTGCATACCATAGCGGAGATAGACTTCACCCTGCCGGAAAAGCGATTTGACGAACCGGCGCCCCGCCCCGCCCTGCTCATACTCTAACTCACCATCAAAAAACTGCTGCGTCACTGGCGCGTCGCGCAACACATGGCGACCGCTGTTCGAGAATATCTTCCAGGGAATCGAAATGACATCCACGCCCGGTGTGGCCTCAATCAGGTCGTCCACCTTATGGTTTCCGACATGAATATTCAGAAACTCATCCGCATCGCAGACATAGACCCATTTGGCTTCTTTCACGACGGGCAAACGGCGGGCCTGCCTCAGAGCTGATCTGTGAATCCCGCCCGTTCCAACGCGGTTCCTGTGAAACTCAACATGACCCAGGGCCTCAAGACGGCGCAAAATTCTGTTCGTACCGTCCGTGCAATCGTTGGTGTAAACAATGATCCTGTCGAAACCCAAAACTTTATGATGAGCCACCCATTCCAGAATGTACGGGCCCTCATTTTTCATCGCAGAGATGAGGATTTTTTCAGGCTTGTTCATCACTGCCATTCACCCCAGACGCTTAGTCGCCCTGTTTCTTGCTGTCATCTTGCGGGGTGATTTTTTCAATAGCGATCTGCGCACCAGCAATTGCCCGGATACGCAATTCACGGGGGTGTTTGCCCAGAAACTCGTTGACGGCCCGGATCACTCCGTCGCCCCACCACCCCCGGCGGTGGTAATCATCAAACGCCATGATCCCACCCGATTTGATCTTGGGAAACAACGCCTCCAGGTCCGCAGTAACACCTTCGTAAGAATGATCCCCATCGACATAGGCAAATGAAATGCTCTCATCGTCAAAAAGCTTTAATGCTGGCACCGAGAAATCGCGAATGATGCCAACCTTGTCTTCCTCGATCTCTTTTTCGAAGGACGCGACGACCTTCTGGAAGATGGCTTCCATCTTTTCGTCTTCGGTCCGACCGACAAACGCCGTTGTATGCGATTCCTCGCCAATATGTTTCCAGGGATCGATCAGAAACAACTGACTGGGTTCAAGCAATTTGAGGATTGTCGGAGAAAACTCGCCCTGCCAGACACCGATCTCAACAGCCACCCCGCCCTTGGGAAGGCGCGTCAGGAACGTACGACGTATCGCGTCTTTTGTATTCTTGCGCTTGGTTGCCTTGTCTGCGTTCGGTTTATTCTGGCTGCCGGGAACAGCACCGATCACTCTGGGTTCGTTTGACATCTCGACCTCACTTGCAGACGGGTATTGAATTCACACGAAACCCGTTTTGTTTATTGGGCAATGGCTAACATGTCGTTGCTTCAAGAACCAGAAGCTATGTGTCGTTTTTGGAAAGTGGTGGCAACTTGTCGATACCAAGCCACGGAGGCTCGAGGCTTGTAATCCGATAGTCACTCGCTTTACTCGCAAGAAAACGGTTAATAGCCGAAGACATTCCGGAATAAGACCCTTTGCCCCGCCTGTAGGATGTAAAAGCGATACTTCCGCCCGGAGCCAGAACCCTGTCGATCCGGTTCAGCAATTGCAACATGACACGCTCGGCGCGAACGCCGCGTATGATCACGACGCCCACACTTTGATCCTGAAACAGCTTCAGCATCAAAGGCGGCAGCGCCCGGTAGACCCTCAGACGCCCCGCAATGATCGGTTCGCGGAAGTACTCCAGCAATGCATAGAACGTGCGATCCAGGGCCTGTAGATTACTGTCTTGCGTCGTATCCTTGCAGGCGAATGTATCCCACGACAGCCCCCATGGCCCGATGATCGTCAATTGAGCAACTGCATCCAATGCGAGTATTTCTTCTACAATTTCGGTTTCGACATGCCCGATCAAAACCCAGTTCTTCTTGCCGCTGATTGACCGCAAGAACCGCTGTCGCTGCTCTTTCGTTCTTTCAACCTCCGGAGACACTGGCGGCAGGAAAGATGGGTCCTTCGGATCGAACGGCAAGTCCACCTGTTTTGCATCAGTGATTAATGCATGCTGCGCCGCCGCTTCTTCGTACTCCATGGCCGTTCCCAGAGAGTCCAGCCGGGTAAACCAGGGATAGTTATTGGGTCGTGAGTTTTCAGGTTTGGACATCTTGCCCAAACGCGTCCATTTCGCAACTTGCGCGAAAGAAACTTCGGGGTCTTTGTAGGTCTCCGCATCAAAGGAAAGATCGCCTTCTTCCATCACGCCCAGATCCAGCGCCTTGATATATCGCCCCCCGGCAAAATTCTTGTACCGGGTTATGAATCCCTGCGCGGCCTCTGTTTCACGTATCTCCGAGATACGGCGCTTGTGATAAGCAACAGCTTTTTCGTGCAAGACTCCCAGAACACCATCCGCACGTAGTTCATCATACGATTTTACAAGGCGGTCCAATTTGGAAAGGATCGATAATTCTTCAACTTTGTTGAAGCAATGCATGTGCCAATAGGCTTGTCCCGTTGCCTCCATCTTGGGATGAAACGCGGTTGTGTTTACATCCCCCCGCAGCCGCTTCATCAGATAACTCTCAATGGACCGGACGGCATAGTGGTTCATCCTGAAAAACTGCTGTCCAAAGGCCGCGCCAGTCGTGGAATGGGACCAACCGTTTCGCCGCATTGAAGGTGGCAAGGGATCTCCGTCACCATCAATCCATGCAAAGCTTTCGGCCTTGCCGGCGATTGGGCCACGCGGACGGTGTGTGTTGATTGCCCGATAAGACCCGTTGTTTCTGACAAGCGATTTGAAAGCACGCACATTCTGCGGCGTGACCACCCCCAACTCTGCTGCATATGTGAATTGTTCGATTACAAACTTGTCGTCAAACTCGACAATCCCATTGTGCCCGAACATCTGCCATATCGCGGCAAAGCCATCTGCATGTGGAAAGGTGCGAAACAGATCGTCCAACGACCCGTCCCCAACACGGATGTCTAAGAACTCATCCACATCACAAACCAGAATCCACTCGGCTTCAGCGTACCAGGGATGTTCCATAGCGTTCGCATAGGCCGACGCCTGCGGCCCATGCTTCCAGGGACCGGGGTTATCGATATGCGCCAGAAAACCCAGCTCCTCGCATCTTTTCAGGATCGCGTCGGTGCCGTCAGAACAGTCATTCGAGTTAACGATGAAATGTGTGAACCCGATCGAAAGGTAATAGGCGATCCATTCAAGGATGAACGGCCCCTCGTCTTTCATCGTTGATATGACAAGTCTCATCGCACCTACCCGCAATTACGGCCCGCAAATTCAGGACGAAGGGAAAAATCGCATCATTGCAGAGGTATGGCGCGCTTCCCGACACCTGGCTTAGTTACGGGCCACGGATTTGCAATGCAAGAGAACAGACTAGAACGGCAAAGTCAGCTTCGCGAAAGCTGATCGCGCTTCACAGGATGCGAAAAGATTTGGTGCGGTCGAGATGCATTGAAATATCGTTGCACCGTATTTCTTCTTGTCCCCCTACATCCCTCACTGTGGAGGAACTTACGCAAGAACAGTGCTTTGCGGGTACTTTACTGTTTCCCTTTGGCTGCAAGTGTTTCACTGTGTCCCTGTATATTGGGTGGACATAAAGGTGGATTGATGCCCGCATTGAACAAGCTCACGGCAATCAAGATAAAGACGGCACCTCCCGGAAAATACAACGACGGTGGCGGGCTTTGGCTGCACAAACGCGCCGATGGCGGCGGGCAATGGTTTCTGCGGGTTCAAATCCACGGCCGACGACGCGAAATGGGTCTTGGCTCATTTACGGAAGTGGGCCTGAAAGAAGCCCGTAACAGTGCCGAGCGATGGCGCAAGGTCGCCCGGAGTGGCAAAGACCCAATTAAAGAGCGACAGCGTTTGCTCCGAGCGGCAGCCAAAGCGGACCACACTTTGGGAACAGTTGCAGAGGAAGCCTATGAGGCCCGCAAGGCCGAATTGAAAAACGACGGAAAAGCAGGGCGTTGGTTCTCGCCGTTATCTCTTCATGTGTTGCCCAAGCTTGGCAAAGTTCCCATTGAAGAAATAGACCAGCAAGACATCAAGAACACACTAGCTCCGATTTGGCATTCAAAAGGTGAAACCGCTCAGAAGGCCATGAGCAGGCTCGGCATTGTTATGCAATATGGCGCGGCAATGGGCCTCGACGTTGACATGCAAGCCACTACAAAAGCCAAAGCTCTTCTGGGAAAATCTAGACAAAAAAGGAAGCACATCCCCGCAATGCCGTGGCCCAAGGTACCCGAGTTTTTTGAAAGCCTCGACGAAGGTTCGATCACCCACCTTGCGCTACGCCTCCTCATTCTGACAGCCGTTCGCTCCACTCCGATCAGGTTTTGTCATTTGGATGAGCTTGATGGAGACACATGGGTCATTCCGGCGGAACGGATGAAAATGGAAAAAGAGTTTCGCGTCCCGCTATCCACCGAAGCCAAATCAGTGATCGAACAGGCCAAACCTTTCGCCCGTGGCGGCTTTCTTTTCCCCAGCACCCACAAAGGCGTCATATCGGATGCCACCATGTCTCAGTTGATGAAAAGACGTAATTTGAAGGCTCGTCCCCACGGGTTTCGATCAAGTTTTCGCACATGGTGCGCCGAAGCAACCGACACGCCACGCGACATTGCCGAAATGGCTTTGGCTCATTCCGTCGGAGGCAAAGTGGAACTGTCATATCGACGGACTGATTACTTGGAGAAGCGGCGTATTCTCATGGAACGCTGGGCGCAACATGTAACTGGCCAACAATCAGCAATCTTGCAACTGGTTGCACCATGAACGCTAAGAAATCGCGGATTACAATCCAAAAAGAGATCATAGCGGAAGATGCCATGTCGAGGAAATCTCGGCTCACAATATCTTTCCCCACCGATAGCGGAGATGGGTTGGATGCAGTGCTCCAAAACATTCAAAAACTCAGTGAAAACCACGCACCGCGCTCGATTTCCAGCGCGAAAAAGCGGTTGGACGAAATGCCCCCGCCAGCGGCTGACGACTTATCAGCGAACGATTTTTGCGAACGAGCGCAAGGAGCATTGGACGCCGCCGGAGAGGCAATAACGAATGTTCCAGAAAAATATCACGAAGCAATTTCTCACGCACTGAACCAAGCATTCCTTGCTGGTAGTTTATTGACTGAAGAGTTTTTGCGGAGCGGTCACCTAAATGACGTTGAACGGGAAGCAGCACAAAAGGAAGCGCGGCGTAAAGGCGGCGAAAGCAAGCGTGGGCAGGTGAAGAAAGACACATCCGAGATAGTCCGTGTAATGCAGGAACTAATCTTTAATGGGAAAAGCAAGTCGAGCGCTGCCGCTTTAGCTCTGAAGCGCGGGCTTGGTACCAGCGTCGACGCCAATAGAAAAATCTACGACTACCACATCAAAAGAAAATAACTGGAGGTTTGCTCTCCACTGCTCCGTCGAGCGTCTGTTTGTTGGTCTCGAAGAAACGCCGAGACACGGAAAATAACATGCAGAACCAAATACGCTACAGCACAGCCAAAGAAATTCTGGCGAAATATCCGATCAGCCGCACTACCCTCTATCGCCTTATAGAAAAGGGTGAATTCCCTCCGCCGGTGAAATTTGGCAGTCGCTCGTACTGGAAGAGCGATGAGATTGAAGAAGCCGTTAAAGCCCTTGAAGACAAACGCTTCAACTAAAAAGCCCGCCCCGGCAAACCGGGAACGGGCTGTCTCAATCTAACCAATTGAAGAATAGCACTTTCCGGCTCCGGTGGCAAACCGAGAGACCCAAAATGCTTTGCAAAAAACCCCAACATTCCGACTTCGTTCGGTCACGCCGAGACCAGTGCAACCAGTTGCACGAAAACACGAAAACCAACAACACGCCATCGTGTATTTCGCGCCGCGAAACGCAAGACAACTATGCCTATGAAATCGTCCGTGTAGAGCGTTTCCGCATCATCAGTTGCAAGGACAACATCCAGTGGATCATCCAGAAGCAAAATTCTGGAGCGCGGTCTAAAGCCCGCATCTCATGGAAAGCCATTAGTTACCACCGGAACTGCAATTCGCTGCTCCGCGTGTGGCGCAAGAAAACCAAAACGGATGCACCCAGCGATGCCTTGATGCTGCCGGAGCGGTATTCCCAGTTCAAGCGGGTTTAAAGGGGCGAACCAAGCCCCCCGCCCATTCTCGTGCAACCAGTTGCAACTAGTTGCCATGCTTCCCGCGAGCGCCGCGCGTTCAATCGCGTTGCTCTCGCAGCACTTCCAAACAACCGAAGAACAAGCGATGCAGCCCAACGACCACCAAAATCCTAACACCTCCGGTAACATCCCTTGGAAAGTGGAGAAGCAGGCTCTGTACCGGATTTATTCGCAGCAGGCCCAAAGGCTGATGGCTGGACTGAAAGCGGGTAAGCGTCGCCATGCCCTGCAACGTGAATTTTTACGGCACCCGAAGGTAAAGCAGGCAGCTATTCTCAAAGCGACCAAGGGAAAGATTGGTCGAGAACAAACCTATGCTTTGGCCCAGCAAGTTTACCCGTACGCCCAGCAGGAACATGTCGTGGCAACATATCCGATAGCAAAAGCCAGCGGTGGCAAGCGAAATATCTGCATTATGCCGCCGGTGCTATCTGCAACGCACAAGATCATCAAAAGCGCCCTAGACGCCGAGTTTGTTCGGCACCCTTCACTGTTTGGCGTCAAGCACTTTGGTCGAGACCAAGCAGCAGTTCACATCCAACAACTGCAACGCGAAGGATACGCCAATCTTTGGCAAACCGACATTGAAGACTGCTTTGACAGCTTCAACTTGGACGCGCTGTACGACTTGCCACTCCCCAATCAGGTAATCGCCAATGCTCTAGATACGCGAAGCGACAACTTTTCGTTCCAAGCACATTCCTCGAAACATGAAGCCAAGAAAGGGGCTTCGCCGGAAACGCCAGATGCGGCAACGCCGGAGAACTACATGGTACGGGATCATGCTCCTATTGGTTCCCATACCGATGATATTGTTTGCAACACCAGAGGGCCTTCGGGACTTATGCAAGGCTCTCCGGCTTCCAGCGCCATTCTGGCGTGGCACCTGAACGCCTTTCTCAATGACTTACCTTGTATTGACGACGTTCGGGTGATCGTGTGCTTTGACAACCTTTTGGTTGCCAGCCGCACCGAGGAAGGCAGCCGGATGATTAGGGATACCTTGGCCGACGGCTTGGGTCGGTGCCCTTTCGGCCCTCTGACGTTGCATAGCCCGACATCCGCTGACCCGGATCACGGGATAGAGTTTCTTGGTTATAATCACCCTACTGACGGTGCGACCATCGGCGTTGGCCAAAAGGCCCGAGAGCGACTGATGCGGCATCTCAATGCCCTCGAACAAAAGTTTGAAAACGGCAAATTTGCCAACCCCGAGTTAGAGACTTTCGCGATGTGGAGTACGCTCCTCGATTTCGCGTCCGGTTATTCCAGCACGACTGACATAGAGGCGGAAATGGCCGAATTCGTTACCACATCGGCGTGGATACCTGAGGCGTCGAACGACCCCATGCTGATGCACATGCACTGGAGGTTGTTTGCCCAATGGACCCCATTCGAGGAAAACTTCTTCAAGACGATAAGAAGTATTAAAAGACGGCATAAAATGAAATGATAACAGTCAGTTACTGTTTACTGAACCGACTACGTTTGTATGGTTCCTCATGAAGAAAGATGACCTTTTGAAGACGATTGAAACCCTTATCGAAGACCAGCCGATGACCACGATGCTGGAGCAATTCCTCCAGATTGGCGTTGGCTTCGGTAATGCTTGGTATAGCAGTCAGAAAGAACATTGGCTGCGCTGGCTGAAGGAATACGACACCCCCGGTGTCTATGGTCGCAAGCCAAACTCTGGCCGGTCCTGTCAGTTCATCTACAACCAGCTTCAGTGCCCTCCAATGGTGTTTTGGCTGGGTGAGGCCCTTGAAGTGCCCAATGCTGCTCTGAGGGCGGCCTACGTGGCTGCTACGGAGGCCCGCCCCCATCATGGACCGCAGACAGCGGCCATCCGTCGCGAAATCCCGTGGCAAATGATTGAGACACGTATCCACCAGTTGTCAGAGGGAGGTGCAACCCGTTGCAACGGTCATATCGAAGTGACCGCGCCCAGCGCGTAAATTGCAACGGGTTGCAACCACCGGGACCATTTGCAGAACGAAAAACATGGAAGGAGATTAACATGGCATTCTGGACCGTTGCCGCCGCCACTGGATATCTACTTGCCGGGGCATATCTTTGGAAGCTGGTCTTTCTCAGAGACCTCTCGACGTTGGAACAATCAAATTGCCGAACGGATGAAGAACTGGAGACCCTGCGCGAAGATCAGCGTTTTCTGCTCACAGGTGAACAATCCGGCAACCTTGCTGTTATTCTATGCAGGGCTGTCTTCATAGTAGCGTGGCCGATCTTTGTCCTGTATGGCTTCATCAACGCGCGGGTACTCGGCAACTAAGATAGTTGCAAGTGTCACAATCTGTCATGCGTTTGCGCCCGCCTTGGTAATGCTTTGTAAGCCCGTTGTTGAGACCACCCTCAGCTAGCACTCGTCAGGCTGGTCGTCTGCAAATAGTGCAACAAGTTTTTTAGCATCGCCAACACTTCATCAAATGTGACGATGCGGACACCGTGGGAGTTCTTTCGATACATCTGAAACGAACGTCGTTGGTCTGTCTCGCTAGGCATGGTGCCGACGATTAATACACAATCAATCTCGTAGTCGGCAACTTCGTCATCCCCATGCCAATCATTATCAGACTTGTGCAGCGCAAACCGCCGGACAAAGTGATAGCGCTGATCGAGTACCTGTGTCACGCCACCAGTAAGCTCATCGTGAGGGCTAAAAACGCCATCTCGGTATTTCTTCAAAAGCGGAGATTGGGGTTTCTTAATCTCGACAAGAGCAGCGTTGTTGTTGACACTATTCTTGTACAAAAAGTCACCGATTTTTTCGCCTTTACCATCTATTCGGCGTCCTCCGACATATGACTGACCGTTGACACAAACTAGGGGATAACCAAAAGCAAACGACAGTAGGAACGGGTCATCTTCAAAAAATTTCTGCCACTTGTTCTCATTGTGGTTCTTGGCAATCAAATCTTCAAACTCTCTGACAGCCATCTCCAATCGGGTCAGTTCAAGTTCTGAGATAAGTTGCTCCGTCGCTTCCGGCGCATGCTGAGCGAAAGTACGGGCTGAGCGCCCAAGCTCAGTGACCAATTCTTTCTGTGCATCTGGGTCGCGATAGTCCGGGTCAGCCGCATACTTCTGGATCAACTGCCGAATTTCGTTACGGCCTAACCGAAATGGGCGCGACTCGGCCCCCACAACTGCGGCAATAGTATTGAATGCCGTCGTTGCCTTTACCTCATTTTCAGCCACTTGAGCGCGACGATCAATTCGATCGATCTCCGTGACTAGGTTTTCAAAGTCGTCCAACGATAGCTTGAATTCGTCTTCCAACGGATCGCCTTCGCCGATGTAAAGAACATCCTTGTCTGTGTGCTCAGCAACCGCATCCAAAACAAAACGATACTCTTTTTTCATCCCCAACCCAAAGTTCGGGTCACGGGTAAGGCCATCCGGTTGGAAGTCTAGGGCAGCATCTGCGTCGTTCTCATTCGGGTTTGGGGTGGAAAGGAACCAATCAAAAGAGATCGCCTTGATTTTCTTATGCTTGGGCGTGTACGACCCATCTGGCTCTGGTCTAGTAAAGATCGGAAAGAGCCGCACGCGCTCGTTCGCTGTATCAAGGATGTACAGGACTACCGGCTCGATATTATCGGTAAATGAGCCAAGGCCTGCTTCCTCAATTCGCTCTTTGGAGGGCTTCATGAACACATCCCAAGTGCCCGGTAAACTGCCTTGTTTTACGGTGATCTCTGGGATGCCTTCGACACGCTGACCGGGTATGTGCCTTGCCATGACTTATACCTGAACCTTCTTCCTGCGTCCGCGTTTAGGTTTGGGGGTGTTGCTGCGGGCCGCTCGGATGCGGGCTAGGAGTTCGGTAGCGGGTTCTTCGGTGGGGTCTTGGGGGACAAGCTCGCCGGCGAAGGCTTTAGCGAGGATGCGTTGATCCAGTCGGTCGGTGAGTTTCAGGGCCTTATCGGCCTCAGCTGCAAGGCGGTCGATCTTGGCGAAGGCGGTTTCGATTCGGTTTAGCACCTCATCTCGTTGCGCTTTTTCTGGCAAAGGCAAAAGCAGTGATTTCAGTTTTGCCTGACCAATATTTCTCATAGACATTTGATTGCCCGATGAGATCTCTTCTAACTGCATTCGCCCTTGTGGACTGCGCAAAAACCACAGCAGCCAAGGCTTGAAATGAGATGCCATATCCAACCTGAGAACCTTGTCACTTAGGAAAAGGTTTCCAGGTGCCTCGCCAACAATGACCACCGCCCCAACTAGCTCGATAGTGTTTGCTCGGGAGAACAAAAAGTCCCCGGACTTGATTGCAGTATCAGGGTCCGGTTCAAAGTGTGGTGGAAAGGTCTTCGACTGGTCTGCCCGAAACGCTCCCCAAGAAACGGCGCTGACCTTCACTGTGCCTCGTTCGCCGTCCCGCGGGGGGCGCTCATCACATTTCAGGTTTTTACCGGCTTTAATGCCATCGATAAGGCTGCCAACCGTGACAGGTGGCGCTGAAATGGAAAACGCTGCTTCCAACACACCCGCTTTATACTTCTCCACCAGCTTTGCGATGGCGGTGAGGTGTGTGCGGGCGTTGGTGGTGCGGGCGCTGAGGGTGTCGAGCTTCCTCACAATCCGCCGTTGCTCGGGGAGTGGGGGGAGTGGGATTTCCGTGTTGCGGACGTCTCCCAAACTTAGCACCGGACGTCCCTGACCGTAAGCTGCGTTTTGAAGCGATGTCTTCCCATTTATTGTCGGTGCCATCAAGCAGCAATGGAGGTACTCTGTCAGTTTCCAATGCGTTGGCCTAATCAATGCGACTGACTGGCTGACGTAGGCTTCGGTTATGCTTTCAGGCACAATCGCCACTTTGCCAACATTGGCACCGGTAATAGTTACAAGTAAGTCATTGGGTTTTACTAACGTCCGCTTGCCTTCTACCTTTTTTGGTAGGGAAACACGCGCAATATGCTCTTGACTGCAAAGCGCATTTGTTTTGATGTCTTGCGTCCTGATGAACAAGGCACCTTCGTCTGAGTAAAACTTAGACCATTCGCGCGACCCGCTAGTGACATACTCGGTCAACTCCAGCATTGTACTTTTTGCCCAACCCGTTGGAAGCTCGCTCATTCCGCTGCCTCCTGCTTTGCGGCCTGCGCCTGTTGCCAGTCGTCATAGCTTTGCTTCTTGCCCCTGACACGCCACTCGACACGTCCGTTAGCATTTCGATCTAAAACGATTGCGGCTGCCGCGGATGGGCTTCTGAACGGGTACGGTTTTGCGAAACGTAGCAAATTACGGTCAACGACTTCTAACACGCCATCTTCGATCAACCTTTCTTTCAAGCCAATGTATGACAGCTTGACGTTTTCGGTATTTTGGCGAGCGTTTGAGCCCTCCAGAACAATGAATTCGCCGTTCTCTTCTACAGCCAGCGCGTCCACTCCTGAGTTTCGAATTTCGAATTGCACACCATCCGAAGTACGTTCCTCCGCAGGCTTGGTTATTTGCGTCACCGCGCGGGGCTGCGGCTTGAGCATATCCAGCCCGATTACCGGCAGGATGGTCCGAAGATTGGCCAAAAACTGCTCCATATTCGCCACGTCCGCCTCGGGCAACCTGCGACGGGTGGTGTCAGGCTGGGTGCCATTGTCAAGAGTCACGCGGCCTGCTTGAGCGGTCAACTCGATCAGCCGCGCCTCAAGGTATTCAGCATGCCCTTTTGACAGGTCATCATCGCTGGTGGTGACCGCGATAGCCGTTTCCCAGAACTCGCGTTCTTCAGCGCTCGTCTTGATCCTCTCGCGCACGGAATTGGCCGAGCCGATATAGACGCGGGTCATGCCCTGTTTGTCGGCATCTGGCCCGGTCAGGACATAGACGCCGGTGCGGTCCACCTCGTCGCGGCTGGTGAGTTTGGCGAATGTGGATTGGCTGGAGACAAGTACTACGCCCGTCCAGCCGTGGATCGTCGCCTTACGCAGGCCGGTAGGTTTACCATCGACTAGAAACAGCTGGATGGTGCGCCCAAAGGTTTCGCCCGTACTCATTCTGCGGCCTCGACGGCTGGGGTGTCTTCCAATTCTTCGCTGAGCGCTTCGATCTCGTCCAAGGCGGCGCGGAGGTGGCCCATGATCGCGGCGGCAATTTCGTCCGGCTCGGTCATGTCATCCTCGGGGTCGCCGCTTTCATCGCGCAGCCATGTCCAATCGAGATTATCACCGCGCTCAGTGATCTGTTCACGCGTTAGCTTGCGCCAACGGCTATCCTCGCCTTTTTCCTCTCGGTCAGAGTTGCCGAGGGAATCGGGACCAAAGAGGCTTTCAAATTCTTCGAAGTGGTTTGGCGTCAGCGGGTTGGTCTTGCCAAAGGACGGCATGTTGGTGCGCAGGTCGTAGAACCAGACGTCGTTGGTGGCCTGTTGCCCGTGGTTGGCCGGATAGACTTTGTCCGTTACGCGGGTGAAGAACAGCACGTTCGTCTTGACCCCTTGGGCATAGAAAATCCCCGTGGGTAGACGCAAGATGGTATGCAGGTTGCAGTTCGCCATCAGAAAGCGTCGCAGTTCGGTGCCTAAGCCGTCGCCAAACAGAATGTTGTCCGGCATGACAATCGCGCAACGCCCTCCTTTTTTAAGGTTGCGAACAGCATGTTCGAGGAATGGCATAGGGCCTACGCGTTCGCCCGCAGTTAGAGTAAAATCGGGACGGTTCACATTGCCCGACATCTTGTTGAACGGCGGATTGGTGAGGATCACATCGGCTTTGCCAAGCGTTTCCCCTTGTGGTGCACAGCTGTCTTCGCATCCCACAAGGCTCTCGATACCATGAAGCAACATGTTCATGACACACAGCCGGTGCGTATCAGGCACCCATTCGTGTCCCCGATAGGCAAGGCGGCGCTGGAAATTGCCCTGTTCTTCGGACAGCGTGAACAGATCGTCGGTGACATCCTTGATCGCGCGATCAGCGGCAATTAGGAAACCGCCCGTGCCAGCGGCGGGATCTTGGATGATCTCGCCGGGTTGCGGCTTGACCACGCGGATGATGCTGTCGATCAGGGCGCGAGGTGTGAAATACTGTCCAGCCTTGGACTTTGTAGCCGAAGTGGTCTTTTCCAAAAGACCTTCATAGAGATCACCCAAACCGTCTTCACGAGCCGTGAACCAATCGAGCTTGTCGATGTTGGTTGTCAGTGTCTTGAGGTCTTTGGGCAATCGGATGTGCGTCATTGCGTCGGTAAAGATCGCCAGCGTCACCGGGTCAGTCGTATTTTTGGGGTTACCCAGTTCCAGCAACATCGACTTATAGTATTCGAGTTGATCACCGCCCTCCGTCGTTGCTAGTTTTCGCCAAGAATGCCCGTTTGGCAGTCGGCTTTCCTGACCGGTTTCCTCCAGCATCTTCAAAAACAGCAGGTAAGTCAGTTCGTTAACGTAGTTCGCGTACGACACCCCAGCCGACTGGAGCGTTTTGCATTCACGCCAAAGCTTGGCGACGATTTCAGCGGTATTCGGGTTCATGCGCTCACTTTCCAGAGTTCTTCATTAAAGTCGTGGAGGATGGTTTCCAACTGACCGTTGAACACCCGATTGAGGCGGTTAAAGCCCCCCTGCGCTGCAAAGGTGCCTTGGTCGATGCTGTCACGGTCCACGACAATTTCTTTTGTGATTTGTTCGGCGATACGTCGCAACCAAGTCTTTTGCGGGTCTGTCCACCTTGCCTTTGCTAGGATCGCCTTTGTAGCGAATTGCACGCGTGTTTCAAATGGTATCAGAGGATCACCCAACGCCGCCTGCCTGACGAAACCGATGATTGAAGCGGCTATATCTTCGTTTGATGCATCATTCCAAGCGCGTCGAAGACTAGTTTCAGAAAAGCCCATCTTATCCAGTTCAAGGCGCAGGTTTCGCAACTCGGTCCGCGTGAGTTCCCTAGGCCGTTGTACCACGACTGAAAGTGCTGCGATTTTGTTCTGGTTGTTTTTCACGAAGGACGTGAAGGTATCCAAGAAATCCTCCGGTTTCTCATAGTCGCCGTACCCGGTTGTTACAGCCTCCATGCTGTCTTCATGGTGCGAGATCGGCACGAGGTTTGGTCCAGACCCGTCAGGGTCCCAATCAAGTATTTTGCCCAACCCTGCAAACCGCTTGGCATATTCAGCGGCCTGCTCAGAGCTGTGGTTCTTCAAACGGTCCCGCAGCTCCTCTGCGGTCTCCCCCGTCAGATCTCTTACCGCATCCGCTACCTTGCTAGGTAACTTTCTGAGTTTGCGGTGGAGCTTCGCCAGCACCTGATCGCGCACCAGCTCACGTTGGTCCTCTTCAACAACCGACGCTAACTCATCAAAAAGCTGTTCGAACGTGAGCTTGGGGTTGCTGGCCACAGGTTTCATCTTTGTTAGGTCTTGAAGCGAGGCATAGAGGTCCACGGCATCGAAAATACGAAAAACCTCCTTCCCGATATCATCGCACCGGCGGGTGGCCCGACCCAACATTTGCTCATATAGAATACGGCTATTCACGCGCCGAATAAAAACGAGATTGGTGATCTTTGGCACATCGATACCAGTGGTCAACAGATCAACGGTAACTGCAATCTGCGGAAACGCGTCGTTTCGGAACGAGCGGATCAATGCCCCAACTTTGTCTACGCTGCCTGTGATCTTTCGAATGGCAGCATCTTCAATCGAACCGTATTGCGCTGCGAATGCCTTTTTCAGTTCATGCACGACGATATCCGCATGGGCGTCCGTGGCCGCGAACACCAAAGTCTTTCCATCCAGATTTGGATCGATGTGTCTTGCCAGTTCCTCCGCGACGACCTGATTAAAAGGCTGTGTGATCACTCGCTTGTTAAATGCTTCCACCTGGAAATTCAGTTCGTCTGGCGTGGTAACGCTGTCGACCTCTCCCGTTTGGCTGTCAAGAACTTCCACATCTTCTCCGGCCTCAAAGGTGATACCCGCCTTACTAAGGGCCGTCTGAAAACGAACCGGAGGTTCATGGTCGATCAGCCAGCCGTCCACCACCGCTTCTCGATAAGTATAGGTATAAATTGGATCGCCAAAGATCTGTGCTGTGTGGAGCGCGGGCGTAGCTGTAAGCCCGATCTTAACCGCATCGAAATACTCCAAAACGCGCCGATACTTCGAGACATAGTCATCTTGGCTTCTAAAGCTCAGTTCAGCATCCGACATTTCCCGGTCGAGCAAGTAGCCACGATGGCATTCGTCAATCACCATCAGGTCGTATTGACCAATCGGTGGAACATCTGTGGGGTCGGAGTTATAAAGAACACGCTTCACCAACCCTTGGATTGTGCAAATGTGCACACGTGTTTCGGGATCAGGTTTGACGTCTTCAAGCCCCTTTATGCCAAACAGCTGCCCAAAGGTTTTCGGCCCCTCAATCGCAGTGCTCATAAATTCCTCACTGGTCTGAGTGCCTAGCGCGGACCTATCCACAACGAAGCAGACGCGACGGAAACGTTTCGTGGCCAACAGTCTATAAAGCATGGCAATGGCTAGCTTGGTCTTGCCGGTTCCTGTCGCCATAGCCACCAGCATTTCGCGTTTTTCTGAACTAAGTGTATGCTCAACTGCTTGGATTGCAGCCTTCTGGTACGGGCGCAATTGGAAACCAAAGTCGAAGGAACGGGCCTCCAAGGCAGCCTGCGCCTTGTCCTTCTCGACTTCCAGCATGGAAATCAATTCGTCGGGTGAGAACCATCCCATGAGGGCGCGACGTAGGTTCTGCGGCAGCCTTACGTCTCGAAACCAAATTCCACTCTCGGTTTCAACCTGTTTCAGGAAGGGCCGTCCGTTTGTTGAAAAAACAAATGGGACATGGAACTCTTCTGTCCATTTTACCTTGTTTCCTGTCCACTCAAATCCTCTTGAGTACCTTTCGGCCTGATCAATCGCAGCCGACACGTTTTTTCGATACCGCTTTGCTTCAACAATACCAACGCAGTATTCTCCAACAAAAAGGGCGTAATCAGCAGGACCGGATTTAGTTGGCCACTCGGCAATTGCTACGTTTCGCCCTTTCGCGGGCCGAATACCTTTGCTGTACCGAATTTCGGAACTGTCTGCCTCCCACCCGCGATCTCTAAGCTGCTGATCTGTCAGTGCACGTGTAGATTGTTCGTCTAGGTCTATAGCCGAAACTGCTACATTAGCAGCTTCTACGAACTCAGCTCGCAGCGTCGCCGATTGTCCTTGCACCTGTGCGGCCAGTTCTTGCAGCTGTTTGTCGGCATCCTGCGCCAAAGCCTCCCAAGTCTGACGCTCGGAAAGTTCACGTTGATGCCTCGCCTCGGCGCTTTCAGCGTCCAGAAGAGCCTGTCTTCTTTGCTCTTCCGCTCTTTGCACAGCGGTCAGTGCATCGTCACGCTCACGCCGCAGCCGCTCAAGTTCCTTCACAAGCTCTTCTGTTGATGACTTAGGGGCACGCGGGGGGACAAACGGGCCAGGCGAGAACTCTCGATCCTTTGTGGTGGCACGAAGATGCCAAACTCCGAGCTGAACCGACATCTTTAAACATGTCAGTGCTTGACGGTGATCACCCTGACCCTCATGAACCGCAATGTTGCCAAGCTTTCTGATGTGGTGAAGCACATCCAGCACACGGTCAGGCGCGGCCCTATCATATTTTAGCCTACGCAGCAGATCGACTTGAGTATCTGCGTCAACTAAGTCAACGCCCACTAGCACGGCGTGTCGTCGGGCAAGACGTTCGCCGAATTGCCGAAGCTTAATCAAGCTTGTGCCGGGGTCTTCTTGAAAATAGCTCTCGGCAAGTCGGCCTAAATTGGCAAGTTCACCGTCTAGCTTACCCAAAAAATCGAAATTACTTTGCATCTGATCCATTGCACAATTTCTGCGATAGTCGAGATCGAAACGCAATGGACCAAATGATGTTGGGACTGTGTTAAGCCACTTGAAGGTCGCGAGCACCTAATAAGTGTTTCAAGCCCCATGGTGCTCGACCTAGCAAAAAAGCCTCTGCAATTGAGCGGCGATTGACTAAAGCGCAATCTAACGGTGGTTACAGGGGTGGGCACGCCTCCATCCAGAATCAATAAAACATTGATATAGTTAATTTATTTCAGATTTTTTGGTGCGGTCGAGAAGACTCGAACTTCCACGGGAGTTACCCCACAGCGACCTCAACGCTGCGCGTCTACCAATTCCGCCACGACCGCACTGCCAGTGACTTGGTAGAGCGGCGTATAGACGTTGGCGCGCGCGATGTGAAGAGGCAAAAACACGCTGGTTTAAAATCCTTCGCAGCAGTCTTATCTAAGCCGATACACAGCGCAGTTTCGATCTGACAGGAGCCTCAGATGACCTCGACCGACACCCACCCCATCATACAGATCGATATCGTGTCGGACGTTGTGTGCCCATGGTGTATAGTCGGGTTTCGTCAGCTTGATGTGGCAATGAAACAGCAGGGCATCCAAGCCCAACTTCGCTGGCACCCGTTCGAATTGAACCCGAACATGCCGCCTGAAGGGCAGAACCTTCGGGAACACATCACGGAGAAATATGGCTCGACCCCTGAACAGAGCCAGCAGGCCCGCGAAAGGTTAACGGCGATCGGGGCGGAACTGGGGTTCACCTTCAACTTTGATGAAGACAGCCGGATCGTGAATACATTCAAGGCGCATCAGTTGCTGGATTGGGCCGAAGGTCAGGGCCTGCAACATCAATTGAAGCTTGCGCTTTTCGACGCGTATTTCACCCGGCAACAGGATGTTTCCGACACTGAGGTTCTGTTGCAGGCAGTCACTTCTGCAGGGCTGAACCCTGATACCGCACGGCAGGTGCTTGAGACCGGGGAGCATATCGCTTTGGTGCGAGAGAAACAGCAGTTCTGGACCAGCCGGGGGATCTCTGGTGTGCCGTCCATGGTATTTGGCGGAAAATACCTGCTGACCGGCGCGCAAGGGGTCGACACCTATTCTCGGGTGCTGCAACAGTGTTTGGCCGAAGCGGCCTGACCCCTCTTCCCCTGCCCGCTTTGGGCGGATATGAGGCCGCCATGGAATGGAAAATCACCGATGGTCTGACCAGTTATGACGACGCCACCGCCTTTATGGAGGCGCGCGTCGCCGGGATTGCACGTGGCGACGCGGAGGAGTGCATCTGGTTGCTGGAACACCCGCCACTTTATACGGCAGGCACGTCGGCAAAGATCGAAGACCTGACCGATCCTGACCGCTTTCCGGTTTATGCAAGCAAACGCGGCGGCGAGTACACCTATCACGGGCCCGGTCAGCGTGTGGCCTATGTCATGTTGGACCTGAACAAGCGCGGGCGCGACGTGCGCCAATTTGTGAAGCAGCTGGAAAACTGGGTGATATCGGCACTGGCTGAATTCAACGTACACGGCGAAATACGCGACGGACGCGTTGGTGTCTGGGTGCGACGCGACGACAAACCGCTGACGGTGACTGGCAAACCGGCAGAGGACAAGATCGCGGCAATTGGCCTGCGTTTGCGAAAGTGGGTCAGCTTTCACGGCATTTCGATCAATGTCGAACCGAATCTGGAGCATTTCTCGGGCATCGTTCCCTGCGGGATCAGCGAATATGGCGTGACTTCGTTGGTGGATCTGGGGCTTCCGGTCACTATGGATGATCTTGATGCGGCCCTGAAAAAAACCTTCTCGGACGTTTTTGGTGCCTCTGATCTCTGATTCTACTTCGTCAGAGAATCAGCATCCGCTCTGCTTGGATACAACAATATGCATGTGTGGAAGGCTCTGTTTCCGAAACACGTTGCAATTTACCAAGAACTATTCAGTTTTACGTTATTCTTTAGGCAAATTTTAATTCTCTGGGATACACCGGAGTTGTTAACGAGTAATATGAAACTGCCAATCAAGAGTGAGTGGTATGTTAAACCGGTGATCAAGGGCTCGCCCTCGAAATCCGAGAAGTGTTTGGTTACGAGTCTGCCGTTCCGACCCCAAATCGGAACGGCAATTCATTTCCCCCTTCCCGCTTAATCTTATGGCCAATTCGCGTTGCAAGGGAGCAGGCGATTTCTGCGTTATCCGGCTATTGAGTCACTTGGTCGGTCCCAAGGAGGGGTTTCGGGTTTTCTTGTCTCCGGTCACGACGATATGCGCGGGCGGGTGTGGGTAATAGTCCGAACTATCACCTCACAAAAAGACCGTAAGATATTGACTACAAAGCGATTTGTATCTTCTCCGCATGCTCGGCAATCAGGTCGAAATCACCCATTTTACCAGGTGGGCGCATCGACACGCCGTCATGACGCGGCAGGACGTGAAAGTGGAGATGGAAAACCTCCTGCCCGCCTGCGGTTTCGTTGAATTGCTGAATGGTTACACCGTCCGCGTCGAAGGCTTTCATCACTGCACGAGCCATCTTTTGAACGGTGTTCATAACCGCCGCCAGTTGGTCGGGCGTGGCATCCAGCACATTGCGGCAGGGCGTTTTGGGGATCACCAGCAAATGCCCATCGGCACGAGGCATGATGTCCATGAAGGCCAGTGTGTCGGCGTCTTCGTAAACTTTTGACGAAGGTATCTCGCCGCGCAGAATTTTGGCGAAGATGTTGTCGGGATCATAAACCATGGTTGCCATCCGTTCCTTGAGGGGCTTTTGCCCGAGTTGTGGTCCACCCGCCCCGCCGGGTCAAGCCGGGGGATTGAGCCCTGAAATGTACAAAATGTACCGGGTTTTCAGAGGGCGCTGTACGTTTTGTACACTTGGATTTGGCATGAGATCACATCATCAGAGACAGATGCGGCACGTTCCCGACAGGTGATGTCTGCCCGCGCAGCAGAGTACCGATTTCGCAACTCTTAATCGGACGTAAACTGGTTAAGTTTTTGAATACTTCATCAAGCTCAAGTCGAAGGTGCACTGTGCGGACAAATTGAGCTTTCGCTACAATTGCGCCAATGACAAATTTGCCTGCGAGTAGTTCATTTCAAGAACTGCCCAGCCGCCAACTGTTCTTCCAACTCTGGGAGCAAGTATACCTTTGCGTGTTGCTCCTCTCCTCGGCATGCACCGATCCATTCCCCACAGTATTTTGCGAGAGCTTCTTTCAGAAAAGCTATCGCGTCCTCTTGCTGCTCGATTGAGATAAAATGTTCGTCAAGAGCCACAGGCTCAAAGCGGTGGGATGGGTTATGGACGCGGCGTGACGTATGCGTTTTTGCCAATGTATCAAAATAGAGTGGCATACCAAGAGAGCCTATTACCCAAGTCGTTTCTCGCTTGGGCCCCTGATAAACGCTGGGCGGGAACGGTCTGCCTCCCTTTTGACCGATCTGAATACTCAGACCGTCCAACTTTAAAAACAAATACATTACCGCTTCCATTCCGCCAGTTCTGACAAAATTCAACGATACGTCAGGGTTTGACGTAGCGATCCGCCTGCTTTCGTGTTCATACCAGAACTCCAGACCTCCAGTTGTTCGGTAGTTCTGGGGGGTACATACGAGTTTCTTGGGTTGAGGTACGATGCGTCTATTTTGCTGAGCCATAACGCTGTTCCGATTCTCCCGTACACTGCAATTCCAGAGTTGCCTTCGAGCCCAAGTTGGCGCACTCGTTGCACCTCCGAACATATAGCGGACATTTAATCGTTATGCAGCATTCGGTAAATTGGCCTCAACACCCCCCTTCCCTGTCCTCGATCCTGCGGAGTGGGCCGACGGCAGGCGTTCACGCTTGCCGGGTCGGCTTAGGGAGGCGGTCCCATTGCGTGCGGCATGACGACAGGTACCAGATCCGCTGTATCACCAGCCCCCCCCGAACGCTCAGATCCCGGCTTCTCGAACACCCGTTTTCAAGGGGGGTGCGGCCATTTATCTTGATCCAGATCAAACTCGGCCATTGAAGGTCGCCCCTACGCATTCTAAAACCAGCAGGAATCCCGCGCGTTGGAGAGGTCCGGCTGCGCGGTGTAGTTGCAACAGGAGGCACCTATAATGGCAGACGCAGCCATTCATGGTCACGACCATGAAGACCAGCGCAGCTTTTTCCAGCGCTGGTTCATGTCGACCAACCACAAGGACATCGGGATTCTGTACCTGATCGTTTCGGCTCTGGCCGGTCTGATCTCGGTTCTGATGACCGTTTACATGCGGCTTGAACTGATGCACCCCGGTGTTCAGTACATGTGCCTGGAAGGCTTCATGGCCGACCCGTGTACGCCCAACGGGCATCTGTGGAACGTGATGATCACCTATCACGGTGTTCTGATGATGTTCTTTGTTGTCATCCCTGCCCTGTTCGGCGGATTTGGCAACTATTTCATGCCGTTGCAGATCGGCGCGCCGGATATGGCGTTCCCGCGGATGAACAACCTGTCCTTCTGGCTGTATGTCGCTGGTACCTCGCTGGGTGTGGCCTCGCTGCTCAGCCCCGGGGGTAACGATCAGCTTGGTTCGGGCGTCGGCTGGGTTTTGTACCCGCCGCTGTCCACGACCGAGGGCGGCATGTCGATGGATCTTGCGATCTTTGCCGTACACGTATCGGGCGCCTCCTCGATCCTCGGCGCGATCAACATGATCACCACCTTCCTGAACATGCGTGCCCCCGGCATGACCCTGTTCAAGGTGCCGCTGTTCAGCTGGTCGATCTTCGTCACCTCGTGGCTGATTCTGCTGTCGCTGCCGGTTCTGGCGGGCGCAATCACCATGTTGCTGATGGACCGCAACTTTGGCTTTACCTTCTTTGATCCGGCCGGTGGCGGCGATCCGATCCTGTATCAGCACATCCTGTGGTTCTTTGGCCACCCGGAAGTGTATATCGTGATCCTGCCCGGTTTCGGCATCATCAGCCATGTCATCGCGACCTTCTCGCGCAAGCCGATCTTTGGCTATCTGCCGATGGTCTGGGCGATTATCGCGATCGGTGTTCTGGGCTTTGTCGTGTGGGCGCACCACATGTACACCGTCGGCATGTCGCTGCGTCAGCAGGCCTATTTCATGCTGGCCACGATGGTCATCGCGGTTCCGACGGGCGTTAAGGTCTTCTCGTGGATCGCGACCATGTGGGGCGGTTCCATCGAGTTCAAGACACCGATGCTGTTTGCCTTCGGCTTCCTGTTCCTGTTCACCGTTGGCGGTGTGACCGGTGTGGTTCTGTCGCAGGCTGGCGTGGACCGTGCCTATCACGACACCTACTATGTGGTTGCGCATTTCCACTATGTGATGAGCTTGGGTGCCGTCTTTGCGATCTTTGCGGGGATGTATTTCTACTTCGCGAAAATGACCGGTCGCCAATATTCCGAGTTCTGGGGCAAGGTTCACTTCTGGATGTTCTTCATCGGCGCCAACCTGACCTTCTTCCCGCAGCACTTCCTGGGTCGTCAGGGCATGCCGCGCCGCTACATCGACTATCCCGAGGCGTTCGCGCAGTGGAACTATGTTTCGTCGATTGGTGCGTTCATCTCGTTCGCTTCGTTCCTGCTGTTCTTCGGCATCGTGATCTACGCCCTGCTGCGTGGCGCGCGCGAGACCCGGCCCAACTACTGGAACGAGTATGCGGATACGCTGGAATGGACCCTGCCCACGCCGCCGCCCGAGCACACGTTCGAGCAGCTGCCCAAGCAGGAAGACTGGGACAAGGGCCACGCGCACTGATCCCGATCTGAACCAAGAAAACCCCGCCCAGGTGGCGGGGTTTTTCTTTGCCCTCACCCCGCGTTCGCCAACTGCCCCGAAATCGGCTATGATGTGCGGACGGAACAGTCGGAGGGTCGGCAATGCCCGAGATCGACTTTTGGTATTCCATTGGCAGCACGTACAGCTTCCTGACCGTGATGCGTCTGGACGAATGGTGTGCCCAGCATGACGCCACGGTGAACTGGCGCCCGTTCAACGTGCGTACGGTGATGTCGGCTCAGCAGAATATTCCTTTTGCCGGAAAGCCTGTGAAATCGGCTTATATGTGGCGCGACATCGAACGCCGCTGTGCCAAGTACCACATCCACGCCAACCTGCCCGCGCCCTATCCGATTTCCAATCTGCCGCTGGCCAATCAGGTTGCGGTGCTTGGAATGATGGACGGCTGGGGCGTGACGTTCACCCAGACGCTTTATCGCATCTGGTTCGAAGAAGGGGTGGAAGCCGGTCGCGAAAGTGCACTGTCCGAGGCGCTTTTGCGGTGTCAGCAGGACCCCCGACTGACCCTGGCGCGCGCGCAAGGCGACGACATCGTCGCAGCCCTTGAGGTGGAAACCGAAACCGCCGTCAAACTGGGTGTTTTCGGCGCCCCCAGCTTTGTTGTCCGGCAGGAGGTATTCTGGGGTGACGATCGTCTGGATGACGCCCTGTCCTGGTCTCGGGTCGGCCACGTCGTCTGATCAAAACCCGTCGACACGAGGCCGCGCTGCGCTATGTTCGCGGTATGCCCTATACGTGGAATCAGACCTCGGAAACCGAACAGGAACTGCGGCTTTGGCCGCATAACTCGCTGCCGCCGCGGGGGGCGATGATCACGATATTGTCGGTGTTCCTGTTTGGCCTGATCCCATTGCTGGCCACGCTTGGTTCCGTAATCCTGTGGGGGCTGCTGCCGTTTCTGCTGATCACTGTGCTGGGGCTTTGGCTGGCCATCAAGACCAACTACCGCGCCCGCAGTGTTTTCGAGGTTCTGACCCTGTCGGGCACGCATGCGCGGCTGGTGCACCACACCCCCGGCAAAGAGCAGCACGAATGGTCTTGCAACCGCTATTGGGCGCGACCGACGATGCACGAGAAAGGTGGCCCGGTTCCGCATTATGTCACCCTTGTCGGAGACGGGCGCGAGGTCGAAATCGGGGCGTTTCTGTCCGAAGATGAGCGGATCACGCTTTATGACGAGCTGGTCCTAAGACTGCGCGAGCCAGTCGCGCAGTAGCAATTCACGGGGCCCAGTGCCTCAGCAGTCGCCGTTTGATGCTGCGCACAGGTGATCCTTGACCATCGGACCGACCTTGCCGAAATCCATCCGGCCGGTATAGCGCGTCTTCAACTCGCCCATCACCTTGCCCATATCGCGGATCGAACCCGCGCCGGTTGCCGTGATGGCGGTTTGAATGGCCTTGCTGACCTCGTCGTCGTCCAACTGTTTGGGCAGAAATTCCTCGATCACCTCAACTTCGCGAATCTCGCGTTCGGCCAGATCCAGGCGACCGCCCTCTTCGTAAGCGCGGGCGCTTTCCTTGCGCTGCTTGGTCATTTTACCAAGGATTTCAAGAACCTCTGCGTCGCTGCATCCCTTTGCTTCTTCATTGTCGGACGCACGTGCCGCGATATCGCGGTCTTTGATGGCGGCGTTGATCAACCGCAGCGTCGACAGACGCTCGGCTGCTTTGTCTTTCATTGCTTGCTTCAGGGCGGCATTCACCCGTGATCGCATGTCCATTTGGTTTGTCCATCCCCATGACAACGGAACCCCGACCATATAGAAACAAAAAGCCTGATACAACCGGGGGTCGATCCATCTAACCCATTGAAAAACAACAACAGCCCAAAAATTGAACAGACTTGACCCAGACGCCCAACCCCCTTAGGTATGCGCCGATTTACCCTACAGGAGAGTCGCGCCATGGCCCCGAATGCCCCGTCCAAGCCCACCGCATGTCTGGCTTTGGCCGATGGAACCCTGTTTTACGGCGCAGGCTTCGGCGCGACCGGGCAAACCGTGGCCGAGCTGTGCTTTAACACGGCGATGACCGGATATCAGGAGATCATGACCGACCCGTCTTATGCCGGGCAGATCGTGACCTTCACCTTCCCTCATATCGGCAATGTCGGCGTGAACCCCGAGGATGACGAAACCGGTGATCCGGTCGCCGCTGGCATGGTTGTGAAATGGGATCCGACCGAGCCATCGAACTGGCGCTCGGCCGAGGAGCTCAAGGATTGGCTGGCCCGCCGGGGGCGCATCGCCATCGGGGGTGTCGATACCCGCCGCCTGACCCGGGCAATCCGCCAGCAAGGTGCGCCGCATGTGGCGCTGGCCCATGACCCCGAGGGAAATTTCGACATCGAGGCGCTGGTCGCCGCCGCGCGCGGTTTTGCCGGGCTGGAGGGCATGGACCTGGCCAAGGAAGTCACCTGCGCCCAAAGCTATCGCTGGGATGAGATGCGGTGGGCCTGGCCGGATGGGTACCAGCGTCAGAAGGCCCCTGCCCACAAGGTTGTTGCCGTAGACTATGGCGCCAAGCGCAACATCCTGCGCTGCCTCGCATCCGCCGGATGTGATGTTACCGTTCTGCCCGCAACCGCGACCGCAGCCGACGTGCTGGCACATCAGCCCGACGGTGTGTTCCTGTCGAACGGTCCCGGCGATCCGGCAGCAACAGGCGAATACGCCGTGCCGATGATCAAAGAGATTCTGGAGACGACAGACCTGCCTGTGTTCGGCATCTGCCTTGGACACCAGATGCTGGCGCTGGCGCTGGGAGGTCAGACGGTCAAGATGAACCATGGCCACCATGGCGCGAACCACCCGGTCAAGGATCTGGACACCGGCAAAGTCGAGATCACGTCGATGAACCACGGTTTTGCTGTCGATGCGCAATCCCTGCCGGATGGCGTCGTGGAAACCCACCGGTCGCTGTTTGACGGTTCGAACTGCGGTATCCGCATGGCGGATAGGCCGGTTTATTCGGTGCAATACCACCCCGAGGCATCGCCCGGACCGCAGGACAGTTTCTATCTGTTCGAGCGTTTCGCCGAGGCCATGGAAAAGAAGAAAATTCAGGCATAACTGCTTGTCTGTGCAGTGTTAACCGGGTGTTAACCCTGATCGAACAACCCTGAGCGCAGGTAACTGCGCCAGGGTTTTGTTATGGCTGAGCTTGATCTTCTGGATTTCACGTCCGCCGCACCGATCCCCGCGCCCGGGTATCGGAAACCGTTGGGCACCTGCCTGCTGGAAACCGGGGCTATCACCCGATCCCAGCTGGACCATGCGCTGAGCCAGCAAACCAGACAGAACGCACCGCTGGGAGAGATACTGGTCGGAGAAGGCTATGCCACCCGGCAGGACGTGTTGAGCGCGCTGTCTGCGCAATCCGGCTGGCAGATTGCCGATCTTGAACAGATCCCGCCGATGCCGGAACTGAGCGGGTTAATGCCGGTCGACTTCTGGCTGAAACACAATGTCATCCCCTGGATGCGGATTGGCCCCCTTGTTCTGGTGGCCACCGCCCGGCCCGACCGGTTCGCAACCGTGACCGCCGGGATGCGGGAATGCGATTATGCCGTGATCCCGGTGCTGGCGGCATCCGATCAGATCGATCGGACGATTGCGCGGCAATTCTCGGGGTCTTTGGCCAGATCGGCGGAAACGCGGGTTGATCCCGCGCAAAGCTGCCGCAACTGGACCCTTAGGTCGCGCGTGGGGCCTTCGGTGGCCCTGTTGTGTGTGCTGGGGCTGTTTGCCATGTTCCCGGCGTTTGGCCTGCTGGCGGTGCTGGGCATAGCTGTGGGAACTTTGGTGCTTTTTGCAGCCTTTCGGATGGCTGGCACGCTGGCTTACCTTTGGCATCGCCTGAGAACGCAGCCGGACCACACCGAAGCTGCCATCACATTGCGGCAACCCTGCGTATCGATCATGGTGCCATTGTACAAGGAGCGCGAGATCGCGAACGCTCTGGTACAGAGACTACAGCGGCTGACCTATCCCAAGGCGTTGCTGGATCTCATCCTTGTGCTTGAGGAAAAGGATGACGTGACGCGCAATGCCCTTGCGCAGGTGAGCCTGCCCAGCTGGATGCGCATCGTCGAGGTGCCTGAGCTGAACGGACTGACCACCAAGCCGCGCGCCATGAATTACGCGCTGGATTTCTGCCGGGGCGACTTCGTCGGCGTATGGGACGCAGAGGACGCTCCACAACCGGATCAGATCGAGCGCGTGGTGGCGCATTTCACCCAGGCCGCGCCGGATGTGGTGTGCCTGCAAGGAGTTCTGGATTACTACAACCCGCGCACCAACTGGCGGTCACGCTGCTTTACCATCGAATACAACAGCTGGTTCCGCGTGATCCTGCCGGGGATCGCCCGCATGGGGCTGGTGGTTCCACTTGGGGGCACCACGTTCTTTTTCCGTCGCGACAAGCTGTTGGAACTGGGCGGCTGGGATGCCCATAACGTCACCGAGGATGCTGATCTGGGTGTAAGGCTGTGCCGGGCCGGGTACCGGACCGAAATGGTGGATACCACAACATATGAAGAGGCGAATTTCCGGGCGTGGCCCTGGGTCAAACAGCGTTCGCGCTGGCTCAAGGGGTTCATGGTCACGTATCTGGTGCATATGCGCAGCCCGCAAAAGCTGTGGCGTGACCTTGGAGGTGCCAGATTTCTGGGCCTTCAGGCGTTCTTTCTGGGCACGTTTGGGCAATTTCTGCTGGCGCCCGTTCTCTGGGTATTCTGGCTGTCAAGCCTGGGGCTGGCCAATCCGATGGATAATATCGTGCCGCATTCAACCTCTACCGCGCTGATCGGGCTGTTTTTGATGGCAGAGGGGCTGAGTATCGGTGTTGGTCTGATCGCCGTATCCGCACGCGAGCGGCGGTTTCTTTTGCCTTGGGTTCCGACGATGTTTCTATATTTCCCGCTGGGCGTGATTGCCGGTTACAAGGCGCTGTGGGAATTGGCGACCAACCCGTTTTTCTGGGACAAGACCCAGCACGGACAGGCCAGCGAAGACGAGCCGCTGGCCTGACAATCACTTGTCGCGGCGGCTTGCGTCCTGCTTCAGGCGCGTCATGAATGCGATCGAGATATGGTCCTTGAGCGCCCGCCCCGCCGCCTCTTCATCGCGCGCGGCAATGGCTTCGACGATGCCTTTATGTTCGCTCTGGGCAATCTCTCCGCGCCCCTGCACGGCCAAGGACGTAGTCGCCATCAAGGCCATTGTCCGGTGCACCAGATCAAGCTGCTGGACAAGGTAGCGGTTGTGCGAGGCCAGATGGATCTGTTCGTGAAAGCGCCGGTTGGCACGTGACAGCGCCATCGGATCGCCCACCAGCTTGTCATCTTCGAGAACCATGTCCTGAAGAACCCTGATCTCTTCTTCGGTGGCGTGTTTGGCAGCCAGCCGCGCGGCGAGCCCTTCCAGTTCGCGCCGCACGATATAAAGCTCGGCCATCTGGTTGTGGTCCAGCGACGCCACGATCAGTGACCGACCGTCCCGTTCCAGCAGAGACTGGGTTTCCAGGCGTTGCAACGCTTCGCGGATCGGGGTGCGCGACACCCCGAACCGTTCTGCCAGCTCGCTTTCCACCAGACGATCGCCGGGCTTGTAGACGCCGACATCAATGGCTTCGAGTATCAGGCTATAGGCATCCTTGGTGGGGGATCGGGTCTGGCTCATGGGGTATTCTGTCTCCTCGTTCGGACATGTCTATCCGTCTCTGGGGGCGTCAATCAAGTACGGCATTGAAAACACCCCGCCCGCGCCCTAAACCCAAGCCATGGTCAAACCGTCCTTCAGTCATGTCACGCAATGGGTGTTCGATCTGGATAACACCCTCTATCCGCCGCATATGCAGCTGTTCGATCAGATCGAAGTTCTGATGACGGATTACGTGGTGCAGGCCATCGGCGTGGACCGGGCCGAGGCCGACAGGCTGCGCGGGCAGTACTGGCGCCAATACGGCACTACGCTGGCCGGGTTGATGGCCGAACATGATCTGGACCCCGAGCCCTATCTGCACGCGGTGCATCAGGTGGACATGAGCCATATGGACCCGGATGCAGAGCTGGCCGATCACATTCGCGCCCTGCCCGGACGGCGCATCGTCTACACCAATGGCAGCGCACCCTACGCCGAGCGGGTTTTGCAGGCGCGCGGGCTTTCGGGGCTGTTTGATGCAATCTATGGCGTCGAACATGCCGGGTATCGGCCAAAGCCCGAGAAAGCCGCCTTTGAAGCCATCTTTGCACAGGACGGCATTCAGGCTGACAAGGCCGCCATGTTCGAGGATGACCCGCGTAATCTGGCCGCCCCGCATGAGATGGGAATGCGCACGGTTCATGTCGCCCCGGACCCGCATGAGGCCGATCACATCCACCATCACACGGATGATCTGACCGCATTTCTGGCCCGCCTGCGGTAGCCTGTCACACTGCGACGATCCGTACGTTCTGCACCCGCATGCGCAGCCCTATATGCGCTGGAGCGACGAACAGAACGGAGAGCCCCATGAGTGCGATCGAGATGCCCGGACGCCTGCCGGTTTGGCAGCGCCTATTCTTTGCAATTCCGGTTTTCGGGTGGCTGGCCCGCGACGCCGCCAACGCCAAGGCGGAGGACCTGTATTATACCGTCGGCGCGGTCCTCAGCATGTGGGGCTGTTCGGCCATGGTGTTTGGTCTTCCCGGCCTTTACATCCCTGCCCTGATGATGGTGCCGGTGATGTTCCTGGTCCTGATCCTGATCTCACGCGGCTGAGATACGGGACAGGATGTCACTTGGCACAGGGAGTGGAACCGAACTAGGGTCTGCCCGAACTGATGAGAGGCGCCATGACTGACCGTTGTGACATCCTGATTTCCGGCGGTGGAATCGCCGGTCTGACCGCAGCGGCGGCGTTTGGAACCGCCGGGTTTGACGTGGTGTGCGTAGATCCCGCGCCACCGATCACCGAACGGGATGTGGACGGGTCCGACCTGCGCACCACCGCCTTTCTGCAACCTGCGCGCGGCCTGCTGGAGCAATGCGGCCTGTGGGCACGGCTGGATGCCCATGCGGCCCCCTTGCAGATCATGCGTATTGTCGATGCCGGCGGGGACGTGCCCGAACCCCGCGTCATACGCGATTTCAACGCCGCTGACATTTCCGAGCAACCGTTTGGCTGGAACCTGCCCAACTGGCTGTTGCGCCGGGAGATGGTCGCGCGGCTGGCAGAGCTGCCGAATGTCGATTTCCGCCCCGGCACCGGGACCGTCAGCCTGTTCACCCGCACTGCCGAAGCCCGCGTTGGCCTGAGCGACGGCAGCCGCATCCGCTGCAAGCTGGTGCTGGCCGCAGATGGGCGCAACTCTCCCATGCGCACGGCCGCCGGTATCAAAGTGCATACAACACGGTATGGGCAGAAAGCGCTGGCGTTTGCGGTGACGCATCCTGTTCCTCACGAGAATGTCTCGACCGAGATACACAGGTCTGGCGGGCCGTTCACGCTGGTTCCGCTGCCCGATTGGCAGGGGCAGCCTTCGTCCGCCATTGTCTGGATGGAACGCGGGCCGAATGCCGTTGACCTGTTGACCCTTGATGCCGAAGCGTTTGAGGCCGCTATGACGGAACGGTCCTGTGGCCTGTTTGGCCCCTTGAGGCTGGCATCGCGCCGGACGATCTGGCCGATCATCAGCCAGTCCGCGGAACGGCTGGCGGGTGAGCGCATTGCCCTGATGGCCGAGGCCGCGCATGTGGTGCCACCGATCGGCGCGCAGGGGCTGAACATGTCATTGGGCGATCTGCGCTGCCTGCTGGATCTGGCGCAGTCCCGGCCCGAAGATCTGGGCGACGCGCAGATGCTGGACGCCTATCACAAGGCGCGCCACACCGAGATCGAGATGCGGGTCAAAGGGATTGATCTGCTGAACCGCGCCTCGATGATCGAGGCGCGCCCGCTGCGGGATGCGCGCGCAATGGGGCTGAGCGCGCTGTATTCCCTGCCGCCTGTGCGCAAGACGCTGATGCAGATGGGCCTTGGCGTTCGCTAAGGCCCGGCCCGTTTACAGAACCTGATCCAGCACACGCTTCAGGCGCGCGATGGTGGCGTCCACATCATAAAGCTTGTCCAATCCGAACAGGCCCAGACGGAAGGTGCTGAAGCCTTCGGGTTCGTCACATTGCAGCGGCACCCCGGCCGCGATCTGCATCCCCAGAGCGGCAAATTTCTTGCCGTTCTGGATTTCGGGGTCCGAGGTGTAGCTGACCACAACGCCGGGCGCGCCGAAACCGTCAGCAGCCACCGAGACAATACCATACTCCTTCAACATCGCCCGCACGCCGTCGCCTAATGCCCATTGCGCCTTGCGCAGCTTTTCGAACCCGTACCCCCTGGTTTCTGCCATGGTATCGCGGAAAGCCAGCAGCGCATCGGTGGGCATTGTGGCGTGATAGGCGTGACCACCGTTTTCATAGGCCTGCATGATCTGGCGCCACTTCTTCAGGTCGATGGCGAAACTGTCCGAGCTTGTCTGTTCCAGACGCGCCTCGCCCCGTTCGGACAGCATGACCAGACCGGCACAAGGCGATGCGCTCCAGCCCTTTTGCGGGGCCGAGATCAGCACGTCGACGCCGCTGGCTTTCATATCCACCCAGGCACACCCGGATGCGATGCAATCCAGCACCATCAATGCACCCACCTCATGCGCCGCGCTGGCCAGGGCGGTCACATAGTCATCCGGCAGGATGACACCCGCCGCCGTTTCAACATGCGGTGCGAACACAACGCCGGGTTTCTGTTCGCGAATCGTTGCGACGACCTCGTCAATCGGTGCGGGCGCAAAGGGGGACGGGCTGGCATTGCCGGTCTCGCGCGCCTTCATCACAGTGGTCGAGCTGGTCAGGGCGCCGCTTTCGATGATCTGGCTCCAGCGGTACGAAAACCACCCGTTCCGGACCACAAGAACATCCGCCCCGCGCGCGAATTGCCGGGCAACCGCCTCCATCGCATAGGTACCGCCGCCCGGAATGATGGCCACCCCGTCTGCCTTGTACACCTCTTTCAGCATGGCCGAGATGTCGCGCATTACCCCCTGAAACTTTTGGGACATGTGGTTCAGCGAGCGATCGGTGAATACGACCGAGAATTCTTCGAGCCCGTTCGGGTCAACGTTCTTCAGCAAGGCAGGCATATGGCGTCCTTTCAATATCGTCAGTGCAGTCTTGGTCTCTTTACCTTGGCCAGTAAAGCCATTTCGCGACAAAAAGTGACGCGACGGAATGCGGGTAAAATCGACCCATTCGGTGCTGTATAACACTGGGAACACAAGAAAATGACGCCAACCAGTGTCACTTCCCCTTTACACTTCTGCTTGCTTCTGAACAGATGCGCACACTTTTTACTTGAAGGGATATTTTTCCTGTGACGATACAAAAGCGTATTAACTTCCAGTCCGTTCGAGATGAAGTAAAACGACGTATTGAAAGCCGCGTGTGGCCTCAGGGATCATTACTGCCGACCGAAACGCAACTGGCCGAAGAATTCAATTGCGCCCGCGCGACGGTGAACCGTGCCCTCAGGGAACTGGCCGATCAGGGTTTCATCGAACGCAAGCGCAAAAGCGGGACGCGGGTCAAGAAAGAGCCCAGCAAACACGCCAAGCTGGAATTCTCGCTGGCGCGGCAGATGGTCGAAAGCCAGAATGCCGTCTATCGCTATGCGCTGGTGGAACGGACTGTCGAGGCCTGCCCCCGCTGGCTGTCCTCTCAGCTTGATGTCCCCGCCGAGACGCGGGTTCTGCATGTCGTCTGTATGCATTACGCGGACAACCGCCCGTTCCAGCTTGAAGAGCGCTGGATCAATATCGAAACCGTCCCCGATGTGGAAAACGCCGACCTGACCCAGCAAGGACCGCATGAGTGGCTGCTGAATGCCGCTCCGTTCAACGATGCCGAGGTCGCGTTCTGCGCTATTTCCGCTGACGCAAGGCTGGCGGAATTCATGGGCACCACGGCGGGCGCGTCGATGATCCAGATGGAGCGTACCACTTGGAAAGAAGACAAACCGATCACGTTTGCCCGCCTGACCCATCATCCCGGATATTACATCCGCACCAGATACTAAGGCAGGTCATCCAATCGGTCCGGGCAGCCGTTCCTCGCTCAGCAGGACGTTCGCTTCGACATCGCCAGCGCCGGGCAGCGTCATGATCCGGCGCCGCAACACGCGTTCGAAATCGGACAGGTCCCGCGCCACAACGCGCAAGCGGTAATCGTACAATCCCAGAACATGCTCGACGGTCTGCACTTCGGGGATGGCACTTACGGCGCGTTCGAAATCCTCAAGGCTGATCTGTCCCTTGCGCGCCAGCTTGACCCCCAGAAACACGGTCACGCCGAACCCCAGCGCCTCGGCATTCAGACGCAGCCTTCGGCCCTTGATGATCCCGACGTCCTCCAACCTGCGGATACGCCGCCAGGTGGCGGGCTGAGACAGGTTGAACCTCCGACCCAGGGCACCTGCGCTTTGGGTGGCGTCCTGTTGCAGCGCGCGCAGCAGACGGCGGTCAATCTCGTCCAGCTCGATCATACCGGTAACACCTCGTCCCGCTTGACCCGCGCGATATGCATCAGCGCTTCGATATCGGCGATATGCGGCAGGGTCAGGATCCGGTCCCGATAAAGCTGCTGATAGTGCTTCATATCCCGCGCAATTACCGACAGGCGGACATCCACCCGGCCCAGAAATGTCTGGATTTCGATCACCTCGGCCACGTTGCGGGCCTCTTCCATAAACTCGTCAAAGGCGCGGGCCTGTGTCTTGTCCAGGGTGATCCGAAGCGAGACCTCGACAGCATAGCCCATCGCGGTCCAGTCGATCACCGCCTCCTGCCCTTCGATGATCCCGGCTGCCTGCATCTTTTCCAGCCTGCGCCAACAAACACCTGCGCTGATCCGGCACAGATCGGCAAGTTCCGCGGTGGTCAGGCTGGGGTTCGCCTGAAAGTGACGCAAAATGCGCCGGTCGATATCGTCAAGCATAATTTTTTCAGTATTTTCCGTTTTCAAGAATTATTCTTCATCTTTTTTACAAATACTCAAGCCCAACCCTATCGCCAATCCGACGCACGGCAGGTAGAACCGCCCCAACCAAACCAGAAAGGACCGGCAAAATGCGCGTCTATTACGATCGCGATTGCGACATCAACCTGATCAAAGACAAGAAAGTGGCTATCCTGGGCTATGGCAGCCAGGGTCACGCCCACGCGCTGAACCTGCGCGACTCGGGTGCCAAGAACCTGGTCATCGCCCTGCGCGAAGGCTCGCCCTCGGCCAAGAAAGCCGAAGCGGAAGGTCTGCAAGTGATGGGCATCGCCGAAGCGGCTGCCTGGTGCGACGTCATCATGTTCACCATGCCCGACGAGTTACAGGCCGAGACCTACAAGAAATACGTCCATGACAACATCAAGCCCGGTGCCGCCATCGCGTTTGCCCACGGCCTGAACGTCCATTTCGGCCTGATCGAGCCAAAAGACGGCGTTGACGTCATCATGATGGCCCCCAAAGGCCCCGGCCACACCGTACGTGGCGAATACACCAAAGGCGGCGGTGTGCCCTGCCTGGTCGCGGTTCACAACGATGCAACCGGCAAGGCGCTGGAAATCGGCCTGTCCTACTGCTCGGCCATCGGTGGCGGCCGTTCGGGCATCATCGAGACCAACTTCCGCGAAGAATGTGAAACCGACCTGTTCGGCGAACAGGCCGTTCTGTGCGGTGGTCTGGTCGAACTGATCCGCTGCGGCTTTGAAACTCTGGTCGAGGCCGGTTATGCACCCGAGATGGCCTATTTCGAATGTCTGCACGAAGTGAAGCTGATCGTTGACCTGATCTATGAAGGCGGCATTGCCAACATGGATTACTCGATCTCGAACACGGCTGAGTATGGCCAGTATGTCACCGGTCCGCGCATCCTGAAATACGACGAGACCAAAGCCCGCATGAAAGCGGTTCTGGACGACATCCAGCAGGGCAAATTCGTCCGTGACTTCATGCTGGAAAACGCCGTTGGCCAGCCGACCATCAAAGCGTCGCGCCGCGCCAATGACGAGCATATGATCGAAGAGACCGGCGCCAAGCTGCGCGGCATGATGCCGTGGATCTCGGCCGGCAAGATGGTCGACAAAGAAAAGAACTAAACCTGACCGATGTCAGGCAAAGGGCGGCCCAGGCGGTCGCCCTTTTTCATTTTAAGACCGCTTTGGCAAAGCGTTCACCCAGAACGATATCCCATCCCGTATCGTAGCCGCCGCGCTTTTCGGGCGCTTCCCCAGCCCAGACGTCCCAGCCGGAATGCATCAGGGTGACTTTGGCCTGTCCCGAACCGCAATCCTCAAAACGCACATCGACGCGCGTTGGAGACTCCCTGCTGGTGCCCGGATGCCAGGTGAATGCCACGGATTGGCCGGGATCAATTGCCAGCACCTGACCCCAGTCGGCACGGGTTCCGTCGAACATGACCTCATAGACCGCGCCACCGATCCGGGGTTCAATAACCACGTCCCTTGCCGGTTGCCCCTGCGATGCGGACACCGCGTGGCTGTCCAGCGGCCACCATGTCCCGATGCGGTTGACGAAGATGTCGAAAGCGCGCGCAGCAGAGGCACTTACGACAATTGTCTTGACTATCGGGTCTGTCATGGCCTCTCTCCCGCTCTGTTCACCTCATCTGCAAAGCTGTTCATCACGTCGCTCCAGTAACGGTCGAGCCATCTGCGCAGCTCTGCCAACCCCTCGGGGCGCACCGCATAGATCCGGCGCGTCCCTTTCGCATGGCATGTCACCAGCCCAGCATCAGACAGCACCTTGAGATGTTGTGAGACGGCCGGTCGGCTTACCGGCAGCTTTGACGCAAGTTCGCCCACTGCCTGAGGCTGGCTGGCGACGGCTTCGAACACCTGCCTGCGGGTCGCATCGCCCAAAGCTGAAAATGTCATATCGTAAGTCATTGCTTACGGTAAGTGGAAACTAACATAAAGTCAAGATCAGCCCGTGACACCGGCGCGCACGCGGGATAAGGGGATGGAATGGTTGAACAACCCACGAAGCAGGACTGGAGCGGCGTTTTCACGCTGGGGCTTATTTGGGGCGGCACATTCATGGTCGTCGCGATGGCATTGGAAGGCTATGGCCCGATTACCGTGGCGACATCGCGCACCACTTTGGGTGCGGTGACATTGCTTGTCCTGATGCGGATCACCGGGCGCCGTATGCCGGTTTTGACACCCGCGCTGACAACATCAATCCTGCTGATTGGCGTGTTGTCGACTGCGGTGCCTTTCATGCTGCTCAGCTGGGGGCAGCAATATGTACCCTCGGCCTTTGCAGGGCTGTCCATGGCCGCAATTCCGCTGATGGTGCTGCCGCTGGCGCATTTCTTTTCAGATGAGCCGCTGAACCTGCGTCGGTTTCTGGGCGTGTGCCTTGGGTTTTCCGGCGCATTGGTCCTGATCGGACCCGGTCTGGCAAAGCTGGGTCAAGGGACCGAGCCGCTGGCGCAGCTGGCCTGTATCTCGGCTGCCCTCTGCTATGCCTCGACATCGATCCTGACGCGGCGCTGCCCGCCGGTCGAGCCGCTGGCGTTGGCCGCGCTGACCCTGCTGGTCGGCGCTGTTCTGCTGGTGCCCATCATGCTGCTGGTCGAAGGTGTCCCTACTTGGCAGGGCAACCGCCCATCGCTGGCCCTGATTGTCCTTGGGCTGATCCCCACAGCTTTCGCCAATTTGCTGCGGGTTTCGATCACCCGCAGCGCCGGATCGGTGTTTTTGACGCTGGTGAATTATCAGGTGCCGATCTGGTCGATGGTGTTCGGGGCCTGGATCCTGTCCGAGGCCCTGCCCCTGCGATTCTACGTCGCCCTGGCCCTGATTCTGACGGGCATGGCCATCAGCCAGTGGTTCAGCCTGCGCAGGGTTCTGTTCGGGCGCTAGCCTGCGGCGGCTTCGACCTCGGCCACGATACTGTCGACGACCTGTACCAGCAGCGCGTCATCCTCGCATTCGGCCATGACGCGGATCAGCGGCTCGGTGCCGGATTTGCGGATCAGCAACCGGCCCTGCCCGTTCAGCCGCGCCTCGGCATCGGCAATGGCAGCTTTAACGCTTTGAACTTCAAGCGGAGTTTGACCGTTGGCATAGCGGACGTTCTTCAACAGCTGCGGCACGGTTTCGAACTGCTTGGACAGGTCCGAGGCTTTGCGACCAGACAGAACCATCTCGGCCAGGAAATGCAGGCCGGCCATCAGGCCGTCACCGGTGGTGGCATAATCGCTCATCACGATATGACCGGATTGTTCACCGCCCAGGTTGAAGCCGCCTTCGCGCATGCGCTCGACCACATAGCGGTCGCCGACAGCCGTGCGTTCCAGTCGCATGCCGTGTGACGAGAGGTGCCGTTCGAGCCCCAGATTGGACATCACCGTGGCCACAAGGGCATCGCCTTTCAACTGCCCGGATTTTTTCCAGGCCGTCGCTAGCAGCGCCATAAGCTGATCGCCATCGGCGATCTGACCGGTCTCGTCGACGATAACAACCCGATCCGCGTCGCCGTCCAGACAGACACCAACGTCAGCGCCATGCGCCACGACGGTTTCGGCGGCCAGTTGCGGCTTGGTCGATCCGCAGTTGAGGTTGATGTTCTTCCCATTGGGCGAAATCCCGATCGGGATCACGTCTGCACCCAGTTCCCAAAGAACCTCGGGCGCGGTGCGGTGGGCGGCGCCATTGGCACAGTCGATCACCACCTTGAGACCATCCAGACGCACATCGCGCGGCAGCGAGGACTTTACACGCTCGCCATATCTGAACCGGGCGTCATCAACACGACGCGCCCGTCCGATATTCTGGGCCTGAGCAGGCCGGACACCTTCGTCGATCAGCTTTTCGATGTCTATCTCGGCCTGATCGGACAGTTTATAGCCGTCGGGGCCAAAGAACTTGATACCGTTGTCCTCTGCCGGGTTGTGGCTGGCCGAGATCATGACACCCAGATCGGCCCGCATCGAGCGCGTCATCAGACCCACCGCAGGCGTGGGGACCGGCCCCAGCAACAGCACATTCATTCCTGTTGAGGTCAAACCGGCGGTCAGCGCGTTTTCCAGCATATAGCCGGACAGGCGCGTGTCCTTGCCGATGACGACCCGGTGCACACCGGTCGCATCGCGCCGGAAATAGCGCCCCACCGCAGCCCCGATGCGCAACGCCATTTCCGCCGTCATCGGATGCGTGTTGGCCGTGCCCCGCACCCCGTCGGTTCCGAACAGCTTGCGCATTGGTGTCACTCCGTGATTTTCCGTGAGACCGGATTACCGGACAGCGGCCCATAGGCGCAAGGCCTGAGCAGTCTCGGCGACGTCGTGAACGCGAATGATCTGCACGCCCTGAGACAATCCGGCCAAAGCCACAGCAATTGAACCCGGCGCGCGGGCAGTCTTGTCCGGTTCCCGTCCAATTGTTCCGATAAAGCCCTTGCGGGACACGCCCAGCAGGATCGGGCAGCCAAGCCCGTGAAACAGGCTGAGATTACGCAGCAAGGTCAGGTTATGGTCTTCGGTCTTGCCGAAACCGATGCCCGGATCGACGATGATCAGGTCGCGCCGAAGCCCCAAGCTTTCCAGCAGAGTGATCTGGGTTTCGAGGAAATCGTAAACATCCAGCAACACGTTGTCGTAGCTGGGGTTTTCCTGCATCGTGGCCGGATCACCCTGCATATGCATAACGCAGACCGGTGTGCCCTTGTCGGCGCAAAACGGTGCCAGTTCGGGATCGAACGTGAACCCCGAGACGTCGTTGACCAGCCCTGCGCCCGCCGCACACGCCGCTTTGGCGACGCTGGCTTTGCGGGTGTCGATTGAAATCAAGGCATCCGTTTGCGCGCGAATCGCCTCGATCACCGGGCGGGTGCGGGCAATTTCCTGATCTGACGGAATGAAATCCGCACCCGGGCGCGTTGATTCCCCGCCGATATCCAGAATGGTGGCCCCATGCGCCACCATCCGGGCAGCGGCATCGCGGGCGGCCTCGACCGAGCTGTGAACGCCTCCGTCCGAGAAACTGTCAGGCGTGGTGTTGAGAATGCCCATGATATGCGGCACCTGCATATCCAGCCCGGCGATGGGTGCGCGCGGGCCGGTCAAACGCGCCAGCGCCCCACCGGGAATATCCGATGCCGACATGATCTGCGGTGTAGTATCGCGCCCAAGCGTTTCGACATGGGTAAACCACAGGGGCTGACCGGCCAGAGAATACGCGCCAGCGGGCCGGGTCTGGCCGTGCTGAACCAGCGGTCTGAAATAGATGCTCACAATTGGGCCTGATCCACGGCCACAGCCCGCAGCGGGGTTTTGGGCGCTTTCGGCAATTCGCCGCCGATGACCATCATTTCACTGGCTTCAAAGGTCGCGGCAAACCATGCGGCCAAAGCCACGGCGTCGGATGGCGCGGCAGAAGGACCATCCACCGCGTCCAGAACGATCTTGGACGGGGCCCAGACGCAGATCTGGCCGTTCTTCATGGCCCAGTCCAGTTCCGTCCGGGTTGAAACCACCTTGCAGCGGTGATCGCGCGCGGCCAGAACCCACGCGTTTTGCTCGATCGCAAGCAGGTCAATCCGGCGCTGTGTCATTGCGTGGCCGGTTTGCGGCGCAGCCAGGTCTGACGCCCCCACACACAGGATCAGCGGGCGCTGGCGGTTCTGCAACTGGTCGATCCACCCGGTCAGATTGTCCGAGGCGATGGCGTCATTCGATAGGTAGACCAGACGGGGATGCGGGCGGTCTTCCTCGGTCACGTCGTGATGAACCGAGTCTTTCCCGCGCACGATCTCGACCCCCAGAGCGCCCGGACCACGATCCAGTTTTTCGATGCGAACAAAGACCCTTACAGCCTGAGGTTCATGCAAGATACGTTCGGCCACACGTTCGGCAAGGGTTTCAAGCAGGTTCAGACGTTCGGCCGCGAGCTCATAGGCAATGGATTCCGTCACCCGGTCATAAGACAGGATGCGATCCACATCGTCGTCAATGGGGTCAGTAAGAGGCCGGACTTCGACGACGATATTGAAACAGATCCGCTGGGTTGTTCCCCGCTCGGCCTGAAACGCACCGATTTCAACCTCGACAATATGGTCGCGCAGGGAAATGCGGTCCAGCGGCCCTCGGGGCGAGGTCGCCTCGGACCGTTCGGACGGGTGCGCAAATGCCAGTCGGATTTCAGAACTCATGGGTCCGGCCTTTTCGGCTTGTTGCAGGGCTTGCCCACTATAGGCGTTGCAAGCGCCTATAACATTCAAACAAACGCCATTCCAACCGCCGAATGCGGCGTCAGGTGACGCGAAACCAGCTCATCATACCCGAAGCGGCATGGCCCAGCATATGGCAATGCAACAGCCAGTCCCCCGGATTATCCGCGACCAGCGCGATCTGGCGGGTTTGTCCGCGATCAACCAAAACAGTGTCGCGCCACGGGCCAAGCGATCCGTCCGGCTGGATCAGTCGGAAGTGGTGGCCGTGCAAATGCATGGCATGTGGAAAGACTGTTTCATTGACGAACTCGATCCTGTGAAGGCCGCCGGTCCGGGCGTCCAGAAACGGATCGGACGGGCGTTCCGCATAACCGTTCAGGGCCCAGAACCGGCCCAACTGCGCCAGTTCCTGGCCTGACAATTCAGTGTCCCCGATCCGGGCGTTGTCCAGCCAGCGCATCGCCCCGCCTTGCAGGGACATCCGGTGCAATGGTGCGGATGAGACATCCTCGATGACTGGCAAAGGGTTGGGCGGCAGCGCTGCCACGCCTTGTCGTGGCGCGGGTGCGAGAAGTTCGTCGACATCGAACCGAACGATGCCAAAGGCACCGTCGCGTTCAACACTCACCAGACTTGCCGTATCACCCGCAGCCACGACATCCACAACAAGATCGATGCGTTGTGCAGGGGCGATTGGGAAAGCCCCCGACAATGGGATCGGCGTTTCCAGTGGCATACCGTCAAGGGCGACGATCCACCCTGACAACCCATCGAGATTCAGGTCAAAAATCCGCGCGTTGGAGGCGTTGATCAGGCGTAGCCGGAGACGGTCGTTCCGTCGCGCCTGAACGCGCGGGTCAAGGGATCCGTTAACAGTGATGATATTCCCCAGTCGGCCAGCGTGGCTGAGATCATGGCCATTGTCGAAATCATCCGTGATCTGGGCGGTTTCAGGATCAAGCCTCCAGTCGTCCAGCATCAGCACCAGATCCTGATCCACATCGGAGGCCGCGGTTTCTTCGACGATCAGCGGCCCGTAAAGCCCGCGCGCAACCTGTTCCATCGACTGGTTATGCGCATGATACCAATAGGTCCCTGCGTCGGGAACGACGAAGGAGTAATCAAAGCTTGCGTCCGTCTCGACCGCGTCCTGTGTCAGGCCGGGCACGCCGTCCATGGCGTTTTCAATGCGAATGCCGTGCCAATGGACCGAAGTTGCTTGCGGAAGCTGGTTCATCAGGGTGCGCTGGATGCGGTCGCCCTGCCTGACGCGCAGTTCAACGCCGGGGACAGACCCGTCATATGTCCAGACTTCCGTTTCAGGATAACTTGCAGGCGCGATCGGGTGTTTGGTTACACGCGCATTAAGCGGTGCAAAACCCGCACTGGCCACACGCGGCATCAGCAGTGCTGCTGCAGCCGTTTGCAAAAGGTGTCTGCGGTTCAAATTCATTACGGGCCTCCTGGCCCGCAATATAGGATGCAACCTGCCCCGCGCCAGCAAGCTTCCAGCGCGGGTGCGTCAATCAGTTGCTCGCTGTCCGGTAGTTGTGGCGGTAAAAAACATGCACGCCGATTTTCGCCGTCTGTTTATAGACCCGCGACCAGGATGGGCGAACCGACGTCGTGTGATAGTGCGTCGCCCCTTCGGTCAACTCATCCGCCACACCATCAATGGCTGCCCGCGCGACTTTTGCCACACGCTCATACGCCGTTTTCTCGTGGATGACCTCTTTGCGGCCATCGCAGGTGTATGTGAACTGGCACTGGTATTTCTTGCCGGTCCCCTGATGGATCACCCCGCACAGGGAATCCGGGAAACGGCTGCTTTTGACCCGGTTCAGGATCACTTCGGCAACCGCGAACTGGCCGCGCACGCTTTCGCCGCGCGCCTCGAAGTACAGGGCTTCGGACAGGCATTTCCAGTTTTCACCACCAGAGGCCTTTGGTTGCTGGTCAAGCCAGTCTTTGGAGAAGGACACTTCGACAGGTTCAGCCGCCTTGCGGGGCTGGAACAGCTTGAAATAGTCCCGAAAACTTTGCGCCGGCAGTTCACTGCGGGCGACAAGTTCTTGTTTTGCAGTATCAGTCGCTTCCTTCTCGGCGAAGGACGCACTCGGCAGCACGGTTGCCGCCACTGCGGCAACAGCCAATATGTAACGTAGCATCAGATAACCTCGCACAGGCACATCACGCGCCATACCCTCCCCCGGCGGGCGCGACGAGGCTGATACCCCAGACTGAGGCAAAGGTCCAGTATCTTGAAAAAAGCAAGTGGAAAATCGCCCGTAGCGAAAATATTTTTCGCCTACGAGTGACCGTATAACCCACTATTTCTTGGGGTTCGGCGCGGTGTCAACCCCCAAGTCTGGAGGAAATCGCCAGTTGAGCGGCAGCCAGCCGAGCGACCGGAACCCGGAACGGTGAGCATGACACATAGTCGAATCCAAGATCGCGGCAAATGGCGATTGATTCGGGGTTCCCGCCGTGTTCGCCACAGACCGAAAGGGTCACATCCGGCTTCGCGGCACGCCCGCGTTCCGCCCCGAGTTTCAGCAGCTCGCCCACCCCGTCCGGATCAAGGACATGGAACGGATCTTCGGTAAAGACCCCCTGCCGCACGTAAGCGGACATGAAACGACCGGCATCGTCGCGGGACAGGCCGTAGGTCATCTGCGTCAGGTCGTTCGTTCCAAAACTCATGAAAGCAGTCTGTGGCGCGATCTCTTCCGCGCGCAGACAGGCGCGTGGCGTTTCGACCATGACGCCCAGCCGATATTCGAACTTCTGCCCGCGTTCCGATTCAACGGCGGCGGCGACCGAGTCGATGCGGGATTTGACCAGTTCAACCTCGCGCTTGGCGGATACCAGCGGGATCATCACTTCGGGCACCACCGGAGCACCGTTTTTTCGGGCGTCAAGCGTGGCTTCAAAAATCGCGCGCGCCTGCATGTCGTAGATCTCGGGTACGGTGACACCCAGACGAACGCCGCGCAGGCCCAGCATGGGGTTGTATTCGGTCATCGCCTCAACCCGGCGTTCGACGTCGGACACGGGCAGGTCCAGCGCCTCGGCCAACTCCCGTTGCCCGGTGCGCGTTGTCGGCAGAAATTCATGCAAGGGTGGATCGAACAGGCGGATGCAGACAGGCTGACCTTCCATGATCCTGAACAGCTGAACGAAATCCTCGCGCTGCATCGGAAGCAGGCGTTCCAGCACCGCCGCCCTGCCCGCCGAGGTTTGCGCAAAGATCATTTCGCGCATCACGATCAGACGACCGGGGTCAAAGAACATGTGTTCGGTCCGGCACAGACCGATCCCCTGGGCCTGAAAGTTCCGGGCCGTCTGCGCATCAGCCGGTGTGTCGGCATTGGCGCGGATTTCGATGTCACGCTCGGCATCGGCCCAGCCCATCAGCGTCTGGAAACAGTCATCCAACGCGGCCTCGAGCATGGCGGGCTGACCGGCCAGCACCTGACCCGAGCTGCCATCAATGGTGACAATATCGCCGGTTTTGAATACCCGGCCATCCGGTGCGGTCAGCATCTTGTCTTTCGTCTGAAACCGCATTTCCGAGGCCCCGACGATACAGGGCAGACCCAATCCGCGCCCGATCACGGCCGCGTGGCTGGTCATGCCGCCTTTTTCCGTCAGAACCGCAACGGCGGCGTGCATCCCGCGCACATCCTCGGGCGAGGTTTCCCGGCGCACCAGAACACATGCCTCGCCACGGGCGGCACTGGCCTGTGCTTCGGCCGAGGTAAACACGATCTTGCCGGTCGAGGCACCGGGGCTGGCACCAATGGCCGTGGTCAGCACATCGCGTTGCGCATCGGGGTGGACCTGACGGTGCAGTAGTTCGTTCAGCGCGTGCGGGTCGACACGCATCACCGCCTCTTGCGGCGGTATGATACCGTCTTCGGCAAGACGTACGGCAATGCGCATGGCCGCGCGGGCCGATCGCTGCACCCGGACACCATCGAGAATATGCACGGTGCCGTCCTGAATGACGAATTCGACCTGCATCTCTTCGCGCAGTTTCTCGCGCATCAGCGCGGCCTGAGCCTTGACCTCGGCGAAAGCATCTGGTGCGACCTCTTCCAGCGAGGGGCCGCGCGGGTCTTTTTCCAGAAACAGGGCTGCCACATCTTCACCCAGCGCATCGCGCCCCTGACTCTGGCTTAGATAGCGGCCGGTGATTTGTGGCATTCCGGTTGTGGAATCAACCAGTTGCAGAACGCCAGATCCGCATTCGCCTTTCCCGACGCCGGGGATCATCTCTTGGATGACCAACCCAAGCCCGGCATCTGCGGGTGCCCCCTTGGCCTGCCGCAGCAAGCGCGCGGACGTCCCGTCCCATGCACGCGCCATCGAGCGCAGAACACCGATCAGCTGTTCGCCCCTGTCCTGCGGAAAGACCTCGTCGGTTTCATCCTCGTAGGCGCGCAGCGAGTGGCGCAACCCCTCGCGGCCATCAGCTTCGATGTCATCGAACACATCCGCATCCAGCCGTGCCACGTGGATCGCATAGCTTTGAACGAACCGCAGATACAGAGCTGCGGCGGCCTCGGCGCCCATGGTGTCGGACAGGTCGACATAGCGCGCGTCGTTCATTCCGATATTGAGAACCGCGCCGGGGCCGCCCCAATCGGGATCTTCGGAACTGGGTCGGACGCATAGCAACGAGGTCGGGTCGAACTGTTCGAGGATCGCCGCAATATCCGGGATCGCCCCTTCTGCAATCTGGTGAACGGCATCAAATGACAGCGCAACGGTTCGGGGCACCGGCAGGTCCAGCCGGACCAGACGTTGCAGACATTTGGCCCGCCCGCCATGTGTATGGGCGGTGACAGGCGCGTCGGATGTAATGAGCGTTGTATTCGGATTATTCTGCACTGCAGCACCTTTTGGTTTGTCTGCAGCATAGGCGCTTGCGCCCTTCACGCAAGTGCGTTGTGGGCGCGCCTGCCAGTGCGCCCAGTCGTTTACCCTTCGATCCGGGTCAGATCGGCCACGCTGGAGCAGATCTGCCGGATCTGGCTGAGAAGGTTCAGCCGGTTGCGGCGAACAATGTCATTGTCGGTGTTGACCTGCACATCCTCAAAGAACGCATCCACCGGCCCGCGCAGCCCGGCCATGGCGGCCATGGCCGTGGGGAAATCTTCTGATTTCAGCGCGGGCTCGATTTGCGCCTGTGCTGCATCCAAAGCGGCAAACAATGCCTTTTCGCTGTCGGTTTCGGCGAATTTCACATCCGCACCGTAGGAATATTCCACCCCGTCCTTTTCTTCGGCCTGGGTCAGGATGTTGTTGGCACGCTTGAAGCCCTGCACGAGGTTCTCGCCATCCTCGGTCGCGATCACCGCGTTCAGCGCGCGGGCGCGTTTGACCAGCAGGTTGAGATCATCATTTCCGTCCATCGCGATACAGGCATCGATGACGTCGTGACGGATGCCTTCGTCGCGGAGGAAGACCTTGAGGCGGTCGTGGAAGAACGAGAGGAGATCGTCGGATGCGTCGGGTATCTTCTTTTCAAGACTCAGGAAATCGGCACCCGACAATTCTCCCAGCCTTTCCTTGACAGTCTGGAAGGCTGCGCCAAACACGCCATGATCTGCGATTTCATCCAACAGTTCGTCAACATTTTCAGCCGCCAGCGCCTCGTTTGCAGCGCTTTCAGCACGCAGCAGCTGTCTGTCGAAAAACCGATCCAGATGCAGACGCAGGTCATTGTCGAGCACCAACCGGATAACCCCCAGCGCCGCACGGCGCAGGGCAAACGGGTCTTTCGAGCCAGTAGGCTTTTCATCAATCGCCCAGAACCCGGTCAGTGTGTCCAGCTTGTCGGCCAATGCAACGGTCACCGACAGCGGAGCAGTGGGGACATCATCCGACGGCCCCAAAGGCGAGTAGTGCTCTTGCGCGACGGCGGCCACGGCGGCATCTTCACCTGCCGCTTCGATGTAATACCGCCCCATAAGGCCCTGGAGTTCGGGGAATTCGTAGACCATTTCCGAGCTGAGGTCGGCCTTGGCCAGGCGCGCGGCTTTTTCAGCCTGATCGGCATCGGCTCCGGTCACTGGGGCCAGTTCGCGGGCCAACGCGGCGATGCGCCCGATCCGGTCGGCCTGCGTTCCCAGTTTGTTGTGGAAGGTGACGTTCTCCAGCGCGCGGGTCCATTGTGCAATGTCCGATTTGGCGACGCGCAGGTCATTCTCCCAAAAGAACTTGGCATCCGCCAGACGGGCCGACAGCACTTTCTGATTGCCCGCCAGAATGGTCGCGCCATTGTCCGCGGTTTCGCGGTTCGCAACAGTGACGAACCGTTCAATCCGGCCCGTTTTGGGATTGCGGACCGAGAAGAACTTCTGGTGTTCTTTCATCGAGGTTTGCAGCACCTCGGGCGGTAGGTCGAGGAATTCGTCGTCAATCTGTCCCATCAGAACGACCGGCCATTCGACCAGCCCGGCGACCTCGGCCAGCAGGCCCTTGTCTTCGACCAGTTCAAGACCGGCGGCAAAGGCCATGTTCTGGGCGTCGTTCCAGATGTGCCGGGCGCGTTCCTCGGGGGACAGGACGACAAAAGCCCGCTTCAGCTTGGCCGCGTAATCGTCGAAAGACGTGACCGAAAACCGGTTGGGCGCCATAAAGCGGTGTCCTGCTGTGGTGTCGCCGGACGAAATGCCATCGACATCCATTGGCACAACCTGCGCCCCGGCCTCATCCGTCAGAATGCACAGGATCGAATGCAGCGGGCGCACCCAGCGCAAGCTGCCACTGCCCCAGCGCATGGACTTAGGCCAAGGGAAATTGCGGATGGTGGTTTCGAGCACTTCAGCAATGATCTCAGCCGCGGGGCGACCGGCCTTTTCGATGGTGGCGAAATAGATGGCCCCCTTGGGCGTTTCGCGTTCTTCCAGCTGATCACGGGTCAGGCCCGCGCCGCGCAGGAACCCTTCGATTGCCTTGTCGGGCGCGCCGACCTTTGGGCCCTTGCGTTCTTCCCGGATGGTGGGGCTTTTCGCCAGCAGCCCCTCGACCGCCAGCGTCAGGCGGCGGGGCGTGGTCAGGGCGGCGGCGTTTGCATAGGTCAGACCGGCCTCGACCAGACCATCGGTAATCCGTTTTTTAAGATCCTCGCCGGCACGGGCTTGCATCCGTGCGGGGATCTCTTCGGAGAACAGTTCGATCAGCAGGTCGGGCATTGTCGGTCCTTAGAAATTGACGATCGTCTGAATGACGATGGCATTGGCGATATCCACAAAGAAGGCGGATACAAGGGGCAGCACGATAAAGGCAATAGGCGATGGGCCATATCGCTTGGTCACGGCTGTCATATTTGCGATAGCGGTGGGGGTGGCCCCCAACGCAAAGCCGCCAAACCCAGCGGCCAGTACAGCCGCGCGATAGTTGGACCCCATGACCGGGAACAGCACCCAGAGGACGAACAGCACCGCAAAGAGCGTCTGCGCTGTCATGATCACGGCAATAGCCATGCCCAGCTGCGCGATGGTCCAGAGTTGCAGGCTCATCAGCGACATTGCCAGAAACGCGCCCAGCGCAAATTCCGAAATCAACGCCAGCGATGGTGTGCGCGACACTTTCGGAGCGCCGGGAAACAGCGCGTCCCGCAGATTGGCGATCACGATGCCCATGATCAGGCAGGGCACGAACAGCGGCAGTTTCAGCCCGGCGGCGGCAATTGATTCATTCAGCGCATACCCCGAGATGATCGCCAGGTTCAGGTGCAGCAGGACGCGCATGACGGTCAGATGATCGATGTTTGCGGTGTGCCCGTCATGCTCATCCGGCAATCCGATGCTGTGTTCTTCGTCGGGGCGGTCAGGCTTCAGGCCGCGCCGCTCGACCAGCAGGCGCGCAATCGGGCCGCCAACCAGCGCGGCAAGGACCAATCCAAGGGTGGCGACGGCCACACCCAGTTCGGTCGCGCCGTCAAGCCCCGTTGCCTGCGCCACGTCCGGCGCCCATGCGATTGCCGTACCGTGCCCACCGATCAGAGCGGCCGATCCGAACAACACACCGGCCTGTGCGGGATAGCCGAAGATCACCGCCCCAGCCGCGCCAATCACATTCTGAAAGACTATCGTCGCCAGAGTGAGAATCAAAAGCAAGATTAACGGCTTACCACCAGCAATGAGGTCAGACAGGCGGGCGTTCAGGCCGATCCCGGCAAAAAACAGGACCAGCAGGAAATCGCGGGCTGTCAGGCCAAAGGACAGTTCGATCCCGAAGACCAGATAGAGCATCAGAACCACCAGCGAGGCCAGCAGGCCCCCTGTTACGGGTTCGGGGATGTTGAAATTGCGCAGGGTTGTCACACGTGCGTTGATCTCGGCCCCGATCAGATAGACCGCAAACCCCAGAGTGGCCGTCAGGAAATCGGGGATTTCTATGACATGGCCCACGGTCTGCTCCTTCAGTTTTCCGGGCGCGGCGGACATTCCTCGCCCACGACGGTACCGTCATAGGCTTTTTCACCGCAATTGTTCAACGCGTGCCAGACATAGCCCTTGCCTTCTTCGGTGATCGCCACGATCCGGTCGACGCCGAAATGAATGTTCTTCACCCCCATGAACGCCCGCGCCTGACCGGATTCAAGCGCTTCCGCCAAAGACACCGCATCGTAGCATTCAAACCATCCCGGTGCGGTCAGGGGTTTGGAGTTTTCGACAGGCACGTATCCAGCCATCTGGTCCGGCGACAATTCGGTCTCGAAACAGGCGCGATACCGAATAGGCGAACTGTCGGCGTCAATTGCCTGAAACCCGGAATAGGCGATGGGTTCCGGCACACCGCCTGCATCCGTCATCAGGGCAACGTCCTGCCCCGGTTGCGGTTCGACCTCATAATAATAGCCGTAGACCTGTAGATAATACATGCCGAGGCCTGCCACGATGGCCGACAGCAGCAGAAGAATTGCCAGCAGTTTTCCCGTCATCTTTCAGGCCGCCTCTTTCAAGTTCTTGTAAAATAGGACAGGTTTCATCGGGGAACAGGCAGAAACGAGGTCTACACGATGGAATCCACCTTTGCCGTCGGATTTTTCGGCGCATTGTTTGCGATCATGAACCCGGTCACTAACCTGCCGGTGTTTCTGAGCGTCACTCAGGACCTGTCCGCCACCGAACAGCGCAAGATTGCGGTCAAAACCGTGATCTACTGCCTGATCCTTGGCGGTGCCTTTGCCCTGGTCGGCAGTCAGGCGCTTGGCCTTTTTGGCATCAGCGTCAATCATCTGCGCGTCGCCGGTGGTCTGGTTGTCATGATGATCGGTCTGAACATGCTGAACGGACACGAAAGCACCTCTCATCACGGGACGAAGGGGGAAAAGGACGCTTACCCCGAACCCGACACCGTCGCCTTTTATCCGCTGGCCTTTCCCATTCTGGTAGGCCCCGGCACCATCACCACGCTGATCCTGTATGCACACCAGATCAAGAAGCCCGTAGAAGCCTTTGTTTATGCAGGCGTATTCCTTGCCGTTGTTGGCCTGCTTCTGATCACGTTCTGGAATGCGGCCTGGCTGGCCCAACGCCTGTCCGACACCGCGCGCGTGATCATGAGCCGCTTTATGGGGATGATTCTTGCGGCTATCGCCGTCAGCATGATCGCGGACGGCCTGAAAGCCCTGTTGCCGGGACTGGCCTGATCGCCTCATCCGGCGCTGAACCCGGCCGCCTCGGTCTGCACAAAGGCATCCGCGCATTGCTTGGCCAGCGCCCGCACGCGTCCGATATAGGCCTGTCGTTCGGTGACCGAGATCACGCCCCGCGCATCCAGCAGGTTGAAGATGTGTGACGCCTTGATGCATTGGTCATAAGCCGGGTGCGCCATGATGATGCGCTTGCCGGTTTTCGGATCGTCATGCGCCTGCGCCAGGATCGTGGCGCATTCAGCCTCGGCCTCTTCGAAATGGCGTAGCAGAACCTCGGTATTGGCCACGTCAAAGTTCCAGCGGGCGTATTCCTCTTCGGTCTGTTTGAAGATGTCGCCGTATTTCAGCGGGCTGGGTGATTGCGGATCGTTGAACGGCATGTCCATCACGTGGTCGATGCCCAGCACATACATGGCCAGACGCTCGAGACCATAGGTCAGCTCACCCGAGACAGGCGTGCAGTCATGGCCGCCGACCTGCTGGAAATAGGTGAACTGGCTGACTTCCATTCCGTCACACCAGACTTCCCAGCCAAGCCCCCATGCGCCCAGTGTGGGGCTTTCCCAGTCGTCTTCGACAAAGCGGATATCATGCAGATCCATGTCGATGCCAATGGCCTGAAGGCTGCCCAGATACAGCTCTTGCAAATCCGGAGGGCTGGGTTTGATCAGCACCTGATACTGGTAGTAATGCTGAAGCCGGTTGGGGTTTTCGCCATAACGCCCATCCGTGGGACGGCGCGACGGCTGAACATAGGCTGCGGCCCATGCCTTGGATCCCAGCGCCCGCAAGGTGGTTGCGGGATGGAACGTCCCTGCCCCGACCTCCATGTCATAGGGTTGCAGAATCGCACAGCCTTTCGAGGCCCAGTAGGACTGAAGCCTGAGGATGATTTCCTGAAATGAACGCGGTGCGCTGGTCGGTTCGGTCATGACATTCCCTCTGGGCGCCCCGTGCGCCCGGTTCCGGTCGGTTTGGCCCTTCCTATGCAAGGGGCCGAGGGGCGTCAACGGGGCTTTGGGCTGTGGCTGTATCTGCGCGGCCACACCACAAATTCCCCGCATTCTCAGCATGGTATTTGGCAAATGAAATCGCGTATTCTGCACCTCAGTACAAACACCGCATAACACGGGCAGACAATGACACGCGTATTTTCAGCAATTCTTTTGTTTCTTCTGGTCGGCCTGCGCGCCGCGACCGCACAACAAGACCCCGGCGTCTGGGTTCAGGTCGAGGCGCAGCCGTCGCTGCGCGAAGCGCAGGACCGGGCGCAAGCCTATGCCAGCACCCTGCCCGATGTGAACGGGTTTCGGCTGAACAGTGGCTGGTATGCCATCGTCATTGGCCCCTATTCGCGCGGCGATGCCGAGCAGGTTTTGCGCGTATACCGGGCTGAGGGACAGATCCCGCGTGACAGCTTTGTCGCGTTTTCAAGCGCGTTGGGGCAACAGTTCTGGCCTGTCGGCGAAAACGCGGTAAACCGCGACGTCGTAAGCGCGCCGACGGAACCGGCAGCACAGGCGGAAGAACCCGTGGCGGTTACGACCCCGCAGGTTTCGGATGAAACCCGCGCACAAGCGCTGCAATCCGAGCGCCTTTTGACCGCGCAGGAACGGAGAGACTTGCAAACGGCCCTGCAAGCGGCGGGTTTCTATAATTCGACCATCGATGGCGCTTTCGGTCAGGGAACCCGCCGGTCGATGGGCGATTGGCAGCGGTTCAACGGCTATGAGGCGACGGGCGTTTTGACCACGGTGCAGCGCAAGGCCCTGTTGGATGAATACAACGCGCCGCTGATCTCGGCCGGGATGGACCGGTATTCCGACGACGCGGCCGGGATTGCGCTGGACATGCCGTTGGGTACAGTCAGCTTTGACCGCTATGAAGCTCCGTTCGTACATTTCAAAAGCGCCTCGGATCTGAACGCCCAGGCCCTTTTGATCAGTCAGGAGGGTGACAAGAACACGCTGCGCGCCCTTTACCAGGTGATGCAGTCGCTTGAAATTGTTCCGCTGAACGGCCCGCGTGAGCTTGGCCGCGACCAGTTTACCCTTGAAGGGCGCGGCAATGGGATCGTTTCATTCACGCAGGCGCGGTTGGCCGATGGAATGATCAAGGGCTTTACGCTGGTCTGGCCCGAAGGGGACGAGGCGCGCCGCCTGCGTGTTCTGGCTGCGATGGCGACCAGCCTGAGCACAACGGACGCGGTTCTGGATGCCGCCGCCGGTGCGGATGCGGAACAGCGCATCGATCTGGTCTCGGGTCTTCAGATCCGCAAGCCGCGGCTGTCGCGGTCGGGCTTTTTCGCTGGTGCCGACGGCACGGTTCTGACGGTGTCGGAAGCCGCCGAAAGCTGCACCCGGATCACCCTGGAGGGGGATCAGGAGGTTCAACTGGCGCTGACGGACCGGGAGCTTGGTGTTTCGGTTTTACGCCCTGCAAAAGCCCTTGCACCCATGAGTGTTGCTGCTTTCAGCACCACCCAGCCGCGCATTCAGTCCGAAGTGGCCGTATCCGGCTTTTCCTATCAGGGGGCTTTGGGCGCGCCGACGCTGACCTACGGTCAAATCGCGGATATCCGTGGCCTGAACGGCGAGACAGGTATCAAACGGCTGGCCCTGAACGCACAGCCCGGCGATGCGGGCGGACCGGTCTTCAACGACAGCGGCAACGTGGTTGGTATGCTGCTGCCCACACCGTCCGAGGGGCGCACCCTGCCCGCGTCTGTCAGCCTTGCGGCAACGGTCGAGCGGTTGACAGAAATCCTGACGAAAGCCGGCGTTTCCGGCCAGTCGAGCGAGGAAACCACCCGGATTTCCCCTAACGAGCTGAACCGGCGCGCGACTGGAATGACGGTTCTGGTACACTGCTGGGACTAAGCCCGCACAGACATTGAAACCAGACGTTGAAACACCAAAGCGCCGCATGAAGATGCGGCGCTTTTTGTTACGGAATGTCCGGGGTCACGTGGATCAAGGTCGGGACAGGTGCATCAAACGCCGCGCGAACCGCGCTCTGCATCTCAGCCAGAGATGAAGGGGCTGAGGAACGCGCGCCAAAAGCCTCGGCCAGTTTGCAGAAATCCGGGTTATGCGCCACGACCGCATTGGGCGCGATCTGGCTGCGGACCATGCTGTCTTCGATTTCTTTCAGCTTGCCATTGTCCCACAGGATGATCGGCAGCGACAAACCCAGTTCGACCGCAACACCCAGTTCCTGCATCGTATAGTGGAACCCGTAATCCCCGGCGATAACCGCCGTTGGTTTGCCGCGCCGCGCCACCGCGCCGCCAATTCCAGCCGGCAAACCATAGCCCAGCGTTCCGAACCCGGTCGGATGATGCCAGTGATGCGGATAGGCCATGTCCCACACTTCTTTCGCGACATAGGCGAATTGGGTCATGTCGGAATAGATCATGGTATCTGCGGGCATCGCCGCGCGCAGCGCATCGGCCACTGCTACAATTCCGGGCCGTTCGGCATCCACCTCGGCCCGCCACCGGGCACGGGTTTCGGAAATTTCGTCGGGCGACCAGCCGGTTGCCGGTTTCAGGTTTTCGGTCGCCTGCCACAAGGCGCGGGCAAAGCTTTCGCTGTCGGTTTGCAGTTTGATCGCGGCGCGATGGTGGTCGGACAGGACTTCGGGATCAAGGTCAACCCGGATCAATGTTGCCGAATGCCCAAGGTCGCTGCGCCACAGATCGACCTCGCCCAGTTCGGCGCCGACCGCGATGACCAGATCCGCTGAGGCGATAACCTCGGCGCTGCCGGGGCGCGGCAGGGATGCGCCGAAATCCAGCGGATAGTTTGCGCCTGGCAGCCCGCGCCCTGCATAAGTGGTAAAGCAGGCAGCCCCAAGCTGTGTCAGAATCTGCCGCCAGTCGCTGGACTTGCAACCGCCCCCCAGAATGAACAGCGGCCTGCGCGCAAGGTTCAGCATCGAGACAACAGGCGATACGTCAGGCGGCAACGCTTTGGTGCGCAACGCGGGCTGGCTGGGGAAAGGTGCCGGATCAGCCTCGGCCTGCAACTGCGCGATTGGCACCTGAATGTGCTTGGGGCGCGGGCGCGACAGCACGAATTCTTCAAAGGCGCGTTCGACCAGCGCATAGGCGGCCTCGGCCGTGTTGGCCTGTGCCGACCAGTCGGCAACGGTTCCGGCCGCAAGGCGCTGGTCCTTCATCTGGTGCAACTGGCCGCGCAAGGCCTGTGTTTCATCAAGGCAGGACGACACCACCAGCATCGGCACCGAGTCGCTGTAGGCTTGTCCGATCGGCGTCATGATGTTGCACAGGCCGGGCCCGGTGATCACATAGGCAACCCCCGGCTTGCCGGTTGCGCGGGCATACCCATCGGCCATGAACCCCGCCCCCTGTTCGTGACGGGCCAGAACATGTTGGATGCCAGCCTCTTCGATGCCGCGGTACAATTCCTGATTGTGAACGCCGGGTATGCCGAAAATCACGTCCACGCCACGATCCTTGAGCATATGCGAAATCTGCGCGCCAAGGGGTCTTTTCATCAGCCTCTCCAGAATTGAACGGTGAAGATCGCGTAAACGGCCAACAGCTCGAGCCGCCCGACCAGCATCCCGATTGTCAGCAACCATTTGGCCGTGTCGTTGAGATTTGCGAAATTACCCGCTGGTCCGATCTGATCGCCCAGACCGGGACCGACATTGGCCAGCGCGGTCGCCGCCCCGGAAACGGCTGTGATGAAGTCCAGGCCGGTCAGCGCCAGCGCCCAGGACAGCACGCCCATCGACAGGACGAAGAACATGAAAAAGCTCATCACCGAGGTCAGAATGCCCTGCCCCACGGGCCGCCCATCATAGAGCGGCACGAACACGCCATGCGGAGACCTGATCCGTTTGATCTGACTTTTGATCGAGGCGAATAGCAGCTGGTAGCGGAATATCTTGATCGAGCATGCGGTCGAACCCGCGCAGCCGCCAATCAGGCCGATCAGGAAGAACATCATGATCGGAAAGCTGCCCCAACCCATGTAATCGACACTGGCATAGCCGGTGCCCGAGATGATCGAGGTGATGTTGAACAGAGATTCCCGAAACGCCTGTTCCCAGTGATGCGGAAAGACCGATGTCAGGAAAATCGACATGATGATGACCAGAACCAGAATGGTCGCCAGAAACGCGCGAATTTGACTGTCTTTCCACAAGGACGCTGTATGGCCGTTTGCCAGCTGGACATAGCGCACAAAAGGAAGCGCCGCCAATATCATGAACACCGACGCCGCATATTCGGCGGGGCCCGAAAAGGTTCCGAACGAGGCGTCATAGTTCGAGAACCCACCGGTCGAAAGCGTTGTCAACGCATGTACCAGCGCATCGAAAAAGTTCATTCCCAGACCGGCGTAAACCAGCGCGCAAACCAGTGTCAGGAAAACATAGATGAGCGAAATCTGACCCGCGATCTCTTGCGCGCGAGGCAGGATTTTACCCATTGTTTCAAAGCCTTCCGAGCGGAAGATCTGCATGCCGCCGACACGCAGTTCGGGCAGGAACACCATGGCGACAACGATGATCCCGATACCCCCCAGCCATTGCAGGATACCACGCCACAGCAATAGCCCCTGCGGCAGGGTATCCAACCCGGAAATCACCGTTGAACCTGTTGTTGTCAGGCCGGACATCGCCTCGAAATACGCGTCGACAAAGCGCAGCTCGGTTTCACCGAACAGAAACGGAATTGCCCCAAACAGGGGCAGCGCCGCCCAAACACCGGTTGTCAACAGGAAGGTCTGGCGGATGGTCAGCCCTTCGCCCACACCGTTCGAGCAGCTCATCGCCAGAACGGTCCCGGTCAGCGTCGTGATAATGGCGCTTTCCAGAAATACCGGCCATTCGCCGCGCCCCTCGATCAGGTCCGCGAGCATAGGCAGCAGCATGGTCGCCCCAAGAATGGCGACCAGCAAGCCAATCACATATCCGACCGGGCGAAGATCCATCATGACGCGCAGGGTTGGCGTGCCAACCCGACCGTGTCAAGCAGATGATCCCGGTTTACCTGTCAGTTTTTGACATCTGTTCCGGGCATCACAGGCGGTTTGGACGGGGCGCGTGATTTTCGCGCCTGCGGTTTGCGCGGTTCCGTCGCCGGGGCTGGTTTCGCCTGCACCTTGGCCGGGGCAGGATCGGCCTGTGTCGGCCTGACCTGCGCTGCCTGAACGGGCGCCGGTGTCGCAGGGGTGGGCTTGGGCGTTACGGGCGACACGGTTTCGGTCGCAGGTGTCGCCGCGGATTCAACAGGCTTCACTGCTTTTTCATCACTAACCGCTGGTGTCGGTTTGGCTGCCGCCGGGGGTGCCGCCGTGGGCCGCGGGCTGGCTGAAAACTCAACCGGTTTGACCGCCGGCTTGGCCGGTGCAGGTTTGCGGGCCAGCTTTTTCTTGGCCGTTGACGATTTCACCGGTACGCGTTTCGTGCGCGCCACGGCAGGTTTGGGTTTGGCCGCCGGTTTTTCCGCCGGGGCTTCCACCACTGGACCCGGTGCTGATGCTGCCAGATGCAGGGCGTGGACCGGCACCATCGGCAGTTCAAGCGCCGAACGGGTCATGATCTGTGCAATCTTGATCTGGTTGACGATCGCATAGCCAGCCATGCGTATAGCCGCGGCCTGAAGCTCCAGCGGTTGGGTAATCGGATTCATTCCATAGATCTCCTGTGAAAACGATGCAGCCAGAAAAGTAAGGGTAAAGCGCCCTGCCCGCTCGGGGGGTCCGGGCGGAGGTTGGGGTCTTGCAGTCCAAGGCGTCTCACGTCTCGGCTTCCTTTCGGGTGACACACCATTGAGCGCGCCGGTGTGCCGAAGCTGCATTCCCCGTCAGGATACAGGAGTTTTTCACGCAATTGCAGCATTTTTGCTGCGCTGCGGCGAATGAGCGCCGATCAGGTAAATCTCTGATTAAATTCTAGCCACTTACCCGAGACGTTCAGCCAACGTGAAACAGGGTCGTGAACAGTTTCGGGTCAAGGCTGGACGCGGCGAAGGTTGGGCCTTCGGTCAGAATCGACACGGCGTCATGGCTGTGCAGGCTTTCCTGATGGCTTGCGACAACGCGAAAATCACCGACGTGATGATCTGCCAGCAACTCGGCACAAAACAGGCGCGCGGCATCTTCGACGAAGATCGGATTGGCTGCGTTCAATTCGGCGAAAGCCTGTTCATCTTCGCGCTTCACCATCACCTGCGTTTCCGTCGGAACCGCACGGCGGCACAGCGCAATCAGGTCTTCAAACCACAGGCAATCCGCATCGCAATCCACGACAACCGAAATCCGCGCGACGGAGCGCTGCGAATGCGGCGTCGCCAGCTGACCACGCATCGACCGGGCATGTTCGCTGAGTTCCAGCGAACAGGGGCAGGTCGAGGAATAGACATAGTCAAGGTGCATGATCTTCTGACGCACACCGTTCTGTTCGACCAGTTCCAGCGCGATGTCGTAATACTGGTAGCCTTCAAGGCCCGAGCGCAGGCTTTTGATCCTGTCCGGGTAGGAAAAGCGCATCTGGATACGGGCGTCGAAGCTGTCCAGATCGGACATGTAATCGTCCAGAGCGGATTCCATAACCTCAAAGCTGAACGTCCGTTCCGCATGTTTGTAGAAAGACCGCATGATCCGGGACATGTTGATGCCCTTTTTCTCGGCCTCAAGGCTGACCGTGCCGGTGATCGAGGTTTCCAGCGTCAGGTCTTCGCCCTCTTTCCGGTGGAACCGGATCGGCAGGCGGAAGTTCGAAATACCCACATGTTGGATCTGCTGTTTGGCCCCACGGATCAGGCTGGACGGGCCGTTCTGCAAATCCGGCAAGGATGCGCGGTACGCCGCATCGACGGTAAAGTCATCGGGGTAGGCGCGCGAAAAAGGCGGATAGTTGCCCGCTGCCAAACCGGGCAGCAGCCGGGCCACAGCCGGGTCAAGCTGGTTTATCTCGGCTTCCGAAGCAGATTTGGCCCATTGCCGCAGAACGTTCAAAGCCTCGGCAGCCTTGTCCCGATCCGGTTCTTCATCAATGTCACGCGGGTGAACGTTCATCAGCGGCGGTTCCTTGGTTGGTCGTCGGACTATATATGACTGATGGTCTAATACCAGTCTAACCCGATACGTCGGCAATAGCAGCCCGGATTGAAAAATCCGGCGCAAAACCGTCATCTCGCAACAGTTAGCGCCTTTTGAAGGTGGGAACAGCGGGCGGCACGCCTGGCTGCCGCCCGAAACAAAGTGGCCGCTTAGGCACGCAGCCTGCCCCCCAGTACAAAAAGGACGCGGGGGGCTTTGGTTTATTTCTGCGAGGCTTCCAGCGCTTGCCGAAGGTCGGCCAGCAAGTCACCTGCATCCTCAAGCCCGACGGAAAAGCGGATCAGGCCCGGTGTAATGCCCAACTGGTCCTTCTGCGCGTCGCTGAGACGCTGGTGCGTTGTTGTCGCCGGGTGCGTCGCGATGGATTTGGCATCGCCCAGATTGTTCGAAATCACCGGGATGGTCATCGCATTCAGGAAGGCAAACGCTGCATCCTTGCCGCCCTTGATGTCCAGCGATAGCACAGTCCCGCCCTTGCCGCCCAACTGGGTCTGAACCAGCGCGTTCTGGGCATGGGTTTTCAAACCGGGGTAAAGCGTCCGTTCCAATGCCGGGTGCCCTTCCAGCGCCTCGGCGATCTTTTGCGCGCTTTCGGCCTGCGCATTGACCCGCAGCGCCATCGTCTCAAGGCCCTTGAGCATGATCCACGCATTGAACGGGCTCAGCGCGCCACCGGTATGCTTGAGATAGGGTTCAACGGTTCCGCGGATGAAGTCCTTGGTTCCGATGATCACACCGCCCAGCGCACGGCCCTGCCCGTCGATATGCTTGGTCGCTGAATAGACGACCACATCCGCGCCCTGCTGGATCGCGCGTGAGAACACAGGGGTCGAAAACACGTTGTCCACCACCACAACAGCACCGACCGCATGGGCCAGATCGGCCACAGCAGCAATATCGATCACCTCAAGCGTGGGGTTCGACATGGATTCAAAGAAAACGGCCTTGGTGTCCGGGCGGATCGCAGCCTTCCACTGTTCCAGATCGGTGCCGTCAACAAAGGTCACGTCCACGCCATAGCGGCTCAGGATGTTTTCAAGGATATAGAGGCACGAGCCGAACAGCGCCTTGGCCGAAACGACATGGTCCCCGGCCTTCAGCATCGAGGTCAGCGCGCCGTTGACGGCGGCCATACCCGAGGCCGTCGCAAACGCATCTTCGCCGCCTTCCAGCGCCGCGATGCGCTGCTCGAACATGGACACGGTCGGGTTGCCGTAACGGGCATAGATGAACTCGTCCGGGCCACATTCCAGAAACCGGGCCTCGGCCTGTTCAGCGTTTTCGTAGACGAAACCCTGCGTCAGAAAAATCGCCTCGCTCACCTCGTTATACTGGCTGCGACGGATGCCGCCATGGACGGCTTGGGTGCGTTTGTTCCAGTTCTCGCTCATCTCAATCCTTTCAGCCTCGGGTGGAGGCAAACAAAAAACCCCAGACGCGGCCAAGCGAAAGGGGTCTTTCATCCTGACCTTTTAGCGGTGTTGTTTAGCGTGGCCCGCAATCCGGTAACAAATCGCCACGTAGCTTCAGGATCGCAATACGCCTCGGGCGGTTCTCGGTCAAGCCCGGCCTGCGGTTCGGTCACGCTTTCGTAAGCGGTACTTGCCGAACCGGCAGAAACCCGCATGATCCCCGTCAACATCAGGAGAACACATGGCTGACCCGATTGATCTGTATTTCTGGCCGACGCCGAATGGCTGGAAAGTTTCCATCGCCTTGGAAGAGATGGAGCTGCCCTACACCACCCATCTGATCAATATCGGCAAGGGTGACCAGTTCGACCCCGGGTTCCTGAAGATCGCGCCCAACAACCGGATGCCCGCCATCGTCGATCCCGACGGGCCGGACGGCGCACCTATTTCGGTTTTCGAAAGCGGCGCGATCCTGATGTATCTGGCCCGCAAGACCGGGCGGTTCTATGGCAGGACCGAGCGCGACCGGATCGCGGTCGAGGAATGGCTGATGTGGCAGATGGGAGGCGTTGGCCCGATGGCGGGTCAGGCGCATCACTTCCTGAAATACGCCCCGCAACTGGACCCGCCGCAGGACCTGCCCTATGCCAAGGACCGCTACCGCGCCGAGGTCGCGCGGCTTTATGGCGTACTGGACCGGCGGCTGGCCGAAAACGAGTATGTCGCGGGCGATTTCTATTCCATCGCCGACATGTCGATCTGGGGCTGGGCCAGCCTGTGGGAAGGCCAGCAGCAGGTGCTGGAGGACAAACCGCACTTTGCCCGCTGGCTGGAAACCGTCAGCGCCCGCCCAGCCGTTCAGGCCGGACGCGCGTTGTATGCCGAGTTGCGAGGGGATCACCGGGACAAGCAGGCGCAGAGCGTTTTGTTCAAGCGGTAAGACTTATGGGCTGCTTTGAGGCCTCACCTGACCTTGAATTTTCGTGCTGCATGCGCTCGCAGAACAGAAAATTTTTGCATGCGCGCAAACTCTCGTGTCGCGGCGCGGCGGGAAATCCGGCCATTCATGCAACATGCAGCAATTCTGAAACCGCGAAATCACACAGCGCGGACAAAGTGTTCATTCGCCGTGTTTGAGTTTGTAGCTGCTTTGGTGCGCTTCGCAGACCTTCACTTTGAATTGCGCTAAGTTTGCTCGGCTTCAGTCGTTATTGGCACCGATGCCAAAAAACGCCTTTACGATCCTCCATCGCTTCTAAATCGCTCTCAAACGTCCGTGCTGAACCTATGATGGAAGGGACTGGTATCAAACTGTCTACCTAGGCGTTTGCCAGAAAACCTTTCGTTCGTACTACATACTTACAAGAGGCTAGATCATCCTCCAGATACGCTCAAACTCTCAGAGACCGTGGCAATTCCGTCCAATTGAAGTCGATCTGTAGGCGCGTGAACAAGGGTGGTGAAGAACAGCCCTACGCCAATCACAAGAACGCATATTGCACCTGCAAGACGCGCACCTTTAGCGAAGCGTTGTCGCGTTGGCTGATCAGATGCGAAGCGGCGTTCTGCCCAACCACGGCCCCAGAGCGCAGCGACCCCCAGCGCGGACATGGCGACCGCCATACCGGCCGAGATCGAGACCACCATCAGAGTAGCCGGCCAGATCAGGTCATTCGCAAGGCCGAACAGCATCACGATCAATGCTCCGGTGCACGGGACGACACCCACGGCAGCCGCGACCCAGCCGCCTACCGCACGCGCCCCGTGCCCATTGCAGGCTGCGCAGGCACTGTGGGCGTGATCGGCATGATGATGGTCGTGCTTGTGCTGAACGGCTTCGGGCGTTTGCTGCCGCATGGCGCGAATGGCCTGCCAGAGCATCACGGCACCGATGGCGACAATCAGCGAATAGCTGAGAAGGCGGATCATCCTGTAATCGGAGGGGGCAGCTCCTGTCGCTTGCCGCACGGCGAGATCGAGAAGGAAGACGACCACGATCGCCGATGCGACGTGAAAGGCGGCGATGCGCGCGCCCATGTTGAGCCCGCGTCGGAGACTGCCACCTGTCCCCACAAAGTAAGAGATCACGACCGCCTTGCCGTGGCCTGGTCCCAGCGTGTGAAGTGCCCCGTATCCGAAGGCCAAAAGCACGGCCAAGAGAATTGCTTGTGCCGACCCCTCCTTGCCGATTTCTGACATTCCCGATGTGAAGAGCGTGTTTACCCAGATTTGCGCTCTGATGAGGGCCGGAACACCGGACGCGGAGGCCGCAACGATTTCACCCGGCTGGCCGGTTAGTGCTGCACCGTCCAGGCCGTATGAGGCGGGGATCTGCCGGCTTCCATCGATCAGAAACAGCGCATGCTCTGCGGGTCGATGGCGCAATGTCCCTTCCAACCGGACCGCTTCGAACCGCCGTTTCAGCTCCAGTCCCTCGGGGAAGGCGACGTGAATAATCTGATTGGGCGGCGGAGGTGGCGTGTGTATGCAGGCACCGACCCAGGGCACGAGCAGGAATTCGACAACGCGCTCGCCTTCCCACACCAGCGGCAGAACGAAACCGTCGAGAAGGACCTGTTGATCGAGGAAGGTCGACGTCACGCCGGTCGCTTCTTCGCGGCGCCGTTTCATTACGACCAGTCTTTGATCGAGGAGATAATCCGGGTCGAGGCCAGCAGCTTCGAGCCTGCCGCGGGCCGCTCTTGCAGCGTCCGGCAGACCGAGCGAGCCACTCCCGGCGGTCTCGGCTTTCTGGGAAATCAAGATATCTCGCAAGTCTTTTTTCTGTTCCAGCGTCATATCGAGGAAGGGGTCATCGAACGGCTCAACGGTGGGAGCGAGCGCATCCCAACTCGCGAACTGCGAATTCGCGCCGTCGGACGCTGCGGCGGCGACGGACTGGATGGCGATGACTAAGATGGCTAGAAGGCCACGCAGCCGCAGAAGTGACTGAACCATGCTGAACTTCCTACAAGTCGTTTTTGTAAATGGTCCCGCCCTTCATAATCAGGTCGAGCGCGGTTTCATGGTCTTCGAGGATGGAAATGTCCTCGAGCGGATTTCCGTCGATCAGCAACAGGTCTGCATGCGCACCTTCGACGAGCCGACCAACGATGCCGGGATAGGGACTGCGGTCACCAGAGAGCTGAAGCAGCTCACCGGAGTTTGCGGTCGCTTGGGTCAGGATCTCGGCAGGCGTGAACCAGTCAAGACGGGCCGCAAACTCCTTGTTCTGATCGGCGCACGCTTGTGGGTTCACAACGACGTCAGTGCCGAAAGCGATCTTAATCCCGTACTTTTTGGCCAGTGTGAACATGCTGTCGAGCCCGGCCTCAACCATCCGCCCTTTGGCGAGGCGCACGGGCCCGAGGTCAGGCGAAAAGGTGCGGTAGACAAGTACCTGCGGGCTCAGCCAGATATCATTCTCGGCCATCATCTGGGCGATTTCCTCGTTGATGAGGTTGCCGTGTTCAATGGAACGGACGCCCGCCTCGATGGCCTGCTTGATGCCATCGACAGTATAGACATGTGCCGTCACGTAGGTGCCGAAGCCGTCTGCTACCTCGACCGCCGCTTCTATTTCCTCTTTGATGAACTGCCGCCCATCAATCGGGTCGAACTCAGTTCCGACACCGCCGGCGAGGTGCATCTTGATCTGGCTTGCGCCACGCTTGAGGTTCTCCCGCGCGGCAGCGAGCACATCGTCGCGCCCATTTACGATCCTGCTGTAGCCCAGTCGTTCGAGGTTGTTTTCCGGTCCACCGAATTCGCGCGGGTTCATGAAGCGGGGATTAGCATCACCATGTCCGCCGAATTGAGAAATCGCCCGAAGCGATGGCCATACGCGCGGCCCGGCAATCTCGCCGCGGTCAGCGGCCAGCTTGGCGCCCCATGACGCGCCGCCCACGTCCCGCAGGCTCGTGAAGCCGCGCATGAGGGCATCCTCCGCGGCGCCCGCCGCCTTGATCCCGATGTAATCCAGATCCGGAGCGTAGGATCCGGCCATGTCCGCCACCGGCACCGTGCAGAGGCTGAGATGGTAGTGCATGTCGATGAAGCCTGGCGTCATGACGCGCCCCTCAGCGTCAATGACCGTGGCCCCCTCGGGCGTATCGAGTCCGGCCCCGATGGCGGCGATCATGCCGTCCTGGATCAGAACGTCCTGCCCCTCGATCAGGTCGGGACTAAGCCCGTCGAAGATACGCGCCCCTGTGATGAGAGTGCCGGCATCGGTGTTGTCCTGAGCTCCTGCCGGGCCGAACACGGCCAGCATGACAAGGGTTGTGGCAACGAAATTCTTTACAGACATACGGGCCTCCGCTGTGCGATGCAGGTTAGTCCGACGTCAGCGCCGAACTGTGAATTACAGGTTCAGTTCACTTCGGACTGAACGGTGACTTTCAGGCCGGGCCGAAGAAGATGCTCCGGATTCGGAAACTCGCCCCAAACCGTGATTTTCTGCGTCTCTTCCTCGAACGTGTAGCCACCCGAAACAAGCTTGCCCCGGTACGGGTATTCCTCGCCATCCGGCAGGGTGAGCGAGAGCACGACCCCTTCGATCAAGGCTTCGTCCGAGGCGAACATCTTCTGCCGCGCCGCGTACACATCGTAAGGCACCTCACCCACAACCTGGATCGGATCGAGTTGCGTAATGATAGCCATGGTGATGTCCCCGTCGCCGACATCCTGCCAGCCGTTTTCACGCACCATTGATGCACTCATCACTCCCGAGAAGGGTGCTTTCTGTGTCATCTGCATCACGCCAAGTTTTGCAAGACCAACATTCGCCTCGGCCTGTGCGACGTTGGCAAAGGCGATATCACGAAGTGCTTCGGCCTTCTCCAGGTCGACAGCAGAAACCACATCCCGATCCGCAAGAGTCTCAGCGCGTTTGACGTCTGCTATCGCCTCAAGCAATTGCGCGCGCGCGGCATCGAGCTGCGCTTGGGCAAGTTGCAACCGGTACTCCGCAGGCGGCTTTGCGAACTCGAACAGGATGTCGCCTTCCTCGACCATTTGGCCGGGTGCGAAGGTAATTTCCCGCAACCATGCGCTGACGATTGGCGTGATCTCGGCTTCACGTGCCGGAACAACGGTACCCTCGAATTCTGCAACCTCGAGTATGTTTTCTTGCGCGGGGGCCATGTTTGGAAATGCCATCACAAGCGAACTCACGAATGCGATCATTTGCATTGAGCAAAGTCGCGCCCACTCGCTCCGCGAAATACTGCCTTTTGCGTCGGCACTGCCGGATATCTTCATAACGTTTCGCCCCTTTTGAACAGCCCAAGTGTCGCGACCACATTCAGAATTGTTCCGCAACCATTGATCAAAACAGCAATTAGAAACGCAGAAACACTCGCATAGTTCTCCAATCCACTTTGAAAATACCGAAGGATATTCCCGGCTACCCCGCCGCCCCCGAAGAGGATGAGCGCCGGGATCATTCCGATCCGGTACCAGCCGATATGGCCCGAGCGGCCGAGCCAGAGAATGCCCAGATAGACGATGAACATAGCGATTGAGGGACCGATGGCCGCCGCGCTGAGCGCCTTGCCGGTGGTCTCGCTACGGATCAGGTTGACGACGAGATAGGTGAGCGAGGCCGCCGCGAAAATCGACTGAAGCAACAGCAGACGGTTTAACGACAGCATCGGTCCGACCGCCTCACTCGATCTCGTTTTTATAGATAACACCATCTTTCATGATGAGATCGAAATTTTCATGCGGATCGGCGATCAGATCAATGTCCTCAAGCGGATTGCCATCGACAAGGATCAGATCGGCGTAGGCACCTTCCGCGATGACCCCCAAGGGGCCAGCCGGATAGGGGTGGCGCGGGCCTGCGAGTTCCAGCAGTTCCGCATTGTTCGACGTGGCCTGCTTCAGAACTTCGTAAGGCGTGTACCACCTTTGAAGTTTCGCCAGAAACGCGCCCTGACGCTCAGCGAGAGCGGGATCGAACAGGATGTCGGTGCCAAAGGCCACCTTGACCCCTACTTCTTTCGCGGTCTTGTAAGTGAAGTCGGTGCCGTTCGTGACATCGATCCATTTCTGCTGGCTCACGGGGTCATCGAAAGTAAAGCCATCCTCGTCATCGAGCAGCGGCTGCACCGACAGCCAGACATCGTTGTCGCGCATCAATTCCATCGTCTCGCGGCTCATGAGAAAGCCATGCTCGATGGTTTTCACGCCGGCCTCGACCGAGATACGTACAGCTTCGTCCGTAAAGGTGTGAGAGGCGACGTAGGTATTGTAGGTGTCGGCGACTTCGACGAAAGCCTCGATTTCGGCTCGCGTGTACTGCCTGACGTCGAGAGGGTCATAGGTGGACGACACCCCGCCCCCTGTAGAAATCTTGAGCTGCGTCGCTCCCATACGCATGATTTCGCGGGCGCGCTTGGTCACCTCTGGCACCCCGTCCGCCATCGCCATGACGCCAACGCTGAACCAGTACCACTGGGAGTCCGCAGGATTGGTCGGCACCGCCTGGTAGGGGCGGTAGTCGAAATGGCCGCCTGTCTGCGTCACGGGCGGCCCCGATGGCAGGATGCGCGGGCCTTTCAACTCCCCCCGATCGATCATCCGCTTGATCGCGAAGGAGTTGCCGCCGACGTCACGCGTGGTCGTGAAACCACGCATCAACGTCTTTTCCGCACCTTGTGCGCCGCGGATGGCGATTTCGAGCACGTCGCCAGTCACCACGACACTTTGCGGGTTGCAGCAGTATAGCGTGTGCCAATGAACGTCGATCAGCCCGGGGATCAGCGTGCGCCCGCCGCCGTCAATCACGCGGCCGCCTGCCACCGCGAGATCTTCGGCCGACACAGCAGTAATCAGATTGTCGGTCACGACCACATTGGCGTTTTCGATGAGCGCCTCGTTGACGCCGTTGAAAACATTCACGTTGGTAATTAAAATGGGACCATCCGCATCTTGCGCGCAAACTGCAGAAGCGCCTATTGCAAAAATGGCAAGGGCAAAGCTATTAAATTTCATCACGGTCTCCTATCGGCTGCCGTGAAGCCTATTGCTTTTTTCAATTATTGTGTGGTCACAAAGTTATGCAGAAATTAAAAAAAACCGAGATTATTCTGAAGGAACCGACGTACTTTCGTTTCTCAAGCACACTCAGCGTATTGATGAACGAGGGGCTTCTGCAAGGTCAGATCGTGCAGTATTCGCCAAGCGAAGGCGTCGATCAGGTGATGGGGTTCAAATCGGACCGCGTCGGGCTCGTCCATACACGTTTTCCGCATGAAGCTTGCATACGCACCGAGCAACCCCGAGGCTATGTCACTTTTACGCTACCGGTCACGGATGCAAGTGATTGGAAATTGAACGGTGCCTCCGGCGGCAAACGGACTTTATTCCTGAATTTCGGCTGGGACGAAACGGAGCTTTTTGCCCCGAGCCGCAATCTCTTTGCGGGCAGCGTGGACACCGACTTGCTACTTAAAGTCATGGCGGCTCTTGTAGGATACAACCCCGATGAGACTGATATCCCCAAAGGGCCGATATCGCTTGAGCCACATACATTCGGCAACCTGATATCGGCGCTTGCAAACGCTGTTTACGGATCAACGAACTTTGACGACCCGGAAGCTGTAGAGCAGACCGTGGCCATCGCTTTGGCTACCGCCTTAATCGGCGAGGGAACGACGCATACGCCGCAAAACATTCGTTCCTATGAAACATTTCGTACCGCGCAGCAGTATCTGATGCAAAACCAAGACACCACGGTTAGCCTGCACGATCTATGCGGTTTATGCGGGGTCAGCGCACCAACATTAAATGCAGCTTTTTATCAAGTAACCGGTCTTTCTCCAGCAAGATACACTAGGCACTTGAGCTTATCGCGTGTTCACAATGAACTGTCCTTAGCCCGCGAAGAAAAACTGACTGTGAAGATGGCTGCCCGACGAGCGGGATTTTCTGAACTCGGTCGCTTCAGTGGGTTTTACAAACGGGTATACGGAGAACTGCCGTCGCAGATACTGGTGCGCTAGTGCTCCCCTTGATTGGCACAGATCTTCGATCATGTCTTCGTCTCCAACATAGATGAATTCCGGCAAAGAACGTCGACTTTCATGCGACCGCCTTTATATGAACCGGTCCTTATCGCCGGTAGCAAGTAGCGAATTTTTCGTTTTTAGAAGCAAACGCCACAAGACAGGCGAAGTTATCTACGAGACTGGTTTCAAACCGTTGCTGAATGTCAGCTAAGCAATTGCCTTCGGAAATTGATGCTATCCGCAGCATTCAGTAGTTTGGGCTCGAAGCTGCCCAATGCGTTTGCGTCGTTCGCCAATGAAGCAGCAAGCTGACAACGGCCATTCAAACCACCAGTAAACTGAGGCGTCAGCGCTGTGCTGATGTCTGGGTTTGGCGGGAGGATTGGAGGGCGCACAATGCCAAGAGTCCAACTTCCCGCTGTCACCCCGAAACGAAGAGCCTGGAACAAGGGCCGGATTATCGGCCAGAAACGACCACTGTTGCCGAAACAGGTCTGGGCGATCCGCGCGCGGCTCGAGCTGGCGGGCAACCTGCGCGATCTTGCGCTGTTCAACGTGGCCATTGATAGCAAGCTTCGCGGATGCGATTTGGTGAAACTGGCCGTCGCCGACCTGGTGAGGGATGATCGCGTTCGCGAACGCGTGTCCGTGATCCAGAGCAAAACCAAGCGGCCTGTTCAGTTTGAACTCTCTGAAAACACGCGGGATACCATTGCCGCATGGATCAAGTCACCGGAGATGCTCGGCTGCCGTTTCATGTTTCCCAGCCGGTTTCACGACCGCCCGCATATCTCAACACGCCAATATTGCCGGCTTGTGCGGGATTGGGTGGCCGCGATTGGGCTGGAGCCCAGCGGATACGGCACCCATTCGCTGCGCCGGACCAAAGCAGCGGAAATCTACCGCAAAACCGGAAATCTTAGGGCGGTTCAACTGTTGCTCGGGCACACAAAGGTTGACAGCACAGTCAGATATCTTGGTGTCGAACTTGAAGATGCGCTGAGTATCGCCGAGCAAATCGACATTTGAACCACCATGGCGGGCGGCTCTTGCCGTTCGCCAATTCAGACCAGACCTACGGTCGCACCGCGGCAGTGGTTCGGTTCGAGCCCAGAGTGCCGGATGCTGCGCAGACGTAATTGCCGGACAACCATTGAAACCCGACGTTAGCGATATTGAGGACGGCCCGGAGCTGCCGTCCATTGGACAACTTCAATGCTGCGTTGCGGTTCGTCAAACCTGCAGTTCGCTGCCAGCGCGAGACAGGGGGAAGGCCAGTCGAACAGTTCGCGGATTTTCCGGGCCTTCAGCCAAACGCCTTACACGCGCGCAAACAGTCCCAGCAGTTTCAAGGCCGCATCGGAGCTTGGCTGAAGCGGCCAATAGTCCAGTTCGGACACCGAAGTTACGAGAGGTTGAGTACACGATACTGAATCTTGGGTGTAGTTTGCTATCTGCCCCCAAGAAATCCAATTCTATATCGCTACACAGTACTCAAACCGACCGCTCAGACCTAGATCCATCTATCTGCTCAATGTTAACCTCGGCCAGCGAAGAAATGACGCAATCCGCAGCCGTTAGTTCACTCTCGTGATCTTCATGAAGAAGACCTACGCAATAGAAACCACCATTCTTTGCCGCTTCGACACCGGAAGAGGAATCCTCGATCACGATACATTCATCCACATTAAGCCCCAGCCCGCTGGCGGCGGTGAGGAATATATCAGGGTTGGGTTTCCCTTTTTCGACATCGTCGCCTCCGATAACAACCGGAAAGGCATCCAACAAACCAGCTTTTTCGAGAACGGCTCGGACATTGGCGCTGCTGGAAGCGGCCGCCAGCCCGTAACCCTCCGACTGGCATTGTCTTACGAGGTGCACAGCAGCATCGAAGACACGAAATTCGCCTCGCTCGATCATTTCAACATAATAGTCATTTTTTTTGTCTGCGGCGGTTCTGACTTCATTCTCCGAATGCCGGGTCATGACCGCGCGCGCGCCGTCATAACGAGGGCGCCCATCGACAAGTCGCCGGTATTCCGCCCTTCCAAACTCATACCCGTATTCTTCGAACATGCGTTTCCAAGCAGCAAAATGCGCCGGTACGGTGTCGACCAAAACACCATCGAGGTCAAAGATCAGTCCTTTGATCGGCATGCTGAATCTCCTGGTTCGAGCCTGTGCAAGAAACACGTAGCATGTAAGGATTTTTCTTCAATCGGCTGGCATGTGAATGTTTATATGGCATAGTTATTCACGCTGTCAGGATCCTGCTAACGAACAATATTGAACAAATGATCGACGTTAAAAAACTTCCATTTGAAGAACGCGCCCAGTGCGCTGCCTATATGCGCGCAACGCACAACATGTCGCAGGTAGAGATAGGAGCAATTCTTGGTGGCCTGTCTCAACCGCATGTATCGCGGTTACTGAAACACGCTGAACGCCAAAACTACTTGGTCATCGAACAACGCTTCGTCAAAGAACAATTCTCAGACGAGTGGATTGCCCAGATGGACGAAATGCTGGCTCCTTCAGGGTTGAATTCTGATCTGAAGCGATATTGCAACAGGAACAAGCTTAGACCGCCTCGGCTTGGGGTGTTTGAAAGCGGCCCGGGGAACACCGAGGCTGCGCTGTCACAGCGCCGTACCAGGTTTGGACGAACCGCATCCGGACGATTGATAGAACTGATCGAGAAATCGAACGTCATCGGCGTTGCGTGGGGTCGAACAATCAAGTCTCTGGCAGAAGGGATTGCAGCCTCAAGGCAGCCCATAGATAAGTCGCAAAAGACTGAGTTTGCAGCGGTTTGCGCAGAATTGATGTCGCTGGCTCAGCATGGATACTCTGCCAGCCGGCTTGCCGGAACGTTTGATGAGCTATTTAACGATCAGCCGGAGGATAGCCCTCAGCTCACTGGTTTCCCGGCATACATACCCCGTCACTACGATGAGACCATGCGCCGTTCCATTTGGCAGTACATCTCTGACACCCCGGGATTTCACCGCGTGTTTTCGGGTCCAGACGCATTGATTGATAAAATGGATATGTTGATTTCCAGCGTCGGGTCTTCAAGCACTCCGGTTCTGGGCAGTTTTGAAGAGCTGGTTCAGGCTGGCGGGTTAAGGGCTGACGATCTCCGGCAATTGGTCGTCGGGGACCTTGGCGGTATTTTGATCCCGAGAACCGAAATTTCACAGGCCAAGATGGACCTGATTGACGAGCTGAATGGGCTGTGGACCGGGATCAAAACAGAGCATGTCAAAGCCATCGCAGATCGGGCATTTGACGATCCTGATCAAAGTGGTGTTGTGGTCGTCGCGATTCAGAAGGAACGAGGCGATACGGTATTCGAACTGATCACCCGGGGACTTGTTAACGAATTGCTCATCGATCACGCGGCAGCGGAACAACTGCACACGCGCGTTGCTGAGGCTCTTGCAGACTGACGATAGCACCTCGGCACACCTTGACCATTCCTGCGAGAAAAATCTTGGTTGTCACGCAGGCTGCGGTGCTAAGACCGCTTCCTCTCCGGCAATCAAAGTAACAGGATGGCCCATCACCTCGATATCCTCTTTCGTGCCGGACGGAGCAATCAGCTTAAACCGACACTCGTCATGAGAAATCAGAACTTCGACGTCATTCCCCTGCCACTTCAGATTAAACCGGATGCCGGACCATGCCTCGGGCAGCCAGGGTTTGAACGTCATCTTGCCGTGCTTGACCCGGAACCCGCCAAACCCACAAACAAGCGACTGCCAGGTGCCACCGGCCGATGCGATATGCATCCCGTCCTGTGTGTTTCCCTGATTGTTGACCAGATCAACAAAGGCAGAACGTTCGAAATAGTGATGGGCCGAGGAAATGTCGCCAACTTCAATCCCCATGATCGAATGAATGGCCGGGCTAAGTGATGACTTGTGCATCGTGCGTTTCTCGTAAAACGCGTAATTCGCCTTTTTGATTTCGTCTGAAAACTCGTCGGGCAAGAGATAATTCAACATGATCACGTCAGGTTGCTTGAGCAGCATCGAGCCATTCAGTGAAAAGTGATCATGCCCCTCGGGGTAGACTGGCATACGGTTTTTGTCCCATTCGGTGATGGGAATGTCCTTGAGCTGGAAATACCCTTCAAACTGTTCGATCAGATTGCGGGAGGGATCAAATGGAACATAGATTTTTTCCGCTGTTTCCAGCCACTGATCCACTTCTTTTCGGGTTAAATCCAACCGTATCAGCAATTCGTCATGAACTGCTGAAGTGGTTTTGCTGAATTCTGCGAAAACGCGAGCCGATTGTTCCAGGTGCCATTTCGCCATCCGATTGGTGAATGTGTTGTTGTCGACATGTTCGTGGAACTCGTCCGGCCCGATAACATTTGTCAGCTCGTACCGGTCCTTGTCTTTGTTCCATTCCAGCCGACTGATCCAGAACCGGCTGGTTTGATACAAAACCTCGGCACCGAAATCGCGAAGGAAATCTCTGTCTCCGGTCGCCGCAACATAACTGAGGATGCCATATGCCACGCATGCGGTGACGTGAATCTCTTCTTCTCCGGTCCAGATACGGTTCGCACCGTCCGCTGTCCATTTTGGCGTTGTCTCTACTCCGGTATCAGCAGATTCCCACGCGTACTGCGCGCCCTTAAGCCCATTCATTCGGGCGTTCTCAAGTGCGCCGTTCAACGTGTTGAAACGGTATTTCAGAAGGGCTTTGGCTGTATCCGGCTGCGTGAAAATGTAGAATGGCAGCAGGAAGATCTCGGTATCCCAGAAAACGTGCCCTTTATACCCCTCGCCTGACATGGACTTGGCGCCGATGTTCGCGCGCGGGTCGTTTTCGTTTGCGGCAATCAGTAGATGATAGATGTTGAAACGCATTGCACGCGTTGCTTCTAGATCACCCGTCACCACACAATCACAGGCGTCCCATTTTTCGCGCCAGGCTGCGGCGCTTTCGCTCAGACAGGCGGAAAATCCCTTGGCATGCGCGGTCTCAAGGGAGGCTTCGCACTTGGCCGCCATTTCCGCGCCGTTCAGATCTCGCGATGTATAAATCGACACCAGCTTTTCGAAAGTCAGACTTTGCCCGTTGAGCGCCTCGACAGAAACGGTTTGTGAAACCTGCTCATAGCCACGATTTGCGACTTTGAACTCGCTGAAGGCAGGACAATCCAAGGCAGACGCCATGCCAATCGAAATGCCAGTGTCCAGTGTCAGAGTTTCGATATAGGACGCATCGCTGCTTGCATGTGACTGAGTGACCTTCATGTGCCGGCTTTTGGCCCACTTCTCCCATTTAACTTCGGGGTGGAAGACGGGATTTCCCTGATAAGCTGGCAGGCGGTCCAGATTGTATCGATGGGCATCAAGGGCGCTTTCGACAGTGATCTCCGAGGAGTAGTTCTCAGGCGTAACCGTCAGGCGAATGCCACAGATGTGCTGATCGGCAAAACTCGCAAATCGGATGCTGGTGATGCGAGTGCGACGGCCTTTGCTATCTTCAAAAACCGTATCTCGGTGGAGAAATCCGGTCTGCAGATCCAACACGCGCTTGTGTTCGACCACTTTACACGTTTGGACATCCAGAATTTCACCTTCGACACGAACCCGAAGCGGCAGCCAGGTCGGCACATTGACCTGATCGATCACCGTCGAGTCATGGTGATCGTAAACACCAGCCAGATAGGTGCCAGACAGCTCTCCTTTGTGACCCTCTTCCAGCGATCCACGTGTGCCCTGATAGCCGTTGCCGACCGTGAAAATGGTCTCCTTGAAGTTCGCTTCATCCAGATTGAATTGGGTTTCTTCAATCAGCCAGTCGCTACTGCTCAGCATTGTCTGCATGTCAGGGCTCCATTCGGGTGATATTTCGGGTAATTCAGTCGCCGTAGGTTTCGGCAATCTGACGTTCGGTTTCTTCCAGTGATCCGTAGACATCCAGCTCGCTGCTCGAGCAGCGCTGCGCCCCGGCACAGTTGCCGAACTGGCAGGCTTTGACGAAGTCGCGGGTCTTGAGGTAGCCAAAGGCCAGGCCACCAGCAAAGCTGTCACCGCAGCCCGTGGTGTCGACCACATCCTCGACAAGCACCCGCTTGACCAGATGTTCCCGCATCCGGCCGGTTGCATCCTTGTGGTAGACGGCGCAGCCGTGTTGATCCAGCGTGACGTAGAGCGCCTTGACGCCCAGATCCAGGCAGTGTTGGGCGAACTTGGGCAACTGGTCCATCGTGAGTTCGCTTATTTCCTGCAACTCGTCAGAACCGTATTCTCCCTTGAACCAACTGCATTGAGCCTCTTCCAAATTCATCTTTAGAAGGTCGATATGTGGAAGCCAGCGATCTCGGTCGATCCAGAATTTATGATACCGTTCGCCATGTGCAGAACACCCGCTGGTGGGGCCATGCGCATCAAATACAACCAGACCATCGCTGTTGGCCTTGATGTATCGGATCGTTTCCAACGGAACCTCGAAATCCGTGATCGGAACGAAAACGAAAGCCTCGCAATCCATCAGGTCTTCGATGTCGTCGGGCAGGATCGGGTTCATGAAACCCGTTTGCTTTTCGTTGCGATGGTTCTGATCGACGTAGACAAGATCGATCACCGCGCCCTGATCAGCGTCGCCCGTAACATGGCCGACATCCAGATACGGAAACTCAGACAGCAAGTTGCGAACATTATCGACGTCTGACCGGCGTACATGGCTGACGACGTTGATCCGCGAACCCGGACCGGCCAGCGAGGACATACAGACCGCTGTATAGACCGCGCAGCCAAATTTATTGAATTTCTCACCCTGATAGCTGGTGATGTTGTCCCTTGGGATCGGGCCAAGGACTGCGACATTGATCTTGTCAGACATTTCGGTCCCTTGCTTTTATTCGCTGTTTTGTCGACGGGCGTATGCGTGATTATAGCAGCTTCAGTTCTGATAGATCTGTTCGCTGGTATAGAACCCGCCGTCGATCAACGTGCTGTCGATCGTATCTTTTGACACTGCAAAAACAGGAGTGATAACCGTCGGGATTTCCGTGAAACCGTTGTCAATTAGCGTATGGTCTCCGATCAAATCACTAACTTCCGCATCCGGAGACTGCGCAATTTTCACGGCAATATCCGCCGCCTCATAGGCCAAAGGTTTAATTTGCTTCCAGATTTCCAGCGCCTGCACATCGTTTGCGACCATCTGGACATTCCGCAGATCAGCGTCTGAACCGGCAACAAAGACCTGATCCGCCGATGCCAGATCCTCGTCCGACAATGCTGCCAGAACCCCGAAAGCAAGCCCGCTGTTATTGGCAATGAATGCATCGATGTCGTTGTCATATTCGACCAGAAGGTTTTCGGCAGTGTCTCTGGCCATATCCGGTGACCAGTCCACGTGGCTGCGATCTGCAACAAGTTCGAGCCCCGGATGATCGGCAATCACTTTCAGCACACCGCTGCTGAGCGCTTCGGCATTGGCATCACCGGGCTGACCGCGGATCAGGGCAACCCGACCCGCCACTGCACCACGGGTATCATTCAGCCAGTCCACCATCGCTTCGGCCTGAAGCTGCCCGACAGCCCAACTGTCCTGCATGACCATGACGTCAAGCGGCCCGTCCTGCAGCATCGAGTCGTATCCGACCACTTTGACGCCCTGTTCGTGGGCCAGATCAACCAGTGCTCCGGCGGTTGCGGTGTTGACAGGTTGCAGGACCAGAACGTCCACCCCCGATTCCAGCATTTCCTCAACCTGCTGCAACTGACGCAATGGATCATTGCCGCTGCTATCAAAGATCACATCTGCGCCTTGGGATTCCGCGCGTGCAATGAATAGGGATTTGTCAGTCTGGTATCTGGCTTCCTGCATGGTCTTGAGCAGGAACCCGATTGTAGCGTTGTCCTGCGCTGCCGCGATCATTGGCAGCGATGCGGATAGAAGGCCGGCCAAACCCAAAGCTCTGAGGCCGTTTGTGCGTAAGGTTGCTAAAATGGACTGGACCATCGCTTACCTCCCAACTGTCATTCAAGTTTTCGGGGATTTTGGCTTTGCCCCCGGTGCGTGTGACCGGGGGCAGGCCAGCAACATTATTTCTTCTGCATCACATCGAACCAGACGGCGAGGATGATGATCAGGCCCTTGATGATCAACTGATAGAACGTGACCACACCAAGCAGGCTCATGCCGTTGTTCAGGACCCCGATCAGCAGGGCACCGATGATGGTTCCACTCACCTTGCCAGAACCACCCGCCAGACTGGTACCGCCGATAACGACCGCGGCGATCGCGTCAAGTTCGAACATCGTTCCAAGATTGGGCGAGGCACCGTTCAGACGCGAGGCCAGGATAATTCCAGCTAGGGCCGACAGGACTGAAATGACCGTATAGACAATCATCTTGGTGCGGACGACGTTGATGCCGGACAGGCGAGCCGCATCTTCGTTTCCGCCAAGCGCATAGAGGCGGCGACCAAAACGGGTGCTGTTCAGCGTATAGATCCCGGCAAATGCAATGACTGCAAAGATCGCAACAGGAACGGGGATCCCTTTGTAGCTGGTGAACACGTGGAAGGCCAAAGCAAAACCACCAATCATCACCGCCCCATTGACCAGCAGCTCCTGCATATTCACTTCGACGCCATGCGCCTTGCTTTGCTGAACATCTCGGAAGATCGAATAAACAGCAAGCGCAGCACACACGATCAGCACGATACTGGACATCATCGGCGGGATATAAGCACCACCAATCAATGGAAACACATTACTCGTTACCGGTACAGAACTGCCATTGGTCAGGGTCAGTGCCAAACCGCGTGCGATAGTCAGCATTCCAAGGGTTATGATGAATGGGGGTATGTTGAACTTGGCTATCCAGAACCCGTTCCACAGACCTATTCCAACACCCACGATCAAAAGGGTTGCAGGTACCGCCAATATGGTCGGCACGCCCCATTGCATCATGAGCGTACAGACGACCGCTGATAACCCGACGACAGAGCCAACGGATAGGTCAATACCCGCAATCAGAATGACCATGGTCATGCCTACGGCAATGATCCCGATGATGGTAACCTGACGGGATAGGTTGCTAAGGTTCCTCGCGGTGAAAAATGCGTCGTCGGCAAAGCTGAGCCCAACGACAAGCACGATCAACGCAATTAGCGTCGCGTTGTCCTTTATGAAGTTTATCAGGTGGTTTTCCTTGGCGCCATTGACGCCAACACCTGCAACGTTGCTGTCAGCACTCATTTGCTTCCTCCCTTATGCGCTGCCGGTGGCATACGCCATGATTGCTTCTTTCTTCGCATCGTCCCGTCCAAAGTTTGACACGATCTCGCCTTCGCACATCACCAGAATCCGGTCACACATGCCCAAGACCTCAGGCAGTTCCGAAGAAATCATGATGACGGTGACACCTTGTAGGACCAGTTCGTTCAGCAGCTTGTAAATCTCGACCTTGGCACCGATATCGATCCCACGTGTGGGTTCATCCAAAATGAACACATCCGGCCGTGAGTTCAGCCACTTACCCAAGATGACTTTCTGCTGGTTGCCGCCGCTCAGCGTACCGATGACCGTGTCAATCGACGGTGTTTTAACGCCCAACTGGTCGACATATTCCTTAACGATCTTGCGCTCCTGCTGGGTGTTGATAATGCCCAGAACCTTTGAACTGATCGTCTCAAGCGAGGAAATCGTCGTGTTGAAGGAAATGGATTTGTCCAAAAACAGCCCCAAAGCCTTACGATCTTCGGTCAGCAGCGCGATGCCGGCATCAATGGCGTCCTTCGGCGATTTGATGTCCAGCTTTTGCCCGTTCAGCTTCACTTCACCGGTGGTCTGGTCCGGATAAGCACCGAATACACCGCCAACCAGTTCGGTCCGGCCAGCGCCCATTAGCCCGGAGATGCCCAATATCTCGCCTTTGCGGGCAACGAAGCTGGCGTTCTTGACCAGATAGCTGCCAGGCAGGTCGGGGTTTGTGACGGACAGATCGTTGACCTCCAAAGTCACCTCACCCGGTGTGAAATCGACCTTGGGGAACATATCTTTGATGTCGCGTCCAACCATTCGGGCGATGATCTGATCAAGCGTGATATCCGCGATAGGCGTGACGTCACCGATGGTCTGGCCATCGCGCAGAACCGCAATCCGGTCGGCGATCTGCTCAATCTCTTCCATTTTGTGCGAAATGTAGCACATGCAGACACCGTCGGCTTTCAGCTTGCGGATGATACGGAAGAGATCCTTGACCTCCTTATCTGTCAGCGCCGACGTCGGTTCGTCCAGCACCAGTATCTCGGCCTTGAGCGACAAAGCTTTGGCAATCTCAACCATCTGTTGTTTGCCCACAGTGATGTTCTGCACCAGATCGGTCGGGCGAATGTCATTGATGCCCAGTTCGGTCAGCAGCTTCTGGGTTTCGGCAAAGGTCTGGTTCCAGTTGATCCTGCCCTTGGCATCGGTGAACTGGCGATCCAGAAAGATGTTTTCGGCGACAGACAAACCGGGGATCAGGTTGAGTTCTTGGTAGATGATACCGATGCCTGCTGCCTCGGCCTCTTTTGTATTCGCGAATCGGACCTTTTCGCCGCGCAAATAGATATCGCCTTCGTAGGTCGGATAGGGCCAAACTCCACTGAGCACTTTCATCAACGTGGATTTGCCCGCTCCGTTTTCTCCCATCAGCGCCAGAAGCTCACCCGAGCGGGCTTCGAAATTGACATTATTCAGGGCGCGGACACCGGGAAAATCCTTGATGATACCCTGCATTTTCAGGACGACTTCAGACATGCTTTTTCCCATCACATTCAGAAAGGTATTTCGGACGTTCCCCACCCTGACCGGCAGTTTCTCCGTGACGGGTTAAGGAAGGAGGGCACCATAAAGCTGCGCGCGGGGAGTACACGCATAGGGAGCCAGATGGCGAAACGCCCTCCTTCAGGAAAAGGTCCCGAGGATCAGTTCCCGTAGACTTCTTCCTTGGAGTAGAAGCCGCCAGCGATGATCGTGTCATCGATGTTGTCCTGTGTCACAAGCGTGATCGGGGTCACGATTGTTGGCACATCGGTGAAGCCGTTGTTGATAACCTTGTCCACCTCGACCAGATCAGCAGGAGCAGTGTCCGGCGCTTTAGCCAAAGCCACTGCAACTTCTGCCGCGGTTTCAGCCAAGGGATCGATCTGTTTCCAGATTTCAACGGCTTGCTTGCCTTGCGCGACGTATTGGATGTTGGCCAGGTCGGCATCAGATCCGGCTACAAACACTTTGTCTGATGAAGCCAGCCCCTGTGCTTCCAATGCCGCGATAACTCCACGGGCCATGCCACTGTTGTTGGCGATAAACGCGTCGATGCTGTTGCTGTTTGAGGTCAGCGTATTTTCCGCAGTCGCCATGGCCTTCTCAGAGGACCACCCTTCATGGGCCTGATTTGTTACCAGCTCAAGCCCCGGGTTCGCTTCGACAATCTCCAACACACCGCTGCTCATGGCAATCGCGTTAGAGTCGCCGGGTTGACCTTGAATCAGGGCGATCTTGCCGGACACCTCTCCGTTCTTCTCCTGCAACCATTCGACCATGGCTTCGCCTTGCAGGCGACCCACGGCCCAGCTGTCTTGCATCACCATCGCATCCAGCGGCCCGTCCACAAGCATCGAGTCATACCCGACAACGCGCACACCTTCGCTGTTTGCCATGCTGACCATGCTACCAGCAGTACCGGTATTCACCGGCTGCAACACGATGACATCTGCTCCCTTGGCGAGCATGTTTTCAAACTTAGCCAGCTGGGTCAGCTCGTCATTGTTCGCTGAATCAAAGATAACTTCGGCGCCCAGTTCCTCAGCTTTCGCAGTAAACGCGGCGCGGTCGCGCTTGTAGCGCTCTTCCTGCATGGTTTTCAGCAGAAAGCCAATTTTGACATCGCCTGCAAACGCTGTCCCGGCAGTTAGTGCGACAGCGGCGACAGACAGCAAGGCGGCTCTACGGGTAATGGTCTGCAAAAGGGACATATTTCCTCCAGTGTATGTTCCTTGGCTGCCGGTCCAATTGGGTCGGCAACGCTAAATGCTTCGCAAATTGTGCTGGATATCGGCTAACCGGTAAGAACAAGCATCAATCCCAAAGCGATAACGCTAACATAGCGGTGAAGTTTGAGAGGAGAATTTGTATATTTAGAAAGCATAAATATTCACAATGCCATTGAGACTCCTGCGCCCAAAGGAATTTTACATATTTAACAACACCATAATAGATTGCCACTCACTAATTGAATACATTGAATCCTCTTGGGCAGGCCGCGACAGAGCTGTGCCATAATCGCAAAGCGGGTTGCAAAGCCGCGAATTCGGCAATCAAACATCCTGATGAGATAGCCAGGCCGACACCGTCCGGTGGTTTCTCTGTTTGCGTGCTCAAGCGGACCAATAAGTTAATTCACGCAGACGTCGTCGAATGACCGCTAAGCAAGACTGGGAATGGCTTTTCGCGAGAGCAGCGAAGGTCCGGTTTATCCTTTGCTGTTTTCGCCGCCGGCGCGAAGGACAAAAAAGCGGCCGTTCAGATCACGAACGCCAATGACGGTATATTCCCGCTTCTCGTTAGTCGGTCGTGGTTGCAGCGAAAGGGCGGTTCGAATTTCGCGCCTCAGACTGGCATTGAATGACCGCTCTGACGACATCGGCTGCATCGCAGCGATGAGCGTGCCGCACCTGCAATAGAATGCTGCATTAGCAAACACCTGAAATGGCAATGGCAGCAAAGTCCGCTAAGCGGACTAACCCTCTCCCCCACACCAACACATCCTGTATCCCCGGAATATCCTCGATCCTTGCCGCGATCGCATGGGTTACCAAATGCGCCCTCTGCATCCGGCCCTGCAACGCCCCCGGCGGCGGATCCGTGGCGGCGGCGCGACTTATCAGCGAAACTGGAATTCAGGTTCCGCGGGGAAAGACATGGATATGCCTGTCCAGTGCCCATTGCGCAGCCTTGCAACGTTCCACCCGTCAACACGCATCCGGGTCGTCAGGACAAATGCGGCCTGCCCGTTGCGCGCCCCGGCTTTCTGGGCTGCGCCGTCAGAACGCTCGGCCCTGTCGAACAGCATCCCATCGGGTTTTGCCGACCGCCGGGACCGAAAGTTCGGAACCAAATGCGGCTTTCGATCCGTTTCGTCATACGAGCGCGACGCTTCAATCCGCTTGAGTTGCTGCAACTCTGACCGAAGCCTTTTTGCAGTCTCAGCCTGTCTGCGTTCGAAGGAATAAGCGCTCAACGCCTCATCGATCATTCGGGCGGTGTGAACATACCCCGCAGAACGTGTGAGTTCCGAGAGCTCAGCCAGACGGTCGGAAATCCGGCTTTCGTCCCGTGAGACGGTTTTTTCGAGCGATCCTTGGTGTGTTGCGTTGGGCATCCGAACTGACTCTGAAAAGACGTTGAGTGATGCGCAATCCGGCCCGAGCTTTGACACAAGCCGATGCGCAAAGATGCGTGTCACTACGCGCCCGGCGCCGGAGAGTCGACCATCCCGCATTCAAGTGGCGGAAAAGCGCCTTAAACACACATTTGAGGCAAAGAAAACATATCGCCCGCTCTCCAGACGCGGGTTTGCGGCACTGCGACGGACAATGTTGGATTGATCCGCACGACAGACCTAACCCTGCCCCTGCACCAGCAGGTCCAGCATGCCCGAGATATCCTCGATCTCTTCCGCGATCACATGGGTCACCGAATGCGCCCGCTGCATCCGGCCTGTCACCTTCAGCAACCGCCCCGAGATCACCGCACGGCGGAAGCGTTCGTAGATCTTGCGCCAGACCACCACGTTGACGATCCCGGTCTCATCCTCAAGCGTCAGAAAGATCACGCCTTTGGCCGTCCCCGGCCTCTGCCGCAGGATCACCAGCCCGGCCACGGCCACACGCGCCCCTTCGGGCGGGGCCTCCAGCTGGGCGGAGGGCAGACAGGACGGCGGTCGCGGCCAGTCCCGGTTTGAAACCGCGCGGTGAAAAGGGGCAACAAGCATGAGAACGAAAATAGAACAAAAAGCAGGAAAGTCCAGACACGGCGTAAGGAGTCGCAAATGAGGCTGGAAACACCTAACTCCCTTCACTAAGGAAGGTTTCGAACATCGCAAAAGGAAGACGCACGCAATGGCAAAGATCACCTATGTCGAGCATGGCGGTACCGAGCACACTGTCGAGGTCGCCAACGGACTGACCGTCATGGAAGGGGCCCGTGACAACAACATTCCCGGCATCGAGGCCGATTGCGGCGGTGCCTGCGCCTGCTCGACCTGCCATGTCTATGTCCACCCCGACTGGGTCGAGAAAATCCCGGCCAAGGACGACATGGAAGAGGACATGCTGGATTTCGCCTATGAGCCCGACCCGGCCCGCTCGCGCCTGACCTGCCAGATCAAGGTGACCGACGCGCTGGACGGCCTGATTGTCCAGATGCCTGAAAAGCAGATCTGATGCCCAACAAAGCGCCGCGTCAGCCCGCCCGCCTGTGGCAATGTCGGGTGCGCAGCGCTTTGCTCTCTTTTGGCCTGTGGTGCGCGCTGCCAATCGCTGTCGCGGCAGACACCATCACCGACGCCCGCTTCGCGGAACCAACCACGCGATACGCACATGGTGTTTTGGGCGACAATATCGAATACGGCGCGCTGGAACTTGTGGTCGATGATACAGTCGTAACGGTTCGTCTGCCACAGGACCGTGTATTCGAAGACCTCGCGCCGCGTCTGGCAGACATCGACAGGGACGGCGCGGTTGAAGCAGTTGTCGTCGAAACGCAGGACACAACAGGCGCTCAGCTTGCGATCTACAACGCCGCTGGCGAAAAAATAGCGGCCACTCCTCATATCGGCGCACGTTTCCGCTGGCTCGCCCCGGTCGGTGCTGCTGATCTGGATGGTGACGGCAATATCGAGATCGCCTATATCGACCGCCCCCACCTGGCCAAAACCCTGCGCATATGGCGCTTCAAAGATAGCGGACTGACCGAAATCGCCGCTCTGCCCGGCCTGACCAACCACAAGATCGGTGAGGATTTCATTTCCGGCGGCCTGAGGAGCTGTGGCGACCATCCCGAAATGATCCTCGCCAGCGCCGACTGGTCGCGGATCATCCGTGTTTCCTATCAGGATGGCTGGCATCTGACGGACCTGGGCCCGCTCAAACAGCGCGACAATCTCACATCAGCCCTGAATTGCTGATCCGCCTCTTCATCTGGCCAAAAAGATCCTGGAGGGTGAGTGGTTGAAAAGAAATCGTCCAGCGGACGATTTCGACCGCGAATCCGCGCAGCGCCGGGAGGCCGCGCAGCGCCGGGAGGCCGCAAGGCCGAGGGGGCAAAGCCCCCTGCCCGATCATCCCTCCAAAGCGCGCCAGCCGATATCGCTGCGATAGAACCCTTCGGGCCAATCCACGGCATCAACCATCTGATACGCCCGGTCGCGCGCCTCTTGCAGCGTTTTCCCACGCGCGGTCACGTTCAGAACGCGCCCGCCGACGGCCTGCACCTGCCCCGCGGCCTCGCTTGTGCCCGCATGAAACACCATATTGCTGCTGTCCTCGGGCAAGCCGTTCAATCCTTTGATGACCGTGCCCTTCTCGTAGGTTCCCGGATAACCTTTGGCCGCCATCACGACAGTTATCGCGTGATCGTCAGCCCAGTTGACCCGCATATCACCCAGTCGCCCTTCGGCGGTGGCATGCAACAAGTCCATCGCCTGCGCGCCCAGACGCATCATCAGGACCTGACATTCCGGATCCCCGAAACGGACGTTGTATTCCACAAGGCGCGGCTGGCCGTCCTTGATCATCAGCCCCGCATAGAGAATTCCCTGAAACGGTGTGCCCCGGCGCTTCATTTCAGCAATGGTAGGGCGCACGATTTCTTCCATCGCGCGCGCTTCAACTTCAGCACTCAGAACCGGCGCCGGAGAATAGGCACCCATCCCCCCGGTGTTCAGGCCGGTATCCCCTTCGCCCACCCGCTTGTGGTCTTGTGCCGTACCGATGGACAGGATGTCTTGGCCATCGCACAGAACAAACAAAGACGCTTCTTCGCCGTCCATAAACTCTTCGATCACGACCTCGGCCCCCGCGCCACCAAAGGCACCTCCGAACATGTCGTCAATGGCGTCAAGCGCCGTGTCTTCGTCCATGGCCACGATCACGCCCTTGCCGGCGGCCAGACCATCGGCCTTGACCACGATGGGCGCGCCCTGTTCGCGGATATAAGCCTTGGCGGGTTCGGGCGCGGTGAACCGCGCATAAGCGGCGGTGGGGGCATGTGCCGCGTCGCAGATTTCCTTGGTAAAGCTTTTCGAGGCTTCCAGCCGGGCCGCTTCGGCAGACGGTCCGAAAACCAGCACCCCGGCTTCGCGCAGGCGATCCGCCACTCCTGCTGCCAAGGGAGCCTCGGGGCCGACAATCACGAAATCAATCGCGTTTTCCTCGGCAAAGCTGACGACGGCCCCGCCGTTTTCGATATCCAGAGCGGCACAATCCGCGATCTGAGCGATCCCGGCATTGCCCGGCGCCACGATCAGACGGTCGCATTTTGGGTTTTGCATCACCGCCCAGGCCAGGCTGTGTTCGCGCCCGCCGCTGCCGAGAATAAGGATGTTCATGGGGTCGTCTCCGATCTGCTTGGCCTCGCCTGCGCGGCGTTCTAAGCTGGGTGAGCATTTGAAACAAGGCGCTGAAATGTCCGACCTGCTTGATGACCCGATTCCGGGCCAAAACACCCCTGAATACACGGTTTCCGAGGTATCGGGCGAGGTAAAACGCACGCTGGAAGGCGCGTTCGGGCGAATCCGCGTGCGCGGCGAAGTTGGCCGCGTGTTCAAGGCCCGATCCGGGCACCTGTACTACGACATCAAGGACGACCGGAACGTTTTGGCCTGCACAACATGGAAAGGTCAGGTTTCCAGCCTCTCGGTCGTGCCAGAGGAAGGGCTGGAGGTTGTCGTCACCGGTCGCCTGACCGCTTTTGGCGCGCAATCCAAATACAACCTGAATGTCGATGAAGTTGCCGTAGCCGGTCAGGGCGCGCTTATGGCCTTGCTGGAAAAGCGCAAGAAACAGCTTGAGGCCGAAGGTCTGTTTGCGCCCGAGCGTAAGAAGCCCCTGCCGTATCTGCCGCAGATCATCGGCGTCGTGACATCGCCTTCGGGCGCGGTGATCCGTGACATTCTGCACCGGCTTCGGGACAGGTTCCCGCGCAAGGTGCTGATCTGGCCCGTAGCCGTGCAGGGCGCAAACTGCGCCCCCGAGGTTTCCCGCGCCATCGAAGGGTTCAACCAGTTTACACCCGGTGGCGCACTGCCCCGTCCTGACCTGATCATCGTGGCCCGTGGCGGTGGGTCGATCGAAGATCTTTGGGGCTTCAACGAAGAAAGTGTCGCGCGCGCCGCCGCCGCATCGGAAATACCGCTGATTTCGGCCGTCGGGCATGAAACCGACACGACCCTGATTGATTTCGTCTCGGACCGCCGCGCGCCTACACCCACAGCTGCGGCAGAGCTGGCCGTGCCGGTCCGCATCGAACTGCTCGCCTGGACCGGAGAGCAAGGCGCCCGTCTGTCGCGCGCGGCAACGGACGCGGTGCAGCGCCGTTCGCAAAGGCTGCGCGATTTGTCCCGCGCCCTGCCGCGCCCTGACAGTCTGTTGAACTCCCCCAGACAACGCCTTGATTTGATTGCAGATCGCCTGACCCCAGCTTTGACGCGAGGAGTGCAAAACCGTCGCCTGCAAGTGGTGGAACTGTCTGCGCATCTGCGCCCGTCAACTCTGCGCGGTCTGGTTTCGGCCCGTCAGGAATCACTGCGCAACCTGTCTTCGCGCCTGTCCCTGCGACCGATTCAACGCGAGATCGGCCAGCACGCGCAAAACCTTGCCCGGCTTGGTGACCGGCTGAACGCGGCGCAGACCACGCGGCTGGATCGTCTGAAACATCAGCTTGAGGCCACCGACCGCCTGCGCGAAACGCTCAGCTACAAGGCCACGCTGGAACGCGGATATGCTGTGGTCCGCGCAGATGGGAATGTCATCACGACCAAAGCCGAGGCCGCGAAACATACGGCGCTGGACATCGAATTCGCCGATGGCATTCTTGGCGCCGGGACAGCCGCAAAGCAGCCCAACCGGAAAACCAAACCGGATGCACCAGATCAGGGATCGTTGTTCTAAGCCATGCTGACAATCTGGGGCCGCAAAACGTCATCGAATGTTCAGGCCCTGATGTGGTGCGTCGGAGAGCTAGGGCTGCGCTTTCATCGCCACGATGCAGGGCATAGGTTCGGTGGGCTGGACACCGATGCCTTTCGCAAGCTGAACCCGAACGGCACCATCCCAGTACTCCAGGATGGTAATCACCCACCGCTGTGGGAGACCGGCGCAATCCTGCGCTACCTGGCGAATGCCTATGGCGGGAATGCGTTCTGGCCGCGCGACCCGGTCCAACGGGCCGAAGTCGACAAATGGGCGGAATGGGCCAAGATCAACATTGCGATGGATTTCACGGTACCCGTGTTCTGGCAGGTTGTGCGAACTGCTCCGGCGCAGCAGGACCAACACGCGATTAAACAGGCCGTTGCCGCACTGGAAAGCAAACTGGCACTTGCCGATACCCGGTTATCAGAAAACACCTACCTGTGCGGGTCCGATCTGACGCTGGCCGATATTCAGCTGGGACATATCCTCTATCGCTATTACGACATCGCCATATCCCGCAGGGTCCTGCCCAACCTGCGGCGCTATTACGAAAAGCTGACAGAAAGACCTGCATACCAGGAGCATGTCATGCTCAGCTATGATGAGCTTCGGGTGATCTAGTCAGACACCGACGTCGGGGCCATAACACACCATTTCTTCGCCGATATCTTCCGCCTCGTACAGTTCGGTCGCCTGCGGGTCGCCTTCAAACTGCGCAACGAGGCCACCGCCGGATCGCGTAAAAACCCAGCATTGCGGATCAAACCGGTCTTCGTAGATGAAACAAATCTGCTCATCCTGCTGATACCAGACACCTTCCTTGCAATCGCCATCCAGAAAAGACCAGATCACCCGGCGGTTGGGCAAATAGCGTTCGACCCCGTAAACCTGCCCTTCGAACCCGTAAAACAGGGTCTTGCCCCGCGTATAGGTGTCGAATTCGGGGCCGGACAAAGGGGCCTGGGCCACAGCGGGCGGTGCGGCAAAACAGGCGAGAATCATCAGCGCTCGGAACATACGCCCATTGTGTCAGATGCGATCCGGAGACGCCATTCACCCTTTGGCCGAGGGTTGGCGAAACACGCTTAACTCCACGTAAGCGCTTGATTATTTGCCCCACTCGGGATGATGGTATTCGAAAACCGCGGTGAGGTGACATGACAACCCTTCTCTTCTGGATCGCCCTTGGCTGCGCATTGGGATACCTGCCCCTGACGGTCCGACCTGCCAGTTCCTTGCGCACTGTGCTGAAAACCACCTCGGTCGCCGTGTTGGCAGTCATTGCGGTTCTGCAGGGCGGCCCATGGATGCTGGCCGTTGCGCTTGCACTGTGCGCGACCGGGGACGCGCTGTTGTCGCGTGAAACGGATGCCACGTTCATGGCCGGCATTGCCGCATTTGCCGCCGGGCATCTGGCCTATATCGCCCTGTTCCTGTCGCATCCTGCCAGCTCCGCCAGCCTGATCTGGGATGCCCCCGCGATCGTGTGGTCTCTGGTCATTCTGGGCATTGTCATGGCCACACTGCTTGCCCCCCGCGCCGGAGACCTGAAAGGCCCTGTTCTGGCCTATATCCCGATCATCCTTGGCATGGGGATCACCGTGCTGGCGCTGCCCCAGACAGGTGCCTTGCGATGGGCGTTCCCGGCTGCAATCGCCTTCATCGCGTCTGATCTGATCCTTGCTACGGAAAAGTTCCTGCTGCCTGCGAACCACCCCGCCCACAAGCTGACGCCCTATCTGATCTGGCCGCTCTACTGGGGCGCGCAATTTGGTTTCGTCTTCGCTTTTGCGTGACCCTTTGCAACTGCCGCAAATCCGCATTAGGTGAAAGGAACACCTGCGGAGACCAAATATGGCGTTTTTCTCAAAGCTAAAGGACAAGCTGTTCAAATCCTCATCCCGCCTCGAACAGGGGCTGGACGCCATCGTCGAGGATGGTGGCGAGGAAACCGCCGCACCCGACCCTGTCCTCCCCGAACCTGAGCCCGAGCCGCAACCGGTTCCCGAAATCCCGACCCCTGAACCGGCGCAGGAACCGGCTGAACAACCTGCCCCCGCCCCGGCGGATCCCACACCAGTTGCCCCGCCACCAGAAATCCCTGAATCCAAAGGCATCCTGAACCGCTTGTTCAGCCGTGGCAGCGCTGCCACAGAAATGCGCCGCACGCTGGATGACGACATGCTCGAGCAACTCGAAGAGCTGCTGATCGCTTCTGACATGGGCGTCGACACCGCCCTGCGTGTCACCTCGAACATGGCCGAGGGGCGCTTTGGGCGCAAACTCTCGACCCGGGAAATCAAACAGTTGCTGGCGCAGGAAGTGGCCCGCGTGATGGAGCCCGTGGCCAGGCCCCTGCCGATCTATCCCAAACGTCCGCAAGTGGTGCTGGTCGTCGGCGTCAACGGCTCGGGCAAGACCACGACCATCGGCAAACTGGCCAGCCAGTTCAAGCAGGCTGGCAAAAAAGTCGTCATCGCCGCCGGTGACACCTTTCGCGCTGCGGCCGTCGAACAATTGCAAGTCTGGGGCGATCGCGCCGGGGTTCCGGTTCTGACCGCGCCCGAGGGCTCGGACCCCGCCAGCCTCGCCTTTGACGCGCTGACCCGGGCTCAGGCCGAAGGCGCGGATCTGCTGATGATCGATACCGCCGGGCGCCTGCAAAACCGCACCGACCTGATGGAGGAACTGGCCAAGATCGTCCGCGTCATCCGCAAGGTCGACGAGACCGCACCGCACAACACCTTGCTGGTCCTTGACGCCACCACAGGTCAGAACGCGCTGAGCCAGGTGGAAACCTTTCGCAAGCTGGCCGATGTCTCGGGCCTGATCATGACCAAGCTGGACGGAACCGCCAAGGGCGGTGTTCTTGTCGCGCTGGCCGACAAGTTCGGCCTGCCGATCCACGCTATCGGGGTGGGAGAACAGATCGATGACCTTGCCCCCTTCGATCCCGAAGAATTCGCCGCCGCCCTGACCGGGCTCGACAAGGGCTGATCCGCCACTTCATCTGGCCCCAAATATCCTCGGGGGTGTGAGGGCAGACAGCCCCCACCCCTCTCCGCCCTACAAAAGGTCTGCGTATTTGAGCGACTGGCTGATCTCACTTGAAGGCACCGAAGCCGGTCACCAACTGGCGCTGGCACTGGCGTTGATGGCCGCTTTCCTGCACGCCGCGTTCGGGGCGCTGCAGAAAGGCCGTCATGATCCATGGCTGTCCCGCGGTGCCATTGACGCCAGCTATGGCCTGATGGCCGCCCCGTTTGCCTTTTTCGTGGTGCCCTGGCCTGAACCTCATATGTGGCCGATCTTCGCCCTCGCCTGGCTGATCCACATTGCCTACAAGACGCTGCAGGCCGCGGCGTACACCAAAGGGTCCTACACGGTCGTCTATCCCGTCGTGCGCGGGACAGGCCCGCTGTTTACGGTCATTGGTGCCTATCTTCTGTTCGGTGAAACATTCTCGACCGTGCAGTGGCTGGGCGTCGCAACCCTGCTGGCCGGGATATTCGGCCTGGCCGCCTATAATTTCCGGTTTCTTGAAACCAACCGGGACACGCTGGGGATTGCGCTGGTCCTGGCGATCATCACGGGGCTGTTTGTCGCCCTTTACACCACCTATGACGCCTATGGCATACGCGCCACCGCCGACCCGTTCACATTTCTGGCCTGGTTCTTCATGATCGACGGCGCGGCGATGCCGGTCTACGCCTTCCTCAGATGGCGCGCGATGACACATCGCCCTGCGCCCGGCCCACTGATGCTGCGGGGTCTGGCCGGCGGCATCATCGCGCCTTTGTCCTTTGGGTCGATCATGCTGGCCACGCGGCTGGACAAAGTCGGCGAAGCCGCCGTGCTGCGCGAAACCTCAACCGTCTTTGCGGCGCTGATCGGCTGGCTTGTCCTGAAGGAGACCGTTGGCCCAAGACGCATTGCATTGATGGCATTGATTGCACTCGGCGCCGTAATAGTTGAAATGGGCGGGTAAGCAGCAGGACATACCGATGACAGGCAAAAAAGATATCAACCCATTTCTGAAACAGGTGCTGGAGCTTGGCCCGCCGCTGGCCTTCTTCTTCATCTACCTGCGCTTGCGTGATGACAGCTTTCTGATCGGTGGCACCGAGTATTCCGGCTTTATCATCGCCACGATTATCTTCGTCCCCCTGATGCTGGGGGCAATGGGTATCCTGTGGTATCTGACCGGCCAGCTTAGCCGGATGCAGATTTTCACGGCCTTCATGGTCATTTTCTTTGGTGGCCTGACCGCATGGTTCAATGACGAGCGGTTTTTCAAGATGAAAACCACGCTTGTCTATGGCCTGTTCGCCCTGATCCTTGGCATCGGGTTGCTGCAAAAGAAATCTTATCTGGCCTACGTACTGGATGAATTGCTGCCGATGAAGCACGAAGGGTGGATGATTCTGACGCGCCGCCTTTGCGCCTGTTTCGCCGTTCTGGCCGCCGCAAACGAGTTTGTCTGGCGCACCATGTCGACCGACCTTTGGGTCAAAATCGAAACCTTCGGATTTCCCATCGCGCTGATGGCCTTCCTGATGCTGCAATTCAGCATCCTGCAACGCTATATGGACGACCCGGAACAGAAATAGCTGCCCTGACGTCGCAATACCTGCAAAACAAACAAAATTCTTGGCTTAGCCGCCGAGCTATGGGAAGTTGTGTCACCACCCACACTCACACCTTACCCAAGATCGGTGTATACATGACGGCCTTTCCCACCAGCGGCTTCCTTTCGGAGGCCTCCGACGGGCTTAGAGAGATGCTTTCGGCGCAGGCGACCGACATCTCGCTGGCTCAAGGCGAAACCCTATTCGAACAGGGCGATGAAGGCGATTCGCTCTATGCCATTTTGGAAGGCACGCTTGAAGTGTCCTTTCTGGCGATGAGCGGGCGAAAGCTGACGCTGACCCTGATGCGCCCTGGCGAAGTCTTTGGCGAGATTGCGCTGTTTGACAACGGCCCGCGCACGGCGACTATTGCGGCGGCCGAGCCATCGCGCGTTTTGCGCGTACGTCGCAATGACGTCATGAACCAGATCAGAAAACAGCCTGATCTTGCCGTGGATCTGATCCGGTTGGCCGGGGTGCGCATGCGATGGATGGGGTTGCAGCTGAACGAGCAGGTCTTTTTGCCCATGCCCATTCGATTGGCCCGAAAGCTGTTGCATCTGTCGGAATTGCAGGACGACCCAACGCAGCGCATCACCTTGTCGCAGAGCGAACTGGCCGAATTTGTCGGGGCCACACGCGAGGCCGTTTCCAAGACGATCTCGATCTGGAAACGCGACAATATTGTCGAATCCTCGCGCGGCGGATTGCTGATTCAGGATTTCGACGCTTTGCGGGAACTGGCCGATTCCGAACTTATCTGACCCAGTGTGATCTGGTTCACATACGAAGAGGTCGGCGTTGACCTAAGGTGAAGTTGTTACCGTAGGAGGTCAGAGAATCATCCCCGATATCTGTCCACTGATCTCTCCCTGTATCTGAGCCATACGCAATTACCGCGTATGGCTCATTTTCTTTCTGCATGCCTCTTCAGGTGTTCAGGCAATGAAAAAGGCCGGGTGCTTGTCCCGGCCTATTCAAATCACTCTTCCAGGCTTAGCGCCACAAATCGCGGCTCGCCCCCCCTGCGGACCAAAAGCAGCAGGGATTTCCGCCCAGCCTCTCGCGATTGGTCCATTCGGGCTTCCAGGTCCGCGATGGTTTCCACCTTTTGCTGACCCGCTTCCGTGATCAGGTCACCCGCACGCAACCCTTTCGCGTAAGCCTCAGACGCTTCATCGACATTCGAAATCACCAGACCTTGGGCATCTGCATCCAATCCCATATCCGCACGCAGCGTATCTGTGAGCGGGGAGATGGTCAGCCCGAGAATATCGGCGTTTTCTTCGACCGGAGCATCCTGCGTTTCTTCTTCGTCATCGTCTTTGCTTTCTGCGTCCTCGCGGCGTCCCAGCGTGACCAGAATTGTCTGTGTGCCGCCATCGCGGTGCACAATGACCCGAACGGCTTTGCCGACTTCTGTTTCGCCGACCTGACGGACCAGACCTCGGGTGTCTTCGACTTCGACGCCGTCAAAGCTGATGATCACGTCGCCTGCTTTCAGACCGGCCTCCTGGGCGGGGCCTTCCGGGACATCGCTGATCAGCGCGCCGCCGGGTTTTTCCAGCCCCATCGCCTCGGCCATATCCTCGGTCACGTCCTGAATGCGGACACCCAGCCAGCCGCGCCGGGTTTCGCCAAATTCGCGCAGCTGATCGACGACCTTTACCACCACGTTCGACGCCATCGAAAAGCCGATACCGATCGAGCCACCGTTTGGCGACAGGATCGCGGTGTTCACGCCGATCACTTCGCCGTCCATGTTGAACAACGGACCACCCGAGTTGCCCCGGTTGATCGCCGCATCTGTCTGGATGTAATCGTCATAAGATCCGCTGAGCGCCCGGTTGCGGGCCGATACGATACCAGCGGATACAGAAAAGCCCTGGCCCAGCGGGTTGCCCATGGCAATAACCCAGTCACCCACACGCGCCACGTCGCTGTCGCCAAATTGCACGTATTTCAAGGGGCCGGACGCCTCGACCTTGAGCAGCGCGATATCGGTTTTCTCATCGGTTCCGATGACCTTGGCCACCAGTTCTTTTTTGGGCTGCCCGTCGCCGGGGAAGAATTCCACAAGGATTTCATCAGCTTCCGCAATGACGTGATTGTTGGTGACAATGTAGCCATCTTCAGAGATCACAAAACCCGACCCAAGGGCGTTGCTGCGTCGGGGCGGGCTGTTGTCATTGCCGCCGTTGCGATCCTGAAACTCGCGAAAGAAATCCTCGAACGGAGACCCCTCGGGCACGATACCCTGCGGACCTGTCTGACCTTCGATCAGGGTGCTTGTGGTGATGTTCACCACGGCCGGGCTGATCTTTTCGGCCAAGGGCGCCAGGCTTTCGCCTCTGGCCTGAGCGGAAACCGACTGCGCCAGCACAAGCAGCGTACCGGCAAAGGCCAGCCACAACAGCCGCATCCAAACACTCACGTCGTCCCACCGGACGGATAAACTGCGCGCTTTCGCCTGCACTTGAGCTCTCCTTGTCGACAATCTTGCCAAGGCCTGTTTCGGCCTTTCTTAGTTTCCAATGTAGTCAGTTTAACCCGGTGAGCAACTCGGGATCGCAGGGAAATCACCCGCACGTGAAACCGCCCCGTCAAAAGCCCAGTTGATATGCCCCCCAGAGCAGGATCAAACCGCTGACAACACAAAGCAACCCGGCCAGACGCCGGGCCTGTTCGGGCATGGCGCGCAACGCCTCCAGCATCCGCTCGATAAGCGAAGGGGCCAGCGCATAGGCCAGCCCCTCGACAATCAGTACCAGCCCGAAGGCCAGAAGGATCATGCCCATTATTCAGAGACCGGAGCCGCCGGAACACTCCGCCCTGTGGGTGAACCCAGGTAATTGAAAAATTCGGAATCCGGGCTCAACACCAGCGAGCTGTTACCGCCTTGCAGCGCATTCTGATAGGCCGTCAACGAGCGGTAAAATTCAAAGAACTCCGGATCGGCGCTATAAGCTTCGGCAAAGATCGCGTTGCGTTCGGCGTCGGCTTCACCGCGGGTGATCTCAGCCTCACGGCGCGCATCCGACACCAGTTCAACCACAGTCCGGTCAGCCTGCGCGCGCACACGTTGCGCCGCCTCGTTACCACGTGCGCGTTCATCTGTCGCTTCACGTTCCCGCTCGGCCTTCATCCTGTCAAATGTGGCCTCAAGGTTGGCCTGCGGCAAGTCGGTCGCTTTCAGGCGCACGTCGATTACGGTGACGCCTAACGCCTGCGCTTCGGCAATCGCGCTATTTCGAATGCGCAGCATCAAGGCTGCACGGTCCGAGCTGAGGATGTCACGCGAGGAAACCGAACCCAGTACTTCGCGGGTTTCAGCACGCAGAATGCGGTCCAGACGATCCTCGGCCACCGGGATACCACCGACGCCAACGGCCTGACGGAACTGTTCCAGATCAGAAATTCGATAACGCGCAAACGCATCAACCACCAGACGACGATCATCCAGCGGAGTAACTTCCAGCGGGTGGACATCGATGGACAGGATGCGGTTGTCATAGCGCACTACTTCTTGAATCACCGGTATCTTGAACGCCAGACCTGGCTCCTCCTTCACCGCGACAACGCGGCCAAATTGTAGAACCAGAGCACGTTCGCGCTCGTCCACGATGAAAATCGAGGAAAGAACACCGACTACCGCGATGAAAACGATCGGCAAAATAAATGTCGTCTTACGCATCAGTTGCTCTCCCCAGAAGGACTACGGCGCAGCTCATTCAGCGGCAGGTAGGGCACGACGCCCTGCCCTTGTCCACTCGAACTCGGGTCTAGAATGATCTTGTCGACGTCACCCAAAATCTGTTCCATCCGCTCCAAGTACAGACGCTTGCGAGTCACGTCCGGTGCCTTGGAGTATTCTTCCAGAACCGCGCTAAAGCGGCTGGCCTCACCCTGAGCACTATTGATTTGTTGGGCGCGGTACCCTTCAGCCTCTTCCAGAATCTGTGCGGCTTCACCGCGTGCCTCGGCCAGCACACGGTTGGCATAAGCGTCTGCCACGTTCTGCAACCGGTCACGTTCTTGCGCGGCAGCCTGGACATCGCGGAAGGAGGCGATCACGTCCTGTGGCGGGTCGGCTTTGTCAAAGTTGACGCGAATGATGTTCACACCCGAATCGTAGCTGTCCATTGTATCCTGAATCAACACCTGCAAACGGTCGGCGATTACGCCGCGATCACGGTTAAGGATCGGTGCAAGCTCGCTTTGCGCAATGATCTCACGCATCGCGGATTCGGACACGGCTCGGATCGTCTGGCGCGGATCACGCAGATTAAACAGGTACTTGGCCGGGTCGTTGATGTTCCAGACAACCTGATAATCTATGTCGACCACATTCTCGTCGCCGGTCAGCATCAGGCCATCGTCGCTACCACGCGCGCCACCCATGTCTTCGTTCTGTTCGCGGGTCACCGGTATGACCTCGGCGGTTACAAACGGCCATGGCGCAAAGTTCAGGCCCGGATTGCCGACGGCCGAGAATTCGCCCAGAAACAGTTCGACAGACTGTTCTTCGGGTTTGACAGTATAAAAGCTCGCAAGCCCCCAGACTACTGCAGCTGCAACAAGGCCAATCGCAACTGTGCCCTTGGTAAAGGCCGGACCGCCACCGCCCTGATCACCGCTACCGCCACGGCCACCGCCGCCACGGCCGCCCATGAGGACGCGCAGCTGCTCCTGGCCTTTTTTCATCAGTTCATCGATCTCGGGAATATGCGGGCCATCGCTTTCGGGAGGCTTGCGCCCGTTCCCGTTGTTACCCTGATTTCCTCCGCCACCGGATGAGCCTCCGCCCCCCCAGGGGCCGCCGCTGTTGCCCGCCATATGTATCTTTTCCTTCGTTTTGGACCGTGTGATCACGGGTTCCCTTGTAACCTGTGTGCGCGCGCTTGCAAATCAAGCCGTGCGCACAGGTTGCCGCATTGTCACCAGTTCTTCGGCCATGACCGGGTGAACTGCAACCGTTCGGTCAAAATCTTCCTTGGTCGCGCCCATCTTTACAGCGATTCCCGCCAGCTGGATCATCTCGCCGGCACCGGGGGCGACAATATGGCAACCCAGCACCTTGCGCGTGGCCTGAGAGACGATGAGTTTCATCAGTACCCGCTGCGTGCCGCCAGCAAAGGATTTCTGCATCGGCTTGAAAGACGTGGCATAAACCTCAATCGGTTCCTGTTCCGCTGCCTCTTCTTCGCTGAGGCCGACAGTTCCCATCTCAGGCTGAGTAAAGATCGCGGTCGGAATCAAGTCGTGATCCACCGGTGTCGGATTGCCCTTGAACACGGTTTCCACAAAGGCCATCCCCTCGCGGATCGCCACCGGGGTCAGGTTCACCCGGTCGGTCACATCGCCAATGGCAAAGATCGAGGGCACAGCGGTCTGGCTGTATTCATCCACGATGATCTCGCCCTTACGGCCGCGTTCAACGCCCAAAGCCTCCAGCCCAAGGTTATCGGCATTCGGCGCACGGCCCGTGGCATACATCACCACATCAAAACTCTGCTCGGAGCCGTTGGTGGCCTTGACCCAGATCTTGTCGCCCTGCTTTTTCATCTCGATCACATTGGTGCCCAGATGCAGGTCGATGCCGTTCTGGCACATTTCTTCGCTGATCAGTCCACGCGCCTCATCATCAAAACCCCGAAGGATCTGTGCGCCGCGATAAAATTGAGTCGTCCTGACCCCCAGCCCGTTCATGATCCCGGCAAATTCACAGGCGATATAACCGCCCCCTACGATCAGGATGCTTTCTGGCAGCTTGCCCAGATGGAATATCTCGTTCGACGTAATCGCCAGTTCCGAGCCTGGAAAATCCGGAACAACCGGGCGACCGCCGGTGGCAATCAGAATGTGTTTGGCGGTTTTGCGGGTTCCATCGGTCAGCTCGACCGTGTGGGCATCCACAAGGCGCGCACGCTGGTCAAAGCTTTCGACGCCGTTGTTCTTCAGGATATTGCGATATATCCCTTCCAACCGATCAAGCTCGGCCACCAGCTTGCCGTGGAAAGTGTTCCAGTTGAACGCGCCGGGCTGAATGTCCCAGCCATAGGCCTGCGCATCCCCGACCATGCCCGAGTATTCGCTGGCAAAGACCATCAGCTTCTTTGGCACGCAGCCCCGGATCACACAGGTGCCGCCATACCGGTCTTCTTCGGCCAGCGCGACCTTGGCGCCGGTTTCACCCGCCGCAACACGCGCCGCGCGGACCCCGCCCGAACCTCCACCGATGACAAAAAGATCATAGTCAAAGCTCATGCCGGGTTCCTTCGTTCAACTTGCAAATTTCTCTGGATATCTGGGCGTAAAAAACCCTGTGCCAACCCCCGGCGTGGAAATTTCGAACTTTCATAGCCACTTGCCGGAGGGACCTGCACGATACTCAGTCCGAAAAATCGGAAAACAGGTTATCGCGCGATCCGCTGAGCAGCTGATCCATTGCGACCGTGCCCGCGTTGATATCACGCAGCTCGACCCGGCCATCGCCATGGCCGATCACGACCTTGTCGCAGATGTCGATGAACAGGCCATTTTCCACAACACCGGGCACCTGGTTCAGGATCAGCGCCATCTGGCGCGGGTTGCCGATGCGCTTGAGGTGCAGGTCAAGGATGTGGTTGCCCTCATCGGTCACAAACGGAGCCTCGCCATTCATGCGCAGCGCCGAGGATGTCCCAAGCACATCCATCGTATCCAGAGCTTCCTCGATCAATGTGCGTGTTGTCTGCCAGCCAAAGGGAATGACCTCGACAGGCAGCGGAAAGGCCCCCAGAGTTTCAACTTCTTTGCCTGCATCGGCGATGACGATCATCTGGTCGCTGGCCGTGGCCACAATCTTTTCCTGCAGATGCGCACCGCCACCGCCCTTGATCAGGTTCAGGTCCTGATCGAACTCATCCGCGCCGTCGATGGTCATGTCCAGCCAACCGGCCTGATCCAGTGAAATGACGTCGATACCAACCTCGCGGGCAAGCTGCGCCGTGCGGGTCGAGGTTGGAACACCCTTGATCCGCAGTCCGTCTTCGCGCACCCGTTCACCCAGACGGCGCACCAGCCAGGCGGCTGTCGATCCTGTGCCAAGGCCCACGCGCATCCCGTCTTCAACCATGTCGGCGGCACGGTACGCGGCAACATATTTCGCGGTGTCGATTGGCGACAGATCTCTGGTCATGGCAGCTTTCCCAGTTTATTCTGACGGAGTTATAGGGAATGCGTCAGACGACTGCGACCCCATTTTGCGATCCGACAGGTGTTAAGATGTCTCAGGACTACGCGTTTCCTGTCGGAAAAGTCGCAATCATGTCTTACACCCACATCTTTGCGCTGTAAGTTGCGCGCATGTTGACCCCGTACCGCCTGCATTATGCCCCTGACAACGCCTCGCTGGTGATCCGGCTGGCGCTGGACGAGATGGGCGTGGCTTATGAAACCGTGCTGGTGGACCGCCGCCAGAACGAGCAGGACAGCGACGCGTATCGGTCGCTTAATCCCAACGGGCTGATCCCGGTTCTGGAAACGCCGCAGGGCCCGATCTTTGAAACTGCGGCGATCCTGCTTTGGCTGACAGAGCGCCATGGTCAACTGGCCCCGGCGGTGGATGATCCTGAACGCGCCGGATTTCTGAAATGGCTGTTCTTCGCGTCCAACACGTTGCATGCGGATCTGCGCATCCTGTTCTACGCTGAAAAATACATAGACGCCTCACAGGCCGACACGCTGCGCGCGGGCATCCGACCCCGGTTGCTGCAGCACCTGCGGTTGCTGGATGCGCTGGCGCAACGCGGGCCTGAGTGGTTTCGCGCAGGTGTCCCATCGGTTCTGACCTATTATGTCGCCTGCATGATGCGCTGGATGGCCCTGTACCCTGTAAGTACTGACCGCAGCTGGTATCAACTGGCCGACACGCCGCATCTGCAGAAAGTGCTTCTGCACCTTGAGACATGCCCCGCCACCCGTTCGGCAATCGCTGCGGAAGGTTTGGGCGTTACACCCTTCACATCCCCTACTTACGCTAATCCCCCGGAAGGCTCGGCTATCTGATATGTTCCTATCTGTCTTCGATATGTTCAAAGTGGGCATTGGCCCGTCTTCATCACACACAATGGGCCCGATGGTGGCCGCGGCGCGCTTTCTGGACATGATGCGCGCGTCCCCCTTTGAATTTACGGGCCTGAAAGGTTCGCTGCACGGCTCGCTGGCCTTCACCGGCGTCGGCCACGCGACCGATCGGGCGACCATTCTGGGTCTGGCGGGCTTTGTTCCCGACACCTATGACAACGAAAAGGCCGAGGCCGCGCTGGCCGATATCGCACGCACGCACACCGTAACGCCCGAAGGCCTGCCGACGCTTCATTTCGATCCCAAGGCGGATCTGATTTTTGACTACGACAACAATTTGCCCGGGCACGCCAACGGGATGATCCTGATGGCTACCGACGCACAGGGCGATGTCATCCTGCGGCAGGTGTTTTATTCGATCGGCGGCGGCTTTGTCCTGACCGAGGAAGAACTGGCCGAAGGGAAAGACACCGATGAAGGCGACCCGGTCCCGTTCCCGTTCAAATCCGCCGCAGAAATGCTTGAGATGGCCAAATCCAGTGGCAAGACCATAGCCGGGATGAAGCGCGCGAACGAGATCGCGCGGGGCTGCGCCGACAGTTTCGCGAAAGGATCGGCCCGTTTGTGGGACGTCATGAATGCCTGTATCGAACGCGGCTTGACCACTGACGGCATCCTTCCGGGCGGTTTGAAAGTGCGCCGCCGCGCGAAAGGCATCTATGATGCGCTGATGGCCGAACGCGGCATGAACCTGACCGCGCCGCACACGATCAACGACTGGATGAGCGTCTATGCCATGGCGGTCAACGAGGAAAACGCGGCAGGCGGGCAAGTTGTCACTGCGCCAACCAACGGGGCCGCAGGTGTTCTGCCCGCTGTTCTACGCTACTATCTGGACCACGTACCGGGCGCGTCCGAAAGCCATATCGAAGATTTCCTGCTGACCGCGGCGGCCATTGGCGGGTTGGTGAAATACAACGCCTCAATCTCGGGTGCCGAAGCGGGATGTCAGGCCGAAGTTGGCAGCGCCGCTGCCATGGCGGCAGCCGGGCTTTGCGCCGTGATGGGGGGAACCCCTGAACAGGTGGAAAATGCCGCCGAGATCGCGCTGGAGCATCATCTGGGCATGACCTGCGACCCTGTTGCCGGACTGGTTCAGGTTCCTTGTATCGAACGAAACGGGTTAGGCGCTATCAAAGCAGTTTCAGCCGCCTCACTGGCCTTGCGCGGGGACGGTCAGCATTTCGTGCCGCTGGACGCGGTGATTGAGACGATGCGCCAAACCGGCCATGACATGCATGAGAAATACAAGGAAACCTCGCTGGGTGGTCTGGCTGTGAACGTACCGAACTGTTGAAACAGAAAGCGAGGGGCGACATGCGTGGGCATTGTCTGTGCGGCAAGATCCGGTTCGAGGTCGACCCTCCGGTACTTTCATGCGTCACCTGCCATTGCGACAGTTGCCGCCGCCAATGCGCAGCGCCGATGACAACGTATTTCGGAGTTCGCGATGGTCATTGGCGGTGGATCGGTGAAGAGCCCAAGCGCTTTAACTCCTCTCCCGGTGTCGAGCGCAGCTTCTGCCCGCACTGCGGCACGCCGATGTCCTTCCGGTCAACCGCCATGTCGGATGTGGTGCACCTATATGTCGCGACGCTGGGCGCTCCTGAAGCGCTGGAACCAACGTTGCATGTCGCGCATGAAGAAAAGCTGAAATGGCTGAAATTGGAGGATGGTCTGCCCACCTGCAACGGGCCGGATTACACCAAGGTTCAGCCCCTGCCCAACCGCTGACAACAGCGCTTCCCTCTGCGTCGCGAAACAGTTAGCGTCGCGCTCATGACTCAGGACAGACCCGTCTTTGGCATCTTCTTGATGCTTGGTTTTTGCGTGCTCGCGCCCTTGGGGGATGCGATGGCGAAGCTGTTGGGCGAGACCACACCGCTGGGTCTGCTGGTCATGGTCCGTTTCGCGGTGCAAGCGGTGATCCTGATCCCGCTGGTTGCGGTGACCGGGCGACCCTGGCGGATGCGCGGACGCATCCTGCGGCTGACCCTGCTACGGACGCTGCTGCATATCATCGGCATTTCAGCCATGTTCAGCGCGCTGCAATTCCTGCCATTGGCGGATGCCGTTGCTATTGCCTTCGTCATGCCATTCATCATGCTGCTGCTGGGCAAATATGTTCTGGAGGAAGAGGTCGGTTCCCGCCGTCTTGCCGCCTGCATCGTCGGGTTCATTGGCACGTTACTGGTCATTCAACCCAGCTTTGCCGAGGTAGGTGCACCTGCGTTGCTGCCACTGATCGTTGCCGTAGTCTTTGCCTTGTTCATGCTGGTCACCCGGCAAGTCGCGAAAGAGACCGACCCGGTGTCGTTGCAGGCTGTGTCCGGCGTATTTGCGACAGTCCTTCTGGCTCCGGTCCTTCTGATTGGCACGCAAATGAACATTCCGGAGCTCTCGATGACCCTGCCATCCAGCGATCTGAACTGGCTGCTGATTGCGATCGGGGTGTTGGGTACGGTCGCGCATCTGTTGATGACGTGGTCGCTGCGCTATGCGCCGTCTGCCACTCTGGCCCCGATGCAATACCTGGAAATCCCGGTTGCAACCCTGATCGGATGGGTGATTTTCAACGACCTGCCCGATGGATTGGCTGCGGCTGGCATCGTCATCACCATTGCCGCAGGCCTGTACGTCATTCTGCGCGAGCGGGCCAGCGCCCGGTCTGCCCCGACAGAAACACCTGCATAAGCGGATCAAGCGCTGCGCGCGGGATCATCACCAACAGGCCCGGCCCGTCCATCTTCAGCTCGACAGGCGCCAATGCGCGGTTGGATGTCCCCACCTGCCCGTCCGGTCGAAAGGCCAGATCGTCAATCGGCCATTCCAGCCCGGTACTGCGCCCCGTCACGGGCTGCATCGGAAACAGCGAGACCACATCGCCGGGTGCAACCGGCAGCTTGATCTCTGGCGGCGCGTGAAAAACCAGTTCACGTTCGCCCAGCAATATGCAGGCCTGATCCTGCCGCCGGACCAGAACGTTCAGAACGGCCAGTTGATGATCAAGTCGCCCGCCAAGAAACCCGGCCCCAAGAACCAGCGGAGCGTGCAGATTGCGAAGAGCCTTGTCGAAATCGGTGCTGTCCTGTTCGCGGATGGCAAACAGGCGATCCGCGGGAATTTTCGCTTGCGTCGCTTTGCTCAGCGAATCGAAGTCACCAATCACCGCATCGGGAATCCGGCCTGATTCTGTCAAAACGTCCGCTCCGCCATCGGCGGCAACGACCGAATTGACGCGATTCAGCACCAGATTCAGGTCTCCAGATCCGATAAATCCCCCTCCGAACAGCCCAATTGGATCGGCAGAGCGTACAATTGGCTCGATTTCCCTAAGATTGGCCATTTTTCCCGGATTTGGACACATTAAGACCACAAAATGATAGGTTCATGCATAAAGTTCAGAGCCTTCGTGTGCTCCCGATTCCGGGTAAGTGGGCTCTCGTAGTTTGTAAAGGACGTGCGTCTGATGGTACAGAATAACAAGGTACTAACCGTTTCATATGGAACCTTCTCCTGCACTTTGGAAGGATTCGATGATTCCTTTGAAACGATGAAAGCCATCGCCGAATATTTCCGCGATCTCGCAGCGGATGATCGTTACTTCGGCTCGGAACCCCCGCAACCTGATGCCGAAATGCTGACCCGCATCGCCCGGCGCGATGCGTCGCAGCGCGTCGAAGCCCGTCAGAACGAATCCGGCCTGTTGCTGCGCGCCACTCAGACAACCGAAACCCCTGTCGCTGCTGAAGAGCCGGCCCCGCACACGGCCACGATCAATGTTGCCGAAACTCCCGCTCACGTTCAGCCACAACCGGCCCCTGCGCAGACCGGGTTCGCCGAAGCGGAACCTGTCGCGGACACCCCACCCCCGGCCGCTGACAGCATCGCGGCGAAACTGCAACGCATTCGCGCAGTCGTCTCTCATTCCGATGTGCCCGCGGCCGAGTATTCCGAAGACGAAGACTCACCGCTGTTGGCCAATACCGCCCCCCCGGTAGATGCAGTGGCCGCCGCGTTTGAGGCCGGTGCGCTCAGCGCGGAAGACTTTGCCGAGCCCACAGAGCCTGAAGCCCAGGAAACCGAAGTGCCTGCGGCACCTGCGATTGACGAGATGCAGGATCAGGAAGCTGAAGAACCGCAAGCGGCTGAGACAGCTGATGCGCTGATCCCCGAAGTTGCTGAAACTCAGATCGAAGAAGACGTTGACCTGCAGGCGCCCCTGACCCCCCAGCCCTTGCAAATCGACGAGATCGAAGACACACCGGTGGCGGATCAGACCGCCGCCGAGCCTCTGTTCGCTGATCTTGCAGACGTTGCCGAAGACGATTTCGACGAAGAGGATGCCCCCAACATCCTCAACGTAGAAGACGTAGCAATTGAATCCGACGATGAACCGGTCGAGGAAGACCTGGCGCAGGGTGTTTTGACGGCAGACGACGAAATGCACCTGCTGACCGAAATTTCCGAGATCGAACAGCACCTGTCCGGTCGTTCGAGCCAAAAACTGGCGGACGATGCGGATCCCGATCAGGATATGTCGCGCCTGATGGCAAAGACCGGCGAGCATATGGATGACCCCAGCAGCAGCGATGCGCGCGAAACCTATTCGCACTTGCGCACCGCCGTCGCAGCCACCGAAGCCGACCGCGACGGTCAGGCACGCTCGGAAGAGGCGGCCGACCGGGAATATCGCGGCGATCTGGCATCCGTGGTCAGCCCACGGCGACCCGAAATCAAGGTAACCAGCATGCGTCCGGCACCGGAAGCTCCAGCGCCGCTCAAGCTGGTGGCCGAGCAGCGGGTGGATGAACACGGAACATCCGCAAGCCCGGTCTCGCCACGTCGTGTCACCGCAGACCAGGAAGCAACCGGATCGGAGGAAGGCGGTTTCGCACAGTTTGCACAGGAACAGGGTGCGCAATCGCTGCCTGATCTTCTGGAAGCGGCTGCCGCATATCTGTCCTTCATCGAAGGTCAGGAGCAGTTTTCGCGCCCGCAGCTGATGAACAAGGTGCGTTCACTGAAACAGGACGAGTTCAATCGCGAAGAAAGCCTGCGTTCTTTTGGGCAGTTGCTGCGCGATGGTAAAATCGAGAAAGCCGGAGGCGGGCGTTTCGCCGCGTCCAACCTTATCGGTTTTCGCCCCGATGACGAGCGTGCCGTAGGCTGATCACGCTGGAAGGTTATCAAGCAAGGCCGGGTTAACCCCCGGCCTTTTTTGCTTTTGGCCCTTGGACCATACGCCCGTCCTGAATGACAAAGCCCGAACGTTTCGACTGATACCAGACAGCCGACACTATACCGCCGAGGACCACGCGTTTTCCTGCGCGGTGCTCAGCAGGCCCGGTCATTCAGACGTACCTGACAAGCGCTACGACTGATCCGGGTCTTCTTTACCGACGCCGCGAAACACGAACTTGAACGGCAGGGCCCAAAGGATGCCCAGCACGATATAAACCAGCAACTCAATCCAGATCGGAGGACGCCCCAGCAAGTTCACGAATGTCACCACGGCGATGATGTACAGCGGAAGACCAAGCACAAGGATCACCAGAGACCAGCGCCGGCGTGCCTTGTAACTCAGCCCTGTCTTCTGTTTCTCGCGCATCAGTCTGCAAAGGGGTCTGTCACCAGAATGGTGTCGTCCCGCTCCGGGCTTGTGGACAAAAGCGCCACCGGGCATTCGATCAGTTCTTCGACCCGACGCACATATTTGATCGCATTTGCAGGTAAATCCGCCCAGCTGCGCGCGCCTTCGGTCGATTCGCTCCACCCCGGCATTTCTTCGTAAATCGGGGTACAGCGGGCTTGCTGATCAGCAGCGGTCGGAAGGTAATCCAAACGCTCGCCATCCAGCTCATACCCCGTGCAGATCTTAAGGGTCTCAAACCCGTCCAGAACATCCAGCTTGGTCAGCGATATGCCGTTCACGCCGCTGGTGGCGCAGGTCTGGCGCACCAGGCAGGCGTCGAACCAGCCGCAGCGGCGCTTGCGGCCTGTTGTCGTGCCGAATTCGTGCCCGCGTTCACCCAGACGCTGACCGTCTGCGTCTTCCAACTCGGTCGGGAACGGCCCTTCTCCAACGCGGGTGGTATAGGCCTTAACAATGCCAAGCACGAAATTGATCGAACCCGGACCGATTCCAACGCCGGTTGCCGCCTGCCCCGCAATCACGTTCGACGACGTTACAAAGGGATAAGTGCCAAAATCGATATCCAGCAGAGCGCCCTGCGCCCCTTCAAACAGGATGCGTTTCCCGGCTTTGCGCTTTTCGTTCAGCACTTTCCAGACAGGTGCCGCAAACGGCAGAATTTGTTGCGCGATCTCTTTGAGCTGAGCAATCAGCGCGTCGCGGTCAACCGGCTCGATACCCAGACCCTTGCGCAACGGATCGTGGTGTTGCAATGCTCGGTCCACGCGGGCCTCCAGCGTGGCTTCGTCCGCCAGATCGGCAACGCGAACGGAACGCCGCCCAACCTTGTCTTCATAGGCCGGGCCAATTCCGCGACCGGTTGTTCCGATCTTGGTGCCTTTGCTCGCAGCTTCCTCGCGCGCACGATCCAACTCGCCGTGAATCGGCAGAATCAGCGGCGTGTTTTCGGCAATCATCAGCGTGTCGGGAGTGATTTCAACACCCTGCGCCCGGATGGTTGCGATCTCATTGACCAGATGCCAGGGGTCCAGAACCACACCATTGCCGATAACGCTCAGCTTGCCGCCGCGTACCACACCCGAAGGAAGCGCGTGCAGCTTATAGACCTCGCCGTCGATCACCAGCGTGTGACCGGCATTGTGACCGCCCTGAAAACGCGCGATTACGTCCGCCCTTTCGCTGAGCCAGTCGACAATCTTGCCTTTTCCTTCGTCGCCCCATTGGGCGCCGACAACAACCACGTTGGCCATATCCGGTCCTTTTCGTGCTGAGTGATCAAACCCGGCTCATATAGCGGGGCAAAAACCGCAGGGAAACCGATATTTCGCCGCAGAGGAAAATCGCGCGGGCGCGCGATGCCTCCGGCGGGGATATTTGTAGCCAGATGAAGAGCGGATCCCTTGCTTCATCTGGCTGTAAATATCCCGGGGGAGGCGCCCGGAACGGGCGGCGGGGGCAGAGCCCCCTACCCTGTCATCGTAAGTGGACAGGTTGCCCGTGCGGAGTGGTCAGGTAAGCCTCTTCCCAGGCCTGATGCACATCCTGCACATCTTTCGGCATGGCAGCGCCCTGTTCGGCCAGCAATGTCTCAAGCGTTTCCAGCCATGCGTGGAAGTAATCGTCACCGCCATCCAGTTCCCGGGCAAGTCCATTGCGTTTCAGTATCGCTGAAAAGCGCGCCGCCCAATCCGACCATTCGAACCGCCCGGCCTCGTTCAGCGCGACGGTGACGGCAAAAACCTGAGCGTGCCAGGGCTCAGCAAAAACCGGCTCGGGGGCTCCGTATGTGATACAGTCGTTCATGCCGGTTGCAGGTAGCTTTGCCAGAGGTCCAGAACCACCTGGTCAGCGGGATGTTCGGGGGCGGCCCAGAGTTCTGATGCCGCAAAAGCCACTGCATAAATCGGCTCTGGCGCCTCACCCAACCCATGCGCATTGGAATCGGGCAGAACATGGGTTCCGTGCAGGCGCAGGATTCGGCCCCTGGCACCGGATGCATAGACAGGCAGGCGCGTGTGACCTCCATCCACGAGGCGATTTGCCGCCGGTTGGACCGTGACAACCTCTTGCCCCACAGAATACAGCGCCGCGACATTGGAACGCCTGTCCGCAGGCCCGCCTTTGGCCAGCGCAGCGGACACCGCTTCCGCCTTGAGTGCTCTGTCCGCCAAGGGATGCGGGTTGTCGCCGCTCACGCCACGCAGATCATCCAATGTCAGAACACCCTTTTCGACCAGCAGATCGGCCAGACCGGATATCCATTTCTCATAATAGGAAAACCGGGCGTAATCCTTCGGGGACAGGCGTTCTCGCGCGTGGCGCGAAACGTCGATGTTCCACTGCCCCAGAAAACCGGATGCAAGTGTCACCGCAAGAGCGCGGGCGTGCCAGTCTTCGGCAAAGACCGGCGCATCCTCTGTCTCGGGGTTTATCGGACCGTCACCGAAACGTCCTCCCATATCGTGAACGCGGGTCATGCGGGCACCCTTGGAAGGCCCGTGCCAATCATGCTGTCGCGCGTCACAAGCGCGGCAAGCCCCTCTTCGTTCATCCCCTCTGTGCCTACAGGGCGCATGGGCAAGACAAGGTAGCGAATTTCGGCCGTCGAATCCCAAACCCGTACAGAGGTGTCTTGGGACAAGGTGACGCCGAACTCGGCCAGCACCTTGCGCGGTTCTCGCACCGCGCGGGCTCGGTAGGCGTCGGACTTGTACCATCCGGGCGGGATACCCAGCAGTGGCCAAGGGTAACAGCTGCACAGGGTGCAGACGACCATGTTGTGCCGATCCGGTGTGTTCTCAACCACCACCATATGTTCGCCCTGGCGGCCATAGTAGCCAAGGTCGGCTACGACCGGAGTGGCGTCTTCAAGCAGGGCAGCTTTGAAGGCAGGGTCGCTCCAGGCTTTGGCAACTACGCGCGCACCGTTTTGCGGCCCGATCCTGTTCTGATAGGTGTCGATGATCTCGTCCAGAGCCGCCGGATCGATCAGCCCTTTGCGAGTCAGAATCGTCTCAAGCGCTTTGACGCGCAATGCGGGTTCGGGTGGCAACAGGGCATGCGGGTGGTCGTGATCGTCATGTGGCATGGCCGCAGCCTGCGTCACAACTCAACGCACTGTCCAGTCCCTTTGACGTGATGGGATACATCAAGGAAGTTGATGCCAACTCCTGACTTGCCCCCGCTGGCAAACTTGCATAAGTACCACGCGATACACGCCACGCTGTACAGGACCACCATGGAAAACGTCGTTCTCATCATCCATCTTCTTCTGGCTCTGGGCCTGATCGCCGTTGTCCTGATGCAGCGGTCTGAAGGCGGTGGCCTTGGCATGGGCGGTGGCGGTGGTGCGATGACCGGTCGCGCGGCAGCGACGGCTTTGGGCAAGCTGACCTGGATACTTGCAGCGTGTTTCATCGTCACCTCGATCACACTGACCATTCTTGCGGCTCAGAAATCTTCGGGCAGCTCGGTAATCGACCGTCTGGGCGTTCCGGCACCGGCTTCGACCGAGGAAAGCGCTCCGGCTATTCCGTCGGTTGATGATCTTCTGCCGCCGGCACAGGACGACAACGCGCCGCTGATCCCGCAGGCGGATTGATCCACAAAACCTAGAAACCTGAGAGAGGACTGCAACAGCATCTTGCGGTTCTCTTGCGCTTTTGGCGCGAATCCTTTATACGTGAAGTCCCGTGATGCAGCGGTTTTTCGGAACCGCCGGGCAGCTGATTTTGACGTCTCACGGGAGCAGCCGAAAAACTATGGCACGTTTTATTTTCATCACCGGTGGTGTGGTTTCGTCCTTGGGCAAAGGGCTGGCTTCGGCAGCTTTGGGCGCTTTGTTGCAGGCCCGCGGTTATTCGGTGCGTCTGCGCAAGCTGGACCCCTATCTGAACGTCGATCCGGGCACGATGTCGCCGTTTGAGCATGGCGAAGTGTTCGTCACCGATGACGGGGCCGAAACCGATCTGGACCTGGGCCATTACGAACGGTTCACCGGCGTGGCTGCCCGCAAGACCGACTCGGTCAGTTCCGGGCGGATCTATTCGAACGTGCTCGAGAAAGAACGCCGTGGCGATTACCTTGGCAAGACCATTCAGGTGATCCCGCACGTCACCAACGAGATCAAGGATTTCATCGCCATAGGCGAGGATGAGGTTGATTTCATGCTGTGCGAGATTGGCGGCACTGTGGGCGATATCGAAGGCCTGCCCTTCTTTGAAGCGATCCGACAGTTCAGTCAGGACAAACCGCGCGGCCAGTGTATCTTCATGCACCTGACGCTGCTGCCCTACATCAAAGCGTCCGGCGAGTTGAAAACCAAGCCGACCCAGCACTCGGTGAAAGAACTGCGCTCGATCGGTCTGGCCCCCGATATTCTGGTCTGCCGGTCCGAAGGGCCGATCCCGACCAAGGAACGGGAAAAGCTGGCTCTGTTCTGCAACGTGCGTCCAGACAGCGTGATCGCAGCGCAGGACCTGTCGACCATTTACGACGCGCCGCTGGCCTATCACCGCGAGGGGCTGGATCAGGCCGTTCTGGATGCCTTCCAGATCAGCCCCGCCCCCAAGCCCGATCTGGCCAAATGGGAAGATGTGAGCGACCGCATCCACAACGCCGAAGGCGAAGTGAAAGTGGCAATTGTTGGCAAATATACGCAGCTTGAAGACGCCTATAAGTCGATTGCCGAGGCGCTGACCCATGGCGGTATGGCCAACCGCGTGAAGGTCAAGATCGAGTGGGTAGATGCCGAGGTTTTCGACACCGAAGACGCAGCGCCGTATCTGGAAGGCTTCCACGCCATCCTCGTCCCCGGTGGGTTTGGCGAGCGTGGCACCGAAGGCAAGATCAAGGCGGCGCAATATGCGCGCGAGCACAAGGTTCCCTATCTGGGCATTTGTCTTGGCATGCAGATGGCGGTGATCGAGGCCGCGCGGAACGCTGCGGGTATTACCGAAGCCGGGTCCGAGGAATTCGACCATGAGGCCGGGAAGAAACGGTTTGAACCGGTGGTCTATCACCTCAAGGAGTGGGTACAGGGCAACCACAAGGTCGAGCGCAAGGTCGGCGACGACAAGGGCGGCACAATGCGCCTTGGGGGTTACAACGCAGTATTGGCGGACGGATCGAAAGTGGCCGAGGTTTATGGCGGCACGCAGATCGAGGAACGACACCGCCACCGCTATGAAGTGGACATCAAGTATCGCGACAAGCTTGAAAAAGCGGGCCTGAAGTTTTCGGGCATGTCCCCGGACGGTCGTCTGCCCGAAATCGTGGAATGGGCGGATCATCCGTGGTTCATCGGCGTTCAGTACCACCCGGAACTGAAGTCCAAGCCGTTTGACCCGCATCCGCTGTTTCGCGAATTTGTGCGGGCCGCAAAAGACACCTCGCGGCTGGTCTAATCTCTGACTGTGTCGGACTGTCACCCCACGTTGTTTCGTGGGGGCTGACCTCTTAACTGTGTGGAGAGGCAGGTTTTCTGCTTTTGCATTTCACGGTTTCAGGAGATTTCCGATGAGCAACGCAACAACGATCACCAACCTTCAGCAAGCGCTTCATATGGAGCTTACTGCCGCGCACCAATACCAGTTGCACGCGCATGTTCTGGACGACTGGGGCCTTGATATTCTGGCCGAGAAAATGCGGGGCGAGATGCAGGAAGAGCTGGTGCATTCTGACGCCTTTATCGAACGTATCCTGTTTCTGGGTGGAACCCCCGAGCTTGCGTTTCAGAAAAGCCCGGCCGCAGCAGGCACACTGGAAGAGATGTTCGCCTCTGACCTCAAAGACGAGAGTGAGGCCGTTGATTTTTACACCAATGCAGCGCAACAGGCGGCCGAAGTTGGTGATGTTGGTTCGCGTACACTGTTCGAACGCATCCTGATGGAAGAAGAAGGTCATAAAGCCTGGCTGGAGACACAGCTGAGCCTTCTGCAACGTCTGGGCGAATCTGCGTTTAGCGCGAAATTCGTCTCTGGCGCTGCGGGCGACGCCTGAGACCTTGGTTTCAAACCGGTGGATGTCACAGGTGCTTTGCGAAGCTGACGCAATCTGTGCCTGTGCCGTCACCTTAAATTGACCTGGCTGGGTGCAAAAACTCTGGCCGGGTCATTTTCTCAGCGTTAGCTGTAGGATACGTGACAACAGGAGAGTTCCGATGACCAGCCAGTCCCAGAAAGCCGTGACCTTTACCAGCCTTCACAAGAAGGGCGATCCTGTCATTCTGTTCAATATCTGGGACGCTGGCAGCGCTGGCGCCGTTCGGGACGCTGGTGCCCAGGCCATCGCGACCGGCAGTGCCCCTGTTGCCATGGCGCAGGGCTATGGCGACGGGCAGAACATTCCACTTGAGGCCGCGTTGGACAATGTACGCCGCATCGTTGCGGCGATTGATTTGCCGGTAACACTGGATTTCGAGGGGGCTTATGCCGAAGACCCGCAAGGGATCGCGCAAAACGTTCGGCGCGCACTTGACTGCGGTGTTGTCGGGTTCAACTTTGAAGACCAGATCATCGGTGGTGACGGTCTCTTTGACATCGCCACTCAGGCCAAACGTGTTGAAGCGATGTGCGACGCCTGCGCGCGCGCAGGCATTCCCGCCTATGTCAATGCGCGCACAGATATCTTCCTGAAGGCCGCAGCGGACACCCATGACGACACGATGCTGGATGAGGCCATTGCCCGTGCCAATGCCTATGCTGACGCAGGCGCCAGCGGATTCTTTGCCCCCGGGCTAAAGAACGAAGCCCTGATCGCCCGGCTTTGCGAATCCACCACGTTGCCGGTCAATATCATCGCTCTGCCCGGCACGCCGGATACGGCCACTCTGGCAAAGCTCGGGGTCGCGCGGATCAGCTACGGCCCGGTCGCCTATCGCCAGATGCTGGCCTGGTTGCAGAACGCAGCCAAAGAGGCGCTGACCTGGTAAACGCAGGCCTTTGTTTCTTAAGGACAAATTGAAACTCATGGATATTGGGCAATGATTGATTGTTGGCCGGTGTGTACCCGGTGCCGCGCAGCTCTGGTTCAGCGCGGGACACACGCAATACTATAGCAAGACCGGCATTTCGTGCTTGGCCGATCACGACCTGTCGTCTAGGTGTTTGTTATGTTGAAAAGGTTCTTTAAGGCGCTCAGACCGCCTCATCATGAACAATTGCCGGACCCGGATGCAGAACTTGCTCTGGGTGCTCTGATGGTGCGCGTCGCGCAGGCAGATCGCGATTATAAGCTGGAAGAGATCAGTCTGATCGACAAGATACTGGCCCGTCTTTACCAGCATAACGCGATTGAGGCGGCCAAGGTTCGGGCCACCTGCGAAAAGCTCCATGCTGCGGCACCGGAAACTGATACGTTCGGCAAACTGATCCGGGAAACCACGGATCTGAAAGAGCGGCTGGCAGCCCTTGACGCGTTGTGGGAAATCGTTCTGGCAGATGGCAGTTCGGACGAGGGCGAGATAAAGATCGTCGAAGAAGCCCGCATTGCCATGGGCCTGAGCTATAATGACAGTCAGGCAGCGCGCGAGCGCGTCCAAAGCCGCTTGGATGTGAGTTAAGCGCCCGCTATATCTTACCCATGTTCAGCGACTTTCTTTCCAGGCTCACACAGCCCAAGCCCGACCCGCTTGTCGAAGATGATGCCCGCCTGGCCCTGACGGCCCTGCTGGTGCGTCTGGCACGATCTGACAACGATTATTCTGATTCTGAGATGGCGCGCATCGACCGCATCTCGGCTGAACGATACGGTTTGTCCCCGTTCGAAAGCGCGGCTTTGCGCGCCCGTGCCGAAGATCTTGAGGCCGAGGCCCCCGACACGGTCCGTTTTACCCGTGCCATCAAAGAAGCTGTCGCTTATGAAAACCGGCTGGCGGTGGTTCAGGCGCTGTGGTCGGTGGCGCTGGCTGATGGCCACCGTACGGGTGAGGAGGACTCGCTGCTGCGTCTGGTTGTCAGCTTACTAGGGGTCAGCGACGTGGATTCGGCTTTGGCCCGGCAAAAGGCCGCTAAATCTTGATCGCCATGCTTGGCATGTATGACATGCCCGAGGTTCAGGCCGCCAATGATCGGTTCTGGGGGTTGATTCGTGCGCATTTGGGATGCGGGCCAGAACAGCTGACCCGAGACACCGATGTTTGGCAGGTCTGGCTTGATCCCGAACTGGTGCTGGCGCAGACCTGTGGAATGCCCTATCGCACACGCTTGCATGGTCGGGTTCAACTGGTGGGCACCCCGGATTACGGCCTGCCCGGTTGTCCTGCCGGGCATTATTGCTCGGTCTTTGTGGCGCGGCGCGACGACAACCGCACGCTGGCGGGCATGACTGACGGTATCTTCGCGTATAACGAAGCGCTGTCTCAATCCGGCTGGGCAGCACCGATCACGCATCTATCCCGAGAGAACCTGAATCCTGCGTCGTTGTTGGAAACAGGCGGTCACGCGCTGTCAGCGCAGGCGGTCTCGGACGGGAAGGCAGATTTCGCCGCGCTGGATGCATTGACCTGGATGATGTTGCAGGAACATACCGATCTGGGCAAAAGCCTGCGCGAATTGGCAAAAACCTCTCCTACACCAACCCTGCCCTATATTACTGGACCCGACCAAAACGCGGATCTGGTCGCAGACGCAGTTCGAACCGCAATAGTCGGCCTTGCCGAACACGACCGCAAAACGCTGCATATTCAGGGGCTGATCGACATCCCGGCGGAGGAGTACCTGTCCGTACCGACCCCGCCACCGCCATGCGCACAGCGGATAATCTGATGACCAAATTGTCCGGTGCATTTGGTCATTTTGGCTGTTTCCGACCCTGAATTTGCGAATTGCGCATTGCATTGAGCAAATTTTTCGGCCCTATTACCGCACCAACACCACAAACTACTGGACTGCCCGTGACAGAAATCGCTCCCGTCATCGAAATCAAAAACCTTCACAAAAGCTTCGGCAATCTGGAAGTGTTGAAGGGGGTGGATATCACAGCGCATGGCGGCGACGTGGTCTCGCTGATCGGGTCGTCGGGGTCAGGAAAATCAACTTTGCTGCGCTGCTGCAATCTGTTGGAAGACAGCCAGCAGGGTGAAATCCTGTTCAAAGGCGAACCTGTCAAATGGTCGGGCGATAGCCATGGGCGCCGCCCCGCGGACCCCAAGCAGGTTCTGCGCATCCGCACCAACCTGTCGATGGTGTTTCAGCAGTTCAATCTGTGGGCGCATATGACCATCCTGCAAAATGTGATGGAAGCCCCCGTGACCGTTCTGGGCCGCGACAAGGCCGAAGTGGAAGACAGCGCGCGCAAATACCTTGAGAAAGTTGGGATTGGCGACAAATGCGACGCCTACCCGGCGCAATTGTCCGGCGGTCAGCAACAGCGTGCCGCGATCGCGCGGGGGCTGTGCATGGAACCGCAGGCGCTGTTGTTCGACGAACCGACCTCGGCGCTGGATCCCGAACTTGAACAGGAAGTGATCAAGGTGATCAAGGATCTGGCAGCCGAAGGGCGCACCATGATCATCGTGACCCATGACATGAAAATGGCGGCAGATATCTCGAGCCACGTGGTATTTCTTCATCAGGGCCTGATCGAGGAAGAAGGTTTGCCCGAAGATATCTTTACGTCACCCGAATCCGAACGGCTTCGGGGCTTTCTCTCCGCTACTCAAGCGGCTTAACTTCAAGAACAGAACCAAAACTGGGGAGTAACCAATGAAAAACCTGATTCTGTCCACTGCAGCCCTGGCGCTGACTGCTGGTATCGCGATGGCCGACACGGTCCGCATGGGCACCGAGGGCGCCTACCCTCCGTACAACTTCATCAACGATGCCGGTGAAATCGACGGGTTCGAGCGTGAAGTCGGCGACGAGCTGTGCAAACGCGCTAACCTGGAGTGTGAATGGGTCAAGAACGACTGGGATTCGATCATTCCGAACCTGGTCTCGGGCAACTACGACACCATCATCGCCGGTATGTCGATCACTGCCGAACGTGATGAGGTCATCGACTTTACCCAAGACTATTACCCGCCGACCGCGTCGGCCTATGTCGCGACCTCTGACTCGGCAGACGTAACCGGTGGTGTCGTTGCTGCGCAAACCGCCACGATCCAGGCAGGCCACGTTGCCGAATCCGGTGCAACCCTGGTTGAATTCGCGACCCCGGAAGAAACCATTGCAGCCGTCCGTAACGGCGAAGCCGATGCCGTTCTGGCCGACCGCGACTATCTGGTGCCGTTGGTCGAAGAATCGGGCGGTGAGCTGGTCTTTATCGGCGATCCGGTTCCGCTGGGCGGCGGCGTCGGCATGGGCCTGCGTGAAAGCGACGGTGAACTGCGCGGCAAGTTCGACGAAGCCATCACTTCGATGAAAGCTGACGGCACGCTGAACGAGATGCTGATCAAGTGGTTCGGTGAAGGCACCGCCACATACGGTTCTGACGGTTCGGTCGTCACCAACTAAGACCTGACCAATCCCGGTCCGGTGCTTTGGCGCCGGGCCGCTTCCGGCCTAGCCGGAACAGACGTTGGAAAGACGCCATATGTTCTCGTACTGCGCTGATCCTGACACGCTGGGCACGTTCCGCTGGTTTTCATGCTACCTGACCAATGGCGTCCACTGGTCGTTCTACCTGTCTTTCATCAAGGTTTTGGCCTTGCTGGCTGTGACCGCGCCCGTCGCTCTTGGCTTCGGGTTTGCAGGTGCCATGGCGGCGCGCTCGCATTTCCCCCCGCTCAGCTGGCTGGGCAAAGGGTATATCGCGATTGTGCGCGGCGTGCCCGACATTGCGTTTTTCCTGTTCTTCGTCATCGCGTTGGATCAGGCGTTTGAGTGGACGCGGCATAAGATATTGTGCCCGGACTGGACCGACCCAATCCGCCAGGGCAATGACTTCCTCGTTTGTCAGGCCGCCAAGCTGCCACTTGGAACCGCGCCTGAATGGGTGCATGAAACCTATGGGTTTTTCCTTGCGGTCATCACCTTCTCTATCGTTTTTGGTGCTTTCGCGGCCAATGTCCTGTTCGGCGGAATGCGCGCCGTACCACATGCGCAACTGGAAACGGCCGAAGCTTATGGCATGAATCGCCGCCAGACCTTCTGGAAAATCCTCGTACCTCAGATGTGGGTTTACGCGCTGCCCGGCCTGTCCAATCTGTGGATGGTGCTGATCAAGGCGACACCCCTGCTCTTCCTGCTGGGCGTCGAAGATATCGTGTATTGGGCGCGCGAACTGGGCGGCACCAAAACATCGAAATTCACGCAATACCCGCATGGCGACTGGCGCATGTGGTATTTCCTGTTCCTGCTGATCTTTTACCTTGGCATGACCCGTTTCTCGGAACTTGGGCTTGAAAAACTGATGCGGCGATTGTCCCACGGACAGGCCACTTCCGGCGGAGAGCTTCTGCGCAAGGAGACCACGGCATGATGATCCGCGTTCAAGACCGCAACCGGGTGCCGCACGCGATTGCACAGCAATCTCTCTCGCGCCCGCAATCTCCTTTCCAAGGAGCCCGATCATGAGCTGCATCCAGACCATTCAGGATTACGGCCTGCGGTCGCTTGGCTTTGGCGAACGCCTGCTGCCCAAGACCGATTTCACCCTGTGCGAACAGTTCACCCTGATCGGCTCGGGCATGATCTGGAACATCTATTTCGGCGTCATGGCGCTGGCGACCGGGTTCTTTCTGGCCACCGCGCTGGCCGTCGGCAAAGCCTCGACCAACAAATGGCTGCGCAAACCTGCCGAATGGTTCATCTTTCTGTTCCGGGGCTCGCCTCTCTTTATCCAGTTCTTCTTTGCTTATTTCTTCTTCCTGTCGCTGAAGAAAACATATCCGATGTTCGACGCCTTCACCTCGGCCTGGCTGGGGGCGCTGATCGTGCTGTTCCTGAACACCGCAGCCTATTCGGGTGAGATTTTTTACGGTGCCCTGCGCTCGATCCCCAAGGGAGATATCGAAGCGGCAGATGCCTATGGCATGTCCGGCTGGTCGCGGTTTCGGCGGATCGTCTGGCCCACCATGCTGCGTCTGGCCTGGCCGGCCTATACGAACGAAGCGATCTTTCTGTTCCATGCCACCACGCTGGTCTTCTTCTCGGCCTTTCCGGCCTGGCAACAACGTGGCGACGCGCTCTATTACGCCAGCTATTTCGCGGACAAAACGTTCAACCCCTTCATCCCCTATCCAATTCTGGCGTTCTATTTCATCCTGCTGACATTGGTGATTGTCGGGGGATTTGGCCTGATCAACAAACGCCTGAACCGCCACCTGCCCACCGCCAAACGGGCAAAAATGCGGTTCAAACTGAACCTGGCGCGCTAAAAGACGGCGCGCCGCAAATTCCGGCGTTCAAGCCTACACTACGCTTGTAATACGCTTGGTGATGCGAGCACGGACAGTCGATTTGGGGGGAATGGTACCGCCTCCCTGGCTTGAACAGGGGACCTCTGGATCCACAATCCAGCGCTCTAACCAACTGAGCTAAGGCGGCACTTTGTGAGGGGCGATGTACCGAACGCGCCGGGGGAATGCAAGAGGATTAAAGCCGAATTCTCCAGCTTTGTTCGACAAGATCGACGCCAAAGGAATGCACCGGTTTGCTGTCGATCAGTTCCCAGCCAAACGCCCTGTAAAGCGCGCAGGCAGCCGTATGGCTTTCATGGGTCCACAAAACCATTTCCCGATATCCAGCCTCGCGTGCGAAGTCTGTACAGGCCTGTAACAGCCGTTTCCCCAACCCAAGTCCGCGCGCCTCGGGGACAAGCAGGAAGAGGCGCAGTTTGGCGGTTTTCTGGTCAACACGCACGCAGAAAATGCTACCCAGTCTTTGCCCAGCCCGTTCAGCAATCCAGCCTTTTTCAAAGGACGGGTCATTGTCGGCAATGAACTCCTCAAGGATGCGCGCAACCAACGGGGCAAAGCTGTCATCAAATCCTTCGTCGTGCGCATAGAGCAACCCGTGCTGTTCAACCAGCCACGCGGCATCATCGGGGCGAAACGTTCTGAGAATCACTTCTTCCATGTCTTATCTGACCGCAAAGGTGACTTGATTCTCAACCCCGTGCGCGCTAGCACGAACGCTCAGTCTCGGAGGCACAGATGGGCATCAATACCGAACGCGATATTCAGGCCAACCTGCAAATCGGCCCGACCGATCAGGGGATGGTACGCTTGTTCATCGAAGCCGACGGCATCGAGATTCCGATGGATTTCGACCCCGAGGAAGCCGAAGAAATCGCCGACGAGATCCGCGCCGCGATACAGGCCGCCCTCGCCGTTAAAGGCTGAGGTTTTACAAGCGCGGATCGCGCAGCGCATGCAGACGGCGTGCTGCATCTGTTGCAAATTTCTGGATCATCTTCTTGCGCCGCGCCGGGGCAAGCTTGTCCTCGGGCGCCATGCGCACGATCTCGGCATCATAGGCGTCAGCAATAATCAATCCTGTTTCGTCAGGTAACAGATCGGTCGGAAACTCGGTATCCACGGCCCAGAAGAACCGGTCACACCATTCCAGATAGCCCTGCCATTTGGCATCCGATTGATAATCGGCACGGCTGGATTTGCATTCGATCACCCAAAGCTCACCTTTGGGACCCAGCCCCATCACATCGACACGCAGACCACGTGCCGGAACGAATTCTTCAACAGAAACAAAACCATGCGCGGCAAGGTGGCGTGCGACGCCACGCGCGAGCTTCTGTCCGGGCTGCAAATCTAACAACATACCCCAAATGTGAACAATTGGTGAACAAAAGTAAAGTACTGCATCGCGCTTGACATGGTACCATTTGGTATCGCATTAATATGATACCAAATGGTATCTGTTCTGGGGTTGCTTATGGATAACCGAACTCAAAACGCGTTCCGTGCGCTGGCCGATCCCACACGTAGGGACATTGTACAATTGCTCTCGTCTCAGGACATGACCATCGGGCAGTTGACAGACCGGTTCGACATGACCCGGGCCGCGGTCAAAAAGCATCTGACCGTGCTATCCGACGGCGGCTTGATCACCGTTGAAACCCGTGGCCGCGAACGCATTAACCGACTTGAACCACAAGGCATGGCCCCCGTTCTGGACTGGCTCAGATATTTTGACCAGTTCTGGGACGATCGCCTCAACTCTCTCAAGGAAGCTGTTGAAAGGAAATCGAAATGACCGATGCAGTTCTGAAGAAATCGATCTTTCTGAGGGCCGAGCCGGAAACGGTTTGGGCTTATCTTACAGACCCGGATCGCCTGGCGGAATGGTTCCACAAACCGAAACATCCTCTGACCGCGGGTCAAAAGCTGGAGATGTTTGGCACAACAAGCGGCGACCTGTTGATCTGGGGTGAGGTTCGCGTTGCCAACCCTCCCAAATATCTGGAATACACGTTCACCGTAAAACCGATGGGCGACGCGGTGAGCGTCGTCAAGTGGACCCTGGAACCCGTCGCAGGCGGGACGCGCCTTGACCTGCGGCATGAAGGCCTGCCGCAGGGGGCCGATGCCTTTGGCCTGATCCTGGCACTGGACAAGGGTTGGGACGAGCACTTTGGCAAGATGCGCACGGCATTGCACGAAACTGTTGATGCCTGACCCCTTGTGCGAACCCGTCAGACGCCCTACTTAAGCGCGTGGCGGGTTCTGCCCTTCTTGTGACAGGTAGCATTCTGGTGGCCTTAAGCAATTCCGAGGGGGCTGGCTCTGTTCAGGTCCTGGCCTGATTACCTGGCGCCCACCTGTATATACAGGTCCTCGGGAATCAAACCACACGGTTGTTTGGTGGTCCCGCCACATTGCTGAATTGGCTCAGAGCACCACCAACGTCGGTCTTTACACGCCTGGATGCCATGCAGATCAAATTAATCCGCTCTGATAGCCCAATTCTTCCAAAAGCAATGCTGACTTAGTGTACCAGCCTTCCTGTTGAAACATAGCACCCATTCCCTGGCCCCAAGAATATTCATGCAAACTGGTTCAAGGCTATCCTTCGATGAGAGAAAACAATTCGATTGGATTAGCAAGGCCACGAACTTCGTGAACCCCACAAGGCAAAAACAGATCAGGTGAGGTCCCAGCAATCGCTGATGTTACCAGCACTCTGTGACCGATAGACTTGGTTAGACCTTCTATGCGACTGGCAACGTTCACTGCGCCCCCGAGAACCGTGAAATCAAGCCTTCCCGGACTGCCGATATTGCCATAGCTGACTTGCCCAACATTGATCCCGATTCCTACATCCAAAGACGACTTATTAGCCTCAACGCGGCGACTGTTGAGCGTCGTCAAACCGGCCAATACACTTTGTGCGGCTTGCGCAGCCTTTCGGCATCGGTCGGCGTGGTCAACCTGAGTTGCGATGGTGAAGATCGAGAGAATACCGTCACCCATAAACTTGAGAACATCGCCGCCGTTCTCTTCTACGGATTGCACAACCAGATCAAAGTAACCGCTCAGCGCGTCAAAAACATCCACCTCGGGAGCGGCTTCCGAAAGAGCCGTGAAACCTCGCAAATCAGAAAACATGACAACTGCATCAACTGTCGTTCGTTCGCCCCGCTTGATCCGCCCATTCCAAACCGCATCAGAGGGCCCATCACCAAGATATGTTCGTAGCAGCCCCTTGGCTGACTTGCGCATTGTGACGGGTTCCAAGGCGGACGATAGAGCAGGCAGAGCTTCCTCAATCAATTCCAGATGTTGCGGTGAAAAACCGTCTGGGTCCTGTGTAACAAATGTACAGCCGTGCAGAGATCCATCACCATAATACATAAGGGTGGCATAGTAGTCTGTGCCACCCGACTCAGCGAATTCAAGATACGATGAATGCTCGGTCCTTGGATCAAGTTGTCGCAGACTTTTATGAAGTGGCTTTCTGTGCTCCAGAATGTACTCAAATGAGCTGCCAACATACCCGTCTGTCGACATCGTTTCATGAGTTACGTCGTAGCTGTCGGTCCGGTCAGGGGTCCAGACTATCCCCCATGCAATAAGTAACGGATTGGCGAACCGCTGACCAATATTGACTCGCCAGAGTGGAACGCCTTCGTCAACTAATGACGAGCAGAAATGAGAAACTACTTTCACGGGGTCGCCTGAGCGGCGTCCTTCGGTAATCATCCAGTCGGTTAATTGTGGTACGGAGGCCATGTTGTCAAACTAGTCGCTTGGACAAGATGATCAAAGTCCCTTCCTATTAGCAGGTTATTCAAAGCGCTATATTGAAGGAATATGTTCAGACCAAGGCCCCAGATACGCCATTCTGAATATCCGCGATAGGCTGAAATCAACCGCATACAAACGTGACAACGGCTGCATCTGCTTTGAAGCTGCAACAGTCAATGTCGGCGCAACCATCTCACGATATGCCAGAGAACCCATAAGAGGCTTGGTGTGATAAAGCCTGGCATCAAAATTAGCGTGAAACACTCGCCTCTTGCTTGATCGCAACTGGTTTCAAATCATCTAAAACCGGTGTTCCCCGGCGCGGGCCTTGCGGCTTTTCTGCCATGCTCATGATCTTGTAGGCGAACTGGACACCGGCAAAGACAATGCCGTTCATGAACCAGATCATCACCAAAGCGATAAGACCGATTTCCGAACTGGTTATCAGATGGCGCAGGTTTGCGACATTCAGCGCCAACAGGACGCCGACAAACACAGCCGAAATGACAAAGCCCCAGGCAACTTGCGTGATATAAAGGCGGATCAGTTTGGGCATGGCGAACCTCTTTGCGCAATGACATTCAAGTTAGCGCATATTTGGTTCTCGTAAAGGCGTCAGAATGCCTCGGGCTGTGCCTCGCGCGCCATGTGATCCAGTACGGCATTGACGAATTTCGGCTCTTTGCCTTCCGGGAAAAACGCACGCGCCACATCGACGAATTCGGTGATGACAACCTTTGGCGGCGTGTCGCTTTGGGTCAGCTCGGCACCTGCGGCACGGAACACCGCACGAAGGGTTGGATCGATGCGCGCAATCGGCCATTTGGCCACCAGTGCACGGTCGGTCATCTGGTCGATGGCCGCCTGATAGTTCACCGCATTGTCAACCAGGGACCGGAAAACCGAGATGTCGCCGTCCAGCATCTCCTCACCCTCATAGACAGCGCCAAAACGGTGATCCAGAAACTCATTCACGACAGCTTCGGTCGTTTGCCCGGACTGTTCCATCTGGAACAGCGCCTGCACAGCATAAAGCCGGGCGGCGGATTTCATCAGGCGTTTCTGGTTGGCCGGTTTCGGCGCGTCTGTCTTGGTCATGCTGTCGAGGGTCCGTTGCTGTCGCCCGCCACGAGGATGGACTCGGACGGCGGTTTGAAACCAACGCCCTTTTTGGAAGAGCCCCACTTACGGCTGAGCGCGATCAGATGCAAGGCCGCAGCAGCAGCCCCACCCCCTTTATTCATCTTTTTGGGGTTCGCGCGGACTTCGGCCTGCGCGTCATTTTCTACGGTCAGAATACCGTTACCGATGCACAGGCCCTGCAGGCCCATCAACTGGATGGCCCGGCTGGAGTCGTTGCAAACGGTTTCGTAATGCGTTGTCTCGCCACGAATGACGCAGCCCAGCGCGACGTAGCCGTCAAAGTTGCACTGACGATCGGCCATTGCGATAGCGGTCGGGATTTCCAGCGCGCCGGGAACCTCGACCACTTCGCAGGTTCCGCCCGCGGCTTCGATTTCGGCCTTCGCGCCCGCAATCAGGTTATCGGCAATCGCACGATAAAACGGCGCCGCCACGATCAGCAGCTTGACCGGCTTGTCAAATTTCGGTGTCGGCAGAACGCCATGTTCGTCTTGAGCAGCCATGATCAGTCTTCCTTCAGGATCGAACGGGTGCCGACGATGGACAGGCCAAACGCGTCAAGCCCCAGATACACGGTTTGCGGCGAGTCGGTCAGTAGAACCAGTTCCTGAATTCCCATCTTGGACAGGATCTGCGCCCCCAAACCGGTTTGTTTGATTGTGCGCGGCCCCTCGTCGCCCGTGGCATATAGCGAGTTGCGCGGTTGACGGAACAGGCAGACCACGCCCCGTCCTTCTTCAGCAATCTTTTCCATGGCACGCGGCAGTTCGCGCGAGGATTTCGGACCAAGACCCAGAATATCGGGGGCCTCGTGCAGAGCATGGGTGCGGGTCAACACCGGTTCGGGTGTGGTAATGTCGCCCTTGATCATGACCACATGTTCGATGCCATGGGTCTGATCGGTGAACAGCCGCATTTCCCACTCGCCACCATATTCTGAGGTCACCATCTGACGCGAGGTTTCAACCACCAGATTGTCGTTGCGCGACCGGTAGGCGATCAGGTCACTGATTGTGCCGATCTTCATGTTGTGCTCTTGCGCAAATTCAACCAGATCGGGCAGACGCGCCATGGTGCCGTCGGGTTTCATGATCTCGCAGATCACGCCCGAGGGGTTTAGACCGGCCAGACGCGAGATATCAACGGCAGCCTCGGTATGACCAGCACGCACCAGCACCCCACCCCGCTTGGCGCGCAAGGGGAAGACGTGGCCTGGTGTTGCGATATGGGCCATTGTGTTCTGTTCGTTAATCGCAGTCGCCACGGTCAGCGCACGGTCGGCGGCAGAGATCCCGGTACTGACCCCTTCGCGCGCCTCGATGGACACGGTGAATGCGGTTTCGTGCCGGGACGAGTTGTTCACCGCCATCATCGGCAGCCCAAGCGCTTCGACACGTTCAGCTGTCATCGGCAGACAGATCAGGCCACGGCCATGAGTGGCCATAAAGTTAATGGCCTCGGCATCTGCGAACTCGGCAGCAATCACCAGATCGCCCTCGTTTTCGCGATCCTCGTGATCGACCAGAATATACATCCGGCCAGCACGCGCCTCTTCAATAATGTCTTCGATCGGGCTGATCGCGTCGCGCAGCCGGGCCTCGACCGGGCCGGGTGTCTCAAAGCTCATTGGGCAGCCTTTCGCATGGCATGTTTGAACGGCGGAATAGACCACTGAGGGCACAAAGACCAGTCCACAAACGGCGCAGGTCTGCTCCGACGCGACGTATGGTATCAGGACATCTCGGCCAGACGCGCCACATAACGGGCCAGTGTATCGATCTCAAGATTGACCCGGTCCCCGACCTGCACGTCACCCCAGGTGGTGACCTCTTTGGTGTGTGGAATGAAGTTGATGCCGAAATCGCAATCTGTCACGTCATTGACCGTCAGGGATGTGCCATTCAATGCCACCGATCCTTTGGGCGCGATGAACCGTGCAAGATCCTTTGGCGCGCGCAGGGTGACGCGGGTGCTGTCACCGTCTTCCCTGATCGCGATCACCTCGGCTACGCCATCCACATGGCCCGAGACGATGTGACCGCCCAATTCGTCACCAACCTTCAGCGCGCGTTCCAGATTGACACGCTTGCCGACAGTCCAGGTGTCGAGATTGGTTTTCGAGACGGTTTCCGCGCTGATCTGGACGTCATACCAATCGTCGCCCAGCGCGATCACGGTCAGACACACACCGTCACTGGCAATCGAGGCCCCGATATCGATGCCCGCAGTGTCATAGGTGGTCCTGATCCGCGCACGCAGGTCTCCCTGCTGCTTTAGCTCGGCGACGGTGCCCATGTCGGTGACGATCCCTGTAAACATTCCGTTAACCCTCAGTTCCTAACCTGTGCCTGACTTTCACCGTCGAGGTAAGGCCAACGGGCCGCGCGGGCAAGCCCTGCCTTGCCGTACACCCACCAAACGGGCATAGTTTTGGCAACAACAACAATACGAGCAGTTCGGATGCCGCACCCGCCTTCAAGGTCTCATGATCGGGTCTTCCTGTTCCTTCAGGGCCCGCACGGACCTTTTTTCCCGGCCTTGGGGCGTATGTTGCGCGCCACGGGGGCTCGGGTCTGGCGGGTTGGGTTCAATGCAGGCGATCAGGCGTTCTGGTTTGACAAGGCAAGCTACATCCCGTTTCAGGACAAACCGGAAAACTGGCCTGCAACACTGTCCTCTTTGATCGCTGAAAAAGCAGTTACGGATATTGTTCTATATGGCGACACCAGACCCATACATGCGCGTGCGGTCGAAATCGCGCGGTCTTGCGGAGTTACCGTACATGTATTCGAGGAGGGGTATCTGCGCCCCTGGTGGGTGACTTATGAGCGGGACGGGTCAAACGGAAATTCCCGGCTGATGTCGCTGGACGTTCAGCAAATGCGCCAGGCCTTGGCCTTGTCCGACCGAAAGGCGCCGCCGCCCCCGTCGCATTGGGGAGACATGCGGCACCATATCTTCTATGGCGCCCTTTATCATTGGTTCGTGATGGCCCTGAACAGTCGCTACCGCAACTTTCAACCGCACAGGGAATTACCTGTCTCTCAAGAATTCAGATTGTACCTCAAGCGACTGTTTTTGATGCCTTTTCATCGCCTTCAACGAAGTGTGGCAACGGCGCGGGTCAGATGGGGCGGATACCCCTACCACCTCGTTCTGTTGCAGCTTGGGCATGACAGCTCGGTGCAGGCTCATTCCAGCTTTTCGGGTATGTGTGAATTTCTTGAGCTGGTAATCGAAGGATTTGCACAAGGCGCGCCCGCCCATCACAGGCTGGTGGTAAAGGAACACCCGTTGGAAAACCATCGCGAACCGTTGCGACGCCGGGCCCGCGAGATAGCCGGAAAACATGGCATCAGCGACCGGGTTCATTATGTGCCGGGCGGCAAGCTGGCCAGATTGCTGGATGAGGCAAGTTCGGCCGTCACCGTGAATTCCACCGCTGGACAGCAGGTCCTGTGGCGGGGTATTCCATTGCGCATTTTCGGGCGTTCGGTTTACGACAAGCCCGATTTCGTCTCACAGCAGCCGATCGCAGCGTTTTTCGCCGATCCCCGCCACCCGGATGCCGAAGCCTATCGCTGTTATCGGCAGTTTCTTCTGGAAACCAGTCAGGTACCCGGCGGGTTCTATTCAAGACGAGGGCGCCGACAGCTGCTGCGCCGCGCCGTGGATATGCTTTTGGACACCAACGATCCTTACCAATCAGTCCTGAATACGAACGAGGCGCGAACGACACAGTTGAAAGTCGTCGAATGAAACGGGTGGTGTGTGACTGGAAGTTAAGCAACTTACCAGCTAGTCTGCACGCAACTACAAAAGACTGAGGATATCGGGCGGTGAAAGTCTCTCCTAGGCGATGGATGCGGGGTGTGTCCCTTGTGGCTGCAATTGGTCTGCTGGCTGCGTGCCAGCTACCAAAATCCGGACCGAACAAATCCGAAATTCTGGCCGGTTCAGTTCAAAACGGGGGCAACGCATATGTCGTTGAAGTTGACGACAATGTCACACGCGCGACGTCCGCCATTCCTCAGTACGGCTTTTCGTCCTCCTTCAGCAGTGCCCAGACATTGACCGCAGATACCGTCCGCCCTGGTGACGTGCTGGGGCTGACCATCTGGGAAAACGTCGACGATGGCTTGCTGTCAGGCGAAACCGGTCTTGCGACCGCGTTGAACGAGGTTCAGGTCGATAGTGACGGATTTATCTTTGTCCCCTATGCAGGCCGGATTCGGGCCGCGGGAAACACGCCGGAACAGCTGCGCGTTCTGATCACAGACAAGCTTCAGGAACAAACGCCGGACCCACAGGTCGAAGTGCGGCGCGTCGCGGGTGACGGGTCCACCGTCTCGCTGACGGGCACGGTCGCCGCGCCGGGCATTTATCCGATTGAACGGCCAACCCGGTCGCTGCTTGGTATGTTGTCCCAAGCGGGCGGAGTCTCGGTCGCGTCTGACATCGCGCTGGTGACCCTGATCCGGGGCGATCAGAAGGGTACCGTGTGGTACGAGGACCTGTTCCGCAACCCCAAGCTGGACGTCGCCCTGCGCGGTGGCGACCGCATTCTGGTGGAAGAGGACAGCAGATCGTATATCGCCCTTGGCGCAACCGGGGGCCAGTCGCGCGTGGCATTTGAAAGTCAGGACCTGTCGGCTCTGGAAGCCTTGGCGCAGGTCGGTGGTCTGCTGACGCTTTCCTCGGATCCAACGGGAATATTCATTCTGCGCAAGGAACGTCAGGATGTCGCCCGCAGTATCACCGGACGGGCCGATCTCAAAGGGGATCAGCGCATGATCTACCTGCTGAACCTGACAGCCCCCAACGGCCTGTTCATTGCACGCGATTTCGTGATCCGGGATGATGATACAATCTACGTGACCGAAGCGCCCTATGCGCAGTGGAGCAAGTCGATCTCACTTATCGCAGGCGGTCTGACGCCCGTTGCAAACGTTGCCACGCTAACTGGCAATTGATGCATGCGTCCCGATCCCGACACGTCAGCCGGGAGCGGGCTAAATCGGCTGTTTGTCTATAATGGCGGCTTTCTGACCCAGAAACGTCTGAGACGAATTCTGACGCTTTCGGGTTACGACATTCGTCTGGGACTTCCGAAAGAAGGCGATTGCGTAGGCGTCTGGGGCAACAGCCCGACAGCACATCGCGGCCTTAAGATCGCCGAAAAACACGCTGCCCCGGTTCTGCGGGTCGAGGACGCCTTTCTCAGATCTCTGCACCCGGGCCGGAATGTCGAGCCCCCCTTGGGGCTGTTGCTGGATCGTTCCGGCCTGCATTTCGATGCCGCCACGCCGTCTGAACTTGAGACAGTGCTGACCACGCACCCTCTGGATGACACGGCCCTGCTGGACCGTGCCCGCGCCGCGATCACGCGGATCAGAGAGCTTAACCTCAGCAAATATTCCGCCTTCGATCTCGATCTTGATTCACCCGATCCGGGCTATGTTCTGGTGATCGATCAGACGGTCGGCGATGCTTCAGTAACTGCAAGCGGAGCGGACCGCGCCCGGTTTCTTGAAATGCTTGTCTTGGCGCAGGAGGAAAACCCCGGCGCGCGTATCCTGATCAAGACACATCCTGAAACACTGGCGGGTCACCGTCAGGGGCATTTCACCGATCAGGACCTGTCAGACCGGATATCTCGGTTCAGCGATCCGATCAGCCCATGGCCGTTGCTTGAAGGGGCTATTGCTGTTTACACCGTGTCCTCGCAACTGGGGTTCGAGGCAATTCTGGCGGGCCACAAACCGCGTGTGTTCGGCCAACCTTTCTATGCCGGATGGGGCCTGACGCAGGATGACAGACCCGTTCCGCGCCGCCAGCGCAGTCTGACACGGGCGCAATTGTTCGCGGCCGCCATGCTGCTGTACCCGACTTGGTTCGATCCCTATCGTGATCAATTGTGCGAGCTGGAAACGGTGCTGGACACGTTAGAGGCACAGACCCGCGCCTGGCGACAGGACAAGAACGGCTGGACGGCATCCGGGATGCGCTTGTGGAAACGCAGGCATCTGCAACAGTTTTTCGGGCAACATGGAAAGCTGCGCTTTACGGCATCTCAAGCCGGCACGCCGGACCGCCCCCACATGGTCTGGGCCAGCCAGGCAAGGAACACCGAAGGGGCGGTTCGGGTCGAAGACGGGTTCCTGCGTTCACGCGGGCTTGGGGCGGAACTGGTCCCGCCATTGTCGCTGGTGACGGACGAGATCGGTATCTATTACGACCCGACAAAACCCAGCCAGTTGGAAGAGCTGATCACTTTGCGTGAAACGTTGAGGCCAGATCAGGACCTGCGCGCAGAGCGTCTCGTCGAGAACCTTTTGGCCGCAGGCTTGAGCAAATACAATACCGGCATTCCCGCCTGCCCCCTGCCCGAAGGCCATCGAATTCTTGTACCCGGACAGGTCGAGGACGACGCCTCAATCCTGTTGGGAACAAGCGCGGTTCGCAACAATCTGGACCTGCTGAAAGCTGTGCGCGACGCCAATCCCGATGCGATCCTGATTTACAAACCTCACCCCGATGTCGAAGCGGGTCTGCGCGAAGGCAGGATCGATGCCGAGGCGATTGCAGACATTGTCGTAACCCAAACAGACCCCGCATCATTATTGCCGCACGTGCAGGAAGTATGGACCATGACATCGCTTCTGGGGTTCGAAGCTTTGCTGCGCAGCGTGCAGGTTACAACTCTGGGCGCGCCCTTTTATGCGGGTTGGGGGCTGACCACGGATCTGGGGGCTGTTCCCGCCCGGCGTGGCGCAAGACCGACGTTGATGGGCCTCGTCCATGCCACCTTGATTGATTACCCTCGTTATTTCGACCCGGTCACAGGGCAACCCTGCCCCGTCGAGGTTGCCGTTGAACGTCTGGCGCAGGGCACTTGTGTTCCGACCGGTCCGTTCAATCGTGTTCTGTCAAAACTTCAGGGTGTGTTTGCGACACATGCGCACTTGTGGCGCTAACGCTAGTCCGACGCCCTGCGCCAACGGTGCAGGATATCGCCACCCACCACTTTCGCTTCAATCAGTTCGAACCGTGGCGCGGCGTCCAGTGTCGTCAACGCCAATGTTCCAACTGCCGCCAGCCCCTCGGCACCGATGGTCAACCCAGCGGTAAATCCGACCAGTTCATCCACCAGATCCTCGGCCAGCAGCGACGCTGCCAGCGCCGCCCCACCTTCGCAGAAGACGCTGGTCAGACCGGCTTGTCCCAACTGTTGGAGAAGATCGACCGCGTCAATCTGATGATCTTTCAACGCGCAGGGGATCAGCTTTGCACCTAGTCTTTCCCAGGCTTTCGCGCGCTCGGCATCCGGGTGATGCGCATGGCAGAGCCAGACAGGTGTCTTTGATGCCGTGCGAGCCAAATGCCCCATCAGGGATATGTCCATATGGCGCGAAACCACAACGCGCACGGGCTGATGATCAATGCCAAGGTCCCGAACCGTCAGTGACGGGTCGTCGGCCCGCGCCGTGCCGGCACCGACCATCACCGCATCGTGGCGCGCGCGCATGGCATGGACGACGCGGCGCGCCTGTGGCCCGGTAATCCATTGGCTGTGCCCGGTCGAGGTTGCGATCCGCCCGTCAAAACTGCTGGCCAGCTTGAGGGTCACGAAAGGTCGTCCCTGTTCGGTCTTCAGAAAAAAGCCCGCCAGATCACGTTCCGCCTGCTCTGCGAGGACACCGGTTACGACCTTAATTCCGGCCTCGCGCAACTTGGCAAAGCCCTGCCCCGCGACACGTGGGTCGCTGTCTTCCACGGCTGCCACGACACGGGCGACACCCGCAGCAATCAAAGCCTCGGCACAGGGGGGTGTTTTGCCGTGATGGGCGCAGGGTTCCAAAGTCACATAGGCGGTCGCGCCATGTGCGGCCTGCCCGGCTTGCGCCAATGCCTCGGTCTCGGCATGGGGGCGGCCGCCCGGCTGGGTCCAACCGCGCCCGACAATCCGGCCTTTGCGCACGATAACACACCCCACCGCAGGGTTTGGCCAGCACATCCCCTGACCGCGCCGCCCCAGTGACAGGGCCAGCGCCATGAAACGCTTATCTTTTTCGCTCACTCGTCCGTCGGTGGCTGCGGCGGGCGCAGTTCGTGGACAAACTCCTCAAAATCATCGGCCGCCTGGAAATTCTTGTACACACTCGCAAAGCGAACATAAGCGACGGTATCGATCCGCGCCAGAGCTTCCATAACGATCTCACCGATCTTGTGGGACGGGATATCCGTGTCGCCCATGCTTTCCAGCCGGCGCACAATACCCGAAATCATCTGATCGATCCGCTCGGGATCAACTGGCCGTTTCTGCATCGAGATGCGGATCGAACGTTCCAGTTTATCGCGGTCGAAATCTTCGCGTTTACCATTGGTCTTTATGACAACCAGATCACGCAGTTGCACACGTTCATAGGTCGTGAACCGCCCGCCACAGGCCGGGCAGAACCGGCGTCGGCGGATTGCCACGTGATCCTCTGCCGGACGTGAATCTTTTACCTGAGTATCGATATTTCCGCAAAACGGGCAGCGCATCCGCCGTCTCCTCGTCCCTTGTTCCGCCTCTTTTTGTAAGCGCTGCGACTTACTTATCCACAACTATAGGGCAGCAACTAGGATTTGGGTAGTCGGAAATTTCAACCGCTAGATAAAGGGTCAGGCCAGGTGCGCTGCAATCCGTCTCTGGTGTGGTGCCGTGCGGTGTTCAAACAGATATATCCCCTGCCATGTTCCAAGGCATGGGCGACCCTGCGACACAGGTATCGACAAGGATACAGGCAACAGCGCAGCTTTTATATGCGCGGGCATGTCATCGGGGCCTTCATAAGTATGCCTTAGATACGACATTGACGGGTGATTGGATGGCGGCACCAGCCTTTCGAAGAACGCCCGAAGGTCGGTTTGAACTTCGGGATCCGCGTTTTCCTGAATAAGTAACGAACAGGAGGTGTGGCGAACGAAAAGCGTCAGTAAGCCATCCGTCGCCACCTGCCCCAGCCAATGCGTCAACTCGGCCGTGAACTCGTAAAGACCTGAACCTTGGGTCTGTATTACAAATTCAGTCTGCATTCACGGTGTCTCGCCGTTTTGTCAGTCGTTAAAGAACGGTCGATAGTTACACCTGGCATTCGCGCCTTGTACAGACATGCTGTACCCCGGCTGAAAACCAACCGAAACAAAGCTGCTTGGCTGCGCACCGACATTCTGTGGCGGCTTGATCGAAAACTGAACCGCTGTTTTACGCCCTGTGGTGACGCTTGGCCCATACCCGCGCAACACGTAGATCGGATCGCGCCAGCCCGCGCCCAAAGTACGCCGTGCATAATCCGCTGCCGCACACCAGTATCCTTCGGTACGCTGGTCGCCGCGCGGAATAACCTCGAAGTCAGTGGCGTTTATCGGCTCGGTCCGGTACCCGTGCGGCGCTGCGTCAGCAGCCATGGGAATGCTGAACGCCAGGGCGGCAATCGCGGCAAATGTCCGTGTATGTTTCATTGTCATTACTTCCCTGATTGTGTGTGTCAAAAAGGTTAGGCCATTAGCTTCGTCGGCACAGGGTCGCTCACGTTCTGTTTAATCTGTCTCGTGCGATACGTGAACCGGCGTGAGCCATCCCTGATACCTGATCAACATTCCCAGTCCCGGCGCGCCAGCAGACACATCAAACCGAAAGCGCCCCGTTTTGTCCTGCCATTCGCGCGTTCTTGATCGCGGCAAGGTAAAAGCTGGCATCGGAATACCAAACACGGTCAGGCGGAGGATTTTGATATCCATTCCGTTTTCCCGCCAAATGGGCTTTAACCAGATTGAGATCGAGCCGAAAGATTCCCGAACACACTCTCTTTTCGTATCATATTTCAGAGTTGATCGGGTTTTGTGGCCCGCGAAATTCCGGTCCCATGACCAGAATTCGCCATTTGCACCAATGTGCAGAGAAACGGGGACGTCTTTGCCGCTTTGCGGAAACCCGGCCAGACGTGTTGCAAGGGCAACCCATAGCCCTTTGCCACGTTCGATGTCGCAGCGCCCCGTAAAGTAGCCCTCGCTCGTGTGCAGAACTCGAACCGCCCTTGGCAACCTTTCGGTCGATCCTATCGCCTTAAGAAAGGGATCTCCCATCGCTAGTACCCGTTTTCGGCAAAACGAGCCCTGATATCGGGACAGGGAACCAGACATGTCTCGGAACGCCCAAAGAACGCGTATCTGTTTCGTGCGATCAAGCGATAGGCCGGATCCTTGATGGGCCGAGGCAGAAACCGGCATATTGATAACAGCGACCACGGAGCGCGCAACTGTCGCATCGCCTCAGAAAATGCATCCAGATGCTGAAAAACAGCGCCATCCACGACCACCAGATTGGTTTGAAAATCCTGTGTGGGAAGGCCGAGATCTCGGTACAGTTTTTGCCCAAGCGGGGACTGCGCCGTGGCAAATTGGAAAACATGGCGCCGGTCACGTTTCAGCATAAACTGGAAAAACCCCGAACACAGCACGCATTCGCCGTCAAACACAATCAGGTTTTGGTCATAAACCCCTGTATTCTCAAAAACATCTTGCAAGGTTTTTCACCAGTATTTTTGACTTAAAGCCAGCCTGACAAAACCACCTGAGCGAAGCAATGCGACATGTACGAAAGGTATGGGGGCGTGCCGGGGAGCCTTGACCAGAGGCTGGTGATTTCCCCGAGGCTCTGACCTCATCCCCATAAAGGTCTGGACCCGGCAACATTGCTGAATTGGTTCGTTGCACATGGCGACGCTTGTCCATACCGGTCAATAAATTTCGAGAATTTGCCACCGATGGCTTGTTTCTGTGTGAAATCGACTTGTCAGCACCGTCGATCATGAAAGAGAATTCTGTAATAGTCCGCTTATGTATTTGAAAATTTGAGGTACTGCTTCGCGATGGATGTCGATATCGGCCGACTTCATCTGTTTGTTCAGGCACTGGACCGCTATTCCGGAAATGGCGATATGTCCTGTAATGTCCTGAAGATGGCAGGGCTGCGCCCTCAGGATATCGCGCCGCCGGTCTCAACCTACAGCGTACAAAGCGAGGCTTTGTTTATCCGTTATGCATGTGACGCCACCCACGACGTCACGTTTGCGGCTCGCACGGGTCTTGAGGTTACGTCAGCCTCGACCGTGACCGCCTATATCAGCAAGTATTCCCGCGATCTGAAACAGGTGATGGAGAACCTCTCGCGCTTTCACGGCATCATCGACCCTGCCATCGCGCTTAACCTGCGCGTCGCGGGTAACTTTGCGACCTTGGAAGCCGAGTGGAAAGACCCCGGATTTGCGCGGTATCACAGACGCACCGAATTCCTGATATTTGCGACCCTGGCCAGAATGCGGAACCTGACGCAAGTCAATCTCTATCCGATAGAAATTCGGTTTCAGCACAGGGTCGGCGACCACGCCCGAAGATTTGAGAAGCTTGCCGGTTTTCCCGTGACCTTTGGGGCTGAGAACCTCGAGATTATCCTGCCTCTTTCAGCGCTGGACCTGCCCGTACCGACTTATGACCCCCAACTCAGAGAGCATTTGCTGGAATATGCAGATCGCCTGCTTTCTGAGAGAGGCGCGCCCAAACATCTGACCCGCGCCAAGGTCGAAGGGCTGGTTACCCGTTCCCTGCCCGGCGCAATCCCGCAGGCCGAAAGCCTCGCGGCTGATCTGGGGATGAGCCTTAGAACCTTCAGCAGGCGCCTCAGGGACGAAGGCACCAGCTATCGCGATGTTGTCGACGATCTGCGGTGCGACCTGGCGCAGACCTTTATCAAGAATGAAATGCCCTTGTCCGAAATCGCCTATTCGCTGGGCTATGCCGATCAGGCCGCATTTTCGACCGCTTTCAAACGTTGGACAGGCCAGCCGCCCAGCGCGTTCAAGACGCGATTGGAACACCCGATACGGACGTGAGACCGGGGGTCATCAGCTTGAAAAACCTCGCCCCGGCCCGTCCCATGAGTGGACAGAACGGATATAGAAGGACAGAAGGTCCAGCCCTTGTGCGTTCCCGCCAATGTGATGGGAGAACAGGCCATCGTGAAGAGTGTCCGGATTAAAAAAGGCGCCTCGGGAGAGGCGCCTTGATACTTACTGATCCAGGAAGGACCGAAGTTTTCGGGATCGGCTGGGGTGCTTCAGCTTCCGCAGCGCCTTCGCTTCGATCTGGCGGATACGTTCGCGGGTCACGCTGAACTGCTGACCCACCTCTTCCAGCGTGTGGTCGGTGTTCATACCGATGCCGAAACGCATCCGCAGCACACGTTCTTCACGCGGGGTGAGCGAGGCCAAGACCCGTGTGGTGGTTTCCTTGAGGTTCTCCTGAATGGCGCTGTCCAGAGGCAGCACGGCATTCTTATCCTCGATGAAATCACCCAGCTGGCTGTCTTCTTCGTCACCAATCGGAGTTTCCAGCGAAATCGGCTCTTTGGCGATTTTCATCACCTTGCGAACCTTCTCAAGCGGCATTTGCAGCTTTTCGGCCAGTTCCTCAGGTGTCGGTTCGCGGCCGATCTCGTGCAACATCTGGCGACCGGTCCGGACCAGCTTGTTGATCGTTTCGATCATATGAACCGGAATACGGATCGTGCGCGCCTGATCCGCGATTGAACGCGTGATAGCCTGACGAATCCACCACGTTGCATAGGTCGAGAACTTATAGCCGCGGCGGTATTCGAACTTGTCTACCGCCTTCATCAGGCCGATATTACCTTCCTGAATAAGATCAAGGAATTGCAGGCCGCGGTTCGTGTACTTCTTGGCGATCGAAATCACCAGACGCAGGTTGGCTTCGACCATTTCCTTCTTGGCCTGCCGCGCCTCTTTTTCGCCCTTCTGGACCTGCTGAACGATGCGGCGGAATTCGCTGATGTCCAGACCCACATATTGGCCGACCTGAGCCATGTCGTTGCGCAGCTCTTCGACCTTCGCGGTCGAGCGTTCGATGAACATCTGCCAGCCCCGGCCCGGCTTTTCCGCCATTTCGGCCAGCCAGTTGGGGTCCAGTTCACGCCCGCGGTATTCGTCGATGAACTCGCGACGGTTGATCCGTGCCTGATCGGCCAGCTTCACCATCGAACTGTCCAGCGACATGACGCGACGGTTGATACCGTAAAGTTGGTCGATCAGCGCTTCGATCCGGTTGTTGTGCAGGTGAAGACCATTCACCAGTTGCACAATCTCGGCCCGCAACTTCTGATAGGTCTCTTCGTCTTTTTCGCTGAACGTGCCATCCTCGTTCAAGGTGGCCGAAATGCGGCTGTCCTGCATTTCGGACAGCATCGCGAAATCGGTTGAGATCCGCTCCAGCGTGGTCAGAACCTGATCCTTCAATGCCGCTTCCATCGCAGCCAGCGACATGTTGGCCTGATCGTCTTCGTCATCGTCGTCGTCGCTGGTGATCGGGTTGCCATCGGCATCCAGTTCCGGCCCAGCCTCTTTCGCGGGTTTCGCAGCCTGCACGGCAGACGCGTCAACGACTGGCGCGTCGCCATCTTCGTCCAGCTGGTTGCCGAATGTGGTTTCCAGATCGATGACATCCCGCAGCAGAATATCCTCGGACAGCAATTCGTCATGCCAGATGGTGATCGCCTGAAAGGTCAGCGGGCTTTCGCACAGGCCGGCAATCATGGTATTGCGCCCTGCTTCGATCCGCTTGGCGATGGCAATCTCGCCCTCACGGCTCAGCAGTTCGACCGAACCCATCTCGCGCAGATACATGCGTACGGGATCGTCGGTGCGGTCCAGCTTTTCGGTGGCGGCCCCGGCCAACGCAACCTCGCGGTTGCTTTCGGTGGTCGTCAGTTCGGTCGAGCCCTTGTTCTCTTCTTCTTCAGCCTCTTCATCTTCGATGATGTTGATGCCCATCTCGGAGAGCATAGACATAACGTCTTCGATCTGTTCCGAGCTGACCTGATCGGGCGGTAAAACCTGATTGAGCTGATCGTAGGTGATGTAACCTTTCTCGCGGGCCTCGGCGATCATCTTCTTGACGTTGGCCTGGCTCATGTCCAGCGAGATTTCCTGGTCCTGCTCGTCGGATTTGCGATCTTCGGTCGTGTCTTTGGCGGCCATTCAATGCTCCTGCAGGGATGGGTGATTCGATTGAACCGAATCATTAGCGCGTAGAAGTGATTCGGCCACCCGTTTACCCGTTTTTCTTTTCCAGTGCCTTACGAAAACACCATTTTACCGGCGTTTCCGCTCGAATTTGATGCCGGACATGATTGCCTCGAACGCGTCTTTCTCGTCGCGGTTGATTCGCGCCCCGTTGTCGGCGATGTCGAATATGGCCCTGTCTTCATTCTGGCTTCGGTTTGTCCGGTTGCGTTCTTCTGCCGCTTGCGCCAGCCGATATGTCAGCGCCTCATCGGCCAGATCGGACAACTCCTCTGCGGCTTCGGCAATCTCAGCATCCAACCCCCGGAGCGCTTTGATTTTCGCGAGTTCTTCGGCCAGAGTCATCTCGGCCTTTTCAACGTCGCCCGGTTTGAACACACAGGGGATTACGGCGACATGGCGAAGGGCCAGCAGGTTTTCAAGGGCCTCAGGCCCTAAAGTTTCGGCAATGTGGTCCTTCAGATTGTCCGGGTCATCGATCGCGTGGCGCAGAATTGCAGTTCGCAATGCGGCGTGATCAACATCGCGGCATTCCATCTCTTCCAGTTGGTGTTCGAACTGCACGACGACTTGGGGGTTAAGCGCGGCAATAGCCAGAATGGCCGCTTCGCGCAGTTGAATCTCGGCATTCTCGGACGAGGCCAGAAACGAGGACCGCGCGCCGGGCGTGGCGGGTTGTTTTGGCGGCACCCATTTGCCGCGCGGTTGCCATTGCCGGGATTGCGGCTGCCGTTGCGGACGGAACAACTGCCAGCGCAGGTCCTTGATTTCTTGCCCATAATGCGCCCGTATCGATGGGTCGCGGATCAGCTTGATTTTCTCGCGCAGGGACTTGTCCAAAGCCGCCTTGCGTTCAGGACTGTCGAACACCTTGCCGTCGGTCTCGCGCCGCCAAAGCAACTTGACCATCGGAATGGCACCATCCAGCACGGCCTTCACAGCGCCTGCCCCTTCGGCGCGCAGCAGGTCGTCGGGGTCTCTGCCTTCTGGCATCAGGGCAAACCGCAGCGACTTTCCAGCTTCGAGCAGCGGCAAAGCCAGATCAACCGCCCGCATCGCAGCGCGCAGACCTGCCGTGTCGCCGTCCAGCGCAATGATCGGCTCGTCCGAGATCCGCCACAGCAGTTGCAATTGATGTTCGGTGATGGCCGTTCCCAAAGGGGCAACCGACGCGCCAAAACCTGCTTCGGCCAGCGCGATCACGTCCATATAGCCTTCGGCCACGATAAGCGGCTGCCCCTTACCTGCCGCCTGTCGAGCCGGGCCTTGATTGTAAAGGCTGCGCCCTTTGTCGAACAGCTCGGTCTCGGGCGAGTTCAGGTATTTCGCGTTGTCATTGGGGTCCATCGCCCGCCCGCCAAACGCGATACAACGCCCGCGCGGATCGCGGATCGGGTACATGATGCGGTTGCGGAAGGTGTCATAAGGCTTTTTGCCCTTGTTCGAGGGCTTGGCCAGCCCGGCCCCAAGGATCAGGTCCTCGGCCACGTTCTTGCCGCGCAGATGGTCCCACAGCGCCTGCCAATCGTCCGGGGCATATCCAATCTCCCACCGGTCCAGCGTTTGCGCGTTCAACCCGCGGCGCGCGAGGTAGTCTCGTGCGGCGGCTCCTGCCCCGGTCTTGAGCTGCAGGCGGAAGAACTGCGCTGCCTGCTCCATCACTTCAGCCAGCTGTGTGCGGTGGTCCTGTTTTTCCTGCGCCTTCGGATCGCGCGCAGGCATCGGCATCCCGGCTTCGCGGGCCAGAATCTCGACTGCTTCGATGAATGAGACATTCTCGGTCTCTTTCACAAAACTGATCGCGTCGCCTTTGGCGTGACAGCCAAAGCAGTAATAAAACCCCTTTTGGTCATCCACGTGGAACGAGGCCGTCTTTTCATGATGGAACGGGCAAGGCGCCCACATGTCCCCTTTGCCCTGATTGGACTTGCGCTGGTCCCACATGACTTTGCGCCCGACAACCTGAGACAGGCTGAGCCGCGTGCGCAATTCGTCCAGAAATCCGGGGGGCAATGACATCTGCTAAACCTGCCAGAAATGAAAACGCGCGCCAAGAGGAAGGCGCGCGGTTGTCCACAGGGAAATGTCCGAGTTGTGGATTATTGTTGCAGGCACAGTTCAAGCCACGCCGCGCCCAGGTCTTTCTTGCGCACGTCCCGCATCTTTTGCTCATAAACCCAAGGTGTGATCAGCGGGATTGCAGCATTGTAGTTTTCGGGCCATGTCGGGCCGCTATCCGCCACCGCTTGTACAACGTCACGTTCTTTTACACGGTCCAGTCGCGCCTTTTGAACCGCAGCCACCACATCAGCTTGGTACTTGCAGCTTTGTTCCTTGGTTTCCTGAGCGGCCAAAGGGGTGGCCAACAGAGCCGCGACAAAAGCGATACGCAACATGGAATTCTCCGGAGATTCGTTTCTTTGAAGTAGATTGCCCGTCAACCTAACGGGCTGTCAGGGACATTCAAGCCGCAGCGCATGCTGGCGGGGCGAATTGATCACCCCGCCTGTCCGATTCAGAGACCTTTGGCGCGGTAGCTTTTCGCAACGCGGTCAATCGCCACGATATAAGCCGCCGTACGCAGGTCCTCGACATCATCACGGCTGTGCCAAACCTCACGCATCGACTGATAAGCAATACGCATTGTGTCATCGAGACCCGAGCGTACCAACTCAAGCTCATCCGCGCCTTTGAGGTACTTGGCCTTGAAATCCGGCGACATCGACCACGCATCCCCCAGGTACCGGTCCAGCCTTTCCAGCTCGCTGACGATCAGTTCGTGACGCGACTCTTCCTGACGACGCTGCATCCGGCCAAAGCGGATATGGCTAAGGTTCTTGACCCATTCGAAATAGGATACTGTCACACCGCCTGCGTTGGCATACATGTCGGGGATGATCACTGTGCCCTTCTTACGCAGGACTTCATCCGCGCCAGCGGTTACCGGACCATTGGCAGCTTCGATAATCAGCGGTGCCTTGATCCGATCGGCGTTCGACAGGTTGATGACACCTTCCAAAGCCGCCGGGATCAGAATGTCGCATTCAGCCTCCAGCACTGCCGCGCCTTCAGCGGAATGGGTCGCATCGGGATAGTCCTTTACGCCACCGTGTTTGACAATCCACTGACGCACGGCTTCGACGTCAATGCCGTCAGGGTTATAAAGCGCACCATCCCATTCGATGATTCCGGTGATGAGCGCGCCATCTTCCTCGCTGAGGAACTTTGCAGCGTGATAACCTACATTACCAAGCCCCTGCACGATAATGCGCTTACCATCCAGTTTACCTGACAAACCTGCTTTTTGAATGTCTTCAGGGTGGCGGAAAAACTCGCGCAGCGCATATTGGATGCCACGTCCGGTCGCCTCGACCCGCCCGGCAATGCCGCCCGCATTCAAGGGCTTGCCGGTGACACAGGCGCGCGCGTTGATATCCGTTGTGTTCATCCGCGCGTATTGGTCGGCGATCCAGGCCATTTCACGCTCCCCAGTGCCCATATCGGGCGCAGGCACGTTTTGCGATGGGTTTATCAGGTCTCGCTTTGCAAGCTCATACGCAAAGCGCCGCGTGATCTGTTCAAGCTCATGCTCTTCATATTCTCGTGGATCAATGCAAAGCCCACCCTTGGAGCCACCAAACGGTGTTTCGACAAGTGCGCACTTATACGTCATCAGCGCAGCCAGAGCTTCGACTTCGTCCTGGTTAACCGCAGTGGCATATCGAATACCGCCCTTGACCGGTTCCATATGCTCCGAGTGGACAGACCTGTAACCAGTGAAGGTATGGATTTCACCACGCAGCCGCACGCCAAATCGAACTGTGTAGGTTGCGTTGCAGACACGGATCTTTTGCTCCAACCCCGGCGGCAGCTCCATAAGGGCGGCTGCCCTGTTGAACATCAGGTCAACACTTTCACGAAAGCTGGGTTCTTTGATGCCGGTCATAAAATCCTCCGTAGCGGTACATGACGATGCGTCACGACGTTTTGTCGCACCACTGGCGGCCTGCTGCAATCAAACAATGCACTTTTTTTAATCATTTTATGAACGCACGCTTAGTTGCCCTAGGGTGAGTCGCTCAGATCGGCCAACTCCTTAACGAATTGTTTTCATTTCATCGACAGATCACCTGAAACGGTCCAAATTATACCCCTTCGGCACGTAAAAAGGCCAAAACCAAGCCTTTTTCGCCCAATTCACGCCACGTTTGAAAATTAACTTTGTCCCAAATCTCTTTTTCTTTGACGCACGAATTCGACGTGTGAGGCGGAGTAACCAGAATGCTAAATTCCTTGCTTTGTAACGACGGCTCGAAACCGAAGCGCAAAACGTTCAAGTTAGACCAGTTCGCTCGGAACGAAGATGGCGTCTTCACTATCTTCGTATTGTTCATGGTGGTCCTGATGCTGGCAATTACCGGCATGGCCATGGATGTCATGAAGTATGAGCGTGACCGCGCCAGCCTGCAATCCACCCTGGACCGCGCTGTGCTTGCTGCCGCTGACCTTGACCAGGATCTTCCTGCCAAGGCGGTTGTCGATTCTTACATGGACAAGGCCGGGCTGGGCAATCTGAACGCCATTACGACGGTTGTTGAAGGGTTCGGCTCTAAAAAAGTAAGTGCTACAGCCGAAGCGGTTGTTCCGACCCGCTATCTGAGGTTCGGCAAAGTCACTGAACTGGGCCTTGTTGCCAGCAGTGCGGCTGAAGAATCCATTGGCGCTGTAGAAATCTCGTTGGTTCTCGACATTTCCGGCTCTATGTCGCGCTCGTCTGCCACACCATCGAAAACAAAAATCGCAGTGTTGAGAGAAGCTGCGTCGGAATTTGTAAGGCTCATGCTGGACAAACCTGACGAAACACAGATTTCAATCTCGATTGTTCCTTATGCAACGCAGGTCAACGCGGGTGCGCCAATCCTGGACAAGTTCACAAATGTCACGCAGGAGCACAGCTATTCGCACTGCGTAAACTTCATTCCGGAACAGTACAGCGATTCTGATCTGGAACGCGATGACACGTTGGAGCGCACCGCCCATTTCGATCCTTTCACCTATTCTGAAGGGTCAATCGACCTGCCCGTTTGTCCGGTCCGCGCAGGAAGTGCAATCACCCCTGTCACCGACAATATGAACAAACTGCTTGCTCAGATTGCGTCCCTCACCCCCGGTGGGAACACGTCGATCGATATTGGGATGAAGTGGGGAACTGCCCTGCTGGACCCGAGCATGCGCGGAATTGTTCGCGACCTGTCGCTGGAACAGGATCCATCCTATGCAGGTACAACAATTGTGCCATCAAAATTCTCGGTCCGTCCCTCGGACTATGGCACCGACGTTCTGAAGATCGCCATTGTTATGACCGATGGTCAGAACACCGATCAATACATGCTTAACCCATCGCTGCGCGAAGGTATGTCAGACGTTTGGTACAACCCGGAAGCTGATGAATACACCGTGTACCATTCTCAGGGTCGTCCGAATTTTTTCTGGCCTCAGCAAGACGTTTGGGCGGATCATCCCTACGGAAACCCGGAACCTGAGACGCAGCTGAACGAAGAACCTGGAACAGCCGTTCGGTTGTCATATCCTGAACTGTTTAACCGAGTATCATTGGCATGGAACGCACGGTACAACTATTACTGGCAGTCCAGCGGTTGGGCGGAATGGTATTCAAAGGCCTACGCGAAAGTTGAAACGTCGGCCAAGAACCAGCGCACCAAGCACATTTGTGATGCGGCCAAGGATCAGGGCATCATCGTTTACGGTATCGCGTTCGAGGCGCCCAGAAGCGGGTACAGGACCCTCAAAGACTGTGCCAGCTCTGACAGCCACGTCTATGACGTAAGTGGCCTGAACCTTGAGAAAGCCTTTGAATCCATCGCATCGTCGATCCGCAAGCTGAGGCTAACCCAATGATCAGCAGAAAGCTGTCGATGCTCCGCCTATTTCGACAATCCGAGGCAGGCAATGCGACAATCGAGTTCATCATGCTCGTACCCTTCTTCCTGGCGCTTCTCGTGGCAGGAGCCGAACTGTCCATCATCACGATGCGGCATGCTGCTTTGGAGCGTGGGGTGGACCTGATCGTAAGGGATATTCGGCTGGGCACCGGTACGAACTGGGATCACGACGTAATCAGAAATCGGATTTGCGAAGTGTCCGGAATCAAGGATTGTACAGGGAATTTGCGACTGCAAATGGTCAAGCAGGACGCGTTCGCTGGTATCGTGCTTTCAGACAGCATCCCCTGCACGGACAGTTCCGAAGATCCCAAACCGGTTCTGGATTTCAAAAGCGGGCAATCCAACGAGTTGATGATCTTGCGGGCCTGTTTGCGCATAGATCCGGTTCTTGAGACCTCAGCCATTGCCAAGCTTGTCCCAGACGCTACCGGTCACTACGCGGTGACCGCAACAACAGCATTCGTACAGGAGCCACTGTAAGATCATGTCTGTATTCCGAAACCTGAAGAAGCGCTTCAAAGTCTTCAAGAAAGACGAAAGTGGCATTCTGACCGTAGAAGCCCTCATGATTTTTCCGCTGATGTTATGGACGATTACGTTCACGTTCACAGCATTCGAGGGGTTTCGTCAAAGCGCATCCAATCTGAAGGCAGCTTATACGATCAGCGACCTGATTTCGCGTGAAACGCAGGCCGTGACCGATGTGTATATCGACTCGTTGCACGATTTGGCGGGCAAGATGATCAATAACCGGTCAGACGTGAAAATGCGGGTTTCTCTTATCGTTTACGATGAGGACGATAAACGCCATTATGTGCGCTGGTCGACCGTACGCGGCTTTGATCAGGAATGGGATGACAACAGGATCGATGAAATCGAAGACCGCCTGCCGCCAATGCCCAATCAGGACACCGTTATTCTGGTTGAAACGTCCAATGAATACATCCCCACGTTCCGACCGGGCTGGGATTTTGCGACAGGTATCACCTTTGAGAACTTCATCTTTACCCGTCCCCGCTTTACAAACGAAGTTGCTTGTAACTTAACCCAGACCCCGTTCGTCTGCACAAATAGCGGATAGAATTTCGGACATGAACTTGGCTTCGGCGGCAGATGTCATGCCGCCCACGCCAACCCGGTGACCAACCCGCCACCACAATCCCGGAGCCCAGCGGTTCGCCGCCTTGTTTCGCGTACGGACCAGAAAGCCGTTTGACGGTTTGAAGGCGAACACACCCCGATCTACCGTTTCAATGTCGGCCACTTCTGCGATGATCTGACCCGACCCCGTTCGCAACTCGGTCCGCGTCAGTTCGATACAGTCTTCTGTGGCGCGCCAAACGCGAAGCGCCAGCCAAAGCGATGCACCGCCAACGAAAAACAGAAACACCTGCCAAACCGGTGCGGGTGGCGATGCCAGCGCGACATAGGTAACCAGCATTCCAACCGTTGTCAGCATCCCTACCCCGGTCCATCGTCTGGGGGATGAGGCCTGAATCGTTGCCAACACGTCGTCCTGCATGGATGTCTCCTGTCTGATCCGCTTCGATCTAGCCATTTTGCGCCGGAAACAACAGAGGCTTGGCCGCAAAACAATTTCGCACAGGTCCGGTTATTTCATGCGAATTGACTGCCGTGGCGCAGAGATTACATGCTGCCCGGATGAAACGGAGGCGAACATGTCCCTTAGACCGACGTTGGAAACACGCAAAGCCATCCCCACAATGGAAGGGGCTGGTGTCAAACTTCACCGTGCATTCGGGTTTCAGGATCCGTCCGAACTGGATCCTTTTCTGCTGTTCGATGATTTCAGAAATGAACGCCCGCAGGATTACCAGGCCGGGTTTCCCTGGCACCCGCACCGGGGAATTGAAACGATCACTTACGTTCTGACCGGCTCAGTCGAGCATTCGGATTCGCTGGGTAACACCGGCACGCTTGGCGCCGGTGATGTGCAATGGATGACCGCAGGATCCGGTATCTTGCATCAGGAAATGCCAAGCGGCAACATCTCGGGCCAGATGCACGGCTTCCAGTTGTGGGGCAACCTGCCCTCGGATCAGAAGATGACCGCCCCGCGCTATCAGGACGTTCAAAGCAAGGACATCCCCGAAATCACCGATGACGATGGCACCACAGTGCGGGTGATCGTAGGTGAGTTCTGGGGTAAGACCGGACCCGTTGACGGGATAGCTGCTGACCCGCAGTATCTGGATATCTCTGTCCCGGCAGGTGTGAAGAAAACCCTCCGGATCGATACGTACCGCCGTGCCTTCGCCTATGTGTTTCAGGGTCAGGCCGCCTTTGCCGATGCCTCGCAGCCGACAGGTGTGCTGTTGGAAAAGGAAATCGCCGGGCAAGAGGTCAATATCCGCGACATGTCAGGGGATCGCACGCTTGTCCGTTTTGGCACGGGCGATGAAATCACCGTTCAGGCTGGCCCCCAAGGTGTGCGGTTCCTGCTGATCTCTGGGGCTCCGATCAACGAACCCGTCGCGTGGCATGGCCCCATCGTGATGAACACGCGGGCCGAACTGGAACAGGCATTTCGCGAGCTGCGCAATGGCACGTTCATTCACCCCGCGCACTAACAGCGTGACGGTTTGACCCTGTCAGGCCGTCACGGCCTTGTGCACCATGTTCCAATAGATCTCTTCGACTTCGTCCAGTGACAGGCGACCGCCCGAACGGTACCAGGTCATCACGCCGTTAAGCATGGCAATCACGGCCAGCGTTGCAATCTTCGTGTCCGAAATTGCGAATTGTCCGGCCTGCTGCCCTGAATCCAGGATTCTTTCCAGCACGTTTTCGTATTGGCGCCGCAAGTCTTCGATTTCAGCAAAGTTTTCGGGCGAAAGATTGCGCAACTCCATATAGGCGATGAAAACTTCGTCCGGGCGCTGCAAATGGAAGCGGATGTGAAAGCCGATAAACTGGCGCAAGGCGTCTTCAGCATCGTCGCAACGGCCCATTGCATCAAGCGCCTCAAGCAGGTCCTGCATGTGTTCGCGCATCAACCGGTGCAAAAGGCTCTGTTTGTCGGGCGTATAGTTATAAAGCGCGCCTGCCTGTACGCCGACCTCTTTTGCGATCTGCCGCATCGAGACAGCGGCATACCCATAGCGCGTAAACAGGTGCAGCGCGGCCTTGCGGATACGTGGGCCGGTTATGTCGGAATGTGAGCCTTGAGTGCGTGCCATGGGTCTACAGTATATGAACAGATGTTCATATAGAACCCCGCTTGAACGATGTCGTCAAAACGTGCATCACGATGGGGCAACAAAGACCGAAAAGCCTGCGACATGAAACTGCTGCCTGTTTTGCCCCTTATTCTATTTTGCGCCGCCTGTGCGGACATTCCCGAGTTGGAAGGCAGCGAACCGGCTGCAGTCAGATCCGCCCCCTACCCGCGCCTTATTCCGTTGCAGGAAACCTTAGGGCCACCGGTGGACCCGATCCATCAGGCAGCAGCAGTCGAAGACGATCTGACCCAACGCAGCAATGCTTTAGCCCAAAAGGCGCAGGCGCTACAAAACGCGCAAACCAACTGACGCGTCATAAATCACCCCCACTATCCCCCGGTGACGGATTGCACCCTTGGCCTGAACCCGCTAAGGCAGCGCTGATTGGACTAGCATCCGACACCAGAAAAATTCGAGCGGAAAAGGACCCACGACATGACACAGGCACTGCGGCTGGGAATTGCGGGCTTGGGAACGGTCGGCGTGGGTGTCGTCAAGATCGTCCGCCGCCATGCAGAATTGTTGCAGGCCCGCACAGGCCGTTCGATTGAAATCGTGGCTGTATCCGCGCGCGACCCGAACAAGGACCGTGGCGTGAATCTGTCGGATTATGCCTGGGAAACCGATCCGGTTGCACTGGCAAAACGCGACGACATAGACGTTTACGTCGAATTGATGGGTGGCGAGAACGGTCCTGCCAAAGCCTCGGTCGAAGCAGCATTGGCCAGTGGCAAGGATGTGGTCACCGCCAACAAGGCGTTGCTGGCCATCCACGGGCAGGAACTGGCTGAAAAGGCCGAGGCCGCCGGTCGTGTGATCCGGTTTGAGGCCGCTGTCGCTGGTGGTATCCCGGTGATCAAGTCCCTGACCGAAGGTCTGGCGGGCAACGAGATCACCCGCGTGATGGGTGTCATGAACGGAACGTGCAACTACATCCTTACCCGGATGCAATCGCAGCGTCAGGGCTACAATGCCCTTTTCGATGAATGCGCCGAATTGGGATACCTTGAGGCCGACCCCAATCTGGATGTCGGAGGTATCGACGCTGCGCACAAGCTGGCTCTGCTATCCTCGATTGCGTTTGGGACCAAGCCGAATTTCGACGGGATCGAGATTGAGGGTATTCAGCAGATCAGCCTGGACGACATTGATCAGGCCGAAGACATGGGCTTTCGCATTAAATTGCTTGGCGTGGCGCAGCGCACCGCGCGCGGGCTGGAGCAACGCATGCAGCCTTGCCTGGTACCCAGCGACTCGCCACTGGGCCAGCTGGAAGGCGGCACCAATATGGTCGTGATCGAAGGCGACGCGGTTGAGCAGGTTGTTCTGCGCGGCCCCGGCGCAGGCGAAGGTCCGACAGCCAGCGCTGTGATGGGCGATGTCTGCGATCTGGCGCGTGGATTGCAGATCCCGACCTTTGGCCGCCCAGCCACCACGCTTGAAACCGCAGTTCCCGCCGTCACCGGTCGACCTGCGCCGTATTATCTGCGGCTGGGCCTGCTGGATAAACCTGGTGCATTGGCCAAGGTTGCGGCCATTCTGGGCAATGCCGGGGTGTCAATCGACCGGATGCGCCAATATGCACATGCCGAAAGCACAGCGCCTGTGCTGATCGTCACCCATAAGACCACCCGAACGGCGCTGGACGTCGCATTGGAGGGTTTCCGCGAAACCGATGTGGTTGCAGGCGACCCGGTTGCATTGCGGATTGAAGCGGTTTGACCTTGCGGCCTGCATGAAACGCAAGCTATGCCGGAAGACACGGCTATACTGACCAGAGGATACAGAAACATGAGTGCTGCCAAGACCGATTTCAATGACCGCCTGCTGTCTCTGGGGCTGGCCAGGGTGGCGGAACAGGCTGCACTGGCCTCGGCTTCGCTGGTAGGCCGGGGCGATGAGAAAGCCGCGGATCAGGCCGCTGTGAACGCAATGCGCGAACAGCTGAACCTGCTGGATATCGCAGGTGTCGTTGTCATCGGTGAAGGCGAGCGCGATGAGGCGCCGATGCTGTATATCGGCGAAGAGGTTGGCACCGGCAATGGCCCCGGTGTGGATATTGCACTGGATCCGCTGGAAGGCACCACGCTGACTGCCAAGGACATGCCGAACGCACTGACCGTCATCGCCATGGGCCCGCGCGGCTCGATGTTGCACGCGCCGGATGTGTATATGGACAAACTGGCGGTTGGCCCGGGGCTGCCTGAAGGTGTCGTCAACCTGGACATGTCGCCACGCGAGCGTGTCGAAGCGCTGGCCAAGGCCAAGGGATGTAAAGCCGCTGACATCACCGTCTGCATTCTGGAACGCCCGCGCCACGAAGCGATGATTGCCGAAGTGCGCGAAACCGGTGCCGCGATCCGTCTGATCACTGATGGTGACGTGGCGGGTGTCATGCATTGCGCTGAAAGCGAAGTAACCGGCATCGACATGTATATGGGTCAGGGTGGCGCGCCCGAGGGTGTGCTGGCCGCCGCTGCGCTGAAATGTATGGGTGGGCAGATCTTTGGTCGCTTGTTGTTCCGTAACGATGACGAACGTGGCCGGGCCGCAAAGGCAGGCATCACCGATCTGGACCGTGTTTATGCACGCGATGAGATGGTGACGGCGGATGTGATCTTTGCCGCCACCGGTGTGACCGGTGGCTCTTTGTTGCCCCGGATCAAGCGCGAGCCCGGCTGGGTGGAAACCACGACGCTGCTGATGCGGTCCAAGACCGGGTCGGTGCGCCGCATGTCCTACCGCACGCCGACATGGCCGCATGACAACACGTAACGGCTTGCGCCGTTGCCTTCGGCGAGAGTATTTCTGAAAAGGTGAAGAGGCCGGGTCCGCAAGGGTCCGGCCTTGGCGCATGAGAGGCGAGCAATGAGTTTTCTTGGAGTCGAGCAATCACTGACGGGACGGCTTTGGGTTGGACCCAGCCCGGAGATTGAGCGGGCGGCCGAGATGATGGCGCAACAAACCGACCTGCCCCGTGCCGTTTGCCAGGTTCTGGCCCGGCGCGGCGTGCCGGTATCGGAGGCGCCCGGCTTTCTTGACCCAAAGCTGAAGGAATTGCTGCCTGATCCGCGGGCCATCAAGGATATGGAAGTTGCCGCCACGCGCTTTCTGGAAGCCGTCCGCAATCGTCAAAAAATTGCGGTGTTTGCGGATTACGATGTCGATGGCGGCAGCTCTGCCGCGTTGCTGCTGGTCTGGCTGCGGCAGATGGGCGTGCAGGCGACGCTTTATGTGCCGGACCGGATCGACGAAGGGTATGGCCCCAACGTTCCCGCGATGCAGGGGCTTGCGGCTACGCATGATCTGATCATCTGTGTTGATTGCGGCACGCTCAGCCATGATCCGATTGCGGCGGCTACGGGGGCGGATGTGATCGTTCTGGACCACCATCTGGGGGGCGAGACGCTGCCCGATTGCGTCGCAGTGGTGAACCCAAATCGACAGGATGAAAGCGGCGATCTTGGTTATCTTTGCGCGGCGGGCGTTGTGTTCCTGATGCTGGTCGAGGCCGGTCGGCAGCTGCGTGACGCGGGCGCAAGGGGACCGGACCTGATGGCCCTTCTGGATCTGGTGGCCCTGGCGACCGTTGCCGATGTGGCACCACTGATCGAGGCCAACCGCGCCCTGGTGCGACAGGGGCTGAAAGTGATGGCACAGCGGCAGCGCCCCGGCCTTGTCGCGCTGTCCGATATCTCGCGCATGGATACCGCGCCGAACAGTTATCACCTCGGGTTTCTGCTTGGGCCCCGCGTGAATGCCGGTGGACGGATCGGTCAGGCCGATCTGGGCGCGCGCTTGCTGAGCACCGATTCCCAGCAAGAGGCGCAGGCGTTGTCCGAACGTCTGGATGCCTTGAACACTGAGCGCCGTGACATTGAAAACGCGGTGCGTGCCGCCGCGCTGGCGCAGGCCGAGGCGCGTGGCTTGGACACCCCTTTGGTCTGGGCGGCAGGCGACGGCTGGCACCCCGGTGTCGTTGGTATCGTGGCCTCTCGGCTGAAGGAGACAGCCAATCGACCCGCAATCGTGATCGGCTTTGACGGGGATGAAGGCAAGGGGTCGGGCCGCTCGGTTTCCGGCGTCGATCTTGGGGCTTCGATCCAGCGTCTGGCGGCCGAAGGGTTGCTGGTCAAAGGAGGCGGCCACAAGATGGCCGCGGGTTTGACCGTCATGCGCGATCAGCTGGAACCCGCAATGGAGCGCCTGAGCGAGCTGCTGGCCAGACAAGGGGCGGGCCAGGGTGGACCTGCGGATTTGAAACTGGATGGCGCATTGATGCCCGGTGCAGCAACCGTGGATCTGATCGAGCTGATTGAACAGGCCGGACCGTTTGGTGCCGGTGCCCCTGCCCCGCGCTATGCGCTGCCTGACCTGCAGGTTTGCTTTGCAAAACGGGTCGGTGAATCGCATCTGAAACTGTCGCTGACCGATGGAATGGGCGGCGCGCTGGATGCGATTGCCTTTGGTGCTTTTGATGGGCCGATAGGCGAAAAACTGTCAAATCACGGCGGTGCGCGCTTTCATTTTGCGGGTCGGTTAGAGGTCAACACCTGGGGCGGGCGCCGATCTGTGCAGCTCAGGCTGGAGGACGCAGCAGAAGCCCGTTAACACGCGGCTTTGGTGCGCTAAAAAACTTTCCCATCCCTGCGTTTTTACGCTTGCGGGGGTCACAGTGAAACCGTAAAAGGCCCTCCACAAGCCAGCGTGGCCCGTTCGTCTATCGGTTAGGACGCCAGGTTTTCAACCTGGAAAGAGGGGTTCGATTCCCCTACGGGCTGCCATTTGCGCTTGTGACCTGATACCAAGTGGCCCGTTCGTCTATCGGTTAGGACGCCAGGTTTTCAACCTGGAAAGAGGGGTTCGATTCCCCTACGGGCTGCCACTTTTCCTTAGCTTCTTCCATCCCAAAGCAGTACGACCATCCGGGCTGTACCTGAAAACAGCTACCTAGCTGTCATCAGCGATCTGAATTTCGATGCCCCAACGGTCAAGGAATCTGGCCACCCCACCCTTTGGCACAGCGTCCGTAACCAGCGAATGTACCAGTCGAGGATCCGGCCCCACATACGGTGCCCTTTCACCAAACTTGGAATGCGCTGCGGCCATAACAACCTGGTCCGCGCACCTGACCACCACCGATGCAAGATCCGCTTCGACCGCGCTGTGGTACAGAAACCCTTTGCTGTCTGAAATCGCGTCCGTGCTCAGGATCACGATGTCAAAGGCATAGCGTTGCAGCTGCTTGTGGGTGACATGACCAAACGTCCCCCTTTCATCGATCTGCAACTCGCCCCCCAAAAGGTGCACCCGGTTTCCGTTGACCCCGGCCAATGTCTGCACGACACCGATGGAGTTGCTGACAACCGTGAGGTTGCTGACCTGGCGCAACTCTTCGGCGACGAAGGCGGTCGTCGATCCTACATCCAGGAAAACGGTCATCTGATCCCGGACCAGTTTCGCAGTATGCCCGGCGATTAATCGCTTTTCATCCGCGTCTTGCGAGATCCTGTGAAAGAAGTTGGGGGCACCCTGCGCTCCGGCAAGATAAGCACCGCCATGAACACGCTCGACTGTGCCTGCCTTTGACAAGGCTTTGATCGTTCGCCGCACCGTCTCTTCGGACACGCCGAGCATATTCGCCAGATCCGAATTCCGAGCCGTTCCTCCCAGACGTCTGAGGGCATCAAGCAACTCCAGCTCGCGATGGGTGTTGACGGTATTCTTCTTCACGACCTGGCTCCGGAAATTTTCCATATATGGACACGGATTACCGTGTACGGCAAGGCCGTGCTACATCCGCATAGCCACATCCGGATTTTTGACGGAACCGTTTGGTAGCGAGTAAGTACTGAGTTTCAACACCAATCATCTGGGATGCTGGTTCGCCTAAATTCTCACTCAGTGCCTGTGCCTCACGCAACGCGAGTGCAATTCAACGTGCCCGGTGTCATCTCTCGCTCGCAATGGATCTCAGTGGATATCCCTATTTTCCACGCGGGGAAATTTATGAATTTCGATAACGAAATTAGATATTTACAATAATCTCCAGCGTTGAAAACAAATTCAATTCACGCGACTTCGGAATGCCTGAACGTCAATTACTAAAAATTTAGTTTGACACGTACGCAAAAAATCGCTGATGCTGTTCTGCATCCGGTTCCCGCCGGAGAACCATAATTTTTGGGAGGAGACAGATGCGGAGACATCTACTTTCCGCAGTGGCGGCGGCTGCCGTCATTGCGGGGCACGGGTCCGCTTGGGCCGACGAAGCCGCAGCACAACGTTGGATCGACGACGAATTCCAGCCATCGACCTTGTCGAAAGACGAACAAATGGCCGAGATGCAATGGTTTATCCAAGCTGCACAGCCCTACGCTGGCATGGAAATCAACGTCCTGTCCGAAGGCATTCCGACGCATTCTTACGAGTCGGAGGTTCTGACAAAGGCGTTTGAAGAAATCACCGGCATCAAGGTCAATCACCAGATCCTTGGCGAAGGCGAAGTGGTCCAGGCTGTTCAGACCCAGATGCAGACAGGTCGGAACCTGTATGACGGCTATGTCAACGACAGTGACCTGATTGGTACCCACTCGCGTCTGCAACTGGCCTATCCGCTGACCGACATGATGGGCGGTGACTGGGCGGCGACAACCTCGCCGACAATCGATCTGGATGACTTCATGGGCATTCAGTTCACCACCGGGCCGGACGGCAAACTGTATCAGTTGCCCGACCAGCAGTTTGCGAACCTCTACTGGTTCCGCAAGGACTGGTTCGATGACGAAGCCAACAAGGCCGCGTTCAAAGAGAAATACGGCTATGATCTGGGCGTTCCGGTCAACTGGTCGGCCTATGAAGACATCGCCGAGTTCTTCACCAATGACGTGAAAGAAGTCGACGGCGTGGCGATCTACGGCCACATGGATTACGGCAAGCGCGCGCCCGACCTTGGCTGGCGCATGACCGACGCCTGGCTTTCGATGGCCGGTGCTGGTGACAAGGGCGAGCCGAACGGTATTCCGGTTGACGAATGGGGCATCCGCATGGAAGCGGGCACCTGTAACCCGGTCGGCGCCTCGGTGTCGCGCGGTGGTGCTGCAAACGGTCCGGCTGCGGTCTATGCGATCCGCAAATGGGACGAATGGCTGCGGGCCTACGCGCCTCCGGGTGCGGCGTCTTATGACTTCTATCAGTCGCTGCCGGCACTGAGCCAGGGCAACGTGGCCCAGCAGATTTTCTGGTACACCGCCTTTACCGCCGACATGGTGAAGCCGAAGTCCGAAGGCAACAACACCGTGGATGACGAAGGCACGCCGCTGTGGCGGATGGCGCCCAGCCCGCACGGCCCCTACTGGGAAGAAGGCCAGAAGGTTGGCTATCAGGACGTGGGTTCCTGGACGTTCCTGAAATCGACCCCCTCGGATCGTGCGCAGGCAGCCTGGCTTTATGCTCAGTTCGTGACGTCCAAGACTGTTGATGTGAAGAAGTCCCATGTGGGTCTGACCTTCATCCGCGACAGCTCGGTCAACCACGAGTCGTTCACCGAACGCGCATCCAAGCTGGGTGGTCTGGTCGAATTCTATCGCTCGCCTGACCGCGTGGCATGGTCGCCAACCGGCATCAACGTACCGGACTATCCAAAGCTGGCACAGATCTGGTGGCAGCAGATCGGTGACGTGAACTCGGGCGCCTTCACACCGCAAGAGGCGATGGACCGTCTGGCCGAAGAGATGGACATCACCATGGCCCGTATGCAGGCCGCGGATGAAAGCGCCGGTGTCTACGGCGGCTGCGGTCCACGCCTGAACGAGCCGCAGGACCCATCTTTCTGGCTGGAAAAAGCGGGCTCGCCCAAGGCCAAGCTGGAGAACGAAAAGCCGCAGGGCCAGACCGTCAACTATGACGAACTGGTTAAGCGCTGGCAGTCCCAGTAAAAGCAACATCGTAGGCCGGGCTTAAGCCCGGCCTACCCCTGAATGCCCCGCGAGTTTCCCAGATGATTGAACTTCAAGACGCGACCAAACGGGTCGGCAACGTCATCCATATCAAGCCAACCAACCTGACGCTGCAAACCGGCCATTTCAACGTGCTATTGGGCGCGACAGGTTCCGGAAAAACGTCACTGATCAAAATGATGGCCGGGTTGGACCCGATCGCCTCAGGCAAGGTCCTGATGGACGGGCAGGACGTGACACGGTTGAACACGCAAAAGCGGCAGATCAGTCTGGTGCACCAGTTCTTCGTGAACTACCCGCATATGACTGTATTCGACAATATCGCCTCGCCCCTGCGCGTGGCTGGCATGGCTAAATCGGAGATCGATGGCCGCGTGGAAGAGGCCGCCGATCTGCTGCAACTGCGCCCCATGCTGCACCGCCGCCCACACGAGCTGTCGGGCGGGCAGCAACAACGAACCGCGCTGGCGCGTGCCATCGCAAAAGAAAGCCGCGCCGTCTTCCTGGATGAGCCGCTGGCGAACCTTGATTATAAACTGCGCGAAGAGTTGCGCGAACAACTGCCCGATCTGTTCGCTGGTCGCGGGGCCGTCGTTGTCTACGCCACCTCGGAGCCTGAAGAGGCATTGCTGCTGGGAGGCTACACCGCGCTGATGGAAGACGGCCGCGTGACCCAGTTCGGCCCAACCACCGACATCTATCGCAATCCGGAAAACATCGCCGCGGCGCGTGTATTCTCGGACCCGCCTATCAATGTGGCCCGTATCACTGTTTCCAGCGCCCGGGCGCAATTGGCAGGCAATGTCGGCTGGGCAGCCTCGGGCATGGCCGACGGGGAATATATGATCGCCGTTCGCCCTCATCGCGTGACGCCATTTCGTACGTCTGACGCCGATGTCGAACTGACCGGACGTGTGATCGTGACCGAACTGTCAGGTTCGGATTCCAGCGCGCATTTCCAGCATGGTGACGAAGCCTGGGTTTCACTCGCCGCTGGTGTGCATCCCTATCAGGTCGGCGAAGATCACAGTTTCTATATGAACCCGGCGCATTGCCGGTATTTCAGCCATGACGGCAAAAGGGTGGCCTGACATGGCACAGATCAAGCTTTCAAACCTTCGACACAGCTATATGCCGTCACCAAAAGGCCCCGAGGACTATGCGCTGAAGGAAATCGACGTCACGTGGCGCGATGGCGGGGCCTATGCGCTGTTGGGGCCGTCAGGTTGTGGCAAGTCCACGCTGCTGAACATCATATCCGGTCTTCTTACCCCCTCGGAAGGTCGGATAATGTTCGATGATCAGGACGTCACCGCCCTGCCCCCGGACCAACGCAACATCGCGCAGGTCTTTCAGTTCCCGGTGATCTACGACACGATGACCGTGGGCGAAAACCTGGCCTTCCCGTTGAAGAACCGGGGTGTCGACGCCGAAACCATCAAGCGTCGCGTTCTGGAAATCGCCGAGATGCTGGACGTCACGGACATGCTGAACACCCGCGCGTCAGGTCTGAGCCCGGACAACAAACAGAAGATCTCGATGGGTCGCGGCCTTGTTCGCGACGACGTGAATGCGGTGATGTTTGATGAACCGCTGACCGTGATCGACCCGCACCTGAAATGGAAACTGCGCTCCAAGCTGAAAGAGCTGCATCAGCGCGTGCAGGCAACCATGATCTACGTGACACACGACCAGACCGAGGCGCTGACCTTCGCCGACGAAGTGGTGGTAATGCAGGACGGTGAAGTGGTTCAGATCGGAACGCCGGTCGAACTTTTCGAACGGCCACAGCACACATTTGTCGGCCATTTCATCGGCTCGCCGGGCATGAACGTCCTTCCATGTGAAGCCAAAGGCGACCGCGCCGTTTTTGAAGGGCACGAGGTCATGCTGGAAGGTCCCACATATGGTGACGGCGGCCGCACCGATCTGGGTATCCGCCCGGAATATGTAGGTTTCGGCGACACCGGCATTCCGGCACATGTGACCAAGGTCGCCGATATCGGCCGCCACTATGTGGTTAGCGCCGTGGTCGGCAACACCGCCCTCAAGGTTGTGACCGAACACAGTGTACCGGAACCGGGATCACAGGTCTTCTTGCAATTCAAACCCGAACAATCCCGCGTCTACCGCGACGGCTGGATCGCAACTCAGGAGCGGGCGCAATGAGAACGGAAAACCAAAAAGCATGGTTCTTTGTCCTGCCCGTTCTTGCACTGGTGGCGTTCAACGCGCTGGTGCCCATGATGACGGTGGTCAACTACTCGGTGCAGGAAACCTTCGGCAACAACCAGTTCTTCTGGGAAGGTTTGGGCTGGTTCGAACAGATCCTGCGATCCGACCGGTTTCAGGCAGCACTTGGCCGGCAATTCCTATTCACCTTCCTGATCCTGCTGATCGAGGTACCGCTGGGCATCATCGTTGCCCTGTCTATGCCGCGCAAGGGCTTTTGGGTGCCGGTCTGTCTGGTGCTGATGGCTTTGCCGATGCTGATCCCATGGAACGTTGTGGGTTCGATGTGGAACATCTTCACCCTGCCCAAAATCGGATTGCTGGGATATTTCCTGAATGACGTGCTGGGCATCAACTATGACATGACTCAACAGCCGCTTTCTGCCTGGATCACCGTCATCGTCATGGATGTGTGGCACTGGACGTCGCTGGTCGTGCTGCTGTGCTATGCCGGCCTCGTGTCGATCCCCGACGCCTATTATCAGGCTGCCAAGATCGACGGCGCCAGCCCGTGGTCGGTGTTCCGCTATATCCAGTTGCCCAAGATGAAGACGGTTCTGACCATCGCTGTTCTGCTGCGGTTTATGGACAGCTTCAATATCTATACCGAGCCTTTTGTTCTGACCGGCGGCGGTCCCGGCAACTCGACCACCCTGCTGTCAATTGACCTTGTGAAGATCGCACTGGGGCAGTTCGACCTTGGCCCGGCGGCAGCGATGAGCCTGATCTACTTCGCCATCACTCTGCTGGTGTCGTGGCTCTTCTACACTCTGATGACAAAGGACGACGCAGAATGAAAAAGCGGTCCATCATCCCGATCCTCTATATCGCGTTCCTGATGCTGCCGATCTATTGGCTGGTGGCGATGTCCTTCAAGACAACGAACGAGATTCTGTCGGGCTTTTCCCTGTTTCCCCAGACTTTTACGCTGGAAAACTATATTACAATCTTCACAGACCCAACCTGGTATTGGGGTTACATCAACTCGATCACCTATGTGACTCTGAACACAGTACTTTCCGTCTGCGTTGCCCTGCCTGCGGCTTACGCCTTCTCGCGCTATCGGTTCCTCGGTGACAAGCAACTGTTCTTCTGGCTGTTGACCAACCGCATGGCCCCAGCGGCGGTGTTCGCCCTGCCGTTCTTCCAGCTCTATTCGTCGATCCACCTTTTCGACACCTATCTGGCCGTGGCTTTGGCCCATACGCTGTTCAACGTGCCGCTGGCGGTGTGGATTCTGGAAGGTTTCATGCGTGGTATCCCAAAGGAGCTGGATGAAACCGCCTATGTGGATGGATATTCGTTCCCGCGCTTCTTCGTGACAATCTTCCTGCCCAACATCAAGGCAGGTGTCGGTGTCGCGGCATTCTTCTGCTTCATGTTCTCTTGGGTGGAAATGCTGCTGGCCAAGACCCTGACCGCGGTCGAGGCCAAACCCATCGCTGCCGTGATGACCCGTACAGCATCCAGTGCCGGGTACGAATTGGGTCTGCTGGCCGCCGCGGGCACCCTGACCATCATCCCCGGTGCCATTGTCATCTGGTTTGTTCGCAACTACATCGCGCGTGGCTTCGCGATGGGACGTGTGTGAGGTTCGACATGCGAAAACTGCTTCTCACCCTCCCCTTCCTGCCCTCAACAGCCTTTGCCCAGGCCAAGGCCGGATGGGGCAATGTCGGACAGGAGGCCGAAAAAGGGTTCTCGTGGACGGACCCCCTGTGGCCCGATTTCTGGATGGCATGGACACCTGCCACGCTGGCCGTGTTTGTCGGTATCTTCTCGGCCATAGCATGCATTGGCTTGCTGGAAGGCTTCAAATTCCGCGACGGAATTGAACGGCGCGGGGTTCTGGGGCTGACAACCACACTGGGGGATCGCCTGTTCATCACCCTTCTGGGGTCCGCATATATTTTCCTGGCGTGGCTTGGGCTGGTCGGGCAACCCGTCTGGACACCGCTGTTCCTGTCCATTGGCTGGGGCGTTTTTGTTTTCTGGAAAGTTTAGACTTTGAGAAATCGCGAAAGGATGCTTGTCTGTCAGGCATACTAACCATGACGACACCGAGACCAATGCGAAAGAAAAAGACAACAAATCTGCTGACCGAGGTCGAACTGGAGTTCATGAACGAGCTCTGGGCCCTCGGGCAAGGCTCGGTGCGTGATGTCCTGGACCGCCTGCCATCAGAACGCAACCTGGCCTATACATCCGGGGCCACGATCCTGCGCATTCTGGACGAGAAGGGTTTTGTGGAAAGCCACAAGTCGGGAAAGACCCTGATCTATACGCCGCTTCTGGAAAAGGACAGATATCAGGCCCGTTCGCTTCAAAATCTGTCGCGCACGCTTTTCGACGACACCCCCGCCACACTGGTGGCGCGGCTGGTCGACGACGCGGGGCTGAGCGAAGCCGACCTGGAGGAAATTCGAGCACTGGTAGAGAGGAGACTGCAAAATGACAGCGGTTAGACCGGTTCTCGACGCATTCATCGAACTCAACATCGTGCTGGCCTTTTCGGCGGTGATCTGGCTGGTGACCCGCACGGCCCTAAGCCGCACCGCCCTGCGCAATGGCTATGTCGCACAGTTGCGGGCGCTCAAGACCTTGTGCATCTGTGTTCTTGCCAGTCCGTTTCTCGCGGTTTGCGTGTCGTCGCTGGCGACATACGCTTGGCCGGGCAGTGTCGTGGCCCTTGGTGATATCGCCGTTGCAGCCTATCTGCGCGGTGACATCGCAATGCCTGCCACGCAGTTCGAAGCACTGCTGAACACCCGCGAAAGGTGGGTTGATCTGGCATTGTCCGGACAGCAGCCTGTGATCACCCTCGTTGCCGCCATACTTGCCTGTATCGCAGCCGTGTACGCTGCGCGTGCCTTGCGGGACGCAATGACGATCCGTCAGACTGTCAATTCCAGTTTTCTTTGGCGGCGGTCCGCCAAGGTGGATATTCGATTGTCCGATCGCATCACTGTGCCCTTTGCCGTGCGAGGACTTCGCCGCCGCCACGTCGTTCTGCCCAGCCATCTGCTGGACACCCCGCGCGAGTTGCGTTTTGCACTTGCCCACGAGTTTCAGCATATCCGTACGGGTGACGTCGAATGGGAACTGGGGTTTGAGCTGCTGCGTCCGCTGTTGTTCTGGAACCCCGCCTATCTGATGCTCAAGTATCAGTTCGGCCGGCTGCGCGAGTTGGCCTGCGACCAGTCGGTTGTTGCGCGCAAACGGATTGATGCGCGGGAATACACGGCGTGCCTGCTGGACTATTGCGCCCGGACAATCTCAACCAACAGCCCACGCGTTCTGAATGTTGCCTTTGTGACAGGCGGCAAGGCAAAACGCGTGTTGCGGCAACGTGTAATCGCGCTGACCGATGTTCAGCCATCGGTACCTGCCCTACCGGCAGTGTTCCTTGGAATGACGCTGATCTTTGGTGCGCTTTTGGCTCTGGGGTCGGCCTCAATCCAGCAGACACGGGATTGGAGCCATGACCGCCTGATGCTGTCGACAGTGGTCAACCTGGAACGGCTGGAAGCGCGCAATCAGGGGAACTGACCTGATCGCTTACCAGCCGCGACGCCCGAACAGCGAGTGAAGCCGCCCCTGATCGGCAAAAGGCTCGGGCGTTTGCACGCGTTCCAGCCGTGCCACTACGCGCGCGACAAGAACCCATCCTATGACAGCAAAGATGACGCCCCCAAAAGCCTGACCCAGCAGAACGCCCGAGGCCCCGGCGATTTGTGAGCCAATCATGGCAAACACCCATGTGCCAATAGTGTGACGACCCCAGTTTATCCATGTGGAATAGACCGGATGGCCCAGATTGTTGAAACTGGCATTTGTCACAAAAATCACACCGTTGAAGAACGAAGCCAATGCCAGCGGGCCGCAGAACAGATAAATCAGTACGCGCGTTTCCCCCTGGGCTGCGAACAAATTCGCAATTGGCGAACGCAGTAAAAACAAAATGGCCGACATGCAAAGAACGTAGATTGCGGTGAACTTGATCCCGGCCAAAAACGCGGCACGCACGCGATCAAATTTTTCTGCCCCGAAATTCTGCCCGATGATTGGCCCTATCGCGCCGGACAGCGCAAAGATGACCGAAAACGCCACCGGCAACAGCCGCCCAATCACCGCCATGCCCGCAACCGCATCCGTTCCAAACTGTGCAATTTCCCGCACTACGATGGCATTCCCGATCGGCGTGGCGACATTCGTCAGAACGGCAGGGATTGCGATGGCCCGCACGGGCCGAAAATCCTGTGCCACCTGTTTCAGCGATGGGCGTGCAAATCCCTGATGCACCCGCAGCGCGGGCCACAATGCTGCGCCTAACATACATAGCCGCGCCAGGACCGAGGCTATCGCGGCCCCATCCAACCCCAGCCCGACGGCAAAGATCAAAATCGGGTCAAGAACTGCATTCACAACGCCGCCGTAAATCGTTGCCATCATTGATCGGCGCGCATCGCCGTGCGCGCGCAGCACAGCCATCGCCGCCATCGCAATCGACATCACCCACATGGTCGGCAGAATGATCGACACATAGCGCGTCGCCAGCCGCAAAACCTCGCCTTCTGCGCCAAGCAGCGACAACAGAAAGCTGACGTTCAGCAACACCAGAACAGAGGTAACCAACCCGACGATCAGCCCCAGAACGGCGACACTGGATGCGTATTGCCTTGCCTGTTCGGCCCGCCCGCCGCCCAACTCACGCGCGACCAGCGCCCCGGCAGAAATCGACAGACCGATATTGATTGCGTTGGTGAAAAACAGCAGCGTCCCGGCATAACCTACCGCTGCGGCCAGCGCGTCGTTGCCCAGCATCGAGATAAAGACCATATCGACAAAATCGACAGCAAATATCGCCATCAATCCAATGCTCGTGGTCAGCGACATGCGCGTCACATGTAGCATCAGGTTGCCACTTAGAAAGATTGCCTTACCTGCCGATTTTTCCACCAAGTCTTTGGTCGTCCCACCTGCGCGACCCGGACGGGCCCATGATGCCACTGCGTTCGACAAGGGAAAGCCCCGGACAACGCCTAAGTAAACTCACGCGTTTCCGGGGCTTTGTACACCGAATATTTCAGTTCAGGCTCAGCCGACCGGAATTACACAAAGCGGTTCACGTAGTTCTCAAGCACTTCCTGACGCCCCGAGCGTGGCTGAGGATTGAGGTCTTCGGCAAGTACCCGCGCTGCAATCTCGTCGAGGCCAGAGGTTAGCATCGCCTGAGCTTTAGGCGTTTTCCAGCCTGCATACCGGTCGGCCAGCGCCTGTTCCAGACCACCATCTTCAAGCATCGCAGCTGCCGCCTTCAGGCCCCGGGCGCAGATATCCATCCCGCCCACATGCGCCGCGATCAGGTCTTCGGCATCGATGGATTGCCTGCGAAGCTTGGCATCGAAATTGGTACCACCCGTGGTAAACCCGCCCGCTTTCAGGATGTGATAATAGGCCAACGCAACCTCGGGCGTGTTGTTGGGGAACTGATCCGTATCCCACCCGGACTGGTAGTCGTTCCGGTTCATGTCGATGGATCCAAGCATACCTTCGGCCGAGGCAACAGCGATCTCATGTTCAAAGCTGTGTCCTGCCAGGATTGCGTGCCCTTGTTCCAGGTTCAGCTTGACCTCATCCTCAAGGCCGTACTTGCGCAGGAAACCGATGCAGGTTGCCGCATCGAAATCATATTGATGCTTGGACGGCTCCTGCGGTTTGGGTTCTACAAGGATCGTGCCTTTGAAGCCGATCTTGTGCTTGTACTCGACCACCATGTTCAGGAACCGGCCCATATGATCCAGTTCAGCCTTCATGTCGGTATTGAGCAGCGTCTCGTAGCCCTCGCGCCCGCCCCAAAGCACATAGTTCTCGCCGCCCAGCTTGTGGGTCGCGTCCAAACAGGATTTCACCGTTGCGGCGGCAAATGCAAAGACATCAGGGTCGGGGTTGGTGCTGGCACCCCCCATCCAGCGACGGTGGCTGAACATGTTGGCTGTGCCCCACAACAGCTTGGTTCCGGAAACCTGCATCTTTTCACCGATATAGTCAGTGATCTCATTCAGCGTTCGCAGGTTTTCTGCAAAATTGCCCTGTTCGGGACGGATATCCGCGTCATGCCAGCAGAAATAGGGCTGACCAATGATCTCGAACATCTCAAAGGCAACATCGGCCTTCATTTTAGCGCGGCCCATGTCATCTTGCGGATGCCATGGACGTTCAAAAGTCGAGCCACCAAACGGATCCCCGCCTTCCCAGGCAAACGAGTGCCACCACGCCACGGCAAAACGCAGGTGATCCTCCATGCGCTTACCCATCACGATCTCGTCCGGGTTGTAGTGACGGAATGCGAGCGGGTTCTTACTGTTCTCGCCCTCGAACTGGACCTGCTCGATCCCCTGAAAGAAACCGCTCGTCATCTCGTTTACCTCATTCCGTCTTTTCGCCGGGCTTCTTGCCCAAAATGATCATCGACAACAGATCGTCATCCGTGACATCGGCGATGTCGACAGTGCCAACCAGTTGCCCGTTTTTCATGACCGAAGCCCGGTCGCACAACTCCATCACTGCATGCACGTCGTGGTCGATCAGGAAAATCCCGATCCCCTGCGCCTTGAGCTGCTGGATCAGGTCCGCCACCATCTGTGTTTCGTGTGGGCCAAGCGCGGCTGTGGGCTCGTCCATGATCAGGATACGCGCGTTGAAGTACACCGCACGCGCGATGGCCACCGACTGCCGCTGACCGCCGGACAGCGCCGAGACCGGGTCATTGAACTTCTGAAAGTTCGGGTTCAACTGTGCCATGATCTTGCGGCATTCGGCCTCCATCGCGGCATCGTTGACCAACCCGAAGGGCGTGACCATCTCCCGCCCCAGGAAAAGGTTCGAACTTGCATCCAGATTGTCCGCCAAGGCCAGCGTCTGATAGATCGTCTCGATATTGTTTGCACGCGCATCGCGGGGGTTGTTGATCTCAACCCTCTTGCCGTCGATCAGGATCTCTCCGTGGTCCTTCTGATAGGCACCCGAAAGCACCTTGATCAGCGTAGATTTACCGGCCCCGTTGTGGCCCAGAAGGCCCACAACCTCGCCCGGGTACAAGTCGACCGAGACACGGTCCACCGCCTTGATGCCGCCGAACGAAATCGAGATATCGCGCATTTCGACAAGCGGAGGCTGGCCGGACCCACGGCCCGAAGTTTGGTTCTGTGTTTCTTGTGCTTGCATCATTTCGCTCCCAGACGTTTGCGATAGACGATGTCGATATAGACGGCCAAAACCAGAACGGTGCCCACGACGATGTTCTGAAAGGGTGCGTCCACGCCAACCATGGCCATGCCCGATTGCAGCGCCTGCATGATCAGCGCGCCTAGGATCGCGCCGTAGATCGTACCAATACCGCCGGACAAGGCGGTGCCGCCGATCACGGCCGCAGCAATCACGCGAAGCTCATCCAATGTGCCGATATCGTTCGAGTGGTTGGCCAGACGGGCCGAGGCCACGACCGCCGACAGCGCACACAGGAACCCCATCAGCGCAAAGATCTTGACGGTCATCATGCGGGTATTGATGCCCGACAGTTCCGCCGCATCCGGGTTGCCCCCCGTGGCAAAGATATAGCGGCCAAATCGGGTTTTGCGGGCCACAACAGTCAAGGTTACTGCAACAAGGATCAGGATCAGAACCGAGATCGGGATACCGTAACCCACAACTAGCCCTTCAGGCATGGTCTCGCCCCGCGCTTCGAACATACGTTCCAGCCTGCGTGTGGGGATCGAGTAACTGTTGACGATCAAGACATAGCCCATAATGGCGATGCCAATGATCCCCGCCAAAGTTGTTTCGGCCCAAACCGGTTTCACAGGGAACCCATGGGCAGCCTTGGAGCGGCGTCCGCTCCACAACGCCCAGACCGCAATAGCGGTGGCGGCAAGGCCGAACAGAAGGCTGACCGTTGTTCCCAACGTCCCGTTGGTTCCGCCAAATATCAGGAACGTGCTGTCCAGCGGGCCGATTGTCTGGCCGTCTGTCATGTACCAGGCGACGTTGCGCCAGACCAGAAAACCGCCAAGCGTCACGATAAAGGCCGGTATCGTCAGATAGCCTACCATCCAACCGTGGAATGCGCCGATCAAGGTTCCGACTGCGAGACCGACAACAAGGGTGATTGCCCAAGTCGCCGGGTGATTTAAACCTAACCCCAGCACGTTCGGCAAAAGCTCGGTTTGTGTCATCGCCATGACGGCGGATGTGGTCGCCAGCAGCGCGCCGACCGAAAGATCAATGTGGCGCATCACGATAATGAACACCATGCCGCAGGCCATTATCGCGACCGAGACGGTCTGGATCGACAGGTTGAACAGGTTTCTGGGCGTCAGAAAACGGCCATCCGTTACGATGTTGAAGCCGATGCAAAGGATGATAAAGGCGCCGATCATGCCCAATAGCCGCATGTCCAGTTCCAGTTGCTGGAACAGGTTGGCCTTTGCTTTTTGGGGTACCGGCTGAGACGAAGTTTCGGTCATATCCGATCTTTCATGTTCAGCTATGGTCTCTGGCCCGGCCTTGCGGGCCAGAGACGTTATGGTTTGGAGACTTGACTTAGTTGCAGGGTGCAGGGCCGTTCTCGACGCCCTGGCACAGGTCTTCCAGCGGAATCCAGCCAGCATCGACCACAACGGACAGGTTGTCTTTTGTGATCGGCACAGGCGCCAGGAAGACTGACGTCATCTCAGTCCCACCGGGCGAAGTCCAGCTGACCGCGCCTTCGACGTCCGCCGCAGCCGTTCCACCGCTCAGCGCGACCGCGATTTCACCTGCGGCTTTGCCCAGTTCGCGTGCGTCTTTCCAGACCGAAACGGTTTGTGTGCCTTTGGCCACCCGGTTCAGCGCCGCATGGTCGCCATCCTGACCCGACACCGGAATGCCGTCCATACCTTGTGCGGTCAGTGCAGCAACTACACCGCCTGCGGTTCCGTCATTTGACGCGACCACAGCATCAACTTTGTTTTCGTTGGCGGTCAGGATCTGTTCCATGTTGCGCTGCGCGTTCGCAGGCAGCCAGCCGTCGGTATAGGCTTCGCCAACGATCACAATGTCACCACTGTCAACAGCGCCCTGAATGATCTCCTGTTGACCACCGCGCAGGAAATCCGCGTTCGGGTCGGTGGGCGAGCCCTTGATCATCACATAGTTGCCTTTGGGCATGGCGTCGAACACCGCACGCGCCTGCATACGACCGACTTCGACATTGTCGAAAGTCAGGTAGAAGGCCCGATCATCTTCGATCAGACGGTCATATGCGATGACTGGGATACCTTCGTCGGCCGCTGCCTGAACAGCCGGTCCGATGGCCTGGGAATCCTGCGCCAGAATGATCAGCGCATCAACGCCCTGGGCGATCAGGCTTTCAATATCCGACAATTGTTTGGCCGACGACGATTGCGCATCTGCCGAAATATACTCGGCACCGCCTGCCTCAAGCGCGGCTTTGATTGCCGCTTCGTCGGTTTTCCAGCGCTCTTCCTGGAAGTTCGACCAGCTGACACCGACCGTGGTTTCTGCAAACGCAACCGTCCCCATCAGGACGGCCACAGCAGAAGCGCTGAGAATTCGTTTCATGATTTCCTCCCGGTTTATCGAGCCATCGCTTCATGATTCGTGGCTCTCACAATTCTGAGTAGCATATTTATTTCAGTCAGTAAAATATTTATGCTACCCGAAAGAAGAAAAACCGCTTACGTTTGGGAAATCACCAGATTCGCGAGGGCAGAATGCTGAAAAGCAAGGTTTCTTCAAACGCTACGGATCAACGAAACATCACCCGTTTGCGCGTGCTGGAACAAATCCGGTCGACCGGAGCGATATCGCGGATCGACATTGCAAGCGCGCTTGAGACCAGCCCGGCGACAGTGACAACAGCAACGTCAGATCTGCTTTCGGCTGGTCTGATTCAGGAAATCGAAAGCGAAACACCGTCAAAATCCGCGCGCCGCGGCAGACCACGTGTGCTGCTGAAACTGCATGGCGGATGTCACCTGATTGCCGGTGTAAAAGTGGCCCGGCACCAGATTTCAGTCATCCTGGTCGATTTTGAAGGCACTGAGATCATCTCCTACACACATCCGTTGGAAGAGGCCCGGATGGCCCCGGAAGCGTTTGCAAAAAAGATTTGCACGGCGCTGGAACAGGCCTGCGCCTCTGCAAGCAGGTCCCTGACAGAGGTCTCCGGCGTCTGCATCGGGATTGCCGGACTGGTCGACGCGGAGCGGAATTTTGTACATTGGTCATCTTCGCTGACAGAGCGCAACGTAGATCTGAGCCCGCTTCTGTCCCAAGCGCTCCCCTGCCCCGCATTTATCGAGAATGACGCCAATCTGGTTGCAAAGGCCGAACAGCTTTTCGGTCTTGGCAAAGGGTTGAAGAACTTTCTGGTTGTCACGATAGAACACGGCATTGGTCTGGGCATTGTTTTGGATGGCAAGCTTTATCGCGGCGAGCGCGGTTGCGGCGCGGAATTCGGGCATGTCAAAGTTCAGCTGGATGGCGCATTGTGCCAGTGCGGGCAACGCGGATGCCTTGAAGCTTATGTTGGGGAATATGCCCTGATCCGCGAGGCAACCATTGCCAGCCAGGCTACTGACCCGCACACTCTTGCTGATATTCACGCCGCCGCCCAATCCGGTGATGCCCGGTCCATTTCAGTTCTGTCCCGCGCTGGACAGATGTTTGGAATGGGGCTTTCCAACTTGATCAATCTGTTCGATCCGGAATGTATCATCCTGTCTGGCACCCGAGGCAGCTTTGAATACCTGCATTCTGAGGCAGTGATGACCCGTATCAAAAACGGTGTCGTCAGCGTTGACGCGCCACTGCCTGAAATCAACGTAAACCATTGGGGGGATTCAATGTGGGCAAAAGGGGCAGCAGCCTATGGGATCGAACAAGTCTCGATCCTGAAAGTCAGGGAACTGGCGGAAAATGCGAGTTGAACTGACGATCCTGCTAGCGACAGCGTCTGCCGCCACGGCCGACATCAACCTTCCGCAGTTTCACAGCATCGACGTCCCCAGCCATGTTTACGACGGCGGATGGGAGCACTTCGTGGGCGGAGGCATCGCCGTTTTCGACTGCAATGGCGATGATCGGCCCGAACTGTTTGCCGCAGGGGGAACCAACCCGGCGCAATTGTTTGTCAACACATCAGGACCCAATGTCAGTTTTCGGCCAGAAACGCCAAGCGCGCTATCCCTGACCGGCGTGACCGGCGCCTACCCAGTGGATATCGACGGGGACGGATTTGTGGACTTGGCGGTTTTACGCGTTGGCGAAGACGTTTTGTTGCGTGGCAAGGCGAATTGCGCATTCGAACCGTTCACCTCGTTGAATTTCCAGTCTCAGGAACACTGGACCACCGGTTTTTCCGCCACTTGGGAAAGCGGTCAATCCCTGCCGACACTGGCTTTTGGAACATATGTCGACCGAACCAATCCCGATGGCCCGTTTGAAGCCTGCGGGCCGACGCTTTTGTATCGCCCCGAAGGGACGGCCTATGGCCCACCTCTCCACCTGGTACCGGGACATTGTTCCTTGTCCATACTGTTTTCCGACTGGGCGCGCAGCGGGCGCGCGGACCTGCGTGTCAGTAACGACCGCCATTACTATGTACGCGGCGGGCAAGAGCAGCTTTGGGCTATGGAAAACACGCCACGCCTTTACGCGCCGGAAGATGGATGGCTGTCCTATTCGATCTGGGGCATGGGGATTGCATCAAGGGATGTATCAGGGGACGGCTTTCCTGATGTTTACCTGACCTCGATGGGGGACCAGAAGTTTCAGATCCTTGATCCCACGGCCGAGGGACCGACATGGCGCGACGCGACTTATGACCGGGGGACAACGGCGCACAGGCCGCATGTTGGCGGCGATGGTCGCCCCTCAACCGGCTGGCATGCGCAGTTCGGCGACGTCAATAACGACGGGCGCGACGACATATTTGTCGCCAAGGGCAATGTCGAACAGATGCCCGATGCGGCGCAAACCGACCCCAACAACCTGTTGCTGCAATCCGCAAATGGCCAGTTTTTCGAAGCTGCCTCAGCGGCGGGTGTCGCCTCCATGGGCAAGTCCCGCGGTGGGGCCTTGGCCGACCTGAATGGGGATGGATCACTTGATCTGGTGGTGGTCAATCGCGGGTCAGAGCTTGAGATATTTCAGAACGAACAACAGCTTGGAAACTGGGTTCAGGTTGATCTTGGCCAGGATCGTCCCAACCGCGCAGCTGTCGGCAGCTTCATCGAAGTCAAAACCTCCGACAGAGTCCAAACGCGGGAGGTGACCATTGGCGGTGGTCACGCAAGTGGCATCTCTGGGCTTCACCACTTTGGTCTGGGCAACGCGGACGAACTGGAGCTGCGGGTTATCTGGCCAGACGGCACGGTTGGTGATTGGCAGACCTTCAGAAGCAACCAAGTGCTTCGCATCGACCGCTGATCATTGATCAACGGGCAAACCGCTGGGAACATGCGCTGGCACACCCAGCCGGACCGCCGGGTCTAGCAATGTGCTGAGAAAGCTCAAAATGGCGTTTACTTCATCATTACTCAGGCTGATTGGGGCCAGATCATTCGACACTGCAATCGCCTCGGTCAGCGTGGGGTCGAGCAAGGCTTTTTGATCTTCCGCGCCCGGAAACTCTGGCAACGCTGCTTTTTCGACCGAATAGCTGCGCAAAGCTGCGACCGGATCCAGATGATGACGGACAACATCTTCAAGCCGCGCGTAAGCTCCGTTGTGACCATAGGGTGCCGTAAGGGTCACATTGCGCAAGGATGGCGTGCGAAATGTGAAGGCGTCATCCGCATTGCCCGTCACACGCAATCGCCCGTCATCGCGAACATGGTTCTCGAACCGGGCGGCTTTTCCCGGCCCGATTTGCGGCATGGCGATAGAATGAAATCCATGATCCGTCTGGAACCAGCCGGAATGGCAGGTGCTGCACCCGGCTTTGCCGTAAAAAAGGTCGAGCCCCATCTGTGCCTGCTCGGGCAGCGCTTCTTTCCCCTGCATCGCGCGATCAAACAGGCTGTTGTCAGCGCGCCATTCAAAGGCGATGAAATCGGCAATGATATTGGCGATTGCGGTAAAAGTAATCTCTTCTCCGGGCGCGAGCTGGTCAAAGCGCGCCCTGTATTCCGGGATTGCGGCAACACGCGCCGCGATAAGGTCCCATGCGCCGTCCTTTTGGGTCAGCAAACCAAGACGTACGGCTTTGCTCACTTCGTTTTCCGAATAGTGGCCGGCCATTTCGTCAGCCGACAAGACCGGGAACATTGCTTGCGCGGCCAGTGCAGATTGGAAGCCCGGCCTCATATCTGTGCCCAAGGGCGTTCGGAACCCGTCAGGCTGGGACGGGTCTGCCTCAAGACGCCCGTCATGAAAGAAGGTGGTGAATTCCAGCGCCCCAAGGTTCCACAGCCCTGGTGCATTTCGGGGAATGCGCTGCTCGGGCCTGTTTTCCTGATCAAGCCTGCGCGCGGCCCCCAGCCCCACACCGCCCTCGCCGATACCCAGAGACAGCGCATCTGACGTTCCCAGTTTAGGATGATGGCAAGTGGCGCAGCTGATGTTTTTGTTCCCCGACAGGATCGGGTCGTAAAACAGCAACTGCCCCAGTTCGACCTTGGCAAGATCCGGTTCTACAAATTGAGGAAGCGGCCCGAGGTCTTGCGCCTGCGCCGCCTGTAGTGTCACGCAAAGGGCCAGAGCGTATACCGATATCGCAACTTTCATACCTGATCCTCTGGGATTTCCAACGTCAGAACTTGTTTATACGGACGGTCCGGAGAATAGATGACGGACGGAAACAAGGGGTGGTTCACAGCGTCCGTGTAACCGGAAGGCTCAATGCAAAGCCCTGCGCATGGTGTGAAAGGATTAGACAGGTACGACGCGGAATAGACCTGCGCGCCGGGCTGATCAGAGTAAACATTCATGCGCAAACCTGACGGTGTTTCAACCGTTGCAACCGGTCGATTTAATTTGCCCGCCTCTTCAAACACGAAGTAGTGGTCAAGGCCACGCCCCTCATCACCGATAACGCGCACGGATGAGAAATCCAGCCCTTGGTTTTCGATCTCATTCACGACGCCTGTCGGAATGGAGCTGTCGTCCAACTCCAGTACCCGCTTGGAATTCAGTGTCAATCGGCTGTCAAGAATACCGCTTTGGCGCCCAAGAGTATAGTAATTGTGCTGCGCAATGCTGATCGGCGTAGGCCGGTCCGGCCATGCGGTGATCGTGTAAGTCAGCCGTGGAAAAGCCAGCTCGACATGAATCTCGAACCTGATTTCTCCGGGAAAACCGTCAGCGCCGTCAGGTGACGTCAAGGACAGAACCGCACGGTTCGACTTGGTCTTCCTGATAATCCAGTGGCTGCGTGACAGCCCGACCACACCGCCATGCAGCGTGTTTTCCCCCTCATTCGCCGTCAAGCGATAAGCGGCATCCTGCATATTAAACTTTGCGCCACCGATCCGATTGGCGACGCGACCCACGATTGCACCTATGTAATACGGGTCCGCCAAGTATTCCTGCGGGTTTGGATAGCCCAGGATCAAGGGCGTTTCACCGATCCACCACCCTTGTGTGATCGCCCCATAGCTCAGCAGGGAAACCGACATCGCACCATCTTCCAGAACAACCTGTTCGATGGGTAGGGAAGTGACGCCCTTCATCATGGCGCAGACAAGGGGGATAGTGCCGCATAAAACTGGCGGTACCTTTGATATTCAGCCTCATAGGCATCGAATAACCCCGCGCGGGGCTGAACAATTTCAGAGATTTCTGGCGATGTCATGAGCTCCACCGGGTCTGCGCCGTTTACTGCACAGGCAGCAAGGCGCGCCGCGCCGATGGCGGCTCCGAATTCACTGCCTTTGGGCAAGGCAAGCGGGACGCTCAGAACAGTTGCCAGCGTCTCGACCCAGAACCGGGATCGTACGCCCCCGCCGACAACCATCAGGCTTTCAGGTTTTGTTCCCGTGCTCCTGAGGGCTTCAAGGCAATCACGCAGCGCGAATGAGACACCCTCCATCACGGACTGTGCAAGATCCGCTGGATCCGACGCAATATCCAGCCCCATAAACGCCCCCCGGATGGCGCTGTCATTATGAGGGGTACGTTCCCCCGACAGGTATGGCAGGAACTTGGTCTTCGACGGCCCGGTGACGGTATCCGGCAAAGCCGATGCGAGTGCACCAACGGATTGGCCGAGATTCCGGGACAGCCAGTTCAGGCTGTTGGTCGCCGACAGGATGACGCCCATTTGGATCCAGCGCTCCGGCACCGCGTGGCAGAAGCAGTGAACCGCCGTTTCCGGTGCGGGCGCGTAACTGTCCTTGGCAACCAGCAGCACACCGGACGTTCCCAGCGATAGAAAACCGCGGCCTTCGGCGATGCTTCCAATACCACAGGCCGCCGCCGCGTTGTCGCCTGCCCCGCCCGCAACGACTACGGGTCCGGTCAGGCCCCAGTGCTGCAAAATCTCCGCCCTCAGCTCGCCCCCGGCGGCGCTGCCTTCGACCAGTTCGGGCATCTGATCCCGACGCATATGGCTGAGCTCAAGCGCTTTTTCTGACCATTCCCGACGTCCGACGTCCAACCACGCTGTACCCGCGCTGTCAGACATGTCGCTGATGTATTCTCCGGTCAACCAGAAGCGCAAATAATCTTTGGGGAGCAACACTTTGGCAGTCTTTTCAAAAACGTCAGGTTCATGCCTGCGCACCCATTCCAGTTTAGGCGCAGTGAAGCCGGGAAAAACGATGTTTCCGGTGATCGATCGCATCGCGGAAAGCGCATCCAGTTCGGCAGCTTCACGGGCAGACCTTGTGTCGTTCCAAAGGACACAGGGCCTCAATACGCTACCATTTCGGTCCAGAAGCGTTGCGCCATGCATATGCCCGCTCAGACCTATGCCCCGCACTGCCGAAAACGCAGCGCTGTTTTGCCCCTGCAACTGGGCAACGACCTTTTGACACGCTTCAACCCAATCCGCAGGTTCCTGCTCTGACCAGCCCGGATGCGGTGTCGATGTGTTCACGCTCGCTTCGGCCTCGGCAACGACGTCACCGCCTTCACTGACCACAATTCCTCGAAGACCTGACGTCCCCAAATCAAGACCGAGATACACCTGCTCCTCCCATTTGTAGGCCGCAATACTGTAGGCAACAGAAACCTAGTTTTGCAAAGGCATCAGGTTTCACTGGCACAGTTTGCGCTAACATCACAAGGTGAAACAAGACAAGGAATATAAAAATGATGTCGTCCTGGACAGCACTGAATGACCCGGACCCAGACAGCGACCAATACGAAGGTGCCCGATAAGAGGTGACCTGAACTAAGCCGCGGGAGAAATTTTTTGCGATTGTCTGGCAACATGTTTCCGTAAAAACTTCGGAACGTTCTCATCTTACTGATTTCGGGCAGGCAGAGCTTCTGACACCATGATCAGCCGCAAGAAGGAAATCGGCGAATGAAATCACATGCCAAAGTTGTTGTCGTTGGCGGCGGATGTGTGGGCGCGTCCCTTCTGTACGGTCTGACACAGCACGGCTGTAGCGATGCGGTGATGCTGGAACGAACCACGTTGACCTCAGGCTCGACCTGGCATGCCGCCGGTCTGCTGGTCACCTTCGTGCGGTCCCATAACGTGTCGAAGATGACGATAGAAACCATCCGCATCTATTCAGAAGTCGAACAGAAGATGGGTACGTCGGTAGGCTTGCGTAAAGTGGGTCAGCTGCGCGTTGCCAACACACAGGAACGTTGGGATGAATTCCAGTCATATATCTCGATTGCCGAGGCTGCAGGTGTGCCCTGCAAACTGCTGACGCCCGCGGAAATTGCCGATGTTCATCCCCTTCTGAACCAGTCCGAGCATATTCGCGGCGGTATCCTGCATACCGAGGACGGCTATGTGAACCCGGCCGACATCACCATGGCAATGGCAAAGCTGGCGCGGGATGCGGGCGCCACAGTCTATCAGAACACCGAAGCACAGGCGTATGAAAAGCTGGAAAGCGGTCATTGGAAAGTGACCACCAATCAGGGAGAGATCACGTGCGAGCATCTGGTTTTTGCCACCGGCAACTATGCCCGTGAAAATGCCCGGCGCGTTGGGCTGGACCTGCCCTGCATTCCCATCGTTCACCAGTACTGGACCACGGAAACCGTTCCGCTGCTCAAGGAACGTCGTGCGCAGGGTTTGCCCGAGTTCCCGATCCTGCGGGATGAAGATTACGGCGCATATATGCGCGAAGATGTCGGTGGCATTCAGTTCGGGCCCTATGAATTCACTAAGGACCTAAAACTGTTTGCCGAAGACCGCGTGCCGCCTGACTTTGGCGCAGACCTCTTGCCCGAGGATTTCGATGCCGTGGAAACCCAATGGGAACGGGCAATCGAACGGGTGCCAGTTCTTGGCGAGGTGGGCATCAAGGCCAACACGCGCGGCCCCTTCCAAATGACGCCGGACGAATTGCCACTTGCCGGGCCAGCGCCGGGGCACAAAAACCTGTGGCTGGCCGAAGGGATGCCCGGTGGCATTCTGTGGGGCGGCACCGTGGGCGAACGGCTGGCCCGCTGGATCGTCGACGGTGATCCGGGCATGGACATGTCGGAACTGGACCCGCGCCGTTTCTCTGACTACGCCTCCAAACGCTGGACCATGGATAAGGTTCGCGAAACCTGGGGCACACATATGAACGCGCATATCCCCGGCGAAGATTTCCCGGACGCGCGTCCGATGAAAACCGTGGGGTCTTACGATCTGCTGACGGCGCATGGCGCAGTCTGGACCAGCTTCAACGGCTATGAATTCCCGCGCTGGTTCGCCAAATCGCCGCAAGAGGCGATCCCAGAACATTCTTTCCGCCGAACCAATCACATGGAACGCGTTCAGGAGGAAGTGCACACCACCCGCGAAGAGGCCGGGTTCATCGAGATGTCGCCGATGACCAAGTTTACTGTACGCGGTCCCGGCGCTGCGCGGTGGCTGGATGGTCTGATGGCAAACAAATTGCCCAAAGTGGGCCGGATGAACCTGTCGCTCTTGTTGAATCCAAAAGGTGGCATGGATGCGGAATACACAGTTGTCCGCTATGCCGAGAATGATTTTTACCTGGTCTCGACCCCGAATTGGCGCGCCTATAACTGGGATCAGCTGCAACGTCTGTTACCACAAGATCAATCGGTTATCCTTGAAGACGTTTCGGAACAGTTGGGTGTGATCGCTCTGGCCGGTCCCAAGGCGCGCGAGATTTTGCAACCGCTGACCGACAACGATTTGTCGAATGCTGCTTTTCCCTGGCTCTCTGCGCAAAAGGGTGAAGCGGGCTATGCCAAAGACGTACACCTGCTTCGGGTATCTTACACAGGCGAGCTGGGTTGGGAACTGCACCATCCTGTCGGGTATAACCGACACCTTGTCGACCTGCTTTTGAAAGCCGGTGTAAAACCCTTCGGGCTTGAGGCGTTGGAGTCCATGCGCCTTGAAAAATCCTATCGCGCCATCAACCGCGAGATTTGCAAGGACATGACACCGTATGAGGCCAGCCTTGATCGGTTTGTTGTCACCGAGGGGCGAGAGTTCATCGGAAAAGCGGCGCTGGAGAAGCAGAGAAGCGAGGGCAATCACAAACGGCTGGTCACGTTGAAACTTCCCTTTGGCGAAACTTCGGTGATGTTCGATGAAGGCGTTTATGCAAACGGTGAACTGATCGGGCACGTTACGTCGGGCGGGTTCTCTTATTATTGCAACCACGACATAGCGATGGCACTTGTACCAAACGATATGACCGCGCCGGGTACATGGATGCAGGTGTTGGTCCATAACGAAATGCGCGATGCCGAGGTGATCGATACTTGCGCCGTTGATCCCACCAGCGCGCGTGCGCGTGCCTGACCCCTGAAGTAAAAAACTGGATTTGAAAAGATGACCGAACAATCGACCAAAACGCTTTCTCTTGCCGACGTTCGGGCGCTGGCGAAATCCGTACTTGTTTCTGCCGGTGTAAACGCGCAGGGCAGCGATATTCTGGCCGACATTGTTACCCGGTCCGAACGGGACGGACCGCGCAGCCACGGATTGCGTATGCTGCCGGTCTATGTCCAAAGCTTCACCTCGGGCTATGCAAACGGCAATGCGAAACCCAAGATAGAAAAGGCTGCCCCGGGCGTTCTGCGCTGTGACGCAGATAACGGGTACTATCAGGTCGCCGCAGCAGAAGCCCGCGACGCGTTGATCGAAATGGCGCGGGAAAACGGCATTGCCGCTTTCACCTGCGCAAATTGCCACCATCTGGGCGCGTTGCGGTTTGACACCGAACCGCTGGCCGAAGCGGGTCTGGTGGCTTTCGCCGTGATCAACTCATTGTCCATGGTGGTGCCGCAAGGCGGGGTGCGCCCGGTATTTGGCACCAACCCGATGTCTTTTGCCTGTCCGCGCGAGGGCGGTGCGCCGATAGTCTGGGATCAGGCGTCTTCAATGGTTGCTTTGATGGATATCCGCATGGCCGCAGCCGAGGGGCACGACCTGCCCCACCCTGCCGGTCTGGACCCTGACGGCGCACCCAGTACGGACCCGAACGCTATCCTGGAAACCCGCAGCCTGTTACCTTTTGGCGAGCACAAGGGCGCCGCAATCGCTTTCATGGTTGAAGTGTTGGGTGCCGCCCTGGCTGGTGGAACCCTTTCCGTGAACAATCAAGAACGTGAGGCGTTCGGAGCCCTTAACATCAAAGGCGGTGCAACACTGATTGCGATTGATCCGACGCGGTTCGGCAACGAGGCCTTCAATCAATATATCGCGCGCATTTGCTCAGAAATTGTCGGTAATGGGGACGCCCGTGTTCCGGGTGATGGGCGTCTGGCCAAACGGGCGGCAGCCGAGGCTGACGGTGTTGAGGTCAGCACCGAGGTTCTGGCCGCGTTAAACGCGTCCTGAAATACCCGCGCTCAGCTTTCTGGCTAGAGGGCCATCCTACGACACGGGCGGCTTCAAGCGTCAATGCAGCTTTGCACAGGCGGTAATCTTGCCGAACCAAGCACGGATGCGACAGTCCATTCTCCCCTCGTAACGGCGGTCCATTGCGGTCTAAGGCGTCGCACTTATCTACCGCCGCCCGCAACAAATAGCCTGGAGAAGAAGTCAAACAAGTCAGCGTGACACTCTAATGGCAGGATATGCGCCACATATTGGTCCGGCCTGACGACGACCATACAACCCTTTCTCCGGTCAATTCCGCGCATTTCGTAGATGTCTTCACGCCTCTTGTGATCAACGCAAAAAACCTTCTCGAAGTCGCGCAGGCCATACCTGCCCTTCTCGGGTTTCAAAAGAGACGGCATATCCTCATAATTCAGCGATATGAAATCCTGCGGGAAGATGGCCCGTAGGTCTAACAAACCGTCGATGTCTTCGTCAGGGCGCACAAACCGTCGCAGAGGAGAGTTCGGATCGCTTTGCAAAACCTCGCAAAGCTGATGGATCGATCCGCCTTGCGTACCTGCGTCTCCCTGTCCTGCGAAGGCATAGAGCCTCCAGCGCGCATCCGCTTCGGCCACATGCCCCAGTTGCATGGGCATGGCATCTGCAAGCCGGACAACTGGTGCTGAATGAAATCGCTTGCCTATAACCAGCCCACGCGCCAGATGCTGGTGAACCGGTTCGGCGACCAAGTCCGAAGGCCCATAGTGAACCGAAAGCCCGCCGGTGAACTCCAGATTTTCGATAAACTGTTTTTGAATTCGGGGCATATCGGTGCCGTCAAGCTCTGACTCGCCCGGAGGCGCACTCATGATCCGGGCCCATTTATGGTCGGTTTCGACCAGTCTTTTGGCCTCTTGCAAACGCTCGGCCGAGTAGCTGTGAAGAAGATCAGGCTTTGACCTTCCTGTCAGCACATGCACCAGTTTCCAGCCCAGGTTGAAAGTATCGCCCATCGACACGTTCATCCCCTGACCCGCCTTGGGGCTATGCGTGTGGCAGGCGTCGCCCGCCGTGAAAACGCGCGGGGTGCGTGTAGCAACTTCATGCTTAGGAACATCGTCGAACTTGTCGGTCAGCCTGTGGCCAATCTCGTAGACCGACCACCAAACGACTTCATTTACGTCGATGGAATAAGGACGCATGATCCGGTTCGCGGCAGCGATGATATGGTCAGCCGTCAGATTGCGGTTGGCGATCCGCTCATCCGGGTTCAGTTTGTCAAGCTCAACATACATTCGGAACAGGTATCCGCCTTCGCGCGGAAGGATCAGAACGTTTCCTTCCGATGCCGATTGAACAAGGCATTTCCGCCGCAAATCGGGAAAATCGGAATTCGCCAGAATGTCCATAACGCCCCACGCCTGATGTGCGGCATCGCCTTGCAGCTTACCCCCGATGGCCTTGCGCACATTGCTGCGTGCACCGTCACAGCCTACGACATAGTTGGCACGCACTGTAAGCCGTTCAACCACGCCACCATCATCGCCCAAGCGTTCAAGCTCTGCCGTGACGGGGTGATCCGTGGAACCGGTATCAATTGTGAAATCGCTGACACGAAGCCCGTAATGGGGTTGCAGCCGCGTTGGAGCGTTTCTCATCACATCCAGAAACAGCTCATGAATCCGGGCCTGATTCATCAAGGTATGTGGCATCTCGGATTGATCTTCGGCAACGTCCTGCACCGTGCCCGCCCGGCGGATGTGGCCCGGGCTTGCGGGATCGGGCGTCCAGAATGCCGTTTGGTTGACCCAATACGCTTCGCGCTTCACTTTCTCAGCAAAACCAAACGCCTGAAACATCTCCATCGAGCGGACGTTGACGCCATCCGCCTGGCCTTTCTCCATCGGACCAGGCTTTTGATCCACGATCATTGTCGAAATTTCGGCGAACCCGGCCAGTTGCGCTGCAAGGCAAAGCCCCGCCGGTCCACAACCCGCGATCAGAACGTCAACCTTTTCGGGGATGGTTGCGGGGTGGTTGTGGTGATCGGAGCGGCTGAGCGCAGCCGGTTTGATATCCGGGTCACCCGGACGAAATCCATCAACGTAATATTGCATTGTCCCCTCCTCCGCAGGTTCACATAAATTTAATAACTGTACTTACTATTTCCTGTCAACAAAGATATGTACACTCACTAATTGCCGCGGTAATTCTGGAATAAGTGACGGCGTAAAGTGATTTCGGAGGTTTTGCGTGAGTATTTACGGAATGGCGGGCCACCTCATCCGCAGGCTCAATCAGATTTCAACCCACGTGTTCTCGGTCCGGATGCAGGAGGCCGGGATTGACCTTACATCCGTTCAGTTCGCAGCACTTGAAACAATTCGCGCCGAACCCGGCATTGATCAGGCCACAGTCGCGGCGAAAATCGCCTATGACCGCGCAACAATCGGCGGGGTCATCGACCGGCTGGAGCAGAAAAACTACGTCAAACGCTCGGTCAGTCAACGTGACAGACGCGCGCGAGAGGTCACCTTATCCGGAAAAGGAAAAGACATCCTTGCGGCGGCTATGCCAGTCGTAATTGACCTGCAAAACGAGATCCTCGGAGGGCTAACTCCGAATGAACGCGAAACGTTCCTGAAGCTCGCAGGCAAGGCAGTTGATGCTGTCACCGACGATAACACACGGCCTTGAATTACAAAGCGGACGCTGGTTCAATTAAAACAAGGAAAGCAAATCCACCATTTTTGAGCTTTAGTTTCCGAAACTAGAAACTAAAATCTAAGAAATCTCAATTTACCTTTGAGCCAACCGAGGGCAATGTAATCCTGAGAGGATAAATTGCGTCCGCGCATGACCTGTCTGATGCGTAGCGTTTCGACGAAAAGGTTCACATGTGTGAACATTCTGTTTTCCGAAAAGGACCTGAAACCAAACACTAAAAAAGTGGATATAACTCGTTATAAAACATAACTAATATGAGCAATCATGAACAGGGGATGATACTCATAGGTCATCTAGGGAGGAGACCATGACCAACTTGCGCAGAACCATACTCAAATCTGCAGTGACAGCGATTGCTTTCGGTGCCATGTCAACCACTGCCATCGCGGCCGAAGTGACACTGCGGATGCACCAATTCCTGCCGGCACAAGCCAACGTACCCAAGAACGTTCTGGATGTCTGGGCCGACAAGGTCGAAGCGGATTCGGATGGCCGGATCGAAATTCAAAGGTTTCCGTCCATGCAGCTTGGGGGCAAACCCCCCGAACTGATCGACCAAGCCATTGATGGTGTGGCAGACATTGTCTGGACTGTGTCCGGATATACACCAGGCCGCTTTCCCCGAACCGAGGTGTTCGAACTGCCGTTCACCATGACTAATGCCGAAGCCGTCTCACGCGCCTATTGGGATCTGGCCGAAGAAACCATGATGGACGATGACTTCAAGCAGTTCAAAGTACTCGGGCTCTGGGTGCACGGCCCCGGTTTGATCCATTCAAAGGAACCGATCGAAAGCATCGAGGATCTGAACGGCGTAAAGCTGCGCGCACCGACACGCGTAACCAACGGCCTTTTCAGCTCGCTTGGAGCAACCCCGGTTGGCATGCCTGTTCCTGCGGTGCCTGAAGCGCTGTCTAAAGGCGTGATCGACGCAACTGTGATTCCCTGGGAAGTGACCGGCGCCCTGAAGGTCAACGAACTGGTCGGAAACCACACGACCTTTGGCGACGACACGCTATATACCACCACCTTCATCTTCGCGATGAACAAGGACCGCTGGGATGCATTGCCGGATGATCTGAAGGCCGTCATCGACGCCAACTCGGGCGCTGAATTCTCGGCCTTCGCAGGCAAGCAGATGCAGGCCGATGATGACGGACCGCACAAGCAGGCAATGGAACGCGGCAACAACATCATCACGCTGAGCCCGGAACAGGTTGCGGAATGGAAGGCAGCATCACAGCCGACCACTGACGCCTGGATCGCCGAGATGGATGAAAAAGGTCTGGACGGAACCGGCTTGCGCGCCCGCGCGCTCGAACTGATTTCGCAATACTCCGGCAACTGATCCGGTCGCTCTTCCGGCGCTATTTCCCGCTGGGAGAGCAATCCCTTTGGAGTTGATCATGCAGAAACTGGTTGAGCGCATCGCGCGCTTCATGGCCGTTCTCGGCGGTGTGGTTCTGACTGCGCTGGTCCTGCTGACCTGTGTCAGCGTGCTGGGGCGCGGCTTGAACACGCTGGGTCACTCGGACATTCTGACGTCACTGTCGGAAGCAGCAGCAAATGCGCTGATTGCATCGGGCGTCGGGCCGGTGAATGGCGATTTTGAACTGGTCGAAGCCGGCGTTGCATTCGCCATATTCTCGTTCCTGCCGATCTGCCAGCTCTACGGCTCTCACGCCACGGTCGATGTATTCACAAACGCCCTTCCGGCTAAGGTGAACAAGGTGATCATCACGTTCTGGGAAATCGTCCTGTCGCTTGTCATCCTTTTGATTACATGGCGCCTGTTTGTCGGCATGCAAAACAAGCTGGACTATGGTGAAACGACCTTTCTGCTGCAATTTCCTGTTTGGTGGGCCTATGGGCTAAGCTTTGTTGCCGCCCTTGTCGCATCACTTGTTGCTGTCTATTGCGCCGTCGCGCAGGTCATCGAGCTTGTCACCGGGCGTCATATCCTGCCCTATCGCGGGGAGGCCGCACATTGACCATGCTCGAACTGGGCTACGTGTCCTTTCCCGTACTTCTTATAATGATTTTCCTGCGCGCACCGATTGGCCTTGCCATGTTGCTGTGCGGGATTGGCGGGCTGTATTTTGCCATGGGTGGCACCAGCATGTTCATGGCCAAGCTCAAAACCGAAACCTACTCTACCTTCTCCAGCTATTCGCTGACGATCATTCCGATGTTCCTGCTGATGGGGCAGTTCGCGACATTATCGGGCATGTCTTCGGCCTTGTTCAAAGCGGCCGAAAGCTGGTTGGGCCACCGCAAAGGAGGCGTCGCCATGGCGGCAGTTGGCGCTTGTGCCGGATTTGGCGCAATCTGCGGGTCCTCCCTTGCCACCGCCGCGACGATGAGCCGTGTCGCGCTGCCCGAACTGCGCCGCTACGGCTATTCCGGCGGGTTTTCGACCGCAACGCTTGCTGCTGGCGGCACATTGGGCATTCTGATCCCGCCTTCGGTGATCCTTGTGATCTATGCGATCCTGACGGAACAGAATATCGCCAAGCTGTTTCTCGCGGCCTTTGTCCCCGGCATTCTGGCAGCGCTCGGCTATATCATCACGATTTCGATCTATGTGCGCATGTATCCTGACGCCGCGGGCACCCGCGAAGCGATCCCTTATCCTGAACGCGTACGGGCACTGCTGGATGTCTGGCCTGTCCTGCTGGTTTTTGGCCTTGTTGTTGGTGGCATCTACCTTGGCTGGTTCACCCCAACCGAAGGCGCAGCCGTGGGGGCGGCGGGAACCGGGTTGATCGCTCTGATCTCGGGCAATCTGAACTGGCAGGTCTTCGTCGAAAGCATCATTGCCACGGCCTCAAGCACGGCGATGATCTTCTTCATCGTGTTGGGCGCAGGGCTGTATAACAGTTTCCTAGCGCTCACTCAGGTACCGCAGGAACTGTCTGGCTGGGTCGTTGGACTTGGGCTCAGCCCGTGGATGGTGTTGTGCCTGATCCTGGTGTTCTATCTGATCTTCGGGTGTCTGATGGACAGCCTGTCAATGATCCTGCTGACAATCCCGATCTTCTTTCCGGTCATCAGCGCACTGGATTTCGGCATGAGCCCCGAACATGTGGCCATCTGGTTCGGTATTCTGGTTCTGATCGTTGTCGAGGTCGGGCTGATCACCCCTCCGGTCGGAATGAATCTGTTCATTATCAACGCTATGGATCGTTCAACCCCGATGACCCAAACTTACAAGGCAGTGATGTGGTTTGTCACCTCTGACATCATTCGGGTCATGATCCTGGTGCTGTTTCCAGCCATTACCCTGTTCCTGATCCCCTAGCTTAGACACCAACAGCGGTCCGGAGCAGGCCCATCCGAAAATAGGTATGAGATACAACAATGATTGAGCATAATAAATTGGAGAGAGCACCATGCAGCTAAGTGGATGTATCGCCCTGGTCACCGGTGGCGGAAGCGGACTGGGCGCTGCAACGGCAAGGCATTTCGCCGCCAGCGGAGCAAAGGTTGCCGTTTTGGATTTCAATGCTGACGGTGCGAAGGCAGTCGCTGACGAAATTGGTGGCCTTGCCCTGCAAGCCGATGTCAGTGACGAGGCCTCCGTCAGTGCCGCGTTTGAGACGGCAGTATCCCATTTCGGGTCGGCGCCCAGAATCGCCGTCAGTTGTGCAGGCGTCGGCATGGCGGCCAGGATCGTCGGGCGCGAAGGCAAGCTGTCCTTCGACGTGTTCGAGAAAACTCTGCGCGTAAATCTTTTTGGCACTTACAACGTGATGAGCCACGCAGCGAGACTCATGGCCGAGCTGGACCCGCTGGCTGACGGTGAACGCGGTGTGATCATCAACACGGCGTCGGTTGCGTGGCAGGACGGTCAATTGGGTCAAGCGGCATATGCCGCGTCCAAAGGGGCAATCGCTTCGATGTGCCTGCCTGCCGCACGGGAACTCGCACAGTCGGGTATTCGGGTGATGGCCATCGCACCTGGCCTGTTCCACACGCCAATGATGGAAGGCTTGCCGGAAGAGGTCACTGCCAAGATCACTGCGAACATTCCCTTCCCGGCCCGCCTTGGCGAAGCGCGCGAGTTCGCAATGCTCGCCGAACAGATCGTTGAAAACCCGTTTTTGAATGGCACCACTATTCGACTTGACGGCGCCGTTCGTCTGCCGACCCGGTAAGGAGTTCCCCATGGACAGCCAAAACCTGAACATTGAGGTCAACGGATCCATCGCGACCCTGACCATGAACCGCCCCGACAAGCGAAACGCGATGTGCGAGGAACTGTTGGGAGAGCTGGATGATTTCTTTTCTGCACCACCCAATAACGTGCGTGTGGTGATCCTGACCGGAACAGAAGGGCACTATTGTTCCGGATTGGACCTGTCCGAGCATGTTCATCGTACAGCCGAGGAAAACCTGCATCATTCCCGCCACTGGCACAGTGTCATGGACAAGATCCAGTTTGGTGGGCTTGCGGTTGTCTCGGCCATGTTTGGTGCCGTGATCGGTGGCGGGCTGGAGCTTGCAGCGGCAACACATGTTCGCATCGCTGAACCTTCGACGATCTTTCAGCTTCCCGAAGGTCGGCGCGGTATATTTGTCGGCGGCGGTGCGACCGCGCGGGTCGGTCGCCTGCTGGGGGCCGATCGGATGACCGAGATGATGTTGACCGGCCGCAAATATGGTGCCGATGAAGGGGTATCGCTGGGGCTGGCACATTATAGCGTGGGTGAAGGCGAGGCTTTGGCGCTGGCCCAAAAGCTGGCAGGTAAGATTTCCCGAAACGCGCCACTGTCAAACTATCTGATGATTCAGGCGGTCGCGCGGATCAATGAAATGTCGCAAAACGACGGGCTGTTTACTGAATCGCTGGCCGCGGCCCTGTCGCAAACAACACCGGATGCGCAGGAAGGACTGCGGGCCTTTCTTGAAAAGCGCGCCCCGAACTTCAGGTGAACACATGAAAAGGAAACATGAACACACGCCAGAAGACAGCGCGCCAAACACGATCAGCGATGCCACGCTGCGGGGCTTTGTCGGTTATCGCATGAAACGGGCCTTCAATGTGGTGCAGGAAGATCTGACAACAACTCTGCGCCCCTTTGATCTGCGAATGCTGACGTATACGGCACTGGTTCTCATCGTTGATAACCCCGGATTGCGGCAGTCCCAACTGGCTGACGCAATGGATATCGAGCGCCCGAACCTTGTCGTTATCATTGATGAACTGGAGCGCAGGGAACTGATCGTCCGCGACCGGGTACCCACCGACCGGCGCGCCTATGCCCTCAGGACGACACTGGCGGGAAGGCAATTATATGAAAAGGCCGTCGCCGCGGTTACCGCCCACGAAGGCAAGCTGCTGGCCGGTTTGGATGACGCAACCATCACCACCGTTTTCGATGCCCTCAGGACGATCGAAAAAGCGAGGAAAAGGGGCTGATCATGCAACGCACATCGGAATACCTGGTGCATTCTGTTTCGCGCGAAGATCGGGCCGACGGCTCCATCCTGCTAAAATCGAACCACACTCTTGGTCCTGTCGTCGACAAAACCGGTGTCTGGCTGCACACCTGGGCCTCGGACGCGCCTGACCGCACGTTCATTGCTGAACGCAGCGGCGCGGGATGGCGCAAGGAAAGCTATGCGACCACGCTTGAAAAGGTGCGAGCCATCGCAAGCTCGCTATTGGCGCGTGGGATGGGGCCTGACACACCGATCCTGATCATGAGCGGTAACGGTGTCGATCACGGTCTGCTAAGCCTTGCTGCTCAGTATATCGGCATACCAACAGCCCCCGTGGCTGAGCAGTACGCGTTGATCCATGGCGCGCACGGCCGCCTGCGCCATGCCATCGAACTGGTGCGCCCGAAGATGGCCTATGTCGTCGATGCGGATAAGTACCGAGAGGCGCTGGAACTGGATGCGCTTCAAGGGGTCGAAGTCGTAGCCAGCCGACAAGGCAGGAACAGTCAGGTCACAGCGTTCGACGAACTTCTCAAAGAGGATGTCAGTGTCGATCTTGCGGCCGCCTATGAACTGGTTGGCCCCGACTCCGTCGCCAAGATCCTGATGACCAGCGGTTCAACCTCGGCCCCGAAGGGGGTCATCACGACCCAACGCATGATGTGTGTGAACCAGACCATGCTGGCCGACGCGTTGCCATTTCTGCGCACGCGTCCGCCCCGTGTGGTCGATTGGCTGCCATGGAACCACGTCTTTGGCGGATCACATAACTTCAACATGATGCTAGCCAACGGCGGAAGCTTCTACATCGACGACGGCAAACCGGTAGCTGGTCTGTTTGAGAGGACGCTGGAAAACCTGTCCATGGTCACCGGCACGCTCAGCTTCAATGTTCCCGTAGGTTACGGCATGCTGCTGGGCGCATTGCAGCGGGATGGCGATTTGCGTCGGCGGTTCTTCGAAGAACTTGATCTGATTTTTTACGCGGGCGCTTCACTGCCACAGGACATCTGGTCTGGATTTGAACAGATGGCGCTGGGTGTCAAAGGTGAGATACCGCTGATGACCTCGTCCTGGGGACTGACCGAGACAGCGCCCGCCACAATGATGCAGTCCGAGCCCATTGATCGTTCCGGGGTTGTTGGCGTTCCGATGAACGGCGTGACACTCAAGCTGATACCGGATGAAGACATGCGGTGCGAAATGCGCATCAAAGGGCCAAACGTGATGCCCGGGTATTTCAACGAACCCGAAAAGACGGCCAGTGTTTTCGATGAAGAAGGGTTTTTCATTACCGGCGACGCCATGCGGTTCATCGACCCGCAGGACGTAAACAAAGGTATGAAATTCGATGGCCGGATTTCTGAAGATTTCAAGTTGCTGACCGGTACATGGGTGCGTGCCGCGCAATTGCGGATGGACTTATTGACCTGCCTTGCGCCTCTTGCCTCAGATCTGGTCATTACAGGTGCCGACAGAAATGAGATCGGCGTCATGGTCTTTCCCGATGTCGCCGAGCTGAAGCGGGAAGGATTTGACCTGAACGACGACAGTGGCGCCTACTGCTGCAAATTGCTGCAAGGCGAAATTCACCGCCGCCTGGCAGAGCGCGCCCGCGAGTTATCGGGCAGCTCCACACGGGTCGGGCGCGCCATTGTCCTTAGCGAGCCTGCCTCGATGCCCGAGGGCGAAATGACCGCCAAGGGGAACCTCAATTTCCGCAAGATACTGACACGCCGGCAAAATTTTCTTGAGCGTCTTTATGACGACGCCGATCCGGCAATCATAAAGATCTGAGAAAGGAACGAACAGATGGTCGATATCTCCAAGGTTCGCGCAATCGACATTCACGCCCACGCTGAAGAACCCTGCGGGTGCCACTCGGATGACGGCTATGACGACCTGCAGGCAACCATGGCCAACTACTTTGGCGCGCCGTGGAGCCATCCGCCTACGGTTCCCGAAACTGCACAGCACTATCGCGAGCAAAACATAGCCGCGGTGATCTTCCCGGTCGATGCCGAGCGGGAAACCGGCTATCGGCGCTACAAGAACGAAGAAGTTGCCGCATTGGCGGCGGAAAATGACGACGTGCTGATCCCGTTTGCGTCAATTGATCCGCACAAGGGCAAGATGGGCGCACGAGAGGCGCGCCGCCTGATCCGCGAATTTGGTATCAAAGGGTTCAAGTTTCATCCGACGATGCAGGGGTTCTACCCCAATGACCGCATGGCTTATGACCTTTACGAAGCAATCGCCGAGGAAGGCTGCATCGCCCTGTTTCACACTGGTCAGACCGGTGTCGGTTCGGGCATGCGGGGTGGTAACGGAATGCGGCTTAAATACTCGAACCCGATGTTCATGGATGACGTCGCCGTCGATTTTCCGGATATGAAGATCATCCTCGCGCATCCGTCATTTCCCTGGCAGGAAGAGGCTCTGTCCGTGGCACAGCACAAGCCCAACGTCTATATCGACCTGTCCGGTTGGTCACCAAAGTACTTCCCCGAGATTCTGGTGAAATACTGCAACTCGATCCTCAAGAAAAAGGTCCTGTTTGGGTCCGACTGGCCCATGATCACTCCAGAACGCTGGCTGTCGGATTTCGAGAAGATCAATATCAAGGACGAACTGCGCCCGGACATCATCAAAGGCAATGCCGCGCGCCTGCTGGGACTGACCCCGTGATGCTGCCCCCTGTCCCATCACTGCCCTACCCAGTCACTTTGAACTTCGACTGTGCCGAACCGCCAGAACCGGGCCGCGTCGTGGTCGTCGAAGTCACCAGCTATCGGGTGACATGATCATGAAGCCATTCGAAGCCCCACTTGCGGACATCTTATTCACGTTGAACCACGTAGTCCGGGCCACCGAGCTTCCAGATTGGGACGCTGACCTTGCTGGTGAGATCGGCAAACATTTTGCCGCCTTCGCACAAGGTGAAATTGCCCCGCTGGACGAGCCGGGAGACAGGCAGGGATGCTCGCTGGAAAACGGTCGCGTATCCATGCCTGCCGGCTTTGCCCAAGTTTATGCAACGTATTCGGAACAGGGCTGGCCCTCGCTCACCGTGCCTGGAGAATATGGCGGTCAAGGGCTTGGTGCCCTGATACTGGCCATAACGTCCGAGGTATTTTCGGGCGCAAACCACAGCCTTCAGATGGTTACTGGGTTGGTTCCGGGCGCGGTGCGTACCTTGTTGCGCTTTGGCACGAAAGATCAGCAGTCCCGTTACATTCCCTCTCTGGCCTCGGGTGAAACTCTGGCCACCATGTGCCTGACCGAACCCGGGGCCGGGTCTGACCTTTCTCGCGTGCGCTGCCGGGCGGAACCTGCTGAAGATGGCTGGAAGATCACGGGAGAAAAAATCTTTATCTCTGGCGGTGACCAGGACATGAGCGATCATATCCTGCATCTTGTGCTTGCGCGCACGTCCGATGAAGGCGTCAGAGGTTTATCGCTGTTTCTATGCCCCAGCACCTGCACTGACGGCAGCCATAACCACGTTACCGTAACGCGCATCGAGAAAAAGATGGGCCTGCATGCCTCACCCACGTGCCAGCTGGCATTTGATGGGGCCAAAGCTGAACTGATCGGGGCCGAGGGTGAAGGTCTGATGGCCATGTTCACCATGATGAACCACGCCCGGCTTGATGTCGCCCTACAGGGCGTCGCGCACACCGCGCGGGCTTATGACATTGCCAGTACTTATGCCAGTGAAAGGGTACAGGGACGCAATCCCGACGGTCAACCGGCAACACTGGATCAACATGCCGACATCCGCCGCATGCTGGATCAAATCGATTGGCTGGCGGTCAGTAGCCGCAGTCTTGCACATCTTGCATTTGTCACCATGGAACGGGGCACATCGCCTGACCTGGTTGATTTTCTGACCCCGGTTGCCAAGGTCTATTGCACCGAAGCCGGTATCAAGGCCGCCGAATTGGGTATGCAGGTACTGGGCGGCTATGGCTATTTGCGCGAATACCGGCTGGAGCAGACCTATCGTGATGCCCGAATTACCTCGATTTACGAAGGGGCCAACGGCATACACGCGCGTATGCTGGCAACACGTCTGGCCGCAGGGCCTGCGGGCGACGCCTTTGCCGAATTTGTTTCACAACAAGCCGAGCATTGGACATGCAATGCGATTTCGGACGCACTGAACACTTGGCAATCCGCTCGCCGAAAGCTGAAACAGGGTGACAGCGCGGCGATGGCGCATGGGTTCATGCAAACGACGATTGATACCGCTCTGATCTGCCTACGGGCGCGGCTGCGCAACGCCGCGAGCCTTCATCCATCCCCGAAACGGATCAAACGCATTTGCGGTTGAGGCTTGATCCACACGCGCCGATTATCGACAACCATTTCCCGCCACCAATCGGACTGAAAGGCACACAACATGACAGATCCAAAAGTGCTTATCGCGGGTGGTGGAATTGCCGGGTTGTCACTGGCACTGACACTGCATCAGATTGGCATCGACTGCACCGTCTTTGAAAGCGTTCGGCAACTGCGCCCGCTGGGTGTCGGAATAAACCTGCAACCCAACGCCGTGCGCGAGTTGTACGATCTGGGTTTCACGGCTCAGGATCTGGACGGGTTCGGCGTCCCTGCGCAGGAATGGGCGCTTGTCGGGTTGAACGGGCGCGAGATTTACTCGGAACCGCGCGGAATTTTCGCCGGTTACAACTGGCCGCAATACGCAGTACATCGCGGCGCGTTTCACATGGCGCTTTACCAGCGGTTTATCGAACGCGCAGGCCCGGATGCCGTGCGCCTTGGGTCTCGGGCCACGGGGTACCAGACCAATGCGGACGGGACGGTTACAGTGCGGCTGCAAACTGATAAAGGGGCCACCCACGAAACGGGTGCCATTCTGATCGGCGCCGACGGTATCCATTCAGCCATCCGCGCCCAAATGCATCCAAGCCAACCTCCGATCCATTGGGGAGGTGCCGTCATGTGGCGCGGCACATCATTGGCAAAGCCTGTGCGCACGGGCTCCTCATTCGTCGGACTGGGTACGCATAAGAAACGTATGGTGATCTATCCAATCTCGCACCCCGACCCCGGAACCGGCTTGGCGCTGATAAACTGGATTGCCGAAGTCACTTACGATGACCCGGCCGCGCATGCGGCAACCGGGTGGTTCCGGCAGGTCGAGGCCAAGGATTTCGCGCACAACTTTGACGGATGGACCTATGACTGGCTGGATGTTCCTGCCCTGATCCGCGGTGCGGATGTGACATATGAAAACCCGATGATCGACCGCGATCCGGTTGAAACGTGGGTTGACGGGCCGGTTGCCTTGATCGGAGACGCCGCCCATCCGATGTACCCCACCGGTTCGAATGGGGCCAGCCAGGCGATCATGGACGCCCGCGTTTTGGGGGCCAGTCTGCTTAAGCATGGCGTGGGTCCAACCGCGCTGGCGGCTTATGATGACACGCTGTGCGGTCCGGTGTCAGACCTTGTCCTTCGCAATCGGGGTGCCGGGCCTTTTGGCCTGTTGAATGTGGTCAACGACCGCTGTGGCGGTGTTTTCGACGATATTGAAACGGTCATTCCCTTGGCTGAAAGGGCCAGTTTCATGGCCAAATACAAAGCTGCCGCCGGTTTCGCGCGTGATGCCCTGAACAGCGCACCGCCAACGATTGCGCCCGGCTCGCAACTTGTGCGGCAGGCATGATGTAAAAGCCTTCGGGGATTGAACATCTGCACCCATGAAAACACCGCTTCTCCGGACCTGTGTATCGCCCGCAAAATCACGCGCTGCCGTGAACGATTTTGCGGTACCACAGCTTGCCCCTCTGAATTTTCGTTTGTGGCGAAAGGACCAACAGCTAATCGGAAAGAATGCACCGGATCAAACCTGTCTGAACGCCAGACATGGTTTGATCGAAGAAAATTAATATCATTGCACCGTCTTCTCATGTTCAATTGCACGCAAAGCGACAGGGCCATTGAAAGGATTGAATATGCAGGATCATGGATATGCGTCAGGACGACTGAACCTACCTTTCGTTGGAATATCGACCTTTGGAAAATCTCCGTATGTCGAGGATTGGGACAAAATTGATGCGGATGTTTGTGTCCTTGGTGCCCCCTTTGATTTCGGCACGCAATGGCGCGCCGGGGCAAGGTTCGGACCTCGGGCCGTGCGCGAGGCTTCGACCCTGTTCAGTTTTGGACATGCCGGTGCCTATGACCACGAAGACGACGCAACCTATCTGGACAGTTCCGTGCGCATCGTGGATTTGGGGGATGCGGATATCGTCCACACAAAGACCGAGGTCAGCCATGAAAACATCGCCTATGGTGTCCGCAAAATCCTGACCGCCGGGGCGCTGCCGCTTGTGATCGGCGGCGATCACTCTGTCAACATTCCCTGCATTTCCGCGTTTGAAGATGATTGTGCACAAAACGGCCCGATCCACGTGGTTCAAATCGATGCGCATCTGGATTTCGTGGACGAGCGTCACGGTGTCACCAGTGGCCACGGCAACCCCATGCGGCGGGCGATCGAGAAAGACTATGTCTCAGGGATGACCCAATTGGGCATTCGAAACGTCTCGTCAACCGCCAAGGAAGGATACGAGGACGCACGCGCACGTGGATCAGACATCCTGTCCGTGCGTCAGGTGAAAAAGCTGGGAACCGGGGGCGTTCTTGAACGCATCCCAGAAGGTGCTCGGTATTATGTGACAATAGATATCGACGCCTTTTGCCCCTCTATCGCGGCGGGGACCGGGACGCCAAGCCATGGGGGATTTTTGTATTATGACGTTCTGGAAATCCTTCAGGGCCTCGCTAAACGCGGCAATGTCGTCGGCATCGACCTTGTCGAAGTGGCACCAGCCTATGACCCCAGCGAAAGCACGCAGATTTTGGCCGCGCAGCTATTGTTGAATTTCCTGGGTTTTATCTTTCACGAACGCGCCGGTCGCGAAAAATGAAGGGGGAGCGTTTGCTCCCCCTTCTTTGTATCAGGCACCGATGATGTTGTGGCCGGGCCCATATGGGAAGCCGGTGATGTTCTCGGCCCCGTCTTCGCCCACCACCAGAATATCATGCTCGCGGTAGCCCCCTGCACCGGGTTGCCCTTCGGGGATCCACAGCATGGGCTCGATTGAAACGACCATGCCAGGTTCCAGCACGGTGTCGATATCCTCGCGCAGTTCCAGACCGGCCTCACGCCCGTAATAGTGGCTGAGAATGCCGAACGAATGGCCATACCCGAACGAGCGGTATTGCAGCAGCCCCTCATCGGCAAAGAAACGGTTGATCTCGGCGGTGATGCCTGAACAGGTCGCACCGGGTTTGATCAGGCTCAGGCCCAGTTCATGGGCCGCCACATTGGCCTTCCAAAGGCGCAGGCTGTCAGCGTCCGGCTCGCCCAGAAACAGGGTACGTTCCAGCGCGGTGTAATAGCCCGAGATCATCGGGAAAGTGTTCAGCGACAGGATATCGCCTTTTTGCAGAGCGCGTTTTGTAACCGGGTTATGTGCGCCATCGGTGTTCAGCCCGGACTGGAACCAAACCCAGGTGTCGCGATATTCGGCGTCTGGATAAGCGCGCGCGATTTCCTCTTCCATTGCGTCACGGCCCGCCATGGCAATCTCGATCTCAGTTGCGCCTTCACGGATGGCGGCATGGATCGCCGCCCCGCCAACATCCGCGGTGCGTGCCCCACCCTTGATCAATTCAATCTCTTCATCGGATTTGACCATGCGCGCGGTCATTGTATCCGGCGCGATGTCAACCAGTTCGGGGGTACCCAGCATCCGCAGGGCGGTGTCGCGGGCGGCCAGCGCCATGTGGTCGCCTTCAATGCCGATCCGCTTGGCGTTGCCGATCAGACTTGCAACCGCACGCCAATAGTTGTCGCGCTTCCAGTCAGTATAAATCACGTTGTCTTCGACTGACCGGCGCCACGGTTGCCCGGCGTCGATGTTGGCCGAAATGGTGGTGCATGCCTCTTGGGTGACCACGCAGCCATACGGACGGCCAAAGGAACAATACAGAAAGCCCGAGTAGTAGGCGATATTTTGCATTGATGTCAGCAGAACCGCAGGAATATCACGTGCGGCCATAATGCTGCGAAGCCTGCTGAGACGGCGATCATACTCACCCTTGCTGAACGGCAAAGGCGCTTTGTCACCATTGTGACAGGTAAAGAATTCGGGGCGTTTTGTTGTGTCGGTCATCACTTGGTCTCTCATCTTTGCCGGGCGACAAATCCCGGCCACATGTCCCGGCGTTCAGGACAGGCGGTCTCGGGGTCCGAGAGCCGATCATCCCCTTAAACGCCGCGACGCCATCGCAGCGGAGATGAACACGAGAATCGTTAGATCAGACAGAATGCTCCGTCAAGCGGGTGAAAGCCCCCGCAAACGTTCGGACCGACGACGCAGCAACTCAACCGTGGTCAGTAACGCAATCGACAGAACCACAAGGATCGTCGCAACCGCCAGAATGGTCGGGCTAATCTGTTCCCGCAGGCCCGTGAACATCTGCCACGGCAGAGTCTTCTGACTGGCCGAGCCCACGAACAGAACCACCACAACTTCGTCGAACGAGGTGATGAAGGCGAACAGACCACCCGAAATCACACCCGGCAGGATCAGCGGCATCTGGATCTTGAAGAAGGTCCGCACCGGCCCTGCCCCCATGTTGGCAGCCGCACGCGTCAGTGAACGATCAAAGCTCACAAGCGTGGCGGTCACAGTGATGATCACGAACGGGATACCCAGTACGGCGTGCGCCAGGATGACTTTCAGATAGCCCACAAAGTTCTTGTTCATGCCCAGGGTCCCTTCAAGGAACCGACCGATATCGCTGTAGAAAAAGAACATGCCAGTGGCCGAGATGATCAGCGGAACGATCATCGGCGAAATCAGGATTCCCATGATAGCACGGCGGCCGGGGACGTGGCTCTGGCTGAGGCCAATGGCCGCCAAGGTGCCAAGCGAGACCGAGATGATTGTGGCAATCGGGGCAATGATCAGCGAGTTCTTGAAGCTGCGTTGCCATTCATTGTTGGTAAAGAAATCGCGGTAGTGCTTCAGCGAATACCCTTCAGGGTCAAGCCGCAACATCTCGGGCGTGAAGGTAAAAAAGTCCTGTGCGTTGAACGACAGCGGCAAGACCACAAGGATCGGTGTGATCAGGAAGACAAAGATTGCACCGCAGATCACCCGGAACAGGTAGTGGTAAAACACCTGCTGCGCGGTCAGGTACGGCAACAGCTTGCGCCGGTATCGCCCTTCGTACAACCAATAAGTAAACCAGGCGAAGAACCAGCCCCCCAGCAGGCCAAGTACTCCCCCCATTGGGCCGGACATCAAAAAGCCCGCGATGCCAAAGCCGAGGATATTGATCCAGCGGGCCAACTGCTCATTCTTTAGAATGTTGATGTAAGTCCATGCCAGTCCGGCAATCACGATGGCACCGCCCACGATCCCTAGCAGGACCGAGCCGTTTCCGGCGCCGACAAAGATACCAGCGAACGCTCCGGCCAATGCAACGCTGGGCAGAACCATCGACATAGGTTTACGGGATATCGGAGTAAGTGCGGCCATGTCGATTATCCCAGCTTCACGTTATCAATGCCCACGATCTTGTCGTAGACCCAGTAGAGCAGCAGAACGACCGCCAGAAGTATCGTTCCCAGCGCCGCCGCCAGTCCCCAGTTCAGTGAGGACGAGATGTGATAGGCGATCCGGTTCGAGATGAAGACACCTTTGGTACCGCCCACGATTTCAGGCGTGATGTAGTAGCCAATCGCCAAAATGAACACGAGGATTGAACCCGCGCCGATACCCGGAATGGATTGAGGGAAGTAGATGCGCCAGAACGTCGTCCAGTTGGTCGCACCCATGGATTTCGCGGCACGCGTGTAGGATTCCGGAATGGTCTGCATCACCGAATACATGGGCAGGATCATGAATGGCAGCAGGATATGCGTCATTGCGGTGATCGTACCGATCTGGTTATTGATGATCACCAGTCGCGCATCGTCAGCCACTAACCCCAGCCAGACCAGCGTTTCGTTGATCACGCCTTGCTGTTGCAGCATCACCTTCCACGCCGACGTCCGCACCAACAGTGACGTCCAGAACGGCAGAAGCACAAGGATCATCAGCAGATTTGAGACACGCATCGGCAACGTCGCCAGCAAATAGCTGACCGGATAAGCCAGCAGGATACAGGCACCCGTTATTACCAGAGACATAAACAGCGTTCGACCGAACAGCTTAACAAGGATTTGCTTGTCTTCGGGTTGTGCCTGCGCGCCGTCGGGGGTTCTGCGCATATCTACCGCGTTCAGAAAATACCCGTTGGTGATCTTCGGCGAATGGGTTTTGATCACGCGCCACGTTTGTGTATCGCCCCATCCGTCGTGAATATCTATTAGTTGCTCTTTAAACGGACCATCCGTTTCAGGATCCAGTTTCTTGATCTGACGACCTGACTTGCGGAACATCGAAGACATACCGGTTTCTTCGTAGTTCAAACGCGAACCAAGCCGTGTGTGCTCTTTATTGTCAATCGCAACAATCATGTCCCGCACAAAGGCATCATACACGCCCTCGCCCGGCAATTCTCCAGACTGTTCATCCCAGTTTTGAAGCGCCTCGACGGTAAGAGGCAGAGTGTCAGAGACGATGTTGTTTTCTACTGAACGGAATAGCATCGCAGCTATTGGAACAATAAAGGAAAACAGAACGAACAGAAGCAAAGGAGCGATCAACAGCAAGGCACGCAGCTTTTGCCGCCGCAACGAGCGTGCCAGCGATAGCTTGAGCGGTGTTCCATCCGCTGCCAGCATGGGTCCGGCATTTTGGCTTGCGTCAGTCATTGGAGCCCCTTGGATCTGTCTTGGTTCAGGGGCGGCGCACCGCCCCCGACTGTGTCATGAAATCAGACGCTCATTGCGCCAGCCACGCCTGGAATTTGGCGTCGATGTCATCACGGTAATCCGCCCAGAACTCGTAGTTATACAAGAACGTGTTCTTGGCGTTTTCCGGATCGGTCGGCATATGCGGGGCCATGTCGATCCCCAGATCGGCGTGCTGACCAACCAGCGGAGCCGACGAGGCGCGGGCCGGACCGTACGAGATGTACTTGGCCTGATCCGCCAGACGCTGAGTGTCGGTTGCGAACATGATATAGTCCAGCGCGCGCTGCTTGCGCTCATCGCTCAGACCGGCAGGAATGATCCAGCCATCCAGATCGAACACCTGCGCGTCCCACAGCATTGCAACCGGCTGTTTCTGCTCTTCAATCACGCTGAAGAGACGGCCGTTATAGGTCGAACCCATGATGACTTCGCCGTCAGCCAGCAGTTGTGGCGTGTCCGCACCAGCAGACCACCAGACAACGCTGTCTTTGATGGTGCCCAGCTTGGCCAAGGCCTGATCCTGACCTTCCGAAGTCGCCAGAACGTCATAGACATCATCCTTGGCGACACCATCACATAGCAGCGCCCATTCCATGTTGTTGATCGGACGCTTCTCCAGCGAACGTTTGCCCGGATAGGTTTCCAGGTCGAACACTGCACAGATGTCGGTCGGCGGGGTGTCACCGACCAGATCAGTGCGGTAGCCGAATGTGGTCGAATAAACGATCTGCGGGATAAAGCAGTCGCTGACCAGCAGGTCGCCGAAATCCTCAGAGGCGGGCGTGCCATCCGGAGCTGCGGCCAACTGGCTGTCGAAATCGATCTCGAGGGCCAGACCTTCGTCGCAAAGACGGATCGCGTCAGCGGCCACAACATCTACCACATCCCATGTGATGTTGCCCGCTTCGTTCATTGCGCGCAGTTTGGCAACGGCTTCGGCCGAGCTGTCATCGTTCAGAATGGTGATGCCGGTCTTTTCCGAATAGGGCTCGTGATACGCCTTCAACTGCGACTTTGAATAGGCACCGCCCCAGGAAACGATGGTCATCTCCTCGGCTGAAACAGTGCCCGCAGCCGTCGCAATCGCAGCCGCAGTGAGCATGATCTTGGTTGGTTTCATGTGTTACTCCCAGTTCATCCCGTTTTATGTGGTGGTCAGCCGATGCACGGGTTTTCACCGGCCGGTCCCTCAGCTTAACCGCGCTTGTCCCGCGCGGTTTGGTCTATGCGTCGAGCGCACGACAATCCTGTGCCAGCCAGCCGATCTCGATCTCTTGACCCGGGGTCAGGCGTACGGCGTCAGGCGCATTTCGAGTTTTGGCGATGAATTCGTTGTTTCCGGCAACGGACATGCGGAACCGGAATACGTCGCCCATGTAAATAAACTCTTCGACCCTTGCTTTCAAAGTATGCGCGTCAGCATGCAGTCGGTCTTTGTTGAATTCCACACGTTCAGGGCGGATCGAAACTTTGGTCCGGTCGCCTGCATTGTGGACGTTGATCGGAACCGCATCAATTTCCGAGCCATCATCCAGACGTACGACGCAAGTGTCGCCGTCAATTGATTTAACAACACCTTCCAACGTGTTGTTTTCACCTATGAATTGCGCAACAAAACTGTTTTCCGGCTCTTCGTAAAGCTGATCAGGCGGCGCCAGCTGTTGAATGCGGCCGTCATCAAATACAGCCACCCGATCTGACATGGTCAGCGCTTCGGTCTGGTCGTGGGTCACGTAGACTGTTGTGATCCCAAGCTCATGGGCCAGACGCGTGATTTCGAACTGCATATGTTCACGCAGCTGCTTGTCCAATGCCCCCAATGGCTCATCCATCAAGACCAGTTCGGGTTCGAATACCAAGGCACGAGCCAGAGCAATCCGCTGTTGTTGCCCGCCCGACAGCTGAGCAGGACGTCGGCCACCAAAGGCGCCCATCTGAACCATATCCAGTGCGCGCTTGACCTTTTCATCCCGCTCCGACTTGCCCAACTTACGGACTTCCAGTGGGAACGACAGGTTTTCGGCCACCGTCATATGCGGGAACAAAGCGTAGTTCTGAAAAACCATGCCAATACCGCGCTTGTGCGGCGGGATATTGTTGATGGGCTTGCCGCCCAAGAGGATTTCACCGTGCGTGGCGGTTTCAAATCCGGCGAGCATCATAAGGCAAGTCGTCTTGCCCGAGCCTGACGGCCCAAGCATTGTCAGAAACTCACCTTTGGGCATTGCAAGGTTTAAGTCTTTTACGACGAGGTTCTCGCCGTCATAAGACTTCTGTACGCGTTGGAATTCGACAAACGCGGCGTCGTTCATTGTATCGGCCACAAGACCCCCTGTTACGTCAAATGATTATCCGTCTTCTGCGGATTTCATTGATCTGTAGCCGTTAGTTAAGACCAAGCGATGTTCACATTGCAACAGTGAATCCTGATTTTGTTACACAATATCGGGATTTAACAGCTCACCCGGCTTCGTTCAGAGCACGCATATGCCACGCAAGACTTTGATTACTGGACAGAACCGGCTTGCCGATACGCGCGCGAATCTCGGGAATAGCCTGTTGCGTGCGAAGGTTTGTGCAACTTAAAAAAACCGCATCAACCGACGGGTCCGAGCCCAGTTTTGTGGCAGCGTCAATGACGGATTGCACCGAAATCCGAACAACTTTGGCCTCTTCTGATTCCCCGAATGTCCCAAAAACATCCATCTCCACTCCGCCTTGGGCAAAGGCCCGGCGCAGGGGAAGGTTTACCTCTTCAATATAGGGCGACAGCAGCGCGAATTTCGAAACGCCCAAGTGTCGCGCACAGGCCGTTGCCGCACGCAAAGGGTTTGTAACCTCGGCGGTCTGGCATGTCTGTTTGACAAGTTCTGCCACGCGGTCGGACCCGATAACCGAGCTTGCAGACGTGCACCCGTACCCGACAACGCGATAAGGTCGCGCGCTGGGCAGCAATCCGGCGGCGGCCGGCAGCGCCTTCTCCATTTCCGCAAGGCTTTCCTTCGTCACCTCGATTCCGCTGGGAATTCGCGTCACGTAGATTGGATACTTGCGGTCCGAAAAATACGAGCTGAATTCGGGCTCCAACGTTTCATCTGTCTGCAACACGATCAGACCAAGCGGGGTGGCCTTGGGATCGTCTTCATCAAGAGCGTAATGGATCCGGGTCATATCTCGATCACCTCTGGCCCGATGCGTGGGCTTAGAAAACGTGGGGTGCCCTCGGTGATGACAATGTTTTCTTCATGGACAAGTATTTTTGCACCAACGGCGATGCCCGGCTCCAAAGTCAAAACCATGCCGGGTTCCAGCACGGTCTGGTCTGCCGGGATAAGGGACGGCCACTCTGTCAGTGACATCCCCAACCCATGACCCAACCGCCCCGCATCTGTGCCTTCCGCCTCTTTGGTCAGAACCGTGTTCATGGCATGAAACAAATCCGAGGCAGTAGCACCGGGCCGTGCGATCTCGAGCGCGGCATCCGAGGCTTCTACCAGTCTGGCGTGCGCTGATTTCACCTCGGGCCGGGCTGGGCCGACGGACCAATTGCGATCAAAATCACAGAAGTAGCCATCCCAAACCAGACCTGTATCCAGCATAAGCACGTCGCCAGGTTCCAACGGCGCCGAAGTTGCAGGTGATATTACATCACTGTAACCGCCCTGCTCTGCCCCGCCTGCAAGATACGGCACCCAATCGGCCCCTTCCTCAAGGCAGAGCATCTGGAACCGGCGAAAAACCATGTCCAAAGGCACTCCTGCGCGGGCAACCTCGGGCACGCGGGCGAACGCGCGTCCAGCGATATCGCAGGCTGTTTGGATCTTCGCAATTTCAGCCTCGGATTTGACCATGCGCAACCGGCGCAGGATACCCTGATCACCGGTAATGCGACGCGAACCGAGAGCGCCGCGCAAGCGTTCAATGTCCGCCATGGGCATCCGCACATGTGTCTCATGACCATCCGGCACCCCGATATTGCCCGAAACGGGCGTCAGTTCGGCCAGGACGTCGGCCAGAAGCGAGATACCGTCGTCCTGCAAGTCGGGCGCACTCCAGGTTCGGATGTCATCGATCCAGGTCTGCCCCATGAGCGCGGCCCCGATCGAAGGGATCACGGCCACCGGTTTGCCCGCGGCAGGCACGACCAGAAACCATGGCCGGGTTGGGCTTTCCCAAAATCGGGTGAGATAGCCGGTAAAGTAGCGCACATCAGTTTCTGTCGTCAGCAGCAGCGCCGATAAATCCGCGACTCGCATCAACTCCTGCGCGCGTTTGGTACGCGCCTCGAATTCTGCCTGATCGAACCCCCTCATTCCGCGATCTCCGACAGAAAGCACAAAACGCGTGAGTGTTCGTCGATCCCTATGGCTTTCCGCGCGGTTTCGTTCATCACTGCCGCAAGGCCTGCCCCGCCGGACGCCGTGGTGGCCAGCCCGGCCTTTGCCATTGCGTCAAGCTTTGCCGCCACATCGTCGTCTGACAGGGTCAGGAACAGGTCTGCGTCGCGAGCCAATCCGTTTAACGCGATCAACGATGGTTCCTTGCAGTCCAGACGCCCCATAATGCTGTCAGGGCCATCCGCGAAAACACATTTTCCGGCGGCTAAGCTGGCCTGCAACGCGGGTGCCGCTTCGGGTTCAACCACAACGATCTTCGGTGCGTCGCCCCAGATGTTTCGTGCATAGGCAGCAACGGCACCGGCCAGCCCGCCCACGCCTGCCTGCAACAGAATATGCGTCGGAACCTCGGGACACTGCCTGACAGCCTCTGCCGCCATTTGCAGATAGCCTTCCATAAGCGTCCATGGCAGGTCATAATATCCTTCCCACGAACTGTCCGACAGCAATATCCAACCGTTTTCGTCGGCAGCCATTCTCGCGGCCTCCATGCTGGCGGCATAGTCAGCACCACTTCGAACAACTTCGGCTTTTTGGCCTTTGAGACGTTCCGCAAAGGTTTCGGGCACAGTTTCAGCAATGTAAACAACAGCTTTCGCACCGAAAATTCTGGCACCCGCCGCAACACTCATGCCGTGGTTCCCGGCGCTGGCGGTCACATAGGTTGCGCCTGCCAGAGTTTGTTCACCCGGCTCACCTGTCCTCTCGGCCGCATGACGCGCAATTACATAGGCCGCCCCTAAAGCTTTGAACGAACCAAGGTTCATCCGCGCCCGCTCATCCTTCACCCAAAGCTGGGCTACAGGGGCCAGTTTCCCAACATCCACCAATGGCGTTTCTTTCGCGACAGGGCACTGAGAAAGCAAATCTTCAACACGGGCAGCATTTGTAGAAGGATACGGCGCAGACGGTGCAAGCTTTTGGCCCGCCCGATGTGGATTGGTGATGACCTGCATACTTCTCCCCTGAGTTTAGGCCCGTTGACGTGATCCCATCGGTGGAACACTGTCAACCAACGTCTGACGTCAATCAGGGACGTTGACGGTATTCGAGGCCTGTTCTGCAACCAACGCCAACAGCCAGTCGTGAAACAGCCGGGCAGCCGGATTGGCAGCGTTGGACGAAAGGTAGTACCCTTCGTTGCTGTCCACCGAACATTCATGCACGCGTACGACCAGACCCGCGGCAATCGCATGGGTCGTCAGTAATTCGCTGACCAAGGCGACACCGCTACCATGAACGGCCAGTTGCAGGGCCATCCCAAATGTATCGACAAAAACACCGGGTTGGCGGCGCAAGCCCTGTTTTTCAAACCATGTGCCCCACCCACTTGATGTCCCGACAGCCTCGATCAGCGGCAGGTCAAACACGTCTCCTGCGACTGCAGGGGATTTCACAGCAACCAGCCGGTCAGGTATCAGTCGGACAGCGCCATGCCCTACCTGTTTCTTTGACCCGAACCGAACCTGAACATCAGCGTGAGACGCGTGGAAATCATCGGGCCAGATCGCACTGAGAAGCCGAACGCGTACTTCAGGATGGCGTCTGGTAAAATCTGACAGGTATGGGGCAATAACCCAATGAGCGATGCTAACAGACGTGGCGACAGTCAAGATGTCTCCGGAGGCACTGGCGTCCACGCGCCCGGCAGCCGCGGCAAGCGCTTCAAGCGCGCTGCCAACCTCGGGCAATAGTTTACGCCCCGCATCCGTCAGCGCCAAGCTTCTGGGGTGCCTCACAAAAAGAGCTGTCCCCAAACGCATTTCGAGCGATTTCACCTGCTGACTGACCGCCGATTGCGTCAACCCAATCTCTTCGGCAGCCGCCGTAAAGCTAAGGGTTCGTGCTGCTGCTTCGAAGGATCGGATCCATGTCAGCGGTGGAAGAGATTTGCCCATTTGATCAAGCTGTCCATTAGTCTTTTTAATGGCAAAGCACATAATTCAATCATTTGTCAAAAACCCTGTCCGTTTTTAACGTTTGCGAGCGCGACAGGAGAGCTTTGATGCAACCGGAAATACGTAAGATTGTCACCTACGATGAGGAGGTCCTTGTCGAGGGCTTCCAAGCCGCCAAAACCCCATGGCGCATGTTTGCCGTGGCCGCAGTGGTTCACAACCCCTGGGCAGGACGGTTTGTGGAAGACCTTAAACCCGAGATACAAGCCTATGGCCCTGTTCTGGGTGAGATGATGACGAAACGCATGATCAAACTGGCCGGGAGTGGAGAGGCAATCGAAGCCTATGGCAAAGCCGCTGTGGTCGGGCTGAATGGTGAGGTCGAGCACGCTTCGGGCCTTATTCACACCTTGCGATTTGGTAATCACTACCGAGAGGCCGTCGGCGCGAAATCCTATCTGGCGTTCACCAACACACGTGGCCCGGCAAACGCACCGATCATGGTGCCGTTGATGGATAAAAACGATGCTGGGCGGAGGTCGCACTACCTGACAATTCAGTTCTCGATTTCTGACGCACCGCGCGATGACGAAGTTGTGGTCGTATTAGGCGCAGCAACCTCGGGCAGACCGCACCACCGTATCGGTGACCGCTATCAGGATCTTAAGGATTTGGGCCATGACCTGGACAACCCGGCCGCGGTCTGAGATCGGCGGGCTGGCGGCCATCCAGACCGGTTCGGGTCAGAATATCCTTCTGTTGCATGGTGTTGGCTTGCGGGCTGAAGCCTGGGGCGCGCAATTGGACGGGCTGGCTTCTGAAGGTTGCATGACCGCTCCGGACATGCCCGGACATGGAAACAGCCCTTTGGCTGACATGAGGTTGGGGTTGTCGGCGTACACCGAAGCGGCACGGGGTGTTCTGGACTGCCTGAGTGGTCCGGTCGTTTTGGTGGGCCACTCGATGGGGACCATGATCGCGCTGGATCTTGCCGCCAAAGCGTCAGACCGGGTATGTGGGATCGTCGCATTGAACGCGGTTTTTGAGAGAGACGCGAATGCGGCACAGACCGTGCGCGACCGTGCGGCGCAGCTGGATGGCAAGACGATCGCTGATCCCACCAGCACATTGCATCGATGGTTCGGAGACGTCGCCTCGGCCGAGCGCGATGCCTGCCGTAGTTGGCTGACGGCGATGGACCCGGCTGCGTATAAAACGGCCTATTCCGTCTTCGCCCACAGTCAGAGCCCTCAGCGCGACGCGTTGGAGAAACTAAGCTGCCCGGCGCTTTTTCTAACCGGCAGTCTTGAACCCAATTCGACCCCGGAGATGTCACGCGCCATGGCGGACACCGCAATGAACGGACGCGCGCAAATCATTGAAGGCGCTGCACATATGATGCCAATGACGCATGCACCTCAGGTCAACGCCGCCATTTCCAGCTTTCTGAGTGAGCTGCGCCAATGACCGCGCTTGATCCTCGTGACCTTCGTCGTGCTTTTGGACGGTTCATGACCGGTGTGACGGTTGTGACGACGCGCGATGACACAGGCAATCCACTCGGCTTCACGGCCAATTCCTTCACTTCGGTTTCTCTCGACCCGCCGCTGCTTTTGGTTTGTCCGGGAAAAAACCTGTCTTCTTATCACGAATTCGCAACCTGCGCCCGTTTCGCGGTGAACATTCTGGCCGAGGGGCAGGAAGATGTATCCAATACGTTTGCCGGGTTCAAAGGTGATCGATTTGCCAAAGTCGATCACTGCTTTGATACGCACGACGTCCCTTTGATCAGAGGGGCAGTCGCAACGTTTTCCTGCCGTACTCATCAGGTTGTCGAAGCCGGGGACCATTGCGTTTTGATCGGTCAGGTCGAAACGTATTCTCAGGACGATGCCCCCGGGCTTGGCTATGCGAACGGGCAGTATTTCAGCCTCGGGCTGGAACGTGGCGCGCTGGAACCATCCGGGCGAAACGTGGTCTGCGGCGCAATCATCGAACAGGACGGGCACGTCTTGCTGGAGAGAACAGAAGCCGGTTTCCGTCCGCCGCAAGTCACGCTGTCAGATCGGCAAGATTTGCGAAACAGCCTTGTGCAAGACCTGACGGCTAAAGGTGTCGATGCACGCCTTGGGGTTGCGTATTCCGTCTATGACGATGCCAACACGCATCATGTTTACATTCTTGCGTCTGCGCCGTCCCTGCCCCGGCATGGCACGCTTCAGGAGATCGCAATCAAAGAACTGGCGACCCTGCCATACGCGTCAGCACCCATCGCCACAATGATGGCTCGTTTTGCGCTGGAAAGCCGAACCCGCAATTTCTCGCTTTATCTGGGTGACGCCCAGCGGGGCGATGTGCACAGCCTGTCGGAAAGGACCTGAAGAATGGAGTTTTCCCTTTTTGCCCATATGGAACGGCTGGGCCCCGAAGAGCCGCATGAGAAATTGTATGAAGAGTTCATCGAGCTGTGCAAGATGGCGGATCAGGCAGGGATGCGTGCGGTCTGGACTGGCGAACATCACGGGATGGATTTCACCATCGCACCCAACCCGCTGATGTCGCTGGTGGATATCGCGCATCATACCAAAAACGTGCGCCTTGGCACCGGCACTGTGATCGCGCCGTTCTGGCATCCGATCAAACTGGCGGGCGAAGCAGCCGCAGCGGATATCATGACCGGAGGCCGGATCGAGCTGGGCATAGCGCGCGGGGCCTACTCTTATGAATACGAGCGGCTTATGCCCGGTCTGGACGCATGGACCGCCGGTCAGCGAATGCGAGAGATCGCTCCTCTGCTGCCCAAATTGTGGGAAGGCGACTGCACGCATGACGGAGAGTTCTTTCAGTTTCCCGCCACCAGTTCGGCCCCAAAGCCAGTGCAACCCGGCGGGCCGCCCATCTGGATTGCCGCGCGGGATCCGAACAGCCACGAGTTCGGCGTTCAGAACGGGTTCAACATTCAGGTCACCCCGCTGTGGCAAGGTATCGAAGAAATTGAGACACTGATGACCCGTTTTGAGACCGCCTGTGCCAATCACGGCGGAGCGCGCCCGAAGATCATGCTGCTTCACCACACCTATGTCGGGCGCGATGACACTGAACTGGATCAGGCTGCGCGGGATTTGTCCCGGTTTTACAACTATTTCGGCGCGTGGTTCCAAAACAAGCGACCAGTCCGACAGGGATTGATTCAGGCGCTAACCGAAGAAGAAATGGCAGCCAACGCAATGATGGCACCCGAAAATCTGGCGCGCGATCTGACAATCGGCACGGCGGACGGGGTAACAGAACGTCTGAAACGCTATGAAGACCTTGGATATGATGAATACTCGTTTTGGATCGACAGCGGCATGAGCTTCGAACGCAAACGCGCTTCGCTTGCCCGTTTCATCGACGATGTAATGCCAAAGTTTCAGTGAGGGGCCGCAATGCACCAGAAGCCACATTACCAGCTATTTATCGACGGCGCTTGGACCGAAGGGGCACGTGGGCAAGTGATGGCCTCGTTGAATCCGGCAACGGGCGAGGAATGGGCCAGTTTCGCCTGTGCCGCAGCCGAAGACGTAGAGCGCGCCGTTTCTGCAGCGCGCCGGTCACTTGATGATCCGGCGTGGCGGGACATGACGCAAACTGCACGTGGCAAACTGTTGTTCCGGCTTGCAGAACTGATCGAACAGAACGCAGGACGCCTTGGCGAGATCGAGACGAAGGACAGTGGTAAGCTACTGGCGGAAACCGCGACCCAAACGGCATATGTCGGCGATTACTACCGCTACTATGCGGGGTTGGCGGACAAAATCGAAGGCGCGGTCCTGCCGATCGACAAACCGGACATGCATGTCTTTACGCGGCGCGAGCCCATTGGCGTGGTGGTCGCAATTGTCCCCTGGAACGCGCAGATGTTTCTCACGGCTACCAAGCTTGGGCCAGCTCTGGCCGCGGGGTGCTCTGTTGTGCTGAAGGCGTCAGAGGTTGCGCCCGCCCCAATGCTGGAATTTGCCCGCTTGATCGACAAAGCGGGATTCCCACCCGGCGTCGTTTCCGTCATTACCGGGGACGCAGAAAACTGTGCGATCCCTCTCACCCGACATCCTGACGTAGACCGGATCGCATTCACTGGCGGCCCGGAAACGGCGCGTCATGTGGTGCGCAACTCGGCTGAGAACTTTGCCGTAACCACGTTGGAATTGGGTGGAAAATCCCCGATCATAGTATTCGATGATGCCAATCTGGATGGTGCGGCCAACGGACTGATCGCGGGCAATTTCGGCGCCTCAGGTCAAAGCTGCGTCGCAGGATCGCGCGGGCTGATCCATCGTCCTCTTATGGAATCTCTTATCGCCAAAATCGAAGAAAAGATGACGGGTATAGTCATCGGCGATCCATTGGAACCTGAAACCCATATTGGCCCGCTGTGCACCAATGCCCAGATTGTCAGAATTCAGGCGACACTGGCCAAGGCCAGGGAACAGGGTGCCCGTATTCGTTTCGGGGGCGCGCCACTGGATCGGTCAGGTCATTTCATGGCCCCAACGCTGGTGGAATGCGCCAGTGCCGAGACAGAGACTCTGAAAGTGGAAATGTTCGGCCCCGTCATGTCATTGCTGCCCTTCGACACCGAGGAAGAGGCAATCACACTGGCCAATGACACACCGTTCGGGCTTGGCTCGGGTATCTTCACCGAAAATGTCGCCCGTGCTCACCGTGTTTCATCCCGCCTGAAATCGGGCATCTGCTGGATCAACACCTACCGCGCGGTCTCACCCATCGCGCCCTTTGGCGGCTTCAATCAATCCGGTTATGGCAGGGAAGCGGGAATAGAGGCCATTCACGATTACACGCGGACCAAGACCGTTTGGCTGAATACATCGGACAAACCGATGTCGAACCCCTTTGTTATGCGCTGAGGTGATCTACACCACGATCAGCATAACCCAAGGGGCGCTTATCTGAATGCGGCGGCTCCTGTTACTCTGCCGCCGTTCTCACCCTCTCCGGCGCGGTCAACCGCTGCCAAGCGTCGTACTGGGCCAGAAAGATCTGCCCGTTGAGGTCGTCGAGGAAATGCGATTGTTTCAAGCGGTCCATGACGGGGCCTTTGACTTCGGACAGGTGCAGACCAACGCCCATGTCACGCAGGCGGTGGTTGATGGCCTCAAGGCTTTCGAGGGCCGAAAAGTCGACTTCGTTCACCGCTGAGAACATCAAAACCACGTTGCGGATTTCGCAGCCCTCGGTCACACGCGCCTGAATCAGGTCTTCGAGAAAACGGGCGTTCACGAAATACAGGCTTTCATCCACCCGCAGTGTCACAAGTGACGGCTCGGTGTCGACTTTGTGGCGATTGATGTTACGGAAGTGTTGCGTACCCGGCACAAGCCCGACCTCGGCCACATGCGGGCGCGAGGTTTTGTAGAGATGCAGAAGGATCGAAATCGCCACGCCGCTGGCCACGCCAGTTTCGACCCCGGCCAGCAAAGTCAAAACGATGGTGGCGGCTACGGCGGTAAAATCGGCGCGCGAATATCCCCAGGTCTTTTTCAGGATCGACAGGTCCACAAGGCTCAGCACCGCAACAATGATCGTCGCGGCCAGCGTGGCCTTGGGCAAAAAGTACACCAGCGGTGTCAGGAACAGCGCGGCAATCGCCAGACCACCAGCGGTATATATGCCTGCCGCCGGGGTTTCCGCCCCCGCATCGAAGTTCACGACCGAGCGTGAGAACCCGCCGGTGACCGGAAAGCCGCCGGTAAATGCCGCGCCCAGGTTGGCTGCGCCCAGACCGATCAACTCCTGATCGGGGTCCACGCGCTGGCGTTTCTTGGCAGCCAGCGTCTGCGCAACCGAGATGCTTTCGACAAAACCGATGATCGAGATCAGGATCGCAGGCACCAGCAATGCACCGATGAGGTCCGAGGACAGCCCCGGCAAAGTCAGTGGCGGCAGGTTCTGAGGCACGTCGCCGACGATCTTGACGCCCTGCGCATCCAGCCCGAACCCCCAGACGACAACTGTGGTCACCACCACGGCAGCAACTGGTCCGGCCTTGGTCAGCACGTCAGCCAGCAGGGGCGTCACCCCCATGCGCCGCAACGCGGGTTTGAGGTTCTTGCGCACCCAAAACAGGAACGCAGTGGCCAGCACGCCGATGATTACCGTCAGCCAATTGGTCTGCCCAAGGTTTTCGAAGATTGAGCCCAGCATCCCCGGCAGGGTATGCCCATGGGCGCTGACACCCAGAATGTGTTTTAACTGGCTGGTCGCTATCAGGACACCCGACGCGGTAATGAAGCCTGCGATGACAGGATGGCTGAGGAAATTGGCCAGAAAGCCCAGTCGAAAAACGCCCAGCAGCACCAGAAACCCACCCGACAGGAAAGCCAGTGTCAGTGCCGCCACCATGTATCCAGCTGTGCCCTGCTCGGCCACCTGCCCCACGGCGCTGGCTGTCAGCAGCGACACAACCGCCACCGGCCCCACCGCCAACGCCCGGCTGGTGCCAAAAACTGCATAAAGGATGATCGGTAGAATCGAAGCATAGATCCCGGCCTCAGGCGGCAACCCTGCCAGCAAGGCATAGGCCAAGGACTGTGGGATCAGCATGATCGTGACGATCACGGCTGCGATCAGATCATTCGACAGCGACGCACGGCTATACTGGGGACCCCAGTCCAGAATAGGAAGGAAACGTAAAAGGCTCTGCATGGGTTCACGTCCTGAGAAAGCGGCGGCCTGTTGCACATTTGGCGGAGGCGGGACAGGCCAGAACTGACACCGGTTCTTCCGGTGTCAGTTTCGCAGGGAGTTAATCGGTCGCCACCTTCAGTGGTTCGGGCTTGGCCAACCACTCTTTGCCCTTCAGCATCGCAGACCAGTAGATCGGGGGCAGCAGCTTCTCTTTCAACAGCCACGCCAACCGGCTGGGTTTGGTTCCGTCGATCAGAAATTTCGGGAAGCTGGGCGTCATCACCCCACCATAGGCGAACTCGGCCAGAACGATCTTGCCACGCTCGACCGTCAACGGGCACGAGCCGTAGCCGTCATAGGCGGCAACCGGGCCGCGGCCCTGAATGTCTGCCACGATATTATCGGCCACGGTCGGTGCCTGTTTACGCGCCGCCGCTGCGGTTTTGGCGTTGGGCGCGTTCATCACGTCGCCCAGCGACCAGATATTGTCAAAGTTCTTGTGGCGCAGTGTCGCCTGATCAACATCGACCCAGCCCGCCGCGTCCGCCAGCGGCGACACGCGAATAAAGTCCGGCGCGACCTGTGGCGGGCAGACATGCATCATGTCAAACTCGACTGTGACCAAATCCGGCTCGGCGTCGGGCACTGCAACCTTAAAGGTCGCTTTTTTCGCCGCCCCATCTACCGACACCAGATTGTGAAAGAAATTCAGCGAGGCGTCGTATTTTCTGACGTATTCCATCAGCGCCGGGACATAGTCCTTGACCCCGAACAGCACACCGCCAGCGTTCATGAACTGGATGTCGATATCCTTCAGAACACCGCGCCGGAACCACGCATCGCCCGACAGATATAGGGCTTTTTGTGGCGCACCCGCGCATTTGATCGGCATCGGCGGCTGCGTGAACAGCGCCCGGCCCTCCTTAAGCCCTTCGACAAGCTGCCAGGTGTAGGGCGCCAGGTCATAGCGGTAGTTCGAGGTCACCCCGTTGCGGCCCAAGGTTTCTTCCAGCCCTTCGACCGCGCTCCAGTCCAGCTTGAGCCCCGGAGACACGACAAGACGGTCGTATTTCACCACGCGACAGCCATCCAGAATAACGGCATTGTTCAGCGGCTCGAAGGCAGCAACTGCCGCCTTGATCCACTTAACAGCGCGCGGAATCAGGGATCCCATCGTCTTGGCGGTCTGTTCTGCGGAGAAGACACCCCCGCCCACCAAAGTCCAGCCGGGCTGATAATAATGCACGTCAGACGGATCAATGATGGCGATCGACAGGTCGGATTTGCGCGCGTGCAGGCTGGCCGCAGTGGCAATACCGCCAGCCCCACCGCCCACGATAACCACGTCGAAGGATGCGTCGCCCGTGTCGGTCGGCGTTTTCCCACCATTGGCAATGCGGCGGGCGACGCCGCTCATGTCATAACCGGCGACCTTGGTGGCAGACAGGATTTCGGATACCGGACGCTTGTGCGCCGCCTCTTTCAACGACCACAAAGTGGCCGAGCGCGTGCCGGTCCGGCAATAGGCCAGAACCGGACCCGGCAACTCGGTCAGCGCGCTGCCAAAGGCCTCGGCGTCCTCGTCCCTGACGATCCCGGTTTGCACTGGAACATAGCGCACCTCGAGACCCAGTTTTTCCGCAGCTACCTCGATCTCCTCAAAAGTCGGCTGATCGGCACCTTCGCCATCGGGGCGGTTGCAAATGATGGCACGAAAGCCCGCGCCTTTTATAGCCTCGATGTCACTTGGCGTAATCTGCGGCGACACCGAAACTGCGCCTGATATCTTTCTGATGTCCATGGGTGCCTCTTGCGTTCAGAGCTTGTTGACTGGGACTTTGAGCATCTGGTTCCCGTCCTGGTCCGTTGGAATGCCGCCCGCCCGGATGTTGACCTGAATCGAGGGTACGATCAGCGTCGGCATTGCCAGCGTCGCGTCGCGCTCGGACCGCATTTTGATGAACTCGTCCCTTGTCTTGCCGCCGCCCACGTGAATGTTGTGGGCCTTCTCCTCGGCCACCGTGGTTTCCCACTGGATGTCACGCCCGTTGGGACCATAATCGTGACACATGAATAGCCGGGTTTCGTCCGGCAGGCTGAGCACCTTGTGAATCGAGTCATATAACGTCCCCGCGTCGCCCCCGGGGAAATCGGCCCGCGCCGAGCCACCGTCAGGCATGAACAACGTGTCGCCCACAAAGGCTGCATCCCCGACAACATGCACCATGCAGGCGGGTGTGTGGCCCGGCGTATGCATGGTAAAGGCGGTCATGTTGCCGATCTTGTAGGTCATGCCATCGACGAACAGGGCGTCAAACTGGCTGCCGTCCCGCTGAAACTCGGTGCCTTCATTGAAGATCTTGCCAAACACGTCTTGCACGATCTTGATGTTTTCACCGATGCCGATCTTGCCGCCCAGCTTTTGCTGGATGTAAGGCGCGGCTGACAGGTGGTCGGCATGGGCGTGGGTCTCAATGATCCATTCCAGCTTGAGGCCCCTCTTCTCTACCTCGGCAATCAGCATGTCGGCATGGCCAAACGTAATGCGGCCAGCGGCATAATCGATGTCCATGACACTGTCGATAATCGCACAGGCATTCGAGGTCGGGTCCGCAACAATATAACTGATCGTCGCCGTCGCCTCGTCGTAAAAACCCTGAACATCGGGCTTCACGCTCAGATCAACTGGGTAGCTTCCAATCGGCTTCGCTATCGCGTCGGCCATCTTTTGGTTGTGCATCTCGATTGACTTCTGATCATTCATGATCTTGCCTCCTAACTGGCACGGATCCGTTACCCGTTTCCGCCGCGTGTCATCATCATTTCGTGGACGGCGTCCATGCCGCGATCCGCCATCGCGCTCACTTCGGCCGCATGGATATGCATGGCTTTGGCTATTTCCGGATCGTCGGATGTTTGCACCACTACGATCCCTTCAGACGTCACTTCGATGTCCGAGGTGATCTTGTCACCATGTTGAAAAAATATGTCGAGGGTCGGGCTCTGAATGATGATCATCGGATCATCCTTGCGGCCCACCCGATCGATCATCCCGGCAACATGGGAGACCAGAGCATCCATGACATCCGGGTCGGAAGATCTTGTGACAGTGCGAATACCGTTGGGAAGGTTTTCAACCTCGCGTGTGATCGTATCGAAATTGCGGAACATCACAGCCAGCTCGGCACTTTCCTCGGGCGTCGCGTTCTCGCCCCTCAGCCCCGGCATGTTGACCTCGTCGTGGCCTTGCCCATCTGCACCATGACGATGCTCTGCCCGTTCACCGGCCATTCCCTGGCGATGCCCGTACCCGGACATCAGAAAGATGTAACTGCCAGCCGCGCCGACCAAAGCAGCAACTAGCAACGCAATGGCAATGCCGCCGAACGTCCGGGCGGGTTTGCGCTCATTCATCTTCGTCTCCTCCGTTTCTGCCAGCCCATATCCGGCCTTCGCGTGAGACCTGCAATCACCTTGGCGGCATGAAAAGTTGAGGAGTAAATATAACTTTGAAATCCTGACTTCAGTGACAAAGTCACGAAACCGGAAAATTTCCCGAAATGGTCAAGTGCTTTGCGCCAAGCGTTCCAATGCCGCCTTGTCGGTTATCGTAATGCGCCCCCGCGATTGGGTAATCATCTCGCGTTTTTGAAAGTCCTGCAAAATCCGCGAGACAACTTCACGCGCGGTGCCCAGTTCGCTGGCAAGTTGCTGATGCGTTGCCTGAATGTCTTCCCGTCCCCCGGCCAGAACCAGAAGACGTTCAGCCAGGCGAATATCCAGGTGCCCGAATGCCACGTCATCGACCACCCGCAACAGATCAATCAGCCGGCGCGAGTAGGCCTCGAATACAAACTCGCGAAATGCGTCTTCTTCCGAGACCAGACGATCGAAGGCATGTTTCGGCAAGGTCACCGCCGTTACGTCGGTTTCGGCAATTCCTTCAGCGTTATATGCTTCTTCTGCCAGCATGCAGGCCGTCGTCAGTACACAGCTTTCCCCCGCCTCGACCCGATAGAGCACGATCTCGCGGCCCGAATCCGAACTTTGAGAAACGCGAATCCGTCCGTCGTACAAGAACAATAGGCTGTCGGGAACGTTGTCAGGGCCGAATACCTGAGCCCCTTTTGGGCACCGCACGATACGGGCCGCTGTACGCAACCTTTCACGCACAGCTTTCGGAAGGCGACTTGTTCCGTGAAATCGCTCAGTCCAGTCTAGAATTGTCATCTTGTGTTGCGCATGGGTGCCACGATGCCCTCCTCAATCGGCGCGATACGGTTTAACAACTCGTTTCTGTTTGAGGCGATGTCAGCCAGCGTCAGATCATCAAGCACAGCCATGAATGCCCCGGTTGCTTTTTGGATCGCTTGGGACAATTTACATATACCGATCAGAGGGCAGGTGTTTTTTTCAGGGTTAAAGCATTCGACCACATCCAGGGGTCCTTCGGTCAGTCGAATTACATCGCCGATTTTGATCTGTTCCGCCGGTTTCGCCAACCGGAAACCGCCGCCTCTGCCGCGTGCTGTTTCCAGATACCCGGCCCGACCCAACTCGTGCACGATTTTTACGATATGCGGCCGGGCAAGGCCATGCACCCGCACGACATCGTCAACGCGAATGCGATCTGGGGCCTTGAGCGCGGCCAGCTGCAAAGACCGCAGCGCATAGTTGGAATAGGATGTCAGTTTCATGCGTGCCTCCGGCAAAAGCTGTAGGCGCAATATAACTTATTTGCAATTTCTGTGTGTTTTCACGGACCATGTGTTTTGCAGAGGGTGAAGTCAGGCCAACATACCCGAACTTCACGTGGACTGAGTGGATGACTGGGACCCCGCGTGCATCGCGTCATCTTTGCTCGGGAAGCTGTCGGCATCTGACCGGAACGGCAGTTCAATTCTCTGCAAAAACCGCTGAACAAAGACGGTATGAGTGGCGGTGCTGTCAGACGAATTCGAACCAGTCTCAGTTTGCCGCGGAAACCGCGAACCTATCCGGAACAAAGTTGACGCCACTCGGCGAGAGCGGCGGTGCGGGTCAGCTTGAAGGTGTCTCGACTGGCTAGCGATCTTTCCTGGTTGAAGTGATTGTAGACAGAGGAATGGACGGAGGCGAATTTCTGCAAACTTCGCATTCGCCTGAAACGCTGCATCGCGCGTTCGCGTCGTCGAAACGGCAGGTGCGAATTCTCGACGCGGTTGTTGAGCCACCTTCCCGTCTGTTGTTTTTCGAGCGCGCCCATTTCTCTGAGCGCAGCCATGTAGGAAGCGAAGCGATCTGTGACGATCTCTTCGGCGCAACCATGTGGCTTCATCAATTTCTTGAGGAATTTCAGCGCTGCAGCTTTGTTTCGGCGTTTGGTAACAACGGCTTCCAGCACCTCGCCTTCATGATCCACAGCCCGCCAAAGATAATGCCGCTTGCCATTCACCTTCACGAAAACCTCGTCAACGTGCCACTTCGATTTTGAAAAGGCTCTGAGTTGCTGATCACGCTTTCTTCGGATCTCTGATGCAAACATAGGGCCAAACCTGTTCCACCAATATCGGACAGTTTCGTGGCTCACGTCGATGCCTCGCTCGTGTAACAGATCTTCGACATTTCGAAGCGAGAGCGGGAAACGGATATACAGCATCACCGCAAGGCGGATTATCACGGGGCTGGTTTTGAAGTATTTGAATGAGGCAGGTCTGGTCATGGGAAAAAGCTACGCAACCGCCCTGCTCCGCTCAAGCAAAGTTCTTCTGACAAGACCGCTGCAGGCATTGGTTTTGCTTTCATGCCTGAGTATTCGGTTACTCTGCCGGGCTTGTTGCAGCGCCCGCTTGTGGAGCCAGAAGTTTCAAGAACTATCGCGGCCTTTACAGTCCCTGGCCGAAAATACTCGCCGGCTCTCGATGCGCTGATGAGGTTTTCGCAGACTTTTGCATGGCCGGGATAAAAAACTTCGGTTTTGGGCCTGCTCTGAAACCCGATTTTCCTGCCGTTTGTAGTTAGAGTTTTTCGCTCGTATTTTCCTTTGGTCGTTCCAAGAGTTTGCGACACTTTCATTAAACGGCAAGTTAACGTGACAACCCCCTTCTGCCCTATGCCCACAACCAGATTCTAAGCTAAGTCGATCCAAGCCGCATTCCTTGAAGAGCTTTGCACGCACGCGGCCACAAATTTAACGCCATTGAGCCCGTCATAGACTGTTGGATAAACAACCGAAGCGTCAGGTGAAATACCATTTCGGAAAGCTTGGATCGCTTCAGCAGCCTCTCCATAGATATTCGCGAACCCCTCAAGATATCCCTCGGGATGTCCCGGAGGAACTCTACTCAACCGGTTGGCTGCATCAGCAGCACTAGCTCCATTTCGTGTGATTAGACGCTTTGGTTCGTTGTATGGCGTGAACCACAGGTAATTGGGATCTTCCTGAGCCCACTCCAACCCGCCTTTTTCGCCATAGACGCGCAAACGAAGTGCGTTTTCGTTGCCGGGAGCCACCTGAGAAGACCACAGCATACCGCGCGCTCCGCCTTTGAAGCGAAGTAAGACGTGGGCGTTGTCATCGACTTTGCGCCCCAGCACAAAGGCCTGCAAGTCTGCCGCAAGGCTTTCCGCTTTTAGCCCGGTCACGAAGCAGGCAAGGTTGTATGCATGAGTTCCGATGTCACCGGTTGATCCACCCGCGCCCGAGCGTTCGGGATCGGTTCGCCATTCCGCCTGTTTGAAATCCTGCTGCTCGGTCAGCCAATCCTGCGGGTATTCAACCTGAACCACGCGGATCTTGCCAATGTCGCCGTTGGCAACCATTTCACGCGCCTGCCGAACCATTGGATAGCCTGTGTAATTGTGGGTCAAAATGAATAGGGCATTCGCACTTTCTGTTGCTTTGACCAGCTTTTTCGCATCGGCAAGGGTCGAGGTGAGTGGCTTGTCACAAATTACATGAATACCGCGTTTCAGGAACTCACGTGCGGCTGCATAATGAACGTGATTTGGCGTGACAATTGAGACTGCCTCGATCCCAGATTTCAGTCGGGCTTCCCTAATCGCCATTTGTTTGAAGTCTTCATAGACCCGTTCGAGCCCCAATGCCTGACCACTTTCAAGAGATTTCTCTGGCGTCGAAGACAAAGCACCGGCAACCAGCTCGAACTTGTCGTCCAATCGCGCGGCGATGCGATGAACACCCCCTATGAAGGCGTCGTTTCCGCCGCCAACCATGCCAAGCCGAATGCGTCCTGAGGTTTCTTCACTGCGTCCTGTGACCATCACTCAATCCCCAGCATTTTACGATTGGCGGCTTCGTCAGCGCCACCGTCGGCGAAATCATCAAAGGCTTTCTCGGTCACACGGATGATGTGATCTGACACAAATTGAGCACCTTCACGCGCTCCATCCTCGGGGTGTTTGAGGCAGCATTCCCATTCGACCACAGCCCAGCCATCAAAGTCATTCGCGGCCATTTTTGAGAAAACTGCACCGAAATCCACCTGACCATCGCCCAGTGAGCGGAACCGCCCGGCCCGATTGACCCAGCTTTGATACCCGGAATAAACACCTTGCCGCCCGGTCGGGTTGAACTCGGCATCTTTGACATGGAACATCCGAATTCGATCTTTGTAGATGTCGATGTTGTCCAGATAGTCGAGGCATTGTAGCACGTAGTGCGACGGGTCGTATAGCATGCAGGCCCGTGGGTGATTTCCCGTCCTTTCCAGAAACATCTCGTAGGTCACACCATCGTGGAGGTCCTCTCCGGGGTGAATTTCGTAGCAGACATCGACACCGCATTCATCGGCGTGATTCAGGATGGGCACCCAACGGCGCGCAAGCTCATCAAATGCCGTTTCAATCAAACCGGCAGGGCGCTGCGGCCAAGGATAGACATATGGCCATGCCAACGCGCCTGAGAATGTCGCATGTGCCGAAATGCCTAAATTTTTCGAAGCGGATAGCGCTTTGTTGACCTGGTCTACGGCCCATTCTTGACGGGCTTTAGGGTTTCCTCTGACGCTTTCCGCTGCAAAGCCATCAAACGCACTGTCATAGGCTGGGTGAACGGCAACAAGCTGACCCTGAAGATGCGTTGAAAGCTCGGTGACTTCGACGCCATTTTCTTGGGCCTTGCCTTTGAACTCATCGCAGTAACCGACGCTGGATGCGGCCTGTTCGAGGTCGAACAACCGGCCATCCCAACTGGGAACCTGAACGCCATTGTATCCACAGTCAGCCGCCCATTTAGTGATCGCGCCCCACGAATTGAACGGCGCTTCGTCCCCGGCAAATTGTGCAAGAAACAAAGCTGGACCTTTGATTGTCTTCATTGAATTTCCTCCCCAAAACCTGAGTCTCTATGGCGGTAAATTTTCCTTCAGATAGATGTCGATACGGATACGTTCCTGGGCTTTGTTGAATGGCACTTTGTCTGAAGTTGCACGCAGCAGACGGACGGCTGAACGAACAATGTGCCCAGTGTCTTGCGAGATAAGAGCGTCAAATGTACCGAGCGTAAGCGCCTCACGACTAAGCGGAGTAAGCTCATGAGCTATGATCACCAGATCTTTGCTGAGCTTGTTTTCTGAAAGAAATTGAATCAGTCCTGCATTGCCTGCTGCGGAGGAATAAATTCCAACCAGATCCGGGTAGGTTTCAAAGATCTCGGGCATCATCTTGTAAATCAGATCCGGGTCATCCCGGCCCTCGACAGACGCTACGACTTCGAGGTGTGGAAATTCCTCAGCTACAACTAGATCAAAGCCTTGACGGCGCTCTAGGTGGTCACGTGCCAAACGGGATCCTGTAAGTACCAAAACCTTGCCGTCACGATGCACAAATCGTCCCATCAGCTGAGCTGCGGTTCGCCCTGCCGAAACGTTATCAATTCCTACAAAGTGGTCTCGCTCAGAACTCGGCAAGTCAGACACCAACGCAACCACCGGAACGCCTTTGTCCCTGAGCCTTTTTACGGCGTCGCGGACAGAAGGCGTTTCAGGCCCGAAAACGGCAACGCCATCAACATCCGAACTGGCGACAGCATCCAGAATGTAGACGATTTCTTGCGGCTCGAACGGAGCGACCTTCTTTATCGCAATGCGGGTCCGCTCGATAAATTGGTCACGGGATTGTTCTGCGATCCGACTGCTGATTGCCTCAACAAACTCGTTGTCCGTGTCGGGTAAAACAAAGAGGAAGTTGTAAACTCGGTTTCGCGCTAGGTTGGCCGCGGCCGTATCGCGCACATATCCCAGCTCATCAATCGCCTTTTGGACTTTCTGCACGGTCACTGCCCGCACGCCGGGGCGCCTGTTCAAGACCCGGTCAACAGTCGCCAGACTGACACCCGCAACGCGCGCGATGTCGTTGACGGTTGGCTTTTTCACCAATTCTAGTTTTTGTTTTTGGTTTTCCACGTGTTCTTCAGTCCTCAATCTCCCGCGCCAAGCCTTCAAATAACAAGGCAACCGCCTCAGCCCCCGGATCGTTATGTCCAACTAGATTTTCTTCGGGAACATAAGCTGCACGACCCGCCTTCGCACGACGAATTTTTGCCGTGTTGTCCGCGCCTTCGCGAGCAGCCTTGGCCGCATCGGTTAGGCCAAACGGGAGAGCGGCAAGTGCGGGTGCCAGAGCGTCAATCATCGTTCTGTCGCCGACCTTGGCCCCCCCAACCTGGCTGACCCTATTCAGACCTTCGATCAAGGATTTCGGGACAGACGCGCCGCTCGCACAAGCATCTCCGGCTGCGTTGAAGAAGATTGCGAGTATCACCCCGGAAGAACCACCCATAGTCTGGCTCAATTCATTGCCCAATGCCGGGAACAATTGTGTCAGATCAGCAAGCGGCATGTGGTCAAGGCTACCTTGCAATGCTCTTGCGGCAGTGGCCAATGTGCTTCCTGTATCGCCATCTCCGGATTTCGCGTCCAGCTCGTTCAGGTTCTTCTCTGCGTTAATGAGCAGTTCAGACAACCGGGTGATCGTTTCCCTTGTGGTGGGATTGTTCGAAGGGATTGGATCGATTGGAGTCAGGCCATCAGGCAACGGGGCTACTTTGATCGGGTCAATGGAATTGACGCCGGGCCATGCGGCCAGATCAACGGGTGCTTCAAGAGCTGACAATTCGTCCTGATCCACAGGCAGAATGGAAACCGAAAACCCGTGCATATCCAGCGAAGTCATCATGGGGGCCGGGCCAATGATATGCTGGGCAATACCAGTTTCAGACAACGCATGCGTGAGGACAGCCATTTCTAGCGGAGTTGTAGAGCCGAGGTTGTTGACCAGCGCCACACAATCCCCTGAACTCACCCTTTGCTTTAGTTTCGCCACCACTGTGGACATGGCCGATACAGCATTTGAGAATTCGACTTGTTGTACACCGGGCTCGCCGTGGATGCCCAAGCCGAGTTCCGCTTTGCCAGGGGCAATCCGGTCTTCTTTTGGAGAGCCCGGAACAGTGCAGGTGTCCAAGCTCATTCCGATGCTGACAACCTTTGCTATGGTACTTCTTGCTGCTTTGGTAACGGTGTCCAGATCGGCACCCCCTTCAGCAAGCGCTCCGGCAATTTTGTGCACCAATAACGTACCTGCCACGCCACGTGGTTGCGGAAGGTCGGGCAAGGCGATGTCATCATCAACTACGACCATCTCTACTTTGCGGCCCAATGCACGGGCGCGTTCAGCCGCCAGTCCAAAATTCAATCGATCACCGGTGTAATTTTTGACGATAAGCAGGCACCCGGCCTCACCCGTGACCGCAAGAATGCCCGCCAGAACTGCCTCGACCGAGGGTGAGGCGAAAACTTCGCCGCAGACCGCGGCTGTCAACATACCGGCGCCAACGAAACCTGCATGGGCGGGCTCGTGACCAGACCCTCCGCCAGAAACCAAGGCGACTTTCGACTTGTCCCAATCCGACCGGTAGACAACCTTGATATGCGGGTATCCGTCCAGCCGTGTAAGCTGCCCGCCTGAGGAAGCCAAAAGGCCATCTATCGCCTCGGTTACCAGGGTTTCTTTTGTGTTGAGGAACTGGGCCATGCTTTTGCTCCTTAATTCACGCGCGCGCCAGACGCGTCAAAATACAACGGGTTATGGGGGCGAATTTTTATAATTTTTCCAGAGGGGTAATCCTGATGAACATCAATCAGGGTGACAACCGGGTGGCCATTCAGGTCCAGGTGCAGCCGTGTTTGGTCGCCCAGATGTTCGGCACGTATGACACGCGCTTCACTGCCCTCGCCTTCAATGATGTTTTCCGGGCGAAGACCAATCTGTGGTCCTTTGTGATCGCCTCCGAACAACTCGGACGGCAGGATGTTGATTCGCGGCAGACCCAACCTGCTGGCAACGTAAACACTGCCCGGGTTTTCGTAGATATCCCGGGGTGTCCCGTATTGAACCAACCGGCCGTTCTCTAAAACGCCGATATGCGTAGCCATTGTCATGGCTTCGACCTGATCGTGGGTCACGTAAAGCAAGGTTGATCCCAGATCGGCCTGAATCCTTTTCAGTTCGACCCGCAAATCCGCCCGAAGCTTGGCGTCCAAAGAGCTGAGCGGTTCGTCCATCAGGAAAATCTGGGGATCGCGCACCAGTGCCCGTCCAATTGAAACGCGCTGCATTTCGCCGCCAGACAGTTCAGTGGCTTTGTTGTCCAGCTTGTGCGGGATCTGCAGGATCTCCGAGACTGCGTTGACCTTCCTGGCGATCTCATCCTCTGGCGTCTTCAGGATCGGTGACCTCAGAGGGAAGGACAGGTTCTCACGCACCGTCATATGGGGGTACAGCGAGTATTGCTGGAAGACCATCGCCACATCACGCTGGGCAGGTGTATCTATCCCAACGTCACGCCCGGCAATGCGCACCGTTCCGGAATCCAGTTTCTCAAGCCCGGATATCAATCTCAGCGTCGTTGTTTTTCCCGCGCCCGTCGGACCCAACAAAACCACAAAGGCACCGTTGGGGATCGTCATTGAGATATCATCCACCGCTTTGATTTCGCCGAATGACTTCGAAATGTTTTCCAGAACGACTTCAGCCATTGCTTAGTACCTCGTCGTTCAGAGCGGACCTCAACGCGCGTCCGGTAGAATTTTCGAAAAGGGTCACTGCGGATGAGCGGAACTTCAAGCCAACCGTCTCGCCGGGGTTAACGGTTTCGCGCGCATCAATGCGGGCTTTCAGCTCTCCGTTCGGGCTTTGCAGCGTCACGATCTGGGTGGTTCCAAGATATTCTGCGGCCAAGACCTTGGCTCGGTAGGCGCTGGCATCCGACAGAAAAACATGCTCAGGGCGAACACCGAAAACCAAGTCACCTTCCGCCCCTTCCAACAGTGTGGGTACGGCTTCGTCGTGACCATTCAGTCGCACCGTTTCCGAGCCAGGCGCGACCTTTCCCTGAAACGGCAGGAAGTTCATCGAAGGAGACCCGATAAAATCTGCAACGAACATCGTAGCTGGTTTGTCGTAGATTTCCTGAGGTGTGCCGAATTGCTCGATCACAGCGTTGTTCATCACCACGATCTTGTCCCCCATTTGCATGGCTTCCAGCTGATCATGTGTGACGTAAACAGTGGTCGCCCCCATGCGATCATGAAGCGCGCGCAGTTCTTCGGCCATGTGCTCACGAAATTCGGCATCCAGGGCACCAAGAGGTTCGTCCATCATGAACGCCTTGGGTTCGCGAACAATCGCGCGTCCAAGCGCCACGCGCTGCCTATCGCCGCCTGACAACCCACCTACCGGGCTATCGAGGATGTCCTTGATCCCCAGAATTCCCGCGACTTCTTCTACTTTGGCTTTGACAGCAGCACGCGGCATGCCCTGCGATATCAGGGGGTAGCTGATATTTTTTCGCACGTTCATGTGCGGATACAGCGCAAACATCTGGAACACGAAGGCAATGTCTCGCTCCGATGGGGGGCGCTGGCTGATCTCCTCGCCGTCCAGGTAGATTTCACCCGACGTCGGAAGTTCCAAGCCTGCGATCATCCGCAGCGTCGTCGTCTTTCCGCAGCCGGATGGCCCTAGCAACATGAAGAACTCACCGTCCTCAATCGTGAACGAGCTTTCGCGGACAGCCGTGAAATCGCCGAACATCTTCTTTACGTTTTTAACTACGATCTGGGCCATTTCTACTCCGGGAAATGGCTGACGATGATGAACATGACGGTTCCGATCAGCGTGACGATGAAAGAATATGTGAAGGCCCAAAGGACAAAGGGCTGCATAAGCATGAAGACACCCAGAGCGATGAGGATGGTCGCGATCATCTCCCATGGGCCCCGGCGAAAACGCATCAATCCGGTAAGAAACTCGCTCATTTGCGCACGGCTCCGAATGTGATCCCACGCAGCAGGTGTTTGCGCATCAGGATGGTGAAAATCATGACAGGGATCAGGAAGATCGTGGCACCTGCCGCCACTGCAGGCCAGTCCAGGCCGCCAATACCGATAATGGTTGGGATGAACGGTGGTGCAGTCTGCGCGTTCGCGGATGTCAGCAGCACGGCAAACGCGTACTCATTCCAGGCGAAGATCAGGCAAAAGATAGCTGTTGAGGCTATGCCGGTCGCGGCTTGCGGCAGCACCACTTTGTAAAACGCCTGAAACCTCGTGTAGCCATCTATGAGCGCGGCTTCTTCGTACTCTCTTGGGATTTCGTCGATGAAGCCTTTTAGCAACCAGACCGCCAAGGAAATATTCACGCCCGTATACAGCAGGATCATCCCCAGATGCGTGTCGCTTAATCCAAGGTTTCTGAACATCAGGAAGATTGGGATGGCGACAGCGACCGGTGGCATCATCCTTGTACTCAGGATAAAGAACAAAAGGTCGTCCTTGAGCGGGACCTTGAACCTGCTGAACGCATAGGCGGCCAGCGTACCAAGGAAGATACTCAAGAACGTCGAGCCAAATCCGATGATAACCGAATTCATAAAGCGCTCGCCAAACTTTGATGGCCCGACAATCACCATGTCGTATTGGCGGACGATCTCATCGGCCCAGTTCTGCGGCGGGTTCGCTTCCAAAAACTCCTGCGTCTGCCGCGTGCGCGTGGTGAAGAGATTTACATACCCTTCAAGCGTTGGGTCAAAGACCACTTTGGGTGGGTAGCTGATCGCATCGGCTGGAGACTTGAAACCTGTCAGTAAAATCCAAACCAGCGGGATCATTGTGATCAGCGCATAAGTGATGACCAGAAAACCGGCGATCCACTTGGAACGGTTCGAAGGTTCGGTTACGGAAAAACTGCTCATCTCTGTTTCACCTTGTTCAAGGCTTTGACGTAGATCGACGCAAGGCCGAACACGGTGACGAAAAGGATGATCGCATAGGCCGAGGCGTAGCCCGTACGCCACTTCTCAAACGCCTCCCGCTTGAGATTGATTGAGGTGAGTTCCGTTACAGAACCGGGCCCTCCGCCGGTTAGCTGAACCACCAGGTCGAACATCTTGAAGTTCTCGATCCCTCGAAACAGCACGGCAAGCATCAGGAACGGCAGGACCATCGGGATGGTGATCGTAAAGAACTGCCGCAGCTTGCTGGCCCTGTCGATCTCAGCCGCCTCGTAGATGTAATCGGGAATGCTGCGCAGCCCGGCCAGACAGATTAGCATCACGAAGGGGGTCCACATCCAGGTGTCGACAATAACGATCGCCCAAGGGGCCAAAGTAACGGATCCCAGCATTTCAAAGCTCGATGGATCTTTGCCTGTGAACCATGACACGATGTAGTTAAACAGCCCGATTTGAGGTTGATACAGGAACTTCCAGAAGTTCCCGACGACTGCAGGAGACAGCATCATCGGCAGCACGATGATCGTGGTCCAAAGATCGTTGCCCTTGAATTTCTTGTTGATCAACCAGGCCAAAGTAAACCCGATCAAGACCTGGAAAAAGATCGTCCAGAACAGGAAGTGCGCCGTCGCCTGCATATTTAGCCAGGTGTCCGAGTCTGTCAGAATACGCTCGAAATTCCTGAGCCCGACATCTTTGACTTCGCGCCCGATCCGGTTGGCCTTGTAGTTGGTAAAGCTCAGTTGGATGGTCCAGATCAACGGAAAGATGTTGATCGCCAGCAATAGAAAAATCGTCGGGGAGATGAATATCCAGGCGATCGCGCGGTCGGATAACCCTCGGATTTTTCGCGCAACTCGCTCGGGCGTTGCCTGGGCAACGCGATCTACGGTCCGGTCAGACATCTCTTTGCCAGTTCTTGTTGGTTTAGGACTCACGGGTGAAGGTGGAGCGGGATTGCGCCCGCTCCTGCCTGTGTCCGGACTACAGCTTGCCTTCGTCTTCGAAGACTTCAGTCCAATCTTCGATCAAAAGATTAAGAGCTTCTTGAGCTGTACCTTGATCAGCAACGACGTAGTCGTGGATGCGTTTCTGCATGGCCAGCAGGAGTTCTGCATAGGCAGGCTCTTGCCAGAAATCCTGAACCCCAGCCATTGCTTCCAGGAAGTCACCGGCAAACGGTTGGCTGTCCACGAAACCAGGATCTTCCAGCACTGAGTTATGCGCCGAGTAGCCGCCTAGCTCCCACCACTTGGCCTGCACTTCAGGCTGTGCGAACCACTTGATGTACTCAAGTGCAGCGTCCTGTTTGTCAGAGTAGCTGACAACAGAGATACCTTGTCCGCCCAGCGTCGAACCTGCCTGATTTTGCGGTGGGTTCACAAAGAAGTCGATCTTGTCACCGCCGGTATTGGGGTCAGCATAGAGACCTGGGAAGAACGCAAACCAGTTCATGGCCATGGCGACCTGACCGGACTTGAAGGCGTCCAAGCTCTCACCCATGTAAGAGTTGGTATATCCCGGAGGCGTCGCCGTTTCGTAGAATTCCTTATAGAATTCCAGCGCCTCTACCGCTTCGGGTGAGTTTACGGCGCCTTCCATGTCATATGAGCCCGGGGTGTTTTCGTATTTAAAGCCCCAAGGATACAGTGCTCCGGTCACACCCATGGTGATCCCTTCCGAGCCGCGCTCGGTAAAGATAGCTGCGCCGTAGACTGTCTTGCCGTCGATCTCACGACCCTGAAAGAACTGGGCGATCTGTAATAGTTCTTTCTGAGATTCAGGCTCACGTAAATCCTGACCAGTTGCTTCTTTGTATGCGGCTTGGATTTCAGGATTTTCGAACCAGTCCTTGCGATAGAACCAGCCATTCGCATCGCCCATCGCAGGCAGGGCATAGTAATTGGGTGTGCCCTTGGGCCAAGTTGAATAGGCGTAGACAGTGGCCGGCGCGAAATCGTCCATGCTGATGCCTTCAGCATCGAAGAAGTCGTTCAGTTTGACATAGTGGCCATTTTCAGCGCCACCGCCGATCCATTGGCTGTCACCAATAAGCAGATCGCAGAGCTTACCACCGGAATTCAGCTCATTCAGCATCCGGTCCGCAAAATTTGGCCAGGGAACAAATTCGAAGTTCATCGTGTGGCCGGATTCTGCTTCGAATTCTTTTGATAGTTCGACAAGCGCGTTGGCCGGGTCCCATGCAGCCCAACATAGCGTCAGATCTTCAGCATTTGCCTTGGTAGAAAGAGTAGTAGCGGCAAGGACTATTGCGCTGGCCGAGGCCAGTTTTGTGTAAGTCATCCATTCCTCCCTTTTTGCGCCGTCAATCGAGGATGTGCGAATCGCGGCATACTTCCAAGGCTATTTGAGGTACGCACCTCATGTCCAGATTTTTTTGAGGTTCGTACCTCAAACTGTCAGAAGAGGCCGTCAGATATTCTTTTAGCTGTTGATTGGCTTTGTTGCGCAAAGGTTGGGTGAGGGATTCATCTTGTGAATCCAGCGTGGTAGCTGGACTGCATGAGCAGACCTATCCCGCCGAGCTACAAGACCAAGAACTGGCCAGCCTACAATGAAGCCCTCAAGCAACGTGGCTCCCTGGCGATCTGATTTGATCCGGACATGGTTTGGGTACCACCGCCGACCGGTAAGCAAGGCCGGTAGCCGCAGTATAGCGGCGCTGCGATTCAGACATGCCTGACGACGATGAAGGTCCTCTTCGGCATGGCCCTCAGGCAGACCACGGACTTCGTGGAGAGCCTGCTGCGCCTGGTCGGCCTCGACTGGTCGGTGCCGGATTTCAGCACGCTGAGCAGGCGCCAGAAGACCCTGGCGGTTTCCATACCCTATCGCGGCTAGCAAGGTTCCCTGAACCTTCTGATCGACAGCGCCGGCTTCAAGGCGGAGGGCCAAGGCGAATGGCATGCCCGCAAGCATGGCCGCGCGAAACGCCGTCTCTGGCGCAAGATCCACATCGGCGTTGACGAACAGACGCTGGAGATCCGCGCCATCGAAATCACCGGTAACAACATCGGTGATGCGCCCATGCTGCCTGAACTACTCAGCCAGATCCCGGTCGATGTCGAGATCGCCTCGGTCACCGCAGACGGGGCGTATGACACGCGCAAATGCCACGATGCCATCGCAAACCGGGGTGCCCACGCCGTTATCCCGCCGCGCAAGAACGCAAAACCGCGAAAGCCATCGACAGCAGGCGCTATCGCCCGTAACGAGGCGCTGTGCGCCTCGAAATACCTTGGCCGTGCCATCCGGCGAAATTGGAGCGGATACCACCGCCGCAGTCGCGCCGAAACGAAGATGCACTGCGTGAAGCTGTTGGGGCAGAGCCTCATGGCGCGCGACTTCGAGCGTCCAGTCGCCGAACTCCCAATCCGTGCAGCCGTCCTGAACAGCTACACCGCGCTCGGCATACCGGTCACAGAGCCCACAGGATAAGTACGTCCGGGGAAAAGGGAAGTCCGGGCTTCAGGCTCTTCGCGCAACAAAGCCTAGCTGGAGTGCTAAATTGCGCCCCTTAAACCCTGAAGCTTCTCGCCGCTCAATAGGCTGGTTCCTTTATGAATGTCAAACCGTTACGCCTTGCAGAACCTGTTCCCGCGATAGCTCGTCCCGCGTGCCTTGCATCAGGACCGCGCCGCGCCGCAGGACGATGAACTTGTCGGCAAGATCATAGGCGAAATCGAAATACTGCTCGACCAGAATGATGGCCATCTCTCCTTTGGTTCGGAGGTGACGAATTACTTCGCCGATCTGCTGGATGATGTTGGGCTGAATGCCTTCGGTTGGTTCGTCCAGCAGCAAAAGTTGAGGCTTGGCGATCAGCGCCCGGGCGATGGCAAGTTGCTGTTGCTGGCCACCCGACAGATCACCCCCGCGCCGGTTCTGCATTTTCTTCAGCACCGGGAACATATCGAAGATCTCGTCCGGAACGAAATGTTCGCTTGCTGACAGGCAGGCAAAACCGGTTTCCAGATTTTCGCGCACAGTCAGCAACGGGAAAATCTCGCGCCCCTGCGGCACATAGGCCACGCCTTTCCACGCCATGCGATGGGCTGGCAGAGGCGGCAGGGCCTCGTCATTCAGCATCAGATCGCCGCCCGAGCGCGGATGCGTGCCCGAGATCGCCTTGATCAGGCTGGTCTTGCCCACACCATTGGTGCCCATCACGCAAGTCACCTCTCCTCGCGCGGCCTCCAACGAGATACAGTTGAGGATTTGCGAGTGCCCGTAATGCAGGGTCAGATCGGTCAGTTTCAGCATTGTTTAGCGCCCCAGATAAACGTCGATGACATCCTGATTTGATGTGACATGATCCAGCGAACCTTCGGCCAGAACCGAGCCTTCATGCAGAACCGTGACCCGACAATTCAGGCGGCGGACGAACTCCATGTCATGTTCCACAACCACGACGGCGCGGGTCTTGGCGGCCTGTACCAGCAGGTCGGTTGTGTGTTCGCGTTCTTGCGAGGTCATCCCGGCGGCGGGTTCGTCCACTAGCAACAGACGTGGTTCCTGCGCCAGTAGCATCCCGATTTCCAACCATTGCTTTTGTCCGTGGCTTAGTTCGCCGGATTTGCGGAGCAGTTCGCCATACAGGCCAATCTCAGCGGCCAGTTCCTCGACCTTCTCCAGATGATCCGTCGAAGGGCGATAGAACAGCACACCCAGCCAGCCCCGTTTATTCTTCAACGCCATCAGCAGGTTTTCCTGCACGGTCTGGTCCTCGAACACGGTGGGTTTCTGGAACTTACGCCCGATGCCGGCTTGCGCGATCTTGGCCTCGCTCATTCGCAACAGGGAAACGGATTTCTCACCCCAGGTTACCCGGCCCTCGTCAGGCCGGGTCTTGCCGGTGACAATATCCATGAAGGTCGTTTTACCTGCCCCGTTCGGCCCGATAACCGCGCGAAGCTCGGCCTTGCCAATCTGGAAGGACAGGTTGTTGATGGCGCGGAACCCGTCGAAGGTGACTGAAACGCCGCTGACCTCCAGCAGAGTGCTCATTCCAAGGCCTCCATTTCGCGCAATGCGCTTTCATCGGGTCCAAGCGGGGCACCGTAGCGTTGCGGCGCGCGGTGGTTGGTCCAGAGGTCGAATAGCCCTCCAATACCCTTTGGTGCGAACAGGGTTACCAGCACGAATGAGACGCCCAGCAGCACCTGCCACCAGTCGACCCATTTGATCGTGTAGAACCCAAGTGGGATGTCCGGCGCTTGTCCACCTGTGAACCATGTGCTGAGCAGGCTGACAAACGCCGCGCCGATGACCGCTCCATACAGGCGACCACGCCCGCCGATGGCGACCCAGACGGCAAGATATATCGAGGCAATGGGGGCCATCTCCTCGGGGTTGATGATCCCCGCCTGCGGATAATACAGCGCGCCCGCGATGGCGGCGATGCAGGCGGTCAATGTGAAGACAGCCAGCTTGTAATTCTCGACCGAATAGCCAAGGAACCGCACTCGCGCCTCATTATCGCGGATGCCGCGGATAACCGAGCCGAACTTGCCCGCCACGATCCATGCCGCCAGCATGTAGCCCAGCCCCAGGGCCAGCGCTGAGGCCCAGAGGAACCAGATTGACACCAAGTCCTGCGAGGCCGTGACGCCCGGCAGGTTCTGCAGGCCCGACAGGCCGTTGTTGCCACGCATACCGCTGTCGTTCTGGAACAGGTACAGCGCCAGTGCCAATGTCATGGCTTGGGTCAGGATCGACAGGTAGACACCCGTGACCCGGCTGCGGAACGCCAGCCAACCAAAGATCAGTGCCAGAAGGCCCGGCACCAGCACGACCAGCGCCAGTTGCAGGAACAGGCTGTCCGAAAAGGCCCAGATCAGCGGGAATTCGGACGATCCGACGACGCCGAAGATTTGCGTGCCGATGGCATCCACGACCTCGGCCGATGTTGGCGGAATGTCGGCTTGGGAGAGCGACTCCACCACGATCAGGCGGGTACGTTCATACATCAGCCACATGCCGATCATGTAGCCGCCCAGCCCGAAGAACGCGAAATGGCCGAGGGACAGGATGCCCGTAAATCCCCAGACCAAATCCATGGCCACAGCGATCAGGCAAAGGCACAGGGTCTTGCCCAGCGTTTTGACAAAGCTGGTCGAGATCACGCCAATCCCGAACCCTTCGGACAGGACGGTGACGCCCAACGTGAACAGGGAGAGGATGGCCAGAAAGACCAGTACCGATGGGTTTTTGGCGACAAAGCTGCGTTCCATGGCTCAATCCCCCGCCGCACGACCTTTGAGGGCAATGATGCCCCTTGGCCGGAACTGGATGAAAATGATGATGAAGATGATCATGTATGTTTGCGCGGCGAGGGTGTTCGAGGGGTTCATCCACTCGATCCCCTTTTGCAGGAAGCCGATCATGCCCGCACCTGCCAGCGCGCCCCAGATGTTTCCGACGCCGCCAACAACCACGGTCATGAAGCTTTGCACGATATAGTCGCTGCCCAGATCGGACGTGACCTTTGCGAACAGACCAATCGCAACCCCGGCAATCCCGGCGATGCCCGAGCCCAAGCCGAAGGTCAGCATATTCACCCGCCCCGGATTGATACCCATCGACCCGGCCATGCGTGGGTTCTGTGTCACCGCGCGCATCTCAAGCCCAAGCCGCGTGCGCTTCATAATGTAGAGGAACAGTCCCAAAAAGATCGTCGCCAGCACAAAGATCGCGATGCGGATATAACTGATCGAAACCACATCGTTCAGCACCCACGCCCCATCCAGCCAGCCGGGCGCGGTCAGCGGGCGGGCCTGCGTGCCAAAAATGTTCTTGGCCAGCTGTTGCAGTGCGATTGAGATGCCAAAGGTCGCCAGCAGCGTCTCAAGCGGACGGGCATAGAGCCAGCGGATAACTAGCCGCTCCATCGCGACGCCCATCGCGAAGGTAACGGCAAAGGCCATCGGGATGGCGACGATTATCGACAGCGTGTGGTCGGGGATGAACTGCTGCACCACGTATCCGGTATAGGCGCCCATCATGATGAACTCACCATGAGCCATGTTGATCACACCCATCACGCCGAAGGTGATCGCCAGACCGATGGCTGCCAAGAAATAGATCGACGCCAATGAGATCGCGTCCAGTGTCAGGTCGAGCGTCTGGTTCAGGCCGACCTTCAGCTCGATCTGTTCAAGTGCCTGCACTGCAGCTGCGGTCACTTCGGGCGAGGGTTCCGTGTAGGTATCAATGAACACATGTTCAGCCAGCGCCGTGTTTATGTCGGCCTCGGTTACCAAGGCGGGAACGACCCTTGCCTCTGCCAAGGCTACATATGCCCGAGCGCGCGTTTCATCTGTATTCAGTTGCGCAAGCGGAATGTCACCAACGCGACCCCCGTCAATATTGGCCGCAAGAGCTGTCCGGATATCATCCCGTGACAAGCGTGGGGGCGCCAGATTGCCAGTGACCAGCAAGTCATAGGCCTCATCGCGCGTCAAATCACTCGAACCCGGTTCTAAAACGGCGGCGATATTCACATTAGACGGAAGTTCCGGTGCTGCTTGTCGCGTCGTCGCGATCAGTGGATTTAATGCGCCACGGACGTCCACGCCCAGATCGTCGGACATCTGCTCAATCGCAGCCACGCGCGCCGCGATATCTTCGTCATATCCAATCGTCAGCAACCGTTCGAGCCGTTGTTTGTGAGCTTTCAGATCAGCATCAGCTTCATCGGCAATCGACGCGCGTAGGGGCTCCAGCAAAGCACGTTCGGGGTCACGTTGGATGGATTGCAAAGCGGCCAGCCGCCGAGCGCGGTCCGGATCTGTTAGCTGGTACTGCACCAGAGCCGTGCCAATCATCGCGCGGATGCCGCTATTGGGCTTCAACTGCTTCAGGTTGGATTTCTCGAAAATACCAACGACCTCGCCAGTATCGAAATCGGTAAGCTCATACGACCGGCCTTCGACCTTTTTGCCTGCAAAGAACAGGCCGTCCGACTTGCGCATCCACACGTCCTTGGCGGCCCATGTCTCAAGCATCACCTGCGCTTGCGGCAACCCGCTGCTGGCAATCGCATCAATCACGGGCCCGATTGTCTTGCGTGAGCTTTTGGCGATGATCTCCTGATGCTCTTGCAGGATCGGTTGCAGACCGGCCTCTTGCGCGTTGGCGGTCAGGTGGGCGCATAGAATTGCGAGGCCCGCAAGGAAAAGTCGTAACATGTGGTGAAACCCGAGTGTCTTTGGGGGCAAGGCGGGCATCACACCCACCTTGCGTGTCGGTTAGTAGTTCGACAGGGTCTGAACGCAGGTCTCGGTCTCGGTGTTGTACATACCGCAGCCCAGCTCTTTCCAATCCGATACCAGCACCGCCGATTCCGGTAGGAAGTCGGTCCAGGCGTCGCCCGGCACAACGTCGGTTTCGCTGATGATGTCGAACTGGCCGTCTTCCTGAATCTCACCGATCAGAACCGGCTTGGCCAAATGGTGGTTCGGCAGCATGACAGCGGTTCCACCGGTCAGGTTCGGGAATTCCTGCCCGTACATCGCGGCGCGCACGGCATCTACGTCGGTCGAACCGGCCTCGGTCGCGGCGTTAACCCACATGTTGAAACCGATGTAATGTGCCTCCATCGGGTCGTTGGTCACCCGGTCTTCGCCCATGGTAGCTTTCCATGTTTCAACAAATTCAGTGTTGGCGTCGGTATCCGCCGACTGAAAGTAATTCCAAGCAGCCAGATGGCCCACAAGGTTGGTTGTATCCAGGCCCGACAGTTCTTCCTCTCCGACCGAGAACGCAACGACCGGAATGTCATCCGCCGAGACGCCAGCCGCAGCCAGTTCCTTGTAGAAGCCGATGTTGGCGTCGCCATTGATGGTTGAGATCACTCCGACCTTCTTACCATCCGCACCCAGCGCAACCACATCCGCCACGATCTTGGACCAGTCGGAATGGCCAAAGGGCGTGTAGTTGACGAAGATATCACCGTCCGCGATGCCCTTTTGCTTCAGATAGCTTTCGAGGATATTGTTGGTGGTGCGGGGATAGACATAGTCTGTGCCAAGCAGCGCGAATTTCTCAACGCCAAGCTCGTCGAGGAAATAGTCGGTCGCCGGGATCGCTTGTTGGTTCGGCGCGGCACCGGTATAGAAGACGTTTTTCGAGCTTTCTTCACCCTCATACTGCACCGGATAAAACAGAAGGCCGTTCAGTTCCTCAATCACCGGCAGCACCGATTTGCGGCTGACGGACGTCCAATTGCCAAAGATCACATCCACCTCATGCACGGTCAGTAGCTCACGCGCTTTTTCCGCAAACAGCGGCCAGTCGGATGCAGGATCAACCACAACTGCCTCAAGCTGCTTGCCCAGCAGGCCGCCTTTGGCGTTCTGCTGGTCGATCAGCATCAACATCGTGTCTTTCAGCGTGGTTTCCGAAATCGCCATAGTGCCTGACAACGAGTGCAGTACGCCGACTTTGATCGTGTCTTCAGCAGACAGAGCGGCCGTTGCCATGGCGGCAAAGACAACCGATCCGAAGAGCGTGGATTTGAGAGATGTCATGTAATTCTCCTGGCGGGGCGGGCACAGAAGCCTTGCGTTGACACGCTGTCTTCTACTACCTGATCCCCGCAACTGTATGTTGCGTTACGTGTGGCGGTTGTGTCCGAGGTCCAATTCGCGCAGCCGTCACACACCCCCGGCGGTCGTTAGCCCGGCAGGCCCCACATCGATTCTGCATTGCAGCGAAATAGGCAAATCTGGCCCCATAGCATTCTGGCAAAGTGGACTGATATGCCCGATTTTTGATCTACATGCTGCATGCGTGATTAAAAATTGCACTTATGGTACGGGACTTGGTCGAAAATCTGCACCTGTCGATAGAGTTTCGACATCCCAAAGGTGAAAAAGCGCCAAACGTTCATGACGCGAAAGCCGCTGCCATCACTCAATTCACGCCCATATCGTCGGCGTCACGTGCGAGACCGCCACGCGCTGAAGGCCGGGTTACGCTGTCGGCCAAACTGTTCCACGGGCGCAGTGTGATTGATCGCTTGCGGCCGGCGGGTTCGTTCAAATGTCTCTTCCCACGCGGACACGGCAGCCAATTGGACGCCGTGCTTTTGAACACGGCTGGTGGTGTTACTGGCGGTGATGATTTCCGGTTTTCAGGCCGCGCAGGCCGGGGCACCGAACTGACAGTGACCACGCAGGCTTGTGAGCGGGCATACAAAGCACAACCCGGTCAGGCCGCACGCATCGTCAACACTTTAACCGCCGGTCCGCAGGCAAGGCTGAACTGGCTTCCGCAAGAGACGATCCTGTACAGTGGCAGCGCATTAAACCGGCGCTTGCGTATTGATTTGGCCGAGGATGCCTCGGCCCTTATGGTTGAACCTTTGATCTTTGGTCGTACCGCGATGGGTGAAACTCTGACGGATATCCGCCTCAGCGATCGGATCGAGATTCGGCGCAACGAAAGGATGGTGTTTCTGGACGCCACCCGGTTCACCGGCGACCTTAGCGCGCATCTGGCCCGTCAGCACATTGCAGATGGCGCGGGCGCGATGGCCTTAGTCGCATTTGCCTCGCCCAGGGCCGAAGGGCATCTGAAGGCAATCCGCCAGATGCTGCCCGATACCGCCGGGGCCAGCCTGTTTCAACCTGACCTGCTGGTCGTCCGACTGCTGGCCAAGAACGGGTATGCCCTGCGCCGAAGTCTGATGCCCGTGCTTCGGCGACTGAACAACGACTCGCTTCCAAGATGCTGGACAATCTGACATGAACCTGACTCCCCGTGAAAAAGACAAACTGCTGGTCGCCATGGCCGCTGAAGTTGCCCGTAAACGACTGGCCCGTGGTGTCAAACTGAACCATCCCGAGGCGATTGCCCTTATCACCAGCGCCGTGGTTGAAGGCGCACGCGACGGGCGGTCGGTCGCCGATATGATGCAAGCCGGGGCCGAGGTGATCACCCGCGCGCAATGCATGGAAGGCGTCCCCGAGATGATTCACGAGGTTCAAGTTGAGGCCACCTTTCCCGACGGCACCAAGCTGGTGACCGTTCACAACCCTATTCGCTAAAAAAAGGAACACTGATATGACCCGCATGCTTTTCCCTGTTCTGATCCTAGCTGGCCCCGCCGCCGCGCATAACGGCACGCATATCCACGCGCATGGCACGGACTATGCCGCTCTGGCCGTGGGCCTCGCGATTGTCGCGTTGGCTGCTGTTGCCTTGATGGTGAAGCTAAACAAATGATCCCCGGCGAGCATTTCCCCGCTGAAGGCGAAATCACGTTCAACCTGGGCGCCGAGCCGTTGACGCTGATGGTCGCCAATACTGGCGACCGCCCGATTCAGGTCGGCTCGCACTATCATTTTGCCGAGACCAACCCGGCGCTGGAATTCGACCGCGCTGCCGCCCATGGCCTGCGTCTGGACATCGCCCCCGGCACCGCCGTGCGGTTCGAACCGGGACAGGAACGCGAGGTTTCGCTGATCCCGATCGGCGGCGCACGCAAGGTCTATGGGTTCAATCAAAAGGTCATGGGGGCGTTGTGATGCCAGCAAAAATCAAACGCTCCGACTATGCCGCCATGTTCGGCCCCACCACCGGCGATAAAATGCGGCTGGCCGATACCGACCTGATCATCGAGGTCGAACGCGATCTGACCATCTATGGCGAAGAGGTCAAGTTCGGCGGCGGGAAAGTGATCCGCGACGGGATGGGGCAGTCTCAGGTCACACGGGACAAGGGGGCGGTGGATACAGTCATCACCAATGCGCTGATCGTGGATCATTCGGGTGTCTACAAGGCGGATGTCGGTCTGAAAGACGGGCGTATCGCCAGGATCGGCAAGGCGGGGAACCCCGACACGCAGCCAGGTGTCGACATTATCATCGGCCCCGGCACCGAAGCCATCGCGGGCGAGGGGCGCATCCTGACCGCAGGCGGGTTCGACAGCCATATCCACTTCATTTGCCCTCAGCAGATCGAAGACGCGCTGCATTCCGGCCTGACCACCATGTTAGGCGGCGGCACGGGTCCGGCCCATGGCACGCTGGCCACCACCTGCACCCCCGGCCCCTGGCATATCGGACGGATGTTGCAGGCGGCGGATGCCTTCCCGATGAACCTCGCCTTTGCGGGCAAGGGCAACGCCTCATTGCCAGCTGCGCTCGAGGAACAGGTCAATGCCGGGGCCTGCGCTCTGAAACTGCATGAGGATTGGGGCACGACCCCTGCCGCCATCGACTGCTGCCTGTCGGTGGCCGATTCGATGGATGTACAGGTGATGATCCACACCGATACTCTGAACGAATCCGGTTTCGTCGAAAACACTGTCGCCGCCATGAAAGGACGCACCATCCACGCCTTCCACACCGAAGGCGCAGGTGGCGGCCATGCCCCTGACATCATCAAGATTTGTGGCGAGAATCACGTTCTTCCCTCCTCGACCAACCCGACGCGACCTTTCACTGTAAACACGGTCGAGGAACATCTGGATATGCTGATGGTCTGCCATCACCTCGACAAGTCCATCCCCGAGGACGTAGCCTTTGCCGAAAGCCGCATCCGGTGCGAGACCATCGCGGCCGAGGATATCCTGCACGACATGGGTGCGTTCTCGATCATCGCGTCTGACAGCCAGGCCATGGGCCGGGTCGGAGAGGTGCTGATCCGCACATGGCAAACCGCCGACAAGATGAAGAAACAGCGAGGGCGTCTGACCGAGGAAACCGGTGAAAACGACAACCTGCGGGTCCGCCGTTACATCGCCAAGTACACCATCAACCCGGCGATTGCCCACGGTCTGAGCCATGAAATCGGCAGCATCGAGGTAGGCAAGCGCGCCGATCTTGTCCTGTGGAACCCGGCCTTTTTCGGCGTGAAACCCGAGATGGTTCTGCTGGGCGGTACAATTGCCTGCGCGCAGATGGGCGACCCAAATGCCTCGATCCCGACACCGCAACCTGTTTACAGCCGTCCGATGTTCGGGGCTTATGGGCGGTCGGTGGAGCACTCGGCGATTACCTTTGTCTCGGCAGCAGCGCAGGCGGACGGGATCGGTGAAACTCTAGGCCTGGCCAAGAAAACAGTCGCCGTGCGGAACACACGCGAGATTGGCAAACGCAATTTGCCGCTAAACGATGCGACGCCCCATGTCGAAGTAGACCCGGAAACCTACGAGGTCCGCGCCGATGGTGAATTGCTGACCTGCCAACCTGCCGAGGTGCTGCCGATGGCGCAGCGATACTTTATGTTCTGAGATACAAGGAGCACCAAGATGACCACCGCGATCAAAACCGCTCGTATCTACCACGACCATGCGCATGCACCCGCTCATGCGCAGGTCTCGCTGGACTATGATGGCCGCTTCCTGCGCCGCAAGATGCTGGCCACGGATGATGGCGAGGCGTTTCTGGTTGATCTCTCCAACACCAAATCGCTGGATCATGGCGGGGTTCTGGTATTGGAAGACGGTCGTGAGATTGAAATCGTCGCGGCCCCCGAAGAGCTGCTGGAGGTAAAGGGTGACCACCTGCTGCGCCTTGCCTGGCATATCGGCAACCGGCACACACCCTGCCAAATCGAACCTGACAGGCTGCTGATCCAGCGCGATCACGTCATTCGCGACATGCTGATGAAACTGGGGGCCGATATTCGCGAAGTCGTCGAACCCTTCACCCCCGAAGGCGGGGCCTATGGCCACGGCAGGACCCATGGTCACGCCCACTAGCTCTGACATCCTGACACTGACCCAATGGTTGTCCCCCGCCTATCCGGTTGGGGGCTTCGCCTATTCCCACGGGCTGGAGGCAGCGATTGAACTGGGCCGGGTCGCCAGCGCAAACCAGACAGGCGACTGGGTCGCCACGATACTGCAACATGGCTCGGGCTGGAATGACGCGCTATTTCTTGTGGCCGCGTATAACGCCGATGACAGGGCCGCGTTGGCCCGAATCGATGCCTCCGCCCGCGCCTTTTGCGCCGGGTCGGAACGGCTGATGGAATCCGACCTTCTAGGTCAGGCTTTCGGATCCGTGACCGGAGATATCTGGGGGCTCGACCTGCGGCGCCTCACCTACCCGGTCGCGGTGGGCCGTGCCGCGCGGATGCAGAATCTGCCGCGCCCGCTGGTGTCGCAGATGTTCCTTCAGGCCTTCATGAGCAATCTTGTGGCCTGCGCAACCCGCCTTGTCCCTTTGGGACAGACCGATGCTCAGCGGCTGATTCGTGATCTGACCCCGCTCTGCACTTCGATTGCGGAAACAGCACAACACACGGGCCTTGATGAACTGGGTTCAACCGCATTCCTGTCCGATATCTTGTCGATGAAACATGAAACTCAATATTCAAGGATATTCCGAACATGAGCAGTATGAACGGCCCCCTGCGCGTTGGTATCGGCGGCCCGGTTGGCGCTGGTAAAACGACCCTGACTGCCGCTTTGGCAGAGGCCCTGGGCGAGGCCTTTTCGATTGGTGTCATCACCAACGACATTTATACGCAAGAGGATGCCGAAGCGTTGATGCGGATGCAGATTCTGCCCCGGGACCGGATTATCGGTGTCGAAACCGGCGGTTGCCCGCATACCGCGATCCGCGAGGATGCCTCGATCAATCTGGCCGCCGTGGCAGAGATGCAGGCCCGTCACCCCGGCTTGGATATAGTTCTGATCGAAAGCGGCGGCGACAATTTGTCGGCCACATTCAGCCCGGAACTGGCGGACCTGACACTCTACGTGATCGACGTTGCAGCGGGTGAGGAAATTCCGCGCAAGGGCGGTCCTGCGATAACGAAATCGGACATTCTGATCATCAACAAAACAGATCTCGCCCCCCATGTCGGCGCGTCGCTCGAAGTGATGGAGCGCGACGCCACGCAAATTCGAAAGGGCCGACCTTTCGTGTTTTCGGCCCTACGCCACCGAACGGGCGTTGACGCGATCGTCAGTTTGTTAGCGCAGATTGGGGGTCTGAAAATTGCAGATGGATGTGTTGCAGAGGCTTCTGGCGGTTGACGTGTGCCTTTGACGGCGGAATGACGACCGAACCATGTAGCTCGTAGTCCGCTCACAATTTCGTTCTTGGGCGCGGCGAACCGGCCCGATCGCCGATACAGTGCTCCACCGCAAGGTGTCGTGCCGACACCCCCCGAGGATGAACGCAATCGTCATCAATGGGTTATCTTCGGCAAGTCTCCGAAAGAGCTCGTTTGTCTCGTTGCTCGAAGGGTCCACCAGTACTTGCAACCAGTCTTCGCCTTGCCTCAGTGTTCCACTTCAAAATTTGTTGGCGTAACCTGACCATGTTGATCAGTTTATGGGATATGGCCAAAGTATAGAACCCGCCTGAGCATTGGACTTTAGACACTAGGCGACGTGTTTGGGCGGCCAAGGAACCTAGTCATTTGAAGCAGCTAAGTCTGAGTACCCGAGTCCTCAGAACGTCCGAACTTGTGGGCGAAATCGGCCCATAGCCGTCGTTCGACCTTGATCACCATCGCTGCGGTGCGGCTCATCAGAGGAGACATTCGCTGCGCGAGCAAAGCTCGAAGACAGGCGGAGTTCAGAAGAGCGGACAATGCTGTCGATTGCAAAGAAGGTGAGAAAGTCGGGGAATCATCACGCGCCACAATTGCTTTGGAACGAGGCGGCGGACTTGAGCGCTCTTCCGCCCTGCGAGCTACGCTTGTTCCTTCAACCAATTCCTGACTGTTGCCACAACTTCAGGTTTCCTGGGGGCTCGAGGGGCCACCACGTAATATCCCTCTTCCGTCGTCACCGAGATATCGAACGGCTGGCAAAGCCGGCCAGATTGAAGATCAGCTTCGACAAATTCCCGGTTCGTCAGCGCCACGCCTTGTCGGGCAATTGCAGCATCAATCGCGAGCGACGTTTGGCTGAACGCCATTGTCTTGAGAGCCGAAACAGGCTGATCGCCAAGTGCGGCTTCGAGAAACAGGGGCCATTGGCCATGAGTGTCTTCCAGCAGTACCTGGGTCAACAGGTCTTGTGGGGAACGGATCGAGTTAGAGCCATCGGCAAGGTCCGGATGGCAGACCGCAATCAGCTCTGCATTGAACAGCGGCTCCGCCAGAAGGCCCGGCCCGAAGGGGGGCTTGCCCTGACGGATCGCAATGTCGACTCCATCTGTCTGGAAATTCGCAAGCGCGTTCGATGCGTCCATGCGAACGCGAATCTCGGGGTGATCCAGGGCAAGTGTCCCCAGTTTTGGCACCAGCCACTTTGTTGCAAAAGAGGGGGTTGAGCTGATTGTCACCACGGTGTCCTGAGGCGACAGATTGGCTGTTGCTTCGGCCATCATCTCGAAGGCGCGGCGGATCGGGGGAAGGTATTTCCGGCCTTCATCCGTCAATGACAATCCGCGGGCTTGTCGTTCAAACAGTTTGATTTTCAACAACTCTTCAAGCGCGCGCACCTGTTGCGCAACGGCACCCTGGGTGACACCAAGCTCTTCCGCGGCAAGCCGGAAATTTAGATGACGCCCCGAAGCCTCGAAAGCCTTCAAAGAGTTCAATGGTGGTAGCTTGCGCATGGTACTTGCTCCAAGGGAGTAGAATTTCTACAGCGTTAAGACAGAATTACTGATTGGTCAAATGCTGTGATAGGCCCGATGTTGGACCCAGACGGATACAACGAGGTTCACGGAGACGGAAAATGGCTGACAAGAAAGTAGCGATCATTATGGGCGGCGGCAGCGGCATGGGAGCAGACAGCGCCCGTCGGCTTGCGGCTGACGGCTTCAATGTCGCCATTCTGTCTTCGTCGGGCAAGGGCGAGGCTCTGGCACAGGAATTGGGCGGTATCGGCGTGACCGGCACCAACAAATCCAGCGCGGACATGCAGAAGCTCGTCGATGCGGCCATGGAGAAATGGGGTCGCGTCGATGTGCTGGTCAACTCGGCCGGTCACGGTCCGCGGGCGCCGGTGCTGGAAATCAGCGACGGCGACTGGCATGAGGGCATGGAGGTTTACTTCCTGAACTCTGTACGTGCCACGCGGATTGTAGCGCCGATTATGCTTGAACAGAAGTCGGGCACGATCATCAACATCTCGACCTTTGCCGCGTTTGAACCCGATGCGGTTTTCCCGACCTCGGGCGTGATGCGAGCGGGGCTTGCGGCCTATACCAAGCTGTTTGCGGACAAATACGCCGCCGACAACGTTCGTATGAACAACGTCTTGCCGGGCTTCATCGACAGCCTGCCGGAAAACCCGGATTTCCTGGCGAAGATCCCAATGGAGCGGTACGGCAAATCGTATGACGAAGTTGCCGCGACCGTGGCTTTCCTGGCCTCGGAAGGCGGCGCCTATATAACTGGCCAGAACATCCGCGTGGATGGCGGCATTACACGCTCGGTCTGATCCGAGTTCCAGCGCGAAAGACAAAATCATGAAACCGACTTCGAAAGACTCCTCTTGGGGGTGCTGTCAGACGAATTCGAACCAGTCTCAGTTTACCGCGAAAACCGCGAACCTATCCGGAACAAAGTTGACGCCACTCGCTAAGAGCGGCGGTGCGTGTCTGCTTGAAGGAGTCTCGGCTGGCTAGCGATCTTTCCTGGTTGAAGTGGTTGTACACGGAGGAATGGACGGAGGCGAATTTCTGTAGACTTCGCATGCGCCTAAAACGCTGCATCGCGCGTTCGCGTCGTCGAAACGGCAGGTGCGAATTCTCGACGCGGTTGTTTAGCCACCTGCCCGTCTGTTGTTTTTTGAGAGCACCCAAATCTCTAAGGGCAGCCTTGTAGGAAGCGAAGCGATCTGTGACGATCTCTTCGGCGCAGCCGTGCCGCTTCATCAATTTCTTGAGAAATTTCAGTGCTGCAGCTTTGTTACGGCGCTTCGTTACAACTGCTTCCAGCACCTCGCCTTCGTCATCCACAGCGCGCCAAAGATAATGCCGTTTGCCATTCACTTTCACAAAGACCTCGTCCACGTGCCACTTCCGTTTTGAAAAGGTTCGGAGTTGCTGCACACGCTTCCGTCTGATCTCAGCGGCGAACATCGGGCCGAACCTATTCCACCAATAGCGGACTGTCTCATGGCTTACATCGATCCCACGTTCATGCAGGAGATCTTCGACATTCCGAAGCGAGAGTGGAAATCGGATGTACAGCATCACCGCCAGGCGGATGATTTCGGGGCTGGTTTTGAAGTATTTGAAGGAGGCAGGTTTGGTCATTCCTAAATGCTATGCAACCGCCCTGCCCCGTTCAAGCAAAGTTCTTCTGACAAGACCTCCCGGAGGATGTCGTAGTCGACAGCGTCGGGCTCAACCGTACGGACGCTTTCTTGCGCGTCCAATTCACTTGCGTTGAACAGATCTGTGTCCAGCTTAAGCAGCGCCATCAACAATTTCGTGTCGCCCTTCAACGCGCCTGCCGTGAACCGCTTGGCAATTGCCTCAGCCTTGGAAATCCGGATTTCGTGGCTGCCTTCGCGAACCGTAATCTTGGTTTCCAATTCACGTTTCAAGCTGGCATTCACCCCCTTGGCACCTTTCGGCCGCCCTTTCGGATTGCCGGATCGGCCTTTTTTGAATTGGGTCGCTTTGGGCGGTTTGCCGTAGCCGACCTCATACTCTTTCGTATCGTCAGACATGACCCACCTCCTGTTCTGAAGTGGTATCGTTGGCCGCAAAACGCGCATCGAACGTCTGGCCTGTTACCGCGTGCACGGCGCTATCACCGGTCATCTCCTGCCAACGGCGGATGGCCACATCGACATAAGCCGGGTCGAGCTCAATAAGCCGCGCTTGGCGCCCGGTTTTCTCAGCTGCCAGCAGAGTCGCGCCGGACCCGCCAAAGGCGTCCAGCACGACATCGCCGCGGTGGCTCACATCCATGATGGCATCTGCAACCAGAGCTGTCGGCTTCACCGTGGGATGATCCGCGAGATCCGCCTCGCGCCCTGCCCCAAAGCTGTTCACACCGGCGTAATCCCAGACGTTGGTCCGGTTGCGCCCGTGTTTGCCCAGCTCGACGTTGTTGATGTGCGGCGCACCAGGCTTCTTGAAAATGCAAATCAGCTCATGCTTTGAGCGATAAAGGCTGCCCATGCCTCCGTTCGTCTTGTTCCAGACGCAGAGATTGATGAGGTCCAATCCAGCTGCTTTGCCCGCCGTAATCAGTTCTTCGATATGACGCCAGTCCATGCAGATCATCGCGATGCCTCCGTTCGGCAGGCAGTCAAACAACTGCGTGATCGCGCCTGAAAGAAAGCCGCGGAACTCGCTATCCGACATTTCTCCCGACGCCATGGCAAACTCGCGGTGTTCGGCGCTATTGCCGGACCGCACATGCCCATTGACAGGCACGTTGTAAGGCGGATCGGTGAAGACTATCTGCGGGGTCTCGCCTTCCAGCAAGGTGTCGTAGCTCTGGGCTTGAAGGGCGTCCCCGCAGAAAATGCGATGATCTCCGAGAACCCAGAGGTCGCCCGGCTCCGTGACTACGGGTGCCGCAGAGTCCGGCGTCTCAACAGTTTCCGCTACAGATACCGTCACCTCACCGACGCTGTCGATAATGATGTCGATCTCCGGTGTTTCGAACCCTGTGATGTCCAGATCAAAGTTCAACTCGCCATCAAGGCTGAGGTCCATCAGCTCGGCAAATTCGATCTGCAACGCCGCTTCATTCCAGTCCGACAATTCCGCCAGCTTATTGTCCGCAATGCGCAGAGCGCGCACTTCCGCTTCTGACAAATGATCCGCGACAACAGTCGGTACGGAATTCAACCCCAGGGCCTTAGCGGCCTCATAGCGGCCATGACCCGCGATGATTGTGCCCGAACCATCCAACAGGATCGGAGTGACAAAGCCAAACTGGGCCACCGATGCTTTCAGTTTGTCGACATTCTTGGCCGCGTGCACGCGGTTGTTGTTGGCGTAGGGCTTGATCTGGCTGATCTGGGATTGGATAACTTTTTCGGCCATCCAGATAGGCGTATTGGACGCCCGAACGTCGCTGTGTGTGTTTTTGGCAGGCATAACCGCCTCCTTTTGCGTGACGCCGCGCGGACGTCGAGATGGAGGGATCGCGCTGGAAAATCGGAGAGAGCACAAATCGCAACTCCCCGGACCAATCGATCCGAGACGTTGCTCCTTTGAATGCTCTCTGCGGAAACCTGTGTTTCCAATGAGTGCTGCCTGCGGGAGCAGTTTCCCGCCCTGATAGTCCGGGCGATTAGGTCGAATGTAGGTGCCATCAATACGAGACGCAACCCCCCAAACTAAAAGTAACCAATTAAGATTGTTGACGAATAATCGGGGGTACGCCAGCAACGCCCTTCAAAACACACGCCTCAAGTAATCGCTTCAGAAAGAGCTGGACTGTTGCCGTCAACCACGCATCACTGAACCCACGCCCGAGCCATTCGGGCGCTCCTCGGTACCGGGGTTCGGCATCTAGCCAGCCCCAAATCAGAGGAGACAATACATGTCCAAGCGGAAGCAAACCAAAATTGACAAAGTGCAACACTTGTTGCGCCGCCCGAGCGGCGCCAGCCTTGAGGCGCTCTGCAAAACAACGGGGTGGCAGCCTCATTCGGTCCGAGCAGCTCTAAGCGGTCTGCGGAAAAAAGGCGTCACAATTGAACGGCGGACATCCGACAAACCAAATGGACCATCCACATATCATCTGGCGGCGGGAACTGGAGAAGCGTCATGACCAAGACGAGCGATGTCGCCGATCTGGCCGCCATGAGTCGATCGGATCTGGTCACGCTTTGGCAGCAACTGTTTGATCAACCCGCGCCCGCCATGCTCAGCCAACCCTTTCTGCGCCGCTTTATCGCCTTTGAGATGCAGTCCCGCCGTCATGGCAGGCTACCCCGCCAGGTCAAAGCCACGCTGGAAAAGGGCTCTGGGAAGAAACCCCGGCCTACATGCCCTGCCCTAAAACCCGGCGGGCGCCTGCTACGCGAGTGGAATAGTGTGACCCATGTAGTCGACGTTACAGAAGACGGCTTCACTTGGAACGGTCGGTCCTATCGCTCACTCTCGGCCATCGCCCGAGAGATTACCGGCGCGCATTGGTCAGGGCCGCGTTTCTTTGGGCTCACCGGCAAGGCGGCCAAATGAGCCCGCGCCGTAAAATCCGATGCGCCATCTACACGCGCAAGTCCTCAGAAGATGGTCTGGATCAGGACTTCAATTCGCTGGATGCGCAATATGAGGCCTGCGCGGCCTATGTCGCAAGCCAGCGACATGAAGGCTGGACCCTGTTGTCCGGGCGCTACGATGACGGTGGCCTGTCGGGCGGCACCCTAGAGCGACCCGCCCTTCAGCGCCTTCTTGAAGAGATCGATGCCGGGCGTATTGACATGGTGGTGGTCTACAAGATTGACCGGCTGACCCGGTCGCTTGCCGACTTCTCTAAGCTGGTCGACCGGCTGGAACAGGCAAACTGTTCTTTTGTGTCCGTCACGCAGGCCTTCAATACCTCATCTTCCATGGGCCGGTTAACGCTGAATGTGCTGTTGTCCTTTGCTCAGTTTGAACGGGAAGTCACCGCCGAACGTATTCGCGACAAGATTGCAGCGTCGAAGAAGAAGGGGCTTTGGATGGGTGGCAACCTGCCTCTGGGCTATGATCGCCACCCCGATCCGAAGGCAAGAACGCTGGTGGTGAATGAAGAGGAGGCCAGAACGGTCCGGCATCTCTTTGGGCTTTATGACGAGCTTGGTTGCCTGCGCAAAGTAGAAGAACGGGCAACGGCAGAAGACCTGCGGTCAAAACGGGTTGTTCGGACAGATGGCAGTGTGAAGGGGGATTGTCCGCTGTCACGGGGTCAAATCTATTACCTGCTGCGCAATCCGGTCTATCTCGGAAAAATCCGCCACAAGGATAAGATCTGGGACGGACAACATCCGGCGATCATCGATCAGGACATCTGGGACCGGGTGCAGGAAAAAATGCGACAGGCCTCCAACCGCTCGCGGGCACGCGGCGACTCCGATGCGCGCCAACACTCCACTGACCCCGGGGCCTGGCTCACCGGTCTGCTGTATGACGAAACTGGTGATCGGTTGACGCCGACCCACACCACGCGCAAAGGCCGACGGTTGCGCTACTATATCTCCAATCGACTGATCTCAGGCGGCAAGGATATCTCTGGCTGGCGACTGCCCGGCCCAGCGCTGGAAAACGCGGTCATTGATGTCATCGTCAGACATTTGCAAGACGCCGCCGCGGCGCACCAAGTACTGGCGCAGCCGGAGGCCGGGTCAGCCGAGGCAGTTCAGACTTCAGTTGCGGATTTAGTAACCCGGCTTCCAGGCCATGGCTGTCAGATCGGCGCTGCTCTTCTGGCCAAAGGCAGACTTGCACGAGGACAGATCGACCTCGAATTTAACCCCAAAACTCTGGCAAGCGCACTTGGCATCACGGCCGATCATCTGCACCCGGATCTCACCCACGTCACCGCATCTTTCGATCTGTGCCGCCGCGGCGTCGAGGCCAAGGTCATCGCCGGAGACATGGCACCCCAACCTGATCCCCACCTCCGGTCCATGCTGATCCGCGCCCATGGCTGGGCCCGTGATCTGAAGGCCGGAGTTCAACTGATGGAGATTGCCCGCCGCGAAAGCGTCCCTGACGCCTTCATCCGCACCCGTGCTCAGCTCGCCTTTCTCTCACCAAAGATTCAAACGGCGATTCTCGACGGGAGCCAGCCGCCCGAACTCACACTCAAGCGTCTGGTCAGCGTGACCCACCCACTTGAATGGTCCGAACAGGAACGCCTGTTCGGCTTCTGACATCTCCAGCTCCTGCGTCCCTGATACAGACTTCGCCCTCCCTGATCCGGCGGAACAATTCCCTGTTCGCACGAGGAAATTCCCTGTTCCACCTTTTAGGGAATTTGCAACATAAACCTCTGAGAAACATACAGTTCTGATAAAAGAAATGACGGAAGTCAGTCCCGGTTTGCGAATATTCCCTGTAAATTGCAGGTTATCAGGGAAATCCAGCCCAAAGCGACCCCGCTAAAATGCGACACTGAGACTCGCGCCTGAATTGTCCTCTGAATGTACGGTTTGCTTCGTCTCTGATTGAAAGCGCATGCGCCAACGCGCGGGAATTGCGTAACAATTCCGGATCAGAAAATACAACTGAAGTGAGACAGGTATGAGTGGCGGGGAGACAGGGATTCGAACCCTGGGGACGCTCTCACGCCCAACGGTTTTCAAGACCGCCGCATTCGACCACTCTGCCACCTCCCCGTCGAAGGCAGGGTCTAAGCGCAAGTTCGGCCAGAGGCAAGTCGAAATCGGGATTTCTTGCCGAAGCCCGCGCAGCGGTCTTTCCATGACTCTTCAGCCGCGTTATGATCCCCGAAATAGACCGAAACAGGCTGGCAAGCAGAACCAGCAGACCGGCAGCGGGGTTCCGAGAACGAGACCCCTTCAGGCAAGGGATAAGCAGATGAAGCGAGCGATCATGACACGCCCGGGACCGAAACGGTTGGCGTATCTGGCGTTGACTTTGACAGTTTTAAGCGGGTGTGAAGATATTCTTCAAGAGGCTGAAAAACCTGAAGAAAACTCAAACAAAACTGAACTCCTTCCCGAGGTGGCCTCGGGCTCGCAGCGTGACGTCGAAGCCCCCGAGGTTTTTCAGGTCACCGAAGCAGGGCTTTGGGATGGCAGGCCCTCGCTGGGCGGTATCTGGGTTGCCTACCCGGAAGTATCCCAGCCCGAGCGTGTCGTGATTACGAACACTGCAAACAACAAGTCCGTAACAGGGGCCCTGTTCCGACGTGAACGCAACCTGCCCGGCCCAGCGATTCAGGTTTCATCTGCGGCTGCGGAACAGCTCGGAATGCTGGCGGGCGCGCCGACAAAGGTCAGTGTCGTCGCCCTGCGCCGTGAAACTGTAAAGGAATCACAACCAGAGGACGCGCCCAAACCGGAAGACGAGGCGACGGATAAGGCTGCGGTGTCGGACGCCGCGGCCACCGACGCCCCATCCGCGTCAGATACCGAAAAACCGGCCAAGCCGAAATGGTGGCAAAAGAAGGCGCCAGCAGCAGCAGCCGGTACAGCAGTGGTCGCGGCGGAAGCGGCAAGTTCTGCCAACGAGGCGACCGAAGGTACGGAAGCGACCACCGATGCGGCGGCGGCCACTGAGGATCCGTCAGAGCCCGCTGAAAAGAAACCGGCCAAGCGGAAGTGGTGGCAGAAAAAAGAGCCAGCAGCAGCAGCAGCTGCGGGAGCCACGGTGGCTGCGGCGGGTGCAGCAACAGGCGGTGCTGATGTGGCCGCAGATGTTGCGGCAGCCGCAGCTACACCAGCGTTGTCAGATGCGCCCGTCGAGGCCCCCGCCGAAAAGCATGCAAAACGGAAGTGGTGGCAAAAGAAAGACCCCGCTGAAATCACCGAAACACCACTAGACCCCATCGAAGGCGCAGCATCCGCGATTGACGCGACCGAAGCGGTTCCGGCCGCAGCGGCAGCGACAGGCGCTGCGTCGTCGCTGAGCAAACCATTTGTGCAGATCGGCACATTCAGCGTCGAAGCAAATGCGAATACCGCTGCTGAGAAAGTGCGCCGGAATGGCATGTCGACTGTTGTGCGGGAACTGAAAACCGAAAACAAAACAGTATGGCGGGTCCTGGTTGGCCCTGCCGCAACCCGGGCCGAACGCAAGGCCATTCAAAAAGATGTAAAGGACCTTGGTTTCAAAGATGCGTTCACCGTGTCCGACTGATACAAGGAGGCATAACATGCTATCCTCATTGCGAACATCTGTTCTGGCCATTGGGCTTGCTGTACTGGCAATCCCGGCTCAGGCTTTTGATACATCTGCCCGCGCGGCTTATGTGATCGATCAGACCACCGGTACGGTGCTTTTGGCAAAAGACGCCGATCAGCCCTTGCCGCCTGCATCCATGTCCAAGCTCATGACGCTGTATGTAGCTTTCGAAGCGCTGCGTGACGGAAGACTGACGCTGGACGAAACCCTGCCCGTGTCCGAACACGCGATGAGCTATGGCGGCTCGACCATGTTTCTGAACACGCAGGACCGGGTTCGGGTCGAAGACCTGCTGCGCGGCATCATCGTTCTGTCAGGCAACGACGCCTGCGTGGTCCTCGCCGAGGCGCTAAGCCCTGACGGCACAGAGGCCGGGTTTGCCCGATATATGACCCAACGCGCCAAGCAGATGGGTATGAACAACTCGAACTTTGCGAATTCGAATGGGTGGCCTGCCGCCGGACATATGATGTCGGTTCATGACTTGGCGGTTCTGGCCGACAGGTTGATTACCGACTTCCCAGAATATTACCCTCTGTTTTCAGAAGAGGTATTCGAATTCGATGGCCGTGCGCCGTCGAATGCCCGGAACCGCAATCCATTGCTGAAACTGAGCATCGGCGCGGATGGCCTGAAAACCGGCCACACGCAAGAGGCCGGATACGGCCTGGTCGGGTCTGCCAAACAAGGCGACCGCCGTGTCATCTTTGTCCTCAGCGGGCTGGACAGCACCGGCCAACGGGCAGAGGAGGCTGAGGCCGTGGTTAATTGGTCGTTTCGAAATTTTGTCGAGAGGACAGTTGCCAACGCGGAAACGCCGATAGCCGAAGCCAAGCTGTGGATGGGCGAGAAAAAGACTGTTGGTCTTGTACCTGACGGCGATCTGACGGTTCTGTTTCCGGTTCTGGGCACACAAAACGTCAAGGCTGAAGTTGTCTATCAGGGTCCTATCAATGCGCCGGTCAAGAAAGGCCAGCAACTGGCCGAGCTTGTCATCAAGCCTGAAGGATTGCCGGAAATTCGACGTCCGCTGGTGGCAGCGGAAGATGTTGCAATTGGTGGATTTGTCGTTCGTATGCTGACCGTTGGCGGCATTGTTCTGAAAGACGTGATCAATAACCCACTGGAGTCGATGTGACCAAGGCGGGGTTATTTCTGACTTTCGAAGGCATTGACGGATCAGGCAAGTCAACTCAGGCGCGGATGCTGGCGGATCAACTGCGGGCGCAGGGTCATGAGGTCGTTTTGACGCGTGAACCGGGCGGCTCACCCGGCGCGGAGGAAATCCGCAGCCTGGTATTGGAAGGTGATCCCGACCGCTGGTCGGCCGAAACGGAAATCCTGCTTTTCACGGCCGCCCGCCGCGACCATCTGGAACGTACGATCGAACCCGCACTTGCCGCAGGGCAAGTGGTGATCTGCGACCGCTTTGCCGACAGCACACGTATGTATCAGGGCCTGTCGCGGGGCGATCTGCGCGGCCTTGTTGATCAGCTGCACAGCCTGATGATCAAGCGCGAGCCTGACTTGACGCTGCTGATCGACATGGACCCCGATACAGGCCTGTCCCGCGCCAAAGGGCGGCAAGGCGCGGAAGAACGGTTCGAAGATTTCGGCCCAGACCTGCAAAAGAAAATGCGGGCGGGCTTTCTGGCGCTGGCCCGTGAGTTTTCTGACCGTTTCCGCGTTGTGGACGGCAACCGGGACATGGACAGCGTTGCACAGGATGTGACAGAAATCGTCCAGGCTGCACTGCGATAGACGATGAATGACGAAATCCCCTCTCCGGATCAGGTGCCCGGTGCACCACATCCCCGCGAGACCGTCTGGCTTTTTGGTCAGGATGTGGCAGAACAGGCGTTTCTAACCGCCTACAACTCGGACCGTCTGCATCACGGCTGGTTGCTGACCGGGCCGCGTGGCGTCGGCAAGGCGACGTTGTCTTGGCGGATTGCGCGGTTCTTGCTGGCAACACCTTTGGCAAACGACGGTGGGCTGTTTGGCGCGCCGCCACCGCCAGAGACCCTCGACATTGATCCCGACCACCCGGTGTCACGTCGCATACTGGCCGGGGCCGAGCCGGGATTGACCGCGATAGCCAGGTCACTGAATGATCAGGGGCGGCTGCGCAACGAAATCGTTGTGGAAGACACCCGAAAACTGGGAAAGTTCTTTGGCCTGTCCTCTGCTGATGGCGGGCGCCGGGTCGTAATCGTGGATTCCGCGGATGAGATGAATGTCAGCGCCGCTAACGCGTTGCTGAAAATGCTGGAAGAACCTCCGGCGCGTACAGTCCTTTTGCTGGTGTCGCACCAACCCTCGCGCTTGCTGCCAACCATCCGCTCTCGTTGCCGTACCCTACGTCTGGGGCCCCTGAGCGCTGGGGATATGCAGGACGCGCTGTCGCAAACCGGGACGACCTTACCGGCGCACCCCGAATATCTCGCCGCATTGGCCGCTGGCTCGGTCGGGGACGCGGTTCGCCTGATCAATCTGGGCGGACTTGAAATCTATGCCGAACTGATTGCCATTCTGGGCACCCTGCCCCGTCTGGACCGGCAGCGCGCACTGGCCCTGGCCGAGGCTGCAGCACAACGCGGCGCGGCCGAGCGCTTTGATCTGCTGCTGACACTGATCGATGTCGCCTTGTCTCGGCTGGCCCTGACCGGGGCAACCGGCGCACCACCGTCCCCCGAAGCCGCCCCGAACGAAGCTGAAACGCTGGCCAGATTGTCGAATTCTACGGATCAGGCTCGTCGATGGGCCGAAGTCGCCGCGACAATCACAGCCCGCGCGCGACATGGTCAGGCGGTGAACCTTGACCCTGCCGCTCTGGTCCTAGATACGGTGTTCAAGATACAGGAAACCGCCGGCCAGGTCAGATGAGCGACATCCCCCAGATCACCGACAGTCATTGCCATCTGGACTTCCCGGATTTTGACGGTCAGTTGAGCGACATCATTTCGCGCGCGGCCGAGGCTGGCGTGACCCGGATGGTGACGATTTGCACCAAGCTGCGCAATGAACCCGCGGTCCGTGCGATTGCCGAAGCCCATGCGCCGGTATTCTACGCTGCAGGGACCCACCCGATGAGTGCCGCAGACGAGCCTATGGTCTCGGTCGATGAATTGGTCGCATTGGCACAGCACCCGAAATTTGTGGGCATCGGCGAATCCGGTCTGGATTACCACTATACAGCCGATAGCGCAGAGCTTCAGAAGCAGTCGCTGCGCATTCATATCGAAGCCGCCCAGCGCACAGGGTTGCCTTTGATCGTTCATGCCCGCGCCGCAGACGACGATATGGCCCAAATTCTGGCCGAAGAGTATCGCAACGCGCCCTATTCCTGCGTGATGCACTGTTTCTCGTCCTCGGCCGAGTTGGCCAAGGCCGCGCTGGATCTGGGGTTTTATCTGTCCATGTCCGGCATTGCGGCCTTTCCCAAAAGCCAGGAGTTGCGCGACATTTTCGCAAGCGCGCCAGTGGATCGCATTCTGGTGGAAACTGACGCGCCCTATCTGGCACCGCCCCCTTATCGTGGCAAGCGAAACGAACCGGCCTATACCGCACATACAGCCCGAAAAGGGGCCGAGCTGTTCGGGCTGGAGTATCCGGCTTTTGCCGCCCAAACTCAGGCGAACTTTGACCGGCTGTTCAGCAAGGCGGCAACGTACAGGGCCGCTGCATGACCGAATTGAGATTTACCATTCTGGGCTGCGGATCGTCAGGCGGCGTACCCCGGTTGGGTGGTCACTGGGGTGATTGCGACCCTGCAAACCCTAGGAACATTCGCCGACGCTGTTCCCTGCTTGTCGAGCGTGACGGTCCAGGCGGCACAACCTCCGTGTTGATTGATACGACCCCGGACATGCGCAGCCAGTTGCTGGACACGGGCACCGGGCGGCTTGATGGTGTGGTCTATACACATTCTCACGCGGATCATGTCCATGGAATCGACGACCTGCGCATGATCGTGTTCAACATGAAAACCCGTGTTCCGGTCTGGGCTGATGGTGATACTCAGAACGCCCTGCTGGGGCGGTTTGGATACGCCTTCATTCAACCCGAAGGGTCACCCTATCCTCCGATCCTCGACCTCAAGTCCATCGAAGGGCCGTTCGAAATCAACGGACCCGGCGGTTCCATTCCGTTTCGTCCATTCAAGGTGAACCACGGCTCGATTGATTCTCTGGGCTTTCGTATGGGGCAGCTCGCCTATTTGCCGGATGTTGCCGAAATTTACGACGCCGCATGGCCTGAAATGGAAGGGTTGGAGTATCTCATTATCGACGCCCTGCGCCGAAGCCCTCATCCCACACATGCACATCTGGAAAAAACGCTGGAATGGATTGGGAAGCTGCAACCAAAACAGGCGATACTGACCAATATGCATATCGATCTGGACTATGCGACCGTCGATGCAGAAACTCCGGACAATATCACCCCCGCCTATGACGGGATGGTGATACATCACGCGTTTCAGGCCCCTGTTCCTTTTGCATAAGATATCGCAGCTTGGCAGCTGCATGGGGGCCAAATGCTGCAAAGCCTGATTGACGTCATTCTTCCTGTCTTTCTTGTGATCGGCGCCGGTTACACGGCAACACGAACAGGTTATTTCAAAGAAAACCATGTCGACGGGCTGATGAGATTTACGCAAGGGTTCGCGATCCCATGCCTGTTGTTTCTGGCCATCGCGCATCTGGACCTCAGCGCCAGTTTCGATCCCCGGCTTTTAGCCAGCTTCTATTCCGCCGCTGCCTTGTGTTTCACCACGGGTCTTTTTGGTGCGCGCATCATTTTCAACCGCGAATGGGAAGACTGCGTGGCAATCGGGTTTTGTTGCCTGTTCTCAAACTCGGTTCTGCTTGGATTGCCGATTACCGAACGCGCTTATGGTCCTGAGAACCTGACAGGCAACTATGCGATTATCGCCTTCCATTCCCCGTTTTGTTACGGCGTTGGGATCACGGTGATGGAGGTTGTCCGCAATCGCGGAAACGGTGGCGCGCGCATGGCACGTTCTGTTCTGTCTGCAATGTTCAAGAACGCGCTGATCCTTGGTATTGCACTGGGGTTCGTGGTCAATCTGTCCGGTTTGACCATCCCGGCTGTGGTGGACGAAGCCCTTGGTCTTATCACTCGGGCCGCCCTGCCCGGCGCCCTGTTTGCACTGGGCGGGGTACTGGTCAAATACAAACCCGAAGGCGATCTGCGAACTATCGCCTTTGTTTGCGCAATCTCGCTGATGCTACATCCCAGCCTAGTGTGGATATTCGGCAAGTCCACGGGGCTGCCGCAGGACCTTTTCCGCTCGGGGGTGTTGAACGCAGCCATGGCGCCCGGGTTTAACGCCTATATCTTTGCCAATATGTATGGCCGCGCCAAGCGGGTCGCAGCTTCTTCTGTTCTCATTGGGACAGCCACATCCATCCTGACTGTCTGGCTTTGGCTAACGGTTCTGGGCTAACAGTAGTGTTGACTTCAGTTCGCACAGAGGCACGTAACGCATATCGTGTCAGGAGATCCAAATGCCACATGCCATCATCGTCGCACATGGCCAGCCGTCCGATCCAGAACCGGCTGAGGCTGCTTTGGCTGCATTCGCGGCTACGGTCGGCGCCCTGACCGAGCATGTAACGGTGCATGCTGCAACTCTGGCCGCGCCCGGCGCGTTCGAGGCTAAACTGAACAGCCTGCCGGAAAACACGGTCATCTATCCGCTTTTCATGGCAAACGGATGGTTTGTCACCAGCGCACTACCCAAGCGATTAGGGGATCACAAAGCGCGCATTCTAGACCCATTGGGTGTTGACCCAGAGCTACCGGAATTGACCGCGCACGCCCTGCAATCCGAGTTGTCCGAATTGAATTGGGCAACTGCGTCGACCGATTTGGTCATTGCCGCCCATGGGTCGGGGCGTAGCCGAAACCCGTCGGTTGTGGCTCTGAATTTCGCATCGCAACTTCAAGAAATGCTGGCTTTCAAATCTGTCCGCGTTGGGTTTGTTGAAGAACCGCCATCCATTTCCGAAGCCGCAACCGGCATAGGGGCTCAGGCGCTGTGCCTTCCGTTCTTTGCCTGCACCGGGGGGCACGCAGTAGACGACGTGCCCGCAGGATTGAGCCAAGCAGGCTTCGAAGGCGTCCTGCTGCCAGTGGTTGGGGAACTGCCACCCATCCGGCACCAGATTGCCAAGCAGGTAACGAAGGCCGTTCAGCTCGCGTAAAAATTCGCCTGAGTTCTTTGCCCCGGAAACAGGCAAAACTCAGGTTTGCGCTTTGATCAGAGTGGAATACAGGCGGTGGCAGGACCGGCCATCTCGCTTGGCCTGATAAAGGGCGACGTCGGCGGCGTGAAGGATGTCGGCGGCTTTGGGAACCTTGAACTGGGTGGACAAGGCCGTTCCGATACTTGCAGAGATACAGCACGGTTGGTCCTGAAACATCATGGGTTCATTCAACCTCGCGATCAGGCGCCCGGCGATGGACTCCAGGGTTTCTTCCCGCGTCAGACCTTTAAAAATAATGACAAACTCATCCCCGCCGACCCGCGCAACCGTATCGTCTCCACGCGTCTCTTCAAGCATGATGCGGGCCGCCTGTTGCAGGACGTAATCCCCGGCAGCATGGCCCAGCCGATCATTCACGGATTTGAAGAAGTCTAAATCCAGATGCATAAGGGCAAATGTAGTATTTGTCAGGATCAGATGCCCCAGCAAATGATCCATCGCGCGACGGTTCTTCAATCCCGTCAATGTATCGGTATATGCCTGCTCTTCCGCGGCTAGCATTGCCCCCTGAAGCCTGAGATTAAGTGAACGGGACGCTTCCATCGCGGCAGATTTGGCTTCGACCAGATACAACAGCTCGATCGCCAGGTCGGTGCCGGAAAAATCTGCGCTCGTCAGGGCGTAATCCCGAACCGCATCCAAAATCGAAATACCGAATGACAGATTGATGACTGCACCGCCCGTCTCGGGCAAGGGTGCGACCAGGCCTTTCAGGGTCGTACGTGGTTCATCGCGAAATCTCAGATGCAGTTTGGCACCGGCCATCGACATCAATGCGGGAAGGGTGGTGACTGTTCTGGGGCGGATCAGCTCGAACACGTCCAGAACCCCCAGCCCGACCAAAGGCAATTCGGGCCGCAACTTTTGCAATGTCGGGCCCGCTTGTTGAATGCATCCGCTGCGGTCCACCAACATGAACATCGGGCAAAGCGTTTCCAGAAGTTCGGCCAGTTCTTGGGTATGTGTCATCTGTTCCGAGCCCCCAGATCAAAATGGCGCCCCTCGGCAAAGGCGCTTTCGACCAAAATGATTGAAATGATTTCACAACACTCTTGACGACCCTCATGCGACAGCATCACCAGCGCACCATAATCATCGGCCATCGCGCGCAGGACCCCGACCATAACACTGGAGAATCCCGGTAAGTCCGGAAGGCAGCACAACTGGTATTCCGTGGCTGAAAGCTCTCTCAACTCAAGCGCAGGCAAATTCAGATCAGAGACAGCCAGTCTTACACGATCCGCAAGATCATCGAGGGAATGAAGGAACTCAACATAGGTGACACCCCCAAACCTAAGCAGTCGGCGCAGCCCTTCCATGTTCGGATGGGACACCAGATATGTTCCCAGATCTTCGAGGATTTCCGCCTGTGGTCGATTGAGGTCAATACTCAGGGCCTCAAGCAACCGGGTCGTCATGTCATCATCATAGATGAGCATGGCTTCAAATTCGACAAACCCTAGCCGCGCACCTTCGGTCACGCGAACCCAGCAGGATTGCCCGTAGGTCGCGCCGACAAAGGACTGTATCGCCCGATTGATCAGACCATGCATCGGATGCCTCAGTTTGGTGTCCTTGGCACTGTGGTCTGAGAAACCTTAACAAATAGCCAAAATTCGCCCCGAGTTGCTGTGAAAGCAACGGAGTATCAAGTCGACACTACCCGCCCAGTCAGAAGTCCGTCGGCGCGCCGCCTTCAGCCTTGCGGCGTTCAACGAACTCGGCCAGTTCCTCGCGGATACCATCGTCCATCGGAGGTGCCTCAAAGCTCGAGATGATCTCTTTGAACATGTGATGCGCACGCTCAGCCGTCCAGATGCCTCCGGCGGCCTCCCAGCCCTCATAGTTCTTCCAGTCGCTCAGGAAGGGCTGGTAGAAGGCCGTGGTGTAGCGATCCTGTGTGTGTTGGATTCCAAAAAAGTGACCGTCATTGCCAACCGCGCGGATGGCATCCAAAGCAATCTCATCCGGTCCGGTCGCGGTTAGATCAGGGTTCATATAACGCTGAATTTGCTGCAAAACCTCGCAATCCATAATGAATTTTTCCGGGCTTGCGATCAGGCCGCCTTCCAACCAACCGGCGGCGTGGTACACCATGTTGGTGCCCGACTGCACGGCCGCCCAGAGCGAATTCGAGGTTTCCCACACGGATTGCCCGTCTGGCACATTGGCCGCACACACACCGGATGAACGCAGCGGCAGCCCATAATATCGCGCCATCTGCCCGGTCATCTGGGTCGAGCGCATGTATTCCGGCGTCCCGAAAGCGGGCGCGCCTGATTTCATGTCCACGTTCGACGTGAACGTTCCGATTACGCAGGGAATACCGGGGCGCACATATTGGAACAAAGCGATAGCGCATAAGGCTTCGGCCAGGGACTGGGCAACCGCCCCCGCCATCGTTACCGGTGCCATTGCCCCCGCCAGCGTAAAGGGGGTTACGACAATCGCCTGCCCGCGCCGCGCCAATCTCAGGCAGCCATCAATCATCGGATGGTCATGCTTCAGCGGCGAGGTCGAGTTGATGTTGGTGTACATCCGTGGCGAGGCCTCGAATTCCTCATGGCTGAGACCGCCCGCGATGCGCACCATTTCCATCACATCTTCGACACGTTCCTTACCCAACGAATAGGCGTGCATCGCCTTGTCGGTCAGGGTCAGCTTGTCATACAGCACATCCAGATGCCGGACGCTGGCATGAATATCGACGGGTTCTACAGGATATCCGCCTGCGAAGTGAATACAGTTGAAGTACTGCGTCAGTTTCAGAAGATTCTGGCACATCTCGCGATTGCCGGGCACTTTCTTTCCAATCTCCATGTCCCAGTAATTAGGCGGCGACGAAACGTTGCCGAACAGGATGTTCTTTCCACCGATCTCGATCCTGTGGTCAACATTGCGGGGCGTGATGGAAAACTGGCTGGGCGCCTTGGCGATCATCTCCATGACGAAATCGCGCCCCATGCGGACGTTGTCACCATCGATCGTGCACCCCGCCTCGCGCAGGATGCCGATTGCCTCTTCGTTGTAGAATTCGATCCCGATTTCTTCCAGAATTCGCATGGCCCCTTCATGGATCGCTTCGATCCCGGCCTGATCCAGCGGTTCAGTCGGGCGATCTATATTGATGGGTGGGTCCCACGGCATCTGGTCAATCACCGCGCTGCCCCTGCGTGCTGCCGCACCTGCGCGTCCTCCGCCGCGGCGTTTGCGTGTGTTGGTCTCGGCCATGGTTGCCTCCGTTCTGGCTTGATACAAGCAAGACCCGAAGACGCATTTCTGGCCGCTCCATCTGCGACAGAGCTTGTCGGTTTTCTATAATTGAGCGTCGATTTTCCGGATCAACGCATCATTTTTCGGCCAGCCATGCAGGAATGTGACCGATATCCGGCAAGACCACATCCGCCATCGGTGCCAGCGCATCTGCTTCTGCCAATCCGGTCAAAACGCCAATGGTGATCATCCCGGCTGCGCGCCCCGCTTGCAGGTCATGAACACTGTCACCCACCATTGCAATGCGCGACGGCTCGACCCCGACCTGTGCGGCAAAGGCCAGCAACTGACCGGGCCCCGGTTTGAACCCATGACCACTGTCATACCCGGCGATAAAATCGAAGTGTTCGCGTATTCCAGCAGATTCCAGATGCTGCAATGCCGGATGCTCGCTGTCATTTGTCGCAACGCCCAGTTTGATCCCGGATTGCTGCAACCCTTTCAGGAATGGGCCCAACGGCACGGCAGGGGATTGAGGAGCGGCTGCGGCCTCAGCATTCATCATGTCCACAACTTCCTGCAATGTCACATCGTCAACATGCGCAATAAGCACCTCGGCGATTTCTTCGACCGTTGCGGCGATCACAATGCTATCCGTGGAATACCGCTCTTGCTCGAAGTCAAATCCGATGACGCTCCCGAGTTCCACCGCCCGGTCTACATCCCCCTTTGTCAGACGCATCAGCAACGACCGCCCGAAGGTTCCCCAGGTTTTGGCAAAATCGAACAAAGTGCCATCCTTGTCGAAGACGATTGCTTCTATTGGCATCGCGTGCTCCTGCGGAAAAGGTGTTCAGGTCCAGTGTACATCGCCACCGCCTGACAGAACCGCCCGCGCTTGGGCAGGGTGATCATAGGCGATCGAGTTGGCGTCACAAAACGCCATGACCCACGAATCGTCAAGCACTAGAAAATCGAGAACCGAAGCCAGAAAGTCCCGGTCACCGGCCCGATTGCGAACATCCCCGATCGAAGCACCTGTCGAGCCAAGAAAGACAGGCAAAAGCTCGTCATTGCTGACCAGCCAACCCAAGGCCGTCAGAGCAAGAGTCTCGGCTGAATCGGGCGAAATGGACATAAACAGTGCTCGGATCAGGTGATGGAAAGAGTTTGTTAACCAGACTCATAAACAATTTGTTCACGCATGCAATCAACGGTGAACGACTATGTCTGTGCAAGGCACCATCCTTGTCCTCGACGGGGTATCAACCAACCGCATAATGCTGAAGGTTCAACTGACCGCTGCCTGGTATCACGTGGTACAGGGTGGAAAACTTGAAGGGCTACAAGCCCTTGCGCGTCGCGTTCAGCCGGACCTTGTACTGACGGCACAGACATTGCCCGACGGAACAGCCGCAGATGTCAAGAAAGCCCTTACCGAAGTATCTGGCCTGGATGACGTGCCCGTTGTCGTACTTGCAGCACAGAATGACAAAAACGCGCGCCTGCGTGCCCTGAAAGACGGGCTGGACGATGTGTTGACGCATCCTTTCAAAGATACGTTGCTGCTGGCACGCATTCGCAGCCTTTTGCGTGCGCGCGCAGTTACTCAAGATTTGCAGGTCAGCAACGGATCACAACCTATTGGATTTGGGGAACCCGCCCCTGTCATGATCACCCCCCCGAACGCGGCCCGGGTTGATATCTTGACCAATACTGTCCGAACCGGTGCCCTTTGGCACAAGGCCTTGCAAGGCCAGCACCATTTCGATCTGTCCTGGCACCTTCAATCGAACTTGCAGGGCGTTTTGTCCGGACCGATACCGGACGCGATTGTGGTCGAACTGAGCTCGCACCCGTCCGCGCTGAATATCCTTGCAGATCTCAGGTCACGGGCAGCAACCCGGAACACTGTCCTGATTGGCGTCTTGCAAGACTACGATGCCGTGCAGGCCTCAGAAGCGCTGGACAGAGGAGCAGACGCCGTGTGCCTGGGGGGATTCTGCGCGCAAGAGATCCTGTTGCGGCTGAACAATCAGATTGCGCGCAAGGCGCGGCTTGATCATTTGCGCGTATCATTGAGAAAAGGGATCGCCGAGTCCTGGATTGATCCGCTGACCGGGTTGCACAATCGTCGTTACGCCATGCGGGCATTGGATCAGATCGTGCGCCAGTCTGCCCGTACCGGGTGTGGCTTTGCCGTCATGCTGGCGGATCTGGACCATTTCAAGGCCATCAATGACTGCCATGGCCACGGCGCCGGTGATTGTGTTCTGACGCTGGCCGCAAAACGCATGCAAAGCGCACTTGGATCCAAAGGTTTTGTCGCCCGTATCGGCGGTGAAGAGTTCATGTTCGCGGTGCCCGATGTGTCACAAAAGCAAGCCAGAAAACTGGCTGAGACCATCTGCGACAGCATTTGTCGCGCCCCGTTTCGACTATCGGACCAAGGTTTACAGGTTAACGTCACGATCAGCATTGGGCTGGAGATGCCGCAATCGGGTCAGCCGGGAAAAGAACGCACGCCCGTTCCTGTAGAAGATATCCTGAAAGCCGCCGATAAAGCCCTTTACGCAGCAAAAAAAGCGGGGCGCAATCAGGTGAGTATCAGGCAAAGCGCCGCCTGAACCCGTCAATCCTTTTTCTTGTGTCCATGCGGCCCGCGTTCGACGATCTTTTGCAACCTGTCCGCATAAGACTGCCGCTCTGCGTCGCTCATGGCGGTGACGCGAGCCAGCCATCGTGTCTGCAAGGCTAGTTGCAGTTCTGCCGTTGCCTGCGACTGTTTCTGCAACAACACTTCAACGGCGACTGGTTCGAAGGGCACTGTGCGCAGTGCCAGGCTCAAGGCTTCAAAGTCCTGTCTGCGCCCACTTAGGTCTTTTTCGCGTAGCGCAGACAGTTCCCCTCGCATCGCTTTTCGATCATCTTTCGGCAAAGAGCGATATAGCGCCGGGCCGAATCCCGGCGGTGCCTCGGTGTGATCTCCATCCTTCAGGCGCAGCACGGTTCCGACTGCAACACCGACAACCAACAGGTTCAGAGCCAATGACAAGACCAACAAAACCGTCATCCACCGGCGTTTCGGTTTAAGGGCAGCGTTCATTCTGTGCTCTCCAGAAAACTCGTGTCATATCCAAGGTCCGCCACAAAAAGGACCGTCTCCTGCGATGCCAGCAGATTGGCGGGATCAGGCAGGAACCCCGGCGCGGAAAAGCCGATCCAGAGCCCCGCCGCACTGGCGGCGATCAAACCGCCCAACCCCTGCCAGCCACCTACGTTGTCCATCATTCGATGCCAGATCGAAGATTGAGGACGCGGTTCAGGCCTTAGGCGACTGAGGCGGAGTTTTTCAGCATCTGTCTGAATGCGCACGGTCAGATCGTCGGGCAGCGCCGGTCGGTTTTGCCGAGCCTGCGCAAACAAATGATCCAGTTCCAGGTTTTCATCCGTCATCGTCATACCCCAGTTCTTCACGTCGCCCGGCCAGTATCGCGGTCAGACTTCGTTTGCCCCGCGCGGTCAAGCTTTCGACCGCTTCTACTGAAATTCCCATGATCCCGGCAATTTCACTGTTGGGCAACTCTTCGATGTGGCGCAGAATCACTGCCTGCCTCTGCCTTTCGGGCAGCTGAGACAGGGCAAGCTGCAACGCATCCACGCGGGCCTCATTCTGCAGTCGGTCGGCTACGCTGGCTTTGCCATCTTCTGGCTCAGGAATATCCGACAACCTGCCGGGGGACTTCCTGCGCCGAATGTCCACACACAGGTTCAACGTCACGCGATACAGCCATGTCGACACTTTGGCCTGACCCGGCACCCATTCCGGCGCCATCTGCCACATCCGCATCATCGCCTCCTGCGTTACGTCTTCTGCCTCGGCCCGATTGCCCAACATACGCAACGCGACGGAATAACAAAGCGGCCCAAGGCGATCTGTTAAGATCCGCGCAGCCTGTGCGTCACCCTCAGCAAATTGGCTCAGCAACACATCGTCGCTGAGAGAGCTCGCGGTGCAACCCGCACCGCGAACATCGTGTAGGTGGGAGGTCAGGTCCTCCACCCTGCATCAGTTGTCGATTGCACCCGACTTGTGGTGCTTTTTCTTATGGTGCCGTCCCATCCGGTCATTGGCATCGGCAAATTCCTGTTCCGATATTCCACCACTGTTATCTGTATCCATCCGGTCAAACATCTTGTCACCCCGGCGCGGTTTCGGCAACTCGTCCTGGCTTAGGAACCCGTCTTTGTTCGCATCGTTGTTTTCGAACATTTTGGTGACGCGGTCGTTTGCTTTTTTCTGAGCGGCGGCCTGCATCTCCTCAAGGCTGAGCTGGCCGTCCCCATCAGTATCCGCGGCCGAGAAACGCTCGGTGCGATGTGCTTCCATTTCCTGCTGAGTCACTTGACCGTCGCCATTGGCATCCAATTCCTGAAAGGACACTGGCTCACGACCACCCGGGCCAGCCGCCAGAACAGACGTGCCGGTGATTGCAACACCCGACAGGACAATCGCCGTGATGAACTTTGCGTTTTTCATTTCGGTTTTCCCTTGTTGACGCGGCCTGAGTGCCGCTGCTCATATCCATTCAAACGCGCGAGGCAGGGAATTCCGTCGCAATGCCGGCAACTTTTTTTGAACCATCTCGGTATTTCACGACGTGGTTCACCCTAGGTGCGTTGCAAAGCGACGCACCCCCCTTTAAAAACCACCCGTTCAGGCGCATTATCCGCCAAAGATTACTGCGCGAGTTATATTATGACGGATCAGACGATCGACACCACAACCCAGAGCGAGCGTGAAACCTGGCCCGCTTTGGTCAAAGGGTTTCGGTGCAAGTGCCCTAGTTGCGGCGAAGGCAAGCTGTTGCACAGCTACCTGAAAGTGAATGACACCTGCTCGAACTGTGGACAGGAACTGTTTCATCATCGCGCCGATGATGGGCCCGCCTATCTGACGATCCTGCTGGTCGGGCATTTGTTGGCCCCGGCCCTGCACGTCTCGTATGTGAACTGGCGCCCGGACCCATGGGTAATGGCCATCGGGTTTTCCATTGCTTGCATTGCACTGTCGCTGTTTTTGCTCCCCCGTTTGAAAGGCGCTGTGGTCGCCTATCAGTGGGCGCGTCGTATGCACGGTTTTGGCAACGATTCATGAGCCGGAAGAAGCGATTGTTCTGGGCATGATGACCGACAAGACCGCCATCCGCGACGCCGCAACCGTCATCGTTTTGCGGAACAGGTGGACCAATCCGTCGATCCTGATGGGTCAACGTGGGTCCAAGGCTGTGTTCATGCCCAACAAATTCGTGTTCCCCGGTGGAGCGGTCGATCCGGCGGATGCGGATGTACCGCTTGCGACCGCACTGCCTGACCTGTGTTCTGAGCGGTTGGCGGAACAGGCGGAATCCGGAAAACAACACGCCCTTGCCGCCGCAGCAATTCGCGAGCTTTGGGAAGAGACAGGACTTGTCCTTGGCCAGACAGGACACTGGCCGGGCAGCATTCCCGACGACTGGCAGAGCTTTTCCGCCATGGGTTACGTGCCGTCGGCAGCTGCGCTACAATTTGTTTTTCGCGCAGTCACACCGCCCGGCCGCCCCCGCCGGTTCGATGCGCGGTTTTTTCTGGTCGATGCCGATGCGCTGCAGGGCGATCTGGATGATTTCAGCCATGCCTCGGACGAGCTGTCGCATCTGCAATGGGTGGAACTGGATCGGGCGCGCGACCTAGATTTGCCGTTTATCACCGAGGTTGTTCTGGCCGAGGTCGCGGCCCGGGTGACCTCACCCGAGCCGCCAGTATCGGTTCCGTTCTATCAGAACAACGAAGAAGCCAATCTGTTCCTGCGACTCAGAGGCTATCCGATGCCCGAGCACGACTGACCGATCAGTTTCACCGCATCCGGCTGACAACCACCGTCACTTCGGGTTTTTTGCCGATTTCCGCTTTTGCCGTCTGACGCACAATCCGGCGCATTTCGTCTTCCAGCTTGTCGTCATCCCGTAGGGTCTTGGCTGCCGCCCGCATCAGGAACTGGTTCAGGTCTTCTTCCAACACCTCGACCAATCCGGCCCGGGACGTTCCAACCTCGGGCAGACCCATCGTATCGCACCACGGTTCGCCCAGCGGCTCGTCTTCTTCGTCCAGAACGACTGTCACAGTTACGTGGCCGTTCAGCGCCATGCGAATACGGTCACGTACCACACCGTCCATCGCACCGATTTTCACCGTACCGTCCAGATAGGTACGCCCGGTTTCGACATAGTCGACCACCACGGGTGCATTGCCGCTGAGATCCAGCATGGTGCCGTTCACGGCCAGCACGCCCGTTCTGCCACCCTGCTCGGCCAGTTTGACATGCTCGCGCAGGTGCCGGTGCTCTCCATGCATTGGGATCACAACTTGCGGATCGATCAGCGCGTGCACCTTCTCAAGATCGGGCCGGTTCGCATGGCCAGAGACATGATAGAGGCCCGAGCTGTCATCCACCACATCCACGCCCTTTTCACTGAGCTGGTTCATGATGAAAATCACGCCACGTTCATTTCCGGGAATGGTTTTCGACGAGAACAGGAACAGGTCGCCTTCGGACAGTTCCAGACCACGGTACTTGCCGCGGGCCAGTTGCGCGCTTGCCGCACGGCGTTCGCCCTGGCTGCCGGTCACGATCAGCATCAGGTTCTGGCGCGGCAGGTCCAGCGCCTCTTCCGCGCTGATCACCTTGGGGAAGTCCGACAGGATACCCGTTTCGGTCGCGGCCTCGATCATCCGCCGCATTGCGCGCCCCAGCAACACAACTGAACGCCCCGCGCGTGCGCCCGCCTCGGCCAATGTTTTGACCCGTGCCACGTTCGACGCAAAGGTGGTAGCCACAACCATACCCTCGGCGCTTTCGACCAGTTTGGTAATCTCTGGCCCGACCTCGGATTCCGAACGGCCCGGATGCGCCGAGAAAACATTCGTGCTGTCGCAAACCAACGCCTTGACACCCGGCTTGGCAATCTCGGCCCACAGGTCGGGATCGAAGGGTTCGCCCACGACCGGGTTTGCATCCAGCTTGAAATCACCCGAGTGCACCACGCGTCCTGCGGGCGTGTCGATGACCAACGCAGCACTTTCCGGGATCGAGTGTGAAACCGGAAGGAAACCGACGGTAAACGGTCCGACTGAAACCGTTTCAGGCCAAGCGGACACGGTTGTCACCGCATCGGTCGGGTGCGCGTATTCTTCCATCTTGCGACGCGCGATATTGGCCGTGAAAGCCCGGGCATAGATCGGAGCTCCCAGAGCCTCATAGCAATGAGCCACCGCGCCGACATGATCTTCATGCGCATGGGTGATGAAAACGCCATCCAGCCGGTCGGCCCGTTCTTTCAACCATGAAATATCCGCATAGATCAGGTCGACGCCCGGAGTTGTGTCCATATCGGGAAAGGTGACGCCCAGATCCACCAGGATCAGGCGTTCCTGCCCGGGCTGACCATATCCGTACACATAGGCATTCATGCCAATTTCGCCCGCGCCACCCAGCGGCAGGTAGATCAATCTTTCACTGCTCATATCGAGCCATTTTCCTTGTTGTAGCGATGAATCACGGTCAAGCCGTGCATCGTCAAATCATCTTCGATTACGTCGAACCCCACGTCGGCCTGATCGAACAAGGGGGCCAACCCTCCGGTTCCCACGACTTTCATCGGCATTCCATATTCGGCCTTGATCCGCGCGATCAGCCCTTCGATCAGGCCGGAATATCCCCAATACACGCCCGACTGGATACAACCAACCGTATTTGTACCGATCACCTTCTCGGGACGCGTGATGTCGATATGCGGCAGTGCGGCTGCGCCCTGATGCAAAGCCTCAAGGCTGAGGTTCACACCCGGAGCGATGACGCCCCCCACATAGGCACCGTCCGCGGCGACAACGTCGAAATTTGTTGCGGTACCAAAGTCCACCACGACGACATTGCCGCCATGACGGTCAAATGCGCCAACTGCGTTGGCCAGTCGATCCGGGCCCGGCACAGTTCCTTGATCCACACGCGGCGGCACGGGCAGCAGGCAATCCGGCCTTCCCACCACCAGCGGCCTGCACCCAAAAAAGCGATCAGCAAAGATGCGCAGGTTGAACACGACGCGCGGCACGGTCGAGGCAATGATGACATCCGAGATATTCGCCTCGATCCCGTAATGTTTCACCAGCGTCGAATACCAGGTGAAATAGGCGTCCGCCGTGCGTGCGTGATGGGTCGAGGTGCGCAGGGTGCACAGAAATTCCTGACCATCCCAGATCGAGAAGACTGTGTTGGTATTGCCGCAATCAATGGCCAGAAGCATCTGTGCCCCTTTCAGAAATAGACATCCGCCGCAGGAATGCTCACGCGACCTTTGGCGGTGTTTAAGACAAGGTTACCGGCTGCGTCCACCGTTTCGAAGGTCCCAACCGTCTCAGACGTGCCGGTACGGGCCGTGATAACCTCGCCCAGCCGGGCAGCACGGGACAGCCACGCAGTGCGAATGGGTTCGAACCCGTAGGTAACAAACTGAGTTTCATATTTGGCATAGGCCGAGGCAAGCTCGGTCAGAAAATCCTCAGGCGTGACGTTTGCACCGGTTTCCGACAACAGCGAGACGGGACGGATCGCGCCCGGTTCTACCACGTCGGCGTCTGGGGCGTTGGCCAAATTCACGCCAATACCGATCGACAGATGCGCTACACCGCGCCCCTGACCGGCGCTTTCCAGCAAAATACCAGCAAGCTTACCTCCGTTCAGTAGTACGTCATTGGGCCATTTCAACGACAACCCCGCGGCACGCCCCGTCACAGAGACACAAGCGTCAAACAGGGCTAATGCCGCAACAAAACTGCGCAGTGCCGCCTGTTCTGGCGCACCTTCGGGGCGCATCAGAAGGGTCGCTGCAAGGTTGCCCATGGGGTTGGCCCATGACCGTCCGCGTCGTCCACGCGCAGCCGTCTGATGATGCGCCATGATCCAGACAGGACCACGGGCATTGGGGGCAATCCGCGCCGCTTCGTTGAGCGTGCTATCGACTTCCTGCACTTCGTGCAGACCATAGCCTTGTGGCCACTTGGTCATATCAAAAAGGCCCGGTCACGCGACCGAGCCCCTCTTTCAGATTGTTCATAACGTTCAGTTGACAAGAGTTGCTGCCGCGGCCGCGGCCGCTCCCTCGATCCCGAACTGATAAAAGACCCCGATCAGCATCAGCGCCGCGGACCCCATCAGGGCGACCCACAGAACAGGTGTCGACCGCGTTTCGATCGGGTCCTCGTTCTCGGCCCCGAAATACATGTAGAACACGATCCGCAGGTAATAGAAGGCGCCAATTACCGATGCGATGGCCGAAACCACAACAAGGCCGGTCAAATCGGCACTTACACCAGCCCGCCAAACACCAAATTTTGCAAAGAAACCCAGCATCGGTGGCACACCGGCAAGCGAGAACATCAGGATCAGAACAGCAAGGGCCTTGCCCGGATCACGTTTGGAATACTGGCGCAGCGCATCAATGTCTGTGACGGGTTTGCCGTCGCGTTCCATCATCAGAATAAACGCAAACGTGCCGATGTTCATGGTCACATAAATCGCCAGATACATCAGCATCGCCTGAATACCCAACTCGGTGCCAGCCGCCAGACCGATCAGCGCATAGCCCATATGGGCAATCGACGAGAACGCCATCAGTCGCTTGATGTCGCGCTGACCAATTGCGGCAACCGCCCCCAGCAGCATCGACAGCACCGACAGCAAAACAATCACTTGCTGCCAATCTTTGACCACGCCTCCGAAAGCGTCATGCAGAAGACGTGCGAACAAGGCCATTGCCGCGACTTTCGGAGCGGTGGCAAAGAAAGCCGTAATTGGCGTCGGCGACCCTTCATAGACATCTGGCGTCCACATATGGAACGGAACCGCCGACACCTTGAATGCCAGACCCGAGATCAGGAAGATCAGGCCAAACAACAGACCAACCGAGACGTCCCCATGATGGACCGTCTGAATAATGCCCGAGAACAGTGTCGTGCCGGTGAACCCATAGACCAGCGACGCACCATACAGCAGCAGACCTGAACTGAGAGCGCCCAGAACAAAGTACTTCAGCCCTGCTTCGGTTGATTTCGCGCTGTCACGACGCAGCGCGGCAACAACATAAAGCGCAAGGGATTGCAGCTCGAGCCCCATGTAAAGAGACATCAGATCGCCTGCGCTGACCATCATCATCATCCCGACGGCGGCAAGAGCCACCAGCAACGGATATTCAAAGCGCAGCAAACCCCGGCGTGCCATGTATTCCTGGCTCATCACCAGTACGGCACCTGCCGACAAAAGGATGGCAACTTTGGCAAAACGCGCGAACCCGTCATCTACGAACATGCCGTTGAAGGCCACGTTGGTACCACTGCCTTGGGTTGCGATCCAGATCGCCAGGACCGCCATCAAGCCCGCTGTGGTCCAGACCAGAACCGAAGCCAGCCCGTCTCTCGAGGTGTAGACAGCCCCCAACAGAGCCACCATCGCATAGATCGCCAGAACGATTTCCGGCAGGATAATTGTCAGATCAGCCTGGATCATGTCTCCAAAGCTCCCTTAATGCGAAGCGGCAGTCTGGGTCGCAGCCTCAGCCGCGGCCAGAGCCGTGTCATAGTTCGAAATGAGTGCCGTCGTCGATTGGCCGATCACATCGGTCACCAGCGACGGGTAAACGCCCAGAAGGATCGTCATCACGATCAGCGGGGCAAAAATCAGCCGCTCGCGCGAGCTCATGTCGGTCATCGCCTTCAGGCTTTCCTTAATCAGATCCCCAAAGACAACGCGGCGGTAGAGCCACAACGCGTAAGCTGCCGAGAAGATCACACCAGTCGCCGCAACAGCAGTCACCCAGGTGTTGACCTGGAATGTGCCCATGAGTGTCAGGAACTCACCAACAAACCCGCTGGTGCCCGGCAGTCCGACATTGGCCATGGTGAACAGCATGAAGACCAGCGCATAGGCGGGCATCCGGATGACCAGACCGCCATAAGCCTCGATTTCGCGGGTGTGCATCCGGTCATAGATCACGCCGACACAGAGGAAGAGCGCGGCCGAGATGAACCCGTGGCTCAGCATCTGGAAAATCGCGCCGTCAATGCCTTGCTGGTTCGCTGCAAAGATGCCCATCGTGACAAAGCCCATATGCGCCACCGAGGAATACGCGATCAGCTTTTTCATGTCTTCCTGCACCAGTGCCACCAGCGAGGTATAGACAACCGCTATGGCTGACATCCAAAGCACAAGATCAGTCATCACCGCCGTGCCAACCGGGAACATCGGCAGGCTGAACCGCAGAAAGCCGTAGCCGCCCATCTTCAACAGGATCGCCGCCAGCACAACCGAGCCCGCCGTCGGCGCCTGAACGTGCGCATCGGGCAACCAGGTGTGCACCGGCCACATCGGCATTTTCACCGCAAAAGATGCAAAGAAGGCCAGGAACATCAACGTCTGCATACCGCCGGTGACATAGACACCCAACACGCTGAAACTCTCGGATGCGAACTGATGGGCCATCAGAGCTTCGATATCCGTGGTGCCCGCGTCAGCATACATCGCGACCATGGCCACCAGCATCAGCACCGAGCCAAGGAAGGTGTAAAGGAAAAACTTGAAGCTGGCATAGATACGATCCTTGCCGCCCCAGATACCGATGATCAGAAACATCGGGATCAGACCCGCCTCGAAGAACAGGTAGAACAGCACAAGATCCAGCGCCATGAACACGCCCAGCATCAGCGTTTCCAGCAGCAAGAAAGCAATCATGTATTCCTTGACGCGGTCTGTCACATTCCAGCTGGCCAGAATGGTCAGCGGCATGATGAAAGTGGTCAGCAGCACGAACAGAACGCTGATGCCATCCACACCCATCTTGTATTTCAGGCCCATCAGCCATTCACCCTCTTCCACCATCTGGAAGCCGGTGTTCGAAGGATCAAAGCCCGTGTAGATGCCAATTGACACCAGAAACGTCACAGTTGTTGCCAGCAATGCAATCCACTTGGCGTTGCGCTGAGCAGCGACGTCGCTGCCGTGCAGGAACAGCGCCAGAATGCTTGCTGCGATGGCGGGGATAAAGGTGACAATAGATAGGATATTGTCCATTAGTGTGCGCCTCCGCCGATCGACATCCAGGTGACAAGGGCCGCAATGCCCAAAACCATCCAGAAGGCGTAAGTAAAGATGTACCCGGTCTGCGCCTTGCCTGCGAGGCGGGTGAAGAAGGGAACAACGCCCATTGCAACCCCGTTCAGGAAGCCGTCGATTGTATTGCCGTCACCGCGTTTCCACAGGAACCGGCCAAGGGCGACAGTGGGTTTGACAAAGATCGCGTCGTAGATTTCGTCGAAATACCATTTGTTCAGTAAGAACAGGTACAGCGGACGCTGGTTGGCGGCCAGACGTGCCGGCAGCGATGTGTTCACGATGTAGAACCAATAGGCCACGACAAAGCCAAGCACCATCGCAACAAATGGCGAAACCTTGACCCATTTCGGAGCCGCATGCGCATCGTCCAGAATGTGGTTGTCCGGCGCCATGTAAAGCGCGCCCTCGCCGGGCTGGCCCGCAAAGACATAGTGATGATCGCCACCCTTGGCATCCTTCTCACCATGACCCTCATCGGCATGGCCGGCAGCCGCGTGGCTTTCATCGGCATGGCTGTCTTCGCCGTGCGAAGCATCCGCCGCCGCGTGATCACCGGCCTCGGCATGCTCTGAAGCTTCTGCAACCGGAATACCGTAGAATTTGCCTACCTTGTCCGCATGGCCAAAGAAGTTTCCGTACCAGATCATGCCCGCGAACACCGCTCCCAGCGACAGAACACCCAGCGGCACCAGCATTACCATCGGGCTTTCATGTGCGTGATCATGCGTGTGCTTGTCGCCGCGCGGCTCGCCATAGAAGGTCAGGAAGATCAGACGCCAGCTGTAGAACGAGGTGAACGCGGCAGCGACGACCAGCAACCAGAAGCCATAGCTTGATCCGCCCGCATAGGCGCTTTCGATAATTGCGTCCTTTGACAGGAAACCGGCAAACCCAAAGGTGGTCAGCGGGATGCCAACACCGGTAATCGCCAGGGTACCGATCATCATCGCCCAGAAGGTATAGGGAATCTTTTTGCGCAGACCGCCATACTCGGTCATCTCCTGCTCGTGATGCATCGCGTGGATCACCGAACCGGCCCCAAGGAACAACAGCGCCTTGAAGAAGGCATGCGTGAACAGGTGGAACATCGCCGCCGAATACATGCCGACGCCCGCCGCCACAAACATGTAGCCCAGCTGCGAACAGGTCGAATACGCGATGACACGTTTGATATCGGTCTGAACCAGACCAACAGTAGCAGCGAAGAACGCAGTCGAGGCCCCAAGAACAGTGATGAACCCTGTTGCGCCCGGTGCGAACTCCATCAGCGGGGACATGCGGCAGACCAAAAAGACACCTGCGGTCACCATGGTCGCAGCGTGGATCAGCGCTGACACAGGCGTCGGGCCCTCCATCGCGTCCGGCAACCATGTGTGCAGGATCAACTGCGCCGATTTACCCATCGCGCCGATGAAGAGCAGAACGCAGATCACTTCGATCGCGGTCCATTCCCCCCAAAGGAAATGCAGCTTTTCTTCGGCCAAGGCAGGGGCAGAGGCGAAGATGTCCGAGAAGTTGATACTGTCGGTCAGGAAGAACAGCGCGAAGATGCCCAGAGCAAACCCAAAATCGCCAACCCGGTTGACCACGAAAGCCTTGATTGCCGCCGCATTGGCCGAAGGCTTGCGATAATAGAACCCGATCAGCAGGTATGAGGCGACGCCGACGCCCTCCCAGCCAAAGAACATCTGCACCAGATTGTCCGCCGTCACCAGCATCAGCATGGCGAAAGTGAAGAAGGACAGATAGGCGAAGAAACGTGGCTTATAACTTTCGCCTTCGCGCCATTGCGGGTCGTGATCCATGTAGCCGAAGGAATACAGGTGCACGAGCGCCGAGACGGTCGTCACAACGATCAGCATGATTGCCGTCAGTCGGTCCAGACGGACGGCCCAGCTTGTCGAAAGCGAGCCGCTCTCGATCCAGCGCATGATCTCGATCTGCTGCGTGTGGCCGTCGAAGGCAAAGAACACGATCCAGGACAGCAGACAGGCCAGAAACAGCAGGCCCGTGGCGGTCCACATGGCGGCTTTCTGGCCAATGAACTTCCAGCCGAACCCGCAAAGCAGCGCGCCCACCAGCGGGGCAAAGAGGATGGTGGTTTCCATGTTCCCTTACCCCTTCATCATATTGACGTCTTCAACCGCGATGGTGCCGCGGTTGCGGAAGAAACAGACCAGAATGGCCAGACCAATCGCCGCCTCGGCCGCAGCAACGGTCAGCACGAACAGCGTAAACACCTGCCCGACCAGATCGCCGAGGAAACTGGAAAACGCCACAAGGTTGATATTCACCGCCAGCAGCATCAGTTCGATGCTCATCAGCAGGATGATGACGTTCTTGCGGTTCAGGAAGAGACCGAAGATGCCGATGACGAACAGCGTCGCCGCGACCGTAAGATAGTGTTCAAGTCCGATCATAGCTTCGCTCCTGGCGAGTCGGGGTAGTAGAGTTTGCAGCCGCAGGTGTAGTCGACTTTCTTTTGATCCGCAGTCCTGCCGAAGAATGAACCGAGGCTAGAGGTACTGCGATAACGGTGGTATCTTGCGATACTTTGCAATTCAGACACAGTAGTCTGCTCATTTAGGCCAATTGGGCCCAGCGGCTGTTGAATGAGTTCGATTGACTCATGAGTTCCTATCGGAAGCGATACAACCTTCTGGCCATCTACTCCAACTACCGTCTGCGAGCCTACGAGTTGCCCACCGATGACAATTCCGTCCGCACTTGAGCAGTCCATAAAAAAGAGGTTTTGCTGAGAGAAACACGCATCACCACTGTTCAATCTTTGCCCAATGCGACCGTTGCCCAAGTCGACGACTGGCTCTCCCCTGAAGGAGTTCCATTTTCCACGCCCAGCATTCTCAAAAGAACAATCAGCGTGGACCGACTTAAATTTCCATCCCTCGTTAGCAGGCGCGGGCGAACAGGCCATTGCCGCGTTACTCATCACATACGTGGCGAGCGCAAGTACTATGGTGGAGTTATGATTCACAACCCCTGCCCCGGTTTCACGTCCTTCAACTCCATCGCCTTGGCCGGGTCGCGCATCATCTGGCCGATGATGTCCTGACGCTTGATGTCCTTGCGGTGGCGCAGCGTCAGAACGATGGCGCCGATCATAGCCACCAGCAGGATCAGGCCCGCCAGTTGGAACAGAAGGAAGTATTGATCGTAAAGGATGAGGCCAAGCGCCTCGGTGTTGTGGCGGTCTGTCGGGACCGGCTGCGCCAGATTGGCCGCAGCACCCTGTGCGCTGTCCCACGCCCCGAAAGCCATGACAAACTGCATCAGGATGATCAGACCAATCAGCAGTGCCAGCGGCATATAGCGCGCCATTTCGGCCTTGAGCTCGGCAAAGTCCACGTCCAGCATCATCACCACGAAGAGGAACAGAACCGCGACCGCGCCGACATAGACGATGACCAGCAGCATCGCCACGAACTCGGCCCCCAGCAGCACGAACAGCCCTGCCGAGGACAGAAACGCCAGGATCAGCCACAGGACCGAGTGCACCGGTTGGCGGCTGATCACCGTGAACAGCCCGCCGGTGATGGCGCTGATGGCAAACAGGTAGAAGGCAAAGACGGTCATTGATCCTCATCCTCGTTGTCGCCCATGACCTCTTGCGCCAGATCCAGCGCACGGGTCATGGCCGGGATGCCGGCAAAGACCGACATCTGACCGATCGTTTCCACGATCTCTTGTTTCTTCGCGCCCGCTTCCAGCGCATGACGCACGGTCTGACGAACAGCCGAATCCGCCTGAGCGCCCTGACAGGTCAGCCCGGCCAGCGTCAGCAGCAGGCGTGTTTTGGCATCCAGCCCGTCCTTGTTGACGGTGTTGCCGAACATCATCTCCATGACCTCTTTGGGCATGGTCGGCCACAGCGCCTCGAACCCTTTGGGCGAGAAGCTTTCCATCGCCGGGTTCATCGCCTTGGCCATGTCCTGAGCTTGCTTCATCATCAGCTCGAACGGATTTGTCGGGCTGTCACTCATCGGTACGGTGCGTCCAGTTCCAGATTGCGCGCGATCTCGGCTTCCCAGCGCTCGCCGTTCGACAGGAGTTTTTCCTTGTCGTAGAACAGCTCTTCCCGGGTTTCCGTCGCGAATTCAAAGTTCGGGCCTTCGACGATGGCATCAACCGGGCATGCCTCTTGGCAGAAGCCGCAATAGATGCACTTGGTCATGTCAATGTCATAGCGCGTGGTGCGGCGGCTGCCGTCCGCGCGGGGTTCGGCGTCGATGGTGATGGCCTGCGCCGGGCAGACCGCCTCGCACAGTTTACAGGCGATGCAGCGCTCTTCACCGTTTGGATAGCGGCGCAGGGCGTGTTCACCGCGAAACCGCGGGGACAGAGGGCCTTTTTCGTGCGGATAGTTCAGGGTGGCCTTGGGAGCGAAGAAATACTTCATCCCCAGTTTGAAGCCGACCCAGAAATCCTGCAGCAGGAAGTATTTGGCAGCGCGGGTGTAATCGATGTTTGCCATATTAGCCTCCTACGCTCCAACGGGCGAATGCGCCCCAGAACCAGTCGAATTTCGCCGCAAAGGCCACAAAGACCACCCAAACCAGCGAGAACGGCAGGAAAACTTTCCAGCCCAATCGCATCAGCTGGTCATAGCGGTAGCGAGGCGTGATGGCCTTGACCATCGCGAAGATGAAGAAGAAGAACGCCATCTTGGCGACCATCCACAGCACGCCATCGGGTAGGCCCGGGATTGGCGACAGCCAGCCGCCGAAGAACAGCAGCGAGGTCAGCGCGCACATCAGGAAAATTGCGATGTATTCACCCGCCATGAACAGCAGGAAGGGCGTGGCCGAGTATTCGACCTGATAACCCGCCACAAGTTCCGATTCCGCTTCGGGCAGGTCAAACGGCGGTCGGTTGGTCTCGGCCAGCGCCGAAATGAAGAACAGAAAGACCATCGGGAAATGCGGCAGCCAGTACCAGCTGAAGAACCCGAACGACCCATCTTGCGCCCGCACGATATCGCCAAAGTTCATCGACCCGGTCGAGAGGATCACACCGATGATGATCAGGCCGATGGAAACCTCGTACGAAATCATCTGCGCGGCAGAGCGCAACGAGCCGAGGAACGGGTACTTTGAGTTCGACGCCCAACCGCCCATGATCACGCCATAAACCTCAAGCGAGGATACGGCGAAGACATAGAGGATTGCTACGTTGATATCCGACAGGACCCAGCCGTCGTTGAACGGGATCACCGCCCAGGCGATCATCGCCAGCACGAAAGAGGTGAGCGGCGCGAGTATGAAAACCGTGCGGTCGGCTCCTGCGGGGATAACGACCTCTTTGACGACGTATTTCAACGCATCCGCCACCGATTGCAGCAGACCGTAGACGCCGACCACGTTGGGCCCGCGGCGCATCTGGACAGCGGCCCAGATTTTGCGGTCGCCATAAACAAGGAACAACAGCGAGATCATCACAAAGGCAACAACAGCAAGCACTTGCGCCAGAATGATGATGGCTATTCCGCCGGGGGTGTTAAAGAATTCAGCCATTGGTCCTCACACCGTGGGTATTCCGTTTTTCGCGCGCGATGCAAAGGCCAGATGCCTGCGCAAACTGCGGCTGGGTCGGCGCGTTGGTGTAAACAGCATCTGCCGCCATAGCGCCACCCTTTTTCTTTCGTTTCCCGCACATTTCCGGCGCAGTCAGGTGCGACCCAACCACACCGCTGGCTTGCGATATGAAACTGCTATGGTTCATTCCGCCGCAATCTTCTCGGCTTTGCGGACCTGCGCCTGCGCCGACAGCTCGGCCATCAGTTGCGAGGCCCGTGCGATCGGGTTGGTCAGATAGAAATCCTTGATCGCGTTGCGGAAGGTCGCCTGGCCCAAAGATCCGGCCTCAAGCGCTTGAACCTCGTTCTCGATCACCTCGTCGATGCGGGCCAGATGGGGGACCGCCTCGATCAAGGCTGTGCGCAACTGCGCCAGCGAGTCATAGGGGAGCGTCGCCCCCAGTTCAGCCGACAGCGCACGAAGGATGGCCCAGTTTTCCTTGGCCTCACCCGGCGCAAACCCGGCACGCATCGCCAGTTGCGGACGGCCTTCCGTATTCACGAACAGACCGTTTTCCTCAGTATAGGCCGCGCCCGGCAGGATCACATCTGCGCGGTGTGCGCCCCGATCTCCGTGGCTGCCCTGGTAGATCACAAACGCGCCTTCGCCAATTTCGACCTCATCCGCACCAAGGTAATAGATCACATCCGCAGCATTGATCGCTTCCATGCCGCCTGCGTTGGTCGCGTCCACATCCATCGCGCCCACGCGCGACGCCGCAGTGTGCAGAATGATCAGGCCGCTTTCCGTATTTGCGGCAATTGTTTGCGCGGCAGCCAGAACAGCGGCACCATCCGCCTCCTGCAGCGCTCCCTGCCCGACGATGACCAGCGAGCGTTTGCCCCTGATTTCATCGTCGCCCCCCATGTCGACAACCTTTTGCAGCGCCGCGCGGTCGTCGCCCACATGATGGTACGCATAAGTCAGATCGACCGCTGGACCTACCAAAGCGACTTCGGCCCCATGCGCCCACGCCTTGCGGATACGCGCGTTCAAAACCGGTGCTTCATCGCGCGGGTTGGTGCCAATCAGAAGAATACGCTCGGCCGTATCGATGTCTTCAATCGCGGCGGTCCCGGCATATGCGCCACGGTTCCCAGCCGGAAGCTTGGCTCCATCGGTGCGGCATTCGACAACACCGCCCTGCCCTTCGATCATCTGCTTCAAAGCGAACGCAGCCTCGACCGGCGCCAGATCACCGACGATACCGGCTGGCTTCTCAGCGCTTTTCAGCGCCTCAGCGGCCTTGGTCAGTGCTTCGGACCATGAGGCCGAGCGCAGTTTGCCGTTTTCACGGATGTAAGGCTTGTCCAGACGCTGACGCCGCAACCCGTCCCAGACAAAGCGGGTTTTGTCGCTGATCCACTCCTCGTTCACTCCGTCATGATTGCGAGGAAGGAAGCGCATCACCTCGCGCCCTTTGGTATCGACACGAATGTTCGATCCCAGCGCGTCCATGACGTCGATGCTTTCGGTCTTGGTCAATTCCCACGGGCGGGCGGTAAACGCATAAGGTTTCGAGGTCAGTGCCCCTACCGGGCACAGGTCGATAATGTTGCCCTGCAGGTTCGAATCCAGCGTCTGGTTCAGATACGAGGTAATCTCGGCATCCTCACCGCGCCCTGTCTGACCCATCTGAGTGATCCCGGCGACTTCGGTGGTGAAGCGCACGCAGCGGGTGCAACTGATACAGCGGGTCATTGCGGTGCCCACAAGCGGTCCCAGATCCAGATCATCAACCGCGCGTTTGGCTTCCTTGAACCGCGAACCCGACAGGCCATAAGCCATCGCCTGGTCCTGAAGATCGCACTCTCCGCCCTGATCACAGATCGGGCAATCCAATGGATGGTTGATCAGCAGGAACTCCATCACCCCTTCGCGGGCCTTCTTGACCATGGGAGAGTTCGTCTTGACTACCGGCGGCTGCCCTTCTGGCCCCGGGCGCAGATCGCGCACCTGCATCGCGCAGGAGGCAGCCGGTTTCGGCGGACCGCCCACTACCTCAACCAGACACATCCGGCAGTTTCCCGCAATCGACAGACGCTCGTGATAGCAGAAACGCGGCACCTCGACCCCGGCTTGTTCACAAGCTTGTATCAGGGTCATCGCACCATCGACTTCGATTTCCTGCCCGTCGATATTGATCTTGCGGAGGTCAGACATGGCTCTCAATTCGCTCTCAAATAAACGCCAATGGCGCTGTTTCTTTGGATTTCTTTCTGCCCCAGAGAGCAGAATGTTTTGGGGTTGTCGTAGGACACGCCGTTTTTCGCCAGATAAGCCTCGCCCTTGGCCCGCATCCGATCCTTTTCAGCATCCGACTCGACATAGGAGCGGATTTCCGTGTCCGAGTACCCCAGATTATTCGCCTTGGACCGCAGTCCCCACATCACACTGATCGCTTTCAATCGCCGCCCGCTGATCGACGGGCAGAACTCGGAAATCTCATTTGCAATGGCGATGTAGTAGAGTTCGTTGTCGATCTCTTTGACATCCCTCAAGGGCGGCTTTGCTTCTGTCACCGTCGGCAAGGCCATCAGTGATGCGAGGGCAACTAGTTTTACAACAGACATGGGTTTTCCTTTCGTCTTGGACTGTCCAAGACGAAGCGGTTTGCGGCTGCTAGGCAATAACACCCTGCCCGCCCACCGAAGATATGGAAAAACACCGGTCATGGCCGCTGGCAGGTTCCTGCAAATGTCAGTTGATCATTGCTGACGCTGAGGTTCTGCGGGTCAGTATCCGGACCCACCTTCCAAGCAATCCGAGACGATCCGAAGTTCTGGATGCAGAATTTGGTACCTTCATGACGTCCGGCCTCGCGCGCACCATCGAGTGAAGCAGAGACGCCTTTGACGACAACCGTAAAGTCCGCGGGCGAGGTTTTCTTGTTGACCACCTTCGCCTTGGCCCTGAACGACTTGCCGTCGAACAAAAGCCGGTCTGCCGACGGCTTCACCAGACCGCATGCAGAAACACCAGCCAGCGCCAACACAACAATAAGGGCTTTGGGGGCCTTCATGCTTTCCCTCTTTGTTTTCTGTTCCGCTGCGTCGCCATCAAAACGCCGCCACCAATGCCATAAGCCCGATCACGACCATGCACGCCCAGCCGATCACATACAGAATTGTCCGCGGACCGCTGCTTGGCTTGCCAATCCCTTTCAGGTGCACCACCAGCATCGCCAAGCGCGCAACCAGCGCCACCGATGCCAGCAGGTTTACCCAAAACGGGCTGGCGCCCAGCAAAATCGACGCTGTAATGACTGTCACAAATGCAGGAAGTGTTTCCGTCCCGTTCAGATAGGCCCGGTTCAGACGATACGCCTTGTCGGCATAATCTTGGTCAGGCGTCGCACCGGGTGCCAGCCCCTTGGCTTGTTTGGCCAGTGCCGAAAACGGTGCCAGAAACAATACAACCAGTGTGAATAGCACAACCGACGCAATTGCGTGGCTATATTCAGCAAACACTTCCATCTTGTTCACTCCGCTGCCATCGCACCCATACGGCCCGATTTCTGAGCCTTGATGCGGTCTTCGATCTCTTCCCGGAAATTGCGGATCAGGCCCTGGATCGGCCAGGCGGCCGCATCGCCCAAAGCGCAGATCGTGTGTCCTTCGACCTGTTTGGTCACGTCGAACAACATGTCGATCTCTTCCAGTTCAGCCTCGCCGCGCACCAGACGATCCATCACACGCATCATCCAGCCGGTGCCTTCGCGACACGGCGTACACTGGCCACAGCTTTCATGCTTGTAAAACTTCGACAGTCGCCAGATCGCCTTGATGATGTCGGTGGATTTGTCCATCACAATCACCGCTGCCGTACCCAGACCCGACCCCAGGTCGTTGCGCAGGTAATCGAAATCCATGATCGCGTCGCGCATGTTTTCACCGCGCACGCAGGGAACCGAGGATCCACCAGGGATAACCGCCAGAAGATTATCCCACCCGCCGCGAATGCCGCCGCAATGGGTTTCGATCAGCTGTTCGAACGGGATCGACATCGCCTCTTCGACGACACATGGGTTGTTCACGTGGCCCGAGATCGCAAACAGCTTGGTACCGGCGTTGTTCTGGCGACCAAATCCAGCGAACCAATCCGCACCCCGACGCAGAATGGTCGGCACCACCGCGATGGATTCCACGTTGTTCACAGTGGTCGGACATCCGTACAGCCCGGCACCCGCCGGGAACGGAGGTTTCATCCGCGGCATGCCCTTTTTGCCCTCAAGGCTTTCAATCAGGGCTGTTTCCTCGCCACAAATATAGGCCCCTGCCCCGTGATGAAGGAAAAGATCGAAATCCCAGCCCGAACCAGCGGCATTCTTGCCAAGAAGCCCCGCGTCATAGGCCTCATCAATCGCAGCCTGCAATGCCTCACGCTCGCGGATGTATTCGCCGCGCAGGTAGATATAGCAGGTATGTGCGTTCATCGCGAAAGAGGCGATCAGACACCCTTCAATCAACGTGTGGGGATCATGGCGCATGATCTCACGGTCTTTGCAGGTGCCGGGCTCGGATTCATCGGCATTCACAACCAGATAGGAAGGGCGACCGTCGCTTTCCTTTGGCATGAACGACCATTTCAGGCCAGTTGGGAAGCCCGCACCGCCACGTCCGCGCAGCCCGGAATCCTTCATCGTCTGAATGATCCAGTCCCGGCCCTTCTCAATCAGGCCAGCTGTGCCGTCCCAATGCCCGCGGGCTTGCGCGCCTTTCAGCGTGCGTTCGTGCATCCCGTAGATGTTGGTAAAGATCCGGTCCTGATCCTTCAGCATCATTCGTTACCTTCAGCTGTCCTGACGCATGCGCCAGAGTTGAAAAATGTTCACACCCGCATAAATGAATGCCGCCAGAGCAGCAAAATCAAACAGCAGCGCGTGCCGGGCTGTCAAACCCAGCGCGGGGCCAATGAACAGGTTCATGGCAAGCCAGATCACCATCGTCACCGCAATGACGATGCCGATATGTCGGCCCTTTCGGGCTATAGCCTGATCCTTGTCCTTGTCCATCATCCCCCGATGCCCCGATGGGGCACCCGTTTAGTCTTTGTAGGTGCCATCTTCCTTGGCACGTTTGGCAAATTCGGTTTCCTCACCCGCCGCAAGCTTGGCTGCCTGTTCAATCCAGCCATCGCGCTCGATCCGGCCCTTGAACTTCAACCGTGCATCGACCCAGGCGACCTGTTCCGGTGTCCAGGCAGCGATCTGATCATAGTGGAAGAAGCCCAGCTCGTTCAGCGTCTGCTCCAGCTTGGGGCCTACGCCTTTCAACAGTTTCAGGTTATCTGCCTTGCCGTCGCGCGCGCCTGTGAGTGTTTCGGGCTGGTCCTCTTTCGCTGCCTTCGCCTCAGCGGCCTGTTTCACAGCGGGTTTCGCCGGGGCTGACGCTTTGGGCGGCTTGGGTGCAGCTTTGGTCGCAGCCGCTTTGCCATCCTTGCCCAACCAAGGGGTCAGGATCGGAACCTCGGTCCCATCTATACGCTTGACCGTATCGCCAATATCGGTGGCCAGTTCGACGCTGGCGTTGTACTGCGTTTTGCCGCTGTCATACTCCGTCAGGCTGGTCAGCCCCTTGAGCGGTTCAGCCGCATAGCGACCATTCTGCGGGCCCGGCGTCGGAACTTTGCCTGCCACCAGATCATCAAGGATCTTGCCAAAGCTCTCGGCGGTCAGGTCTTCGTAGTAATCCTTGCCGATCTGCGCCATCGGCGCATTGGTGCAGGAGCCAAGGCATTCGACCTCTTCCCAGCTCAGCTTGCCATCGGCGGACAGCACGTGTGGCTTGGCCGCGATCTTCTCCTTGCAGACAGCGATCAGATCCTCGGCCCCGCAGATCATGCAAGAGGTCGTGCCACAAACCTGAATATGCGCAACCGATCCAACCGGTTGCAGCTGGAACATGAAGTAGAACGAGGCCACCTCAAGCACACGAATATAGGCCATACCCAGCATGTCGGCGACGGATTCAATCGCCGGACGGCTCAGCCAGCCCTCCTGCTCCTGCGCACGCCACAGCAGCGGGATGACCGCGCTGGCCTGACGGCCCTCGGGGTATTTGGTGATCTGCGCTTCGGCCCATTGCTGGTTGGCAGCGGTGAAGGCAAAGCTTTCAGGTTGTTCGGGGTGCAGACGGCGGAGCATTAGCGGTCAATCTCTCCAAATACGACGTCCATGGTGCCGATGATGGCGGCGACGTCGGCCAGTTGGTGGCCCTTGGCAACATGGTCCATGGCTTGCAGGTGCAGGAAGCCCGGTGCGCGCAGTTTGGCGCGGTAGGGTTTGTTGGTGCCGTCGGCGACCAGATAGACGCCGAACTCGCCCTTGGGGGCTTCGACGGCAGCATAGACCTCACCAGCAGGCACGTGGAAGCCTTCGGTATACAGCTTGAAGTGATGGATCAGGCTCTCCATCGAGGTCTTCATGTCCGAGCGTTTCGGTGGAGTGATCTTGCCGCGCGCCAGAACGTCACCGGGGCACTCGCGGATTTTGGCGATGGCCTGACGGATGATCAGCAGCGACTGGCGCATCTCTTCCATGCGGACGAGGTAACGGTCATAGCAGTCGCCATTTTTACCAACGGGGATCTGGAATTCGAACTCGTCATAGCATTCATAGGGCTGCGCGCGGCGCAGGTCCCAGGCCAGCCCCGATCCACGGACCATCACGCCCGAGAAGCCGTATTTCTGGATGTCATCTTCGGTGACAATCCCAATATCGGCGTTACGCTGTTTGAAGATGCGGTTTTCGGTCAGCAGACCGTCAATGTCATCCAGAACTGCGGGGAATTCGTGGCTCCATGCCTCGATATCGTCCAGCAATTCCGGCGGCAGGTCCTGATGCACACCACCGGGGCGGAAATAAGCCGCGTGCAGGCGGGCGCCACAGGCACGCTCATAAAACACCATCAACTTTTCACGCTCTTCAAAGCCCCAAAGCGGCGGGGTCAGCGCGCCCACATCCATCGCCTGCGTGGTGACGTTCAGCAGGTGGTTCAGGATGCGCCCGATCTCGGAATACAGAACCCGGATCAGCGAGCCACGGCGCGGCACCTCGACCCCGGTCAGCTTTTCAATGGCCAGGCACCAAGCATGTTCCTGGTTCATCGGTGCCACATAGTCCAGACGGTCGAAATACGGCAGGTTCTGCAGATAGGTCCGGCTTTCCATCAGCTTTTCGGTGCCACGGTGCAGCAGGCCGATATGCGGGTCGCAACGTTCGACAATCTCGCCGTCCAACTCGAGCACCAGACGCAAAACTCCGTGCGCCGCGGGGTGTTGCGGGCCGAAGTTGATGTTGAAGTTGCGGATCTTCTGCTCGCCGCTCAGCGCGTCCGTGCTGCCGTCATCATATCTTGAGCCGTCCATCAACGCCCTCGTTTCTTCTTTGCTTCGGCCCGAACCCGGACCTTTTCGGCCTCGACCGCCTTGACCGCAGACCCGGCCAGTAGAACCCCAAACGCGCCCAGAATGATCAACTCACCTATCATCTCAGCGGCGCTCCAACTCTTGCAGTTTCAGCCCGACCCACCACAGCAATGCGATCGTGCCAAAGGGAACCAGACACAGCAGGCACCAGTATTTGTTGATCCCGAAGAACGGCAAAATCTTCACCATCGGAATGATGGTCAGCGCAGACAGGATCAGCCACCAGATGCCACCCATTATTCGGTCTCCTGTTTCTCATCCCCTGGCAGAATGTAATTCGCACCTTCCCATGGGGACATGAAATCAAACTGACGGTACTCCTGCACCAGACTGACCGGCTCGTAGACGACGCGTTTCTGCGCCTCGTCATAACGCACCTCGGTGTAGCCCGTGGTCGGGAAATCTTTGCGCAGCGGATGGCCACGGAAGCCATAATCCGTCAGGATGCGCCGCAAGTCTGGATGGCCCGAGAACAGGATGCCGAACATGTCGAACACCTCACGCTCGAACCAGTTGGCCGAGGGGTGGATATCGACTATCGAAGGCACCATGTCATCTTCGCGGATCGAAACCCGCAGACGGATGCGCTGGTTCTGGTACATCGACAGGAAGTGATACACCACGTCGAACCGCTTGGCGCGTTCGGGGTAATCGACGCCGGTGATATCCACCAGTGTCGAGAACTTGCAATTTTGGTCCGACCGCAGGAATTCTACGAATTCCACGAGGTTCGACGGCGCCACATCGACGTTCAGCTCACCATGGGTCACATCCCAGGACAGAACACAATCGGCTCGTTTCAGTTCAAGCTGGGTGCCGAGTTCTTTGAGTGCTTCGCTCATCTACCCTTCCCCTCAGCGTACAATTGTGCCGGTGCGGCGGATTTTGCGTTGTAGCTGTAGCAGACCGTAAAGCAGCGCCTCGGCGGTCGGAGGGCAGCCGGGCACATAGATATCCACCGGAACTACCCGGTCACAGCCACGCACGACAGAATAGGAATAGTGGTAGTAACCACCGCCATTCGCGCAGGACCCCATCGAGATCACATAGCGCGGCTCGGGCATCTGGTCGTAAACCTTGCGCAACGCAGGGGCCATCTTGTTGGTCAGCGTGCCGGCCACGATCATCACGTCAGATTGGCGCGGAGAGGCGCGTGGGGCGATGCCGAAACGTTCCGCATCATAGCGCGGCATCGAGGTGTGCATCATTTCAACCGCGCAGCAGGCCAGACCAAAAGTCATCCAGTGCAGCGAACCGGTACGAGCCCAGTTGATGATATCCTCGCTCGAGGTCAGCAGAAAACCTTTGTCCTGCAACTCGGCATTCAGGGCCTGGGTGGCGACTTCCTTGTCGACGCCAGCGGTGTTTGCACCGGTCATCACTCCCATTCCAGGGCCCCTTTCTTCCACTCATAGGCAAAGCCGATGGTCAGCACGGCCAGAAACACCATCATCGACCAGAAGCCGACATCGCTGATATCGCGGAACCCGACGGCCCAGGGAAACAGGAATGCGATCTCAAGATCGAAGATGATGAAGAGAATCGAGACCAGATAGAATCGGACGTCAAATTTCATTCGCGCATCGTCGAAGGCGTTGAAGCCACATTCATATGCGCTGACCTTTTCGGGGTCGGGATTGCGGACAGCCAGTACAACGGCGGCAAGAATCAGGACGATTCCAAGGCCTACGGCAACGGCCAGAAACACCAGAATCGGGAGGTACTCCCGCAGCAGGTCTTCCACGAATAGCTCCTTTCTTGCGCACGCATCTTGTCGGGTGCGCCGTCAATTGGCGTGTTGACTGGACATTCTCTATCCCCGCCGGGTCAGAGGGTCAACCGAACACAGCCCCGTTCACCATCAAACATACGCTTGACAGCGCGGCATAGAATCGCATTTCGCGCGTTTTGCATTGGCTTGCGGAAACTCGGTAAACTTACTTATTCCATGCAGGTTTACGTTTTTCGAAGAACGCCGCGATCCCTTCACGCGCCTCTTCCGTTTCCCAGCGTTCGACCAGTTCGTTGATGGTCTGGTCGATTGTGGCATCATCAATACGAGGTCCCAGAGTTCGAACCAGCGCCTTGGCAGATGCAACCGCCCCCGGCGCGCACGAAAGATAGGGCCGAACTTCCTCTTCTATCGCGGCCGCAAGCTGCTCGGAGGGCACAGCCTTTGCCAGCAATCCCAGATCAACCGCTTCGGGCGCATCGAACAACCGGGCCGACATGAACACACGCCGTGCCCGCGCCTCACCCATACGAGCGATAACATAAGGGCCGATTGTCGCCGGAATCAGCCCCAGCCGGGTCTCGGTCAGTCCCATCTTCAGACTATCTACACCGATGGCAACATCGCACACGGCGGCCATCCCAACGCCTCCGCCAAAGGCGTTGCCTTGTAGTGCCCCGATCAGGGGTTTGGGCATTGTGTTCAACGCCTGCAACATCTCGGCCAGCTTGCGCGCCTCGACAAATCGCGTCGCCTTGTCGGCCGCCATCTGGTCCTGCATCCACCCCAGATCACCACCGGCGCAAAACGTCTTTCCCGCAGCGGCCAGAACGACCACCCTGACAGAGCCATCCTGACCCAGTTGCGACGCGGCCTGTGTCAGCTCGGTGATCATTTGACCCGACAGCGCGTTGTGCTTTTCCGCCCGGTCCAGAGTTAACGTGGCAACACCGCGTTCGTCTGCTGAAATCGAGATTGTTTCGAACATGTTAGCCTCTCAACGCCTTGGCCATCAGCGCGGCCTCTTCGACCACATCGATATCCAGACCGGTTTGGTAGCCCAACCGGTGCAAATGCGCTGCAACGGTTTCAGTCGCGACATTGCCCGCGGCCCCCGGAGCATACGGGCAACCGCCAAGCCCACCCACGGCCGCATCGAACACGCGCACCCCCAGCGAAAGTGCCGCATCGATATTGTCGATTGCACGCCCATTGGTGTCATGAAAATGCCCGGCAAGCCGCGTCACAGGAACCCTTTCCCGCACCGCCAGAAGCATATGAGCGATCTTGTCTGGCGTGCCTTGCCCGATCGTGTCCCCCAATGACACCTCGTAACAGCCCAACGCAAACAGCCGGTCGGCAACTTCGGCCACTTTCTCGGGCGGGGTCGGGCCGTCATAAGGGCAATCCGTCACGCAAGAGACATAGCCGCGAACCGGAAGGTCGATATGGCGCGCAGCTTCGAGAATCGGCGTGAACCGTTCGATTGACTCGGCGATCGAGGCATTGATGTTTGCCTTGGAAAACCCCTCGGAAGCAGACGCAAAAATGGCAATCTCATCCGCTTTGGCGGCCAGCGCATCCTCGTATCCGCGCATATTCGGCGTCAACGCCGCGTAACGCACTCCGTCCGCGCGGGTAATACCGGCCAGAACCTGCGCCGACCCCGCCATTTGAGGAACCCATTTGGGAGAGACAAAGCTTGCAACTTCGATCCGACGGAACCCGGCGCGGCTAAGGCAATTGATCAGCGCCACCTTGTCGGCAACCGGTATCTCACGTGTTTCGTTTTGTAGCCCGTCGCGCGGTCCAACTTCGTAGATTTCGACCAGATCACCCATGTCAGAACCCCTTATGGCTTGTTCTCATTCCAAATACGGATCGCGCGACCGTGCCACGTCAAACCGCGCGGGTACAGATCACTCTTCTTCCAAACGCACCAAAGCCGCCCCAGCCTCGACCTGCGCGCCATCTTCGACCAGCACCTCGGCCACCACACCATCTCGCGCGGCTAGTAACGAATGCTCCATCTTCATCGCTTCGAGAATAGCCAAACGGTCGCCTTCTTGAACGGTCTGCCTCGCGGTGGCAAAGACTGCCTTGACCAGACCCGGCATCGGCGCCTCAATCACGTTGGTGTCACCCGTCGCGCTGGCATCCCGGTCAAGCGGATCTATAACGTCGAAACTGCGACCATAGTCAGTAAATACGGTCAAAGTTGTTCCGCTGACAGCCACCCGGGGCATCGGTGCGCCGCTCAGCGCCCACCGCCCCGAGACCCGCTCGGCCACGACACGGTGTTCGCCCAGCTGCCAAAGCTGGCGATCCGGACCATCGACCTGCACGTCAAGATCAAGAATCTCTCCCTGATCGGACAGCTGCACCGCCCGATGCAACGGAGCCCATAGGGAAAACCCGGTGTCAGGCGCGACATCCACCAGATTCAGTGCGGTCATCGCAGCCGCAACAGCGGTTGTGGCCGAAGTCGGCGATTCCTGCACCAACCCGTCAAGATCGCGCCCGATCAGGCCCGTATCTACATCGCCCGAGGCAAATCCGTTATGGCGGGTCAGCGCGCCCAGAAAGGCGAGATTCGTAACGGTGCCCGCCACTTCGGTCTCCCTCAGCACTCGGTTCAACGTCTCAAGGGCGACGGCGCGGGTCGGACCGTGCACCACCACTTTGGCAATCATCGGGTCATACCAGGGGCTGATCGTGTCGCCTGCGCGAACGCCACTATCCGCACGGCAGTTGGCCGGGAAAACCAGATGGGTCAGTGTACCTGTCGCCGGCAAGAATCCTTTCGGCACGTCCTCGGCATAAAGCCGGGCTTCGAAGGCGTGACCCGAGATCGACAGATCATCCTGATGCCTGGGAAGGCTCTCTCCTGCCGCAACGCGCAACTGCCATTCCACCAGATCGATGCCGGTGATGGCCTCTGTAACCGGGTGTTCCACCTGCAGGCGGGTGTTCATCTCCATGAACCAGAATCTGTCGGGGCGCAGCCCGTCCGAGGCATCAACGATGAACTCCACCGTGCCTGCACCCTTGTACCCGATCGCCTCGGCGGCGCGCACACCGGCCTGCCCCATCGCCTCCCGCATCTCAGAAGTCATGCCCGGGGCTGGTGCCTCTTCGATCACTTTCTGATGGCGGCGTTGCAACGAGCAATCGCGTTCGAACAAATGCACCGCATGGGTACCGTCACCAAATACCTGCACTTCGATATGGCGGGGTTTGGCCACGAATTTCTCGACCAGCACTGCGTCATTGCCAAAAGCGGTTTTGGCTTCGCCGCGTGCGCTGTCCAATGCGGAACGGAAATCCTTGGGGCGTTCGACCAGACGCATACCTTTACCGCCGCCGCCTGCAACGGCCTTAATCAGCACCGGATACCCAATCGCATCAGCCGCACCCGCCAAGTGTTCGGGATCCTGATTGTCGCCGTGATAGCCGGGCACCACGGGCACGCCAGCCTGTTCCATCAACACCTTGGCCGCATCCTTGAGGCCCATTTTGCGGATCGCATCCGCTGATGGGCCGATAAAGGTCAAACCCGCGGCCTCGACCGCGTCAACGAAATCGGGGTTCTCTGACAGGAAGCCATAACCGGGATGGATCGCCTGCGCGCCCGTATCCAGCGCAGCCTGAATAATCACATCGCCCTTCAGATAGCTTTCCGCCGGGGCGGGGCCACCGATATGAAGGGCCTCATCCGCCATCTGCACATGCTTGGCCGCAGCGTCCGCATCGGAATAAACAGCAACGCAAGATACGCCCATCTTCTGAGCGGTTTCCATAACCCGGCAAGCAATCTCGCCCCGGTTGGCAATCAGGATTTTGTTGAACATAGCTTACCCCTCAACCGCCAGATCTTCGACAAGGCGAAATCGTTCGCACAGCAGCACCATCTCGGGATCAAATCCGCCATTGCGTTCGAAATACTGGCGATGCCCCTCTCTCCATCCCTCAAGCGTTTCATTTTCGCCCTCTGCCAACGCGAAATCCTCGGTTACGTCGCAGTATCGGCAGGTCGAGACCTCGACCGTTTCGATCACCAAGGCCGGACGGTCGTCCCATTCCAGCGCAATATCTCTCCGACCGACCACAGGAGTGTCAGGGCTACCTTCGGGATAGTCGCGCAACGCACCGCAGGTTGCCGTTTTCCGCCCTGATCGTACCAGAGCCAGAAGCTCAGCACTCAGCCGGGCATTGTCACCAAACTTGAAAGTCTGGGCACCCGGATAGCGTGCCATGACGTCATTCAATGAAACGTTCATCTTACATCCTGAACACGCCGAAACGTGTCTCCTCTATCGGGGCGTTCAGTGCGGCGCTCAGAGACAAGGCGAGCACATCGCGGCTTTTGCGCGGGTCGATGATGCCGTCATCCCAGAGACGGGCCGAGGCATAAAGCGGGTGCGATTGCTCTTCGAACATCTCCAGTGTCGGACGTTTAAACTCGGCCTCTTCCTCGGCCGACCAGGTGCCGCCCTGTCGTTCGATCCCATCGCGCCTGACGGTGGCCAGAACACCGGCTGCCTGCTCGCCCCCCATCACCGAAATCCGCGAATTCGGCCATGTCCACAGGAACCGCGGCTGATAGGCGCGTCCAGCCATGCCATAGTTCCCGGCCCCGAACGAGCCGCCCACCAGCATCGTGATCTTGGGAACGCTCGTCGTTGCAACTGCCGTCACCATCTTGGCGCCGTGGCGGGCGATCCCCTCGTTCTCGTATTTGCGGCCGACCATGAAGCCGGTGATGTTCTGCAAGAAGACCAGGGGCGTTTTGCGCTGCGAACACAGCTCAACGAAATGCGCGCCCTTTTGCGCGGCCTCCGAGAACAACACCCCATTGTTGGCAATGATCCCGACGGGACACCCTTTGACATGGGCAAAGCCGGTGACCAGTGTCTCGCCAAACCGGGGTTTGAACTCATCAAACCGCGACCCATCGACAAGCCGCGCAATCACTTCACGGATGTCATAGGGCGTGCGCAGGTCGGCGGGAACAACTCCCAGAATTTCCTCCGGATCATAAGCAGGCTCCTCGGGTGCGTCGAACCGTAGGCCGGGCTTCAGCCCGGCACCCCCCAATGACCCGACAGCCCGCCGCGCCAATGCCAGCGCATGTGCATCATCTTCGGCCAGATAATCTGCCACACCCGACAGGCGTGTGTGCACATCGCCGCCACCCAGATCCTCGGCGCTGACAACCTCACCCGTCGCAGCTTTGACCAATGGTGGCCCTGCCAGAAAGATTGTGCCCTGTTCCTTTACGATGATCGTCACATCGGACATTGCAGGAACATAGGCTCCACCCGCCGTGCATGATCCCATCACCACGGCAATCTGAGGGATACCCTTCGCGCTCATCCGCGCCTGATTGTAGAAGATACGCCCAAAGTGGTCGCGGTCTGGGAACACCTCATCCTGATTGGGCAGGTTCGCGCCGCCACTGTCGACCAGATAGATGCACGGCAGATTGTTTTCCTCGGCAATCTCCTGCGCGCGCAGGTGCTTCTTGACGGTCATCGGATAATAGGTGCCGCCCTTCACGGTGGCATCGTTACACACCACCATGACTTCGCGCCCCTGCACCCGGCCAATCCCCGCGATGACCCCGGCACAAGGTGCTGCATCGCCATACATCCCATGTGCCGCTGTCGCCCCGATTTCAAGGAACGGCGACCCCGGATCAAGCAGGTTCGCCACCCGTCGTCGGGGGAGCATCTTTCCTCGGGATTCATGCCGCGCGCGGGATTTCTCGCCCCCGCCCATGCGGGCTGCTTCGGCAGCAGCAGAGATTTGCGCCAGCGCATCGAGATGAGCGGTGCGGTTTGTCTTGAAGCCCTCGGAGCCGGGCATGGCTTTGGATGTGAGTTTCATTTGTAGATATCCACCTTCAATGCCCGATTACTTATGGGCAAGACCACCACTGCGAAGTAAATTATGTAGAAGATTACGCTCTTTGCAGAAGACGAGAGGGGCCAATTGAACAGCCCTTCAGGGTTGTTCAAATTGATACTAATCTCATCCAGTGCCAAGAATGGCAAAGGCAGCGTCATCAGAAAAAGCAATAGTAAGAAATGAAAAACCCCATTCTTGGACTTAACGCGCAGCCAAGCTTCGCAGTTACCACACCTTACAGCTGGCACGTACTCCTCACTGCCAACCATAGTGTTCAAAACACTCAAGGGCTGCGGCACCCCACATTTAGGGCACTTTAACCCTGACAGACGCCGCAGAATCTTATTCATTTCAATTCCCCCGCCGCCCGCGCCTTCAGTTCCTTTCGGATCACCTTCCCCGTCACCGTCATCGGCAGCTCCTCCAGAAACGCCACCTCGCGCGGATACGAATAATGCGCCAGACGGTCTTTGACCCAGTCCTGCAACTCGCGCTCCGTGGCCTCAGCACCCGTCTTCAACACTACATAAGCCTTGACGATCTCGGTCCGCAGCTGGTCAGGTTTTCCGACCACGCCTACCGTCGCCACCGCCGGGTGGGTCAGCAGGCAATCCTCGATCTCAGCTGGGCCAATGCGATACCCGGCGGAGGTAATCACGTCATCGTCCCGACCGACAAATCGCAGATAGTCGCCCTCCCACACGCCGCGGTCGCCGGTGATCAGCCAGTCGCCGCGAAACTTGTCTGCGGTCGCTTCGGGGCGGTTCCAGTATTCCAGCAGCATCGAGGCCGAGCCGTGCCGGATGGCGACGTCGCCCTCGTCCCCGGTCGGGTTTCCGTCCTCATCAATCACCGCAACCTCATGCCCCGGCACCGGTTGGCCGATACAGCCGGGGCGCACAGGGAAATCTTCGGCGCAGGAGGATACGACCATGTTGCACTCGGTCTGGCCGTAAAACTCGTTGATCGTCAGACCAAAGGCCTTCTGTCCCCATGCCAGCATTTCGGCACCCAGCGGTTCACCCCCGGACGCGACCGAGCGCAGACCGGGGATCACCTGATCTGCTGCCTTGAGCATTCGCAGCGCCGTTGGTGGGAAAAAGACGTTCCGCACCCCGCCACGCGCGATGATGTCAGCGCAGGCCTCGGGGGTGAATTTCTCAAGCCGTGCCGCGACAACAGGAATGCCCAGCGCAAGACCCGGCATCAGCACGTCGAACAACCCGCCGATCCACGCCCAATCCGCCGGGGTCCAAAGACAGTCGCCTTCGCGCAAGTGATTATGGCTGATCGAAACGCCTGGCAAATGACCGGTCAGGACCCGGTGTCCATGCAGCGCGCCCTTCGGGCTGCCGGTTGTGCCCGAGGTATAGATCAACACAGCCGGATCGTCAGGGCCGGTCGTGGCGAATGTTACAGCGGGGCCATCTTCGCCAATCACCGATGCAATCAAGGGCATGGCCAGATCACCCAACAGATCAGCCCCTTCGGCGTCGGTCAGTACAATCCCGGCACCTGCGTCACTGACCCGCGACCGCAGCGCGTCCTGCTTGAACAGTTTGAACAAAGGGACCGACACCGCGCCGACCTTCCAGATCGCCAGATGGGCCGCCGCGCACCATGGCGACTGGCTCAACAACACTCCGACGCGATCACCGGGTTGCACATGGCGCAATAATGCGCGGGCTATTCCGTCTGTCATTTGCGACAGCTGCGCAAAGCTGATGTGCTGCGGGTCAGGTCCGGTCAAATCGATCAGCGCGACCCGGTCCCCCGCATGCCGCAGGCACTGCTGCGCCATGTTCAGCCTGTCCGGCAGATCCCAGCCTCCATCCGGGCGCAAACCCGGTATGCGCTCAGCGGTTAGCACGGCGAATTTTCCCTATATTTCCTGCACTTCGAGGTTCAACTGCACCCAACTCCTTCACATAAACTTGATGCAGATCAGAGTGGGCAGTTCCAATCGCTGCAACACCAAGGTCATCAACAGAACCAAAGGCAAGACAATGACCAAGAAACTCGCCGCATTGACCCTTTCCACCGCGTTGGTGGCTCTGGCTGCTCCTGCGTTTGCCCAATCTCAGGGGGATTGGACGCTCGGCATCGGTGTGGGGTACCTGGACCCGAAATCCAACAACGGAACACTGGCCGGCCTTGGCGCCGATATCGACTCGGATACGCGCCCGATCTTCACCGCCGAGTATTTCATCCAAGACAATCTGGGGATCGAGCTTCTGGCCGCGACCCCGTTCAAACATAACGTCACCTTGGGTGGAAGCGTGGACGCTGGCAGCGTCAAGCATCTGCCGCCCACCTTGTCGCTGAACTATCACTTCCCGACCAATAGCGCCTGGAAGCCCTATGTCGGTGCCGGTCTGAACTATACCATCTTCTTTGACGAGCAATCTGCCCTTGGCAACCTCAAGGTCGATGATTCCTTCGGCGTATCGCTGCAAGCCGGTCTCGACTATATGATCACCGACAAAGGTGCAGTCCGTCTGAATGTACGCTGGTTCGACATCGACTCGGACGTCACGCTGAACGGAGCCGATATTGGCACTGCAAACATCGACCCTTGGCTGGTCGGTATTTCCTACGTTCATCGCTTCTGATCCTTTGATCGAAACGCCCCGCTGTAACCTCGTCTGCGGGGCGTCTTCACTCAGCGCATTTCGTTCATCATTTCCCGGCCGATCAGCATCCGTCGAATCTCGCTGGTGCCTGCGCCGATCTCCATCAGCTTGGCGTCCCGGAAAATCCGACTGACCGGTGCATCCGACAGAAACCCTGCCCCGCCCAGCGCCTGAACCGCCTGATGCGCCTGAACCATCGCCTGTTCGGATGCGTAAAGACAGCACGCCGCTGCGTCCTGCCGAGTGACGTCTCCTCGATCACAGGCCTTGGCCACCTCATAGACATAGGCCCGTGCCGAGTTCATCGCGGTATACATGTCGGCAATCTTGCCCTGCATCAGTTGGAAGCTGCCAATCGGTTTGCCGAATTGCTTGCGCTCGGCCAGATACGGCATCACCTCATCCAGACAGGCGGCCATGATGCCGGTTCCGATCCCGGCCAGAACCACGCGCTCATAGTCCAGACCTGACATGAGCACGGCTACGCCCTTGCCCTCTTCTCCCAATACGTTCTCGAACGGCACTTCGACATCTTCAAAGATCAGTTCAGCCGTGTTCGACCCGCGCATCCCCAACTTGTCGAAATGGGGTGAAGTCGAAAAACCCTTCATCTCTTTTTCAATCAGAAATGCAGTAATACCCTTCGATCCGGCATCGGGGTCTGTCTTGGCATAAACCACCAGTGTATCCGCGTCTGGCCCGTTTGTGATCCAGTACTTGTTGCCGTTCAGTCGGTAATGGTCGTTGCGTTTTTCCGCCCGCAGCTTCATCGACACCACGTCCGAACCTGCGGAAGGTTCCGACATCGCCAGCGCACCCACATGTTCTCCCGATACTAGGCGCGGCAGGTATTTCTGTTTCTGCTCTTCCGTACCGTTCAGCTTGATCTGGTTCACACACAGGTTGGAATGCGCCCCATAAGACAGCGAAACCGAGGCAGAAGCGCGCGCAACTTCTTCGACAGCAATTGTATGCGCCAAATAGGACATGCCCGCACCGCCGTATTCTTCTGGCACGGTGACACCCAAAAGACCAAGCTCTCCCATTTCTTTCCACAGTTCATTCGGAAAGCTGTTCTTGGCATCAATCTCAGCCGCCATCGGCTTGACACGCTCCTGCGCCCACCGATGCACCATCTCGCGCAGGGCGTTCACATCCTCACCCAGATCAAACTTCATCGTGGCCATGAACATCTGTGTCCTCCCTCCGCATTAATGAACAAGTGTTCAATAAATCTCTAACAGCGAATCTGTCTTCGGTCAATCTTTGTGAAAGCCCGGACCAAAACGCGAAACGCCGCCCAAACCGGGCGGCGCTCTCAAGGGTCGAGTGCGCGCTGAAAGCGCACTCTGTTTTGCTAGGATTGATAAACTGCGCCCACTTCGGCTCGGATGATGCGCGCGATCACTTGGCAATCCTCCAGTGAAAAGGTCAGCGGCACACGCATATCCATGATGCCTGCCAGAACACGATCACTTTCCGGCATTCGTTCGCTTTCAAAATATCTCCAGCTGTCATAGCGCGACGTGAACCCTGTTGGCTCAGCCCCGCCAAACCATTTGATCTCGACCCCACGCGCGGCGCAACGGCTGATAACGTCGGCTATCCGCTCAGGCGACCAATCCAACAGCAGGAACTGGATCGAAGACCCGACATAGGTTTCCTCTTCGGGTCGCTCGACAATCGTCAGGCCCGGAGTGCCGCGCAGCCCGGTCTCGATCTCGCGATAGCGCTCGTTCCACCGTGTCACCTGCCGGTCCAGATCCCGCAACTGAGGGCGTAGGATGGCGGCACGCAAATTGTCCATGCGACCGGACACATTGGGTGTGGTGTACTTTATCCGCTCGAACACTTCAGGTCCCGGCGCTGCCAGATGGCGTTCATACAGCATGTATGACCCCGACAGCATTGTGGCCTTGGCCGCCAGTTCCGCGTCATCAGTAACCAGCAAACCGCCCTCGCCCGAGTTCACGTGCTTATAGGTCTGGCAGGAATAACACCCGATCGCCCCCTGCCGCCCCGACAACTGACCACGCCAGGCCGCGCCCATCGTGTGTGCGCAGTCCTCGATCACGATAACGCCTGCCGCGTCACACATCTGCATCAGACGATCCATGTCACACAGATGCCCGCGCATATGGCTGAGCATCAGGACACGGGCCTGATCCAGTTTGCCCTCAAGATCCTCCAGATCGATGGTCAGGTTTTCGGTGACGCCGACAAAGATCGCCCGCGCTCCGACCGATGCAATTGATCCCGGCACCGGAGCCAGAGTGAACGCATTGGTCAGAACCGGGTCGCCCGGCTGCACACCGACGGCCCGCAACGCGGTGGCAAGCGCATAACCGCCAGAGGAAACCGCCAAGCAATACTTGGCCCCCATCTGTGCAGCAAACTCCTGTTCCAACAGGGCCGTTTCCCCCAACTCACCGGGGACCACGTTATAGCGATGCAGCCGCCCGTGACGCAGGACAGCCAGCGCTGCCTCGATTGCGTCGTCTGGAAGGGGTTCCTGCTGCGTGAAATTACCAATGAATGTTTCCGTCATGGTCTTTTTCTGGATCTCCGACAGGGTCCGGTCAAGGTTTCAGGCTGCCGCACCGATCAGATCAGGCACAAGATCGGGCAAGTCGTCAAAGTGATGCAGCAGGGCTTCGGGCTCCAGCGCTGCCATGTCCTCCCCTGACGGCCCGAAAGTCACCAAAACCGATGGGACCCCTGCCGCTCGGGCGGTATAGCGGTCGGTATCCGAATCTCCGATCAGCACGCACCAGGCTGGATCTCCCCCGGCCCGTCGCGCAGCCTCGCGCAGAGGGGCCGGGTCCGGCTTGCGCACCGGCAGCGTATCCGCACCTACCAACGAGGCAAAACGATCCCGCACTCCCATGCGCGTCAGTAACAATTCGGCCAGATGTTCCGGCTTGTTGGTGCAAATGCCGACACCGTAGCCCGCGTTACTCAGCATCTCGACGGCCTGCAACGCTCCCGGATAGAAACTTGTGTGGGTGTTGATATCTTGCGCGTAAGCCTCAAGCAGAACCGGATAATAGGCCTGAACGGTGTCCTCGTCGTAAGCTCCAACGCGTTTCAGCCCTTGGGTTAACATCATGCGCCCGCCACGCAGCGCGATGCCTGCATCCTGCCCATGGACCAGCACATCACCATGCCCCATTTCGCGGAAACAATGGTTCGCTGCCGCCAGCAAATCGCCTGATGTATCCGCCAAAGTGCCGTCCAGATCGAAGATGACGGTCCGCATGTTGCCTCCTGTTTCGGCAGGTTTTCGCCGTGTCCTGTTTCAATCGGCAATCTTGTTTGATGGCCGAACAGCTTGCGCCTTTGCCCCCAGCGGATAAAACGGTCGGCAACAAAACACAAAGAGAAAACGATTTCATGACCATTGCCCTTGTCATCCTTGCCGCCGGAAAAGGCACCAGGATGAATTCGGATCTTCCCAAAGTCCTGCATCCCATCGCTCAGGCTCCGATGCTTGTTCACGCGATGCGCGCCGGGTCTGTCCTGTCGCCCGAACGTACGGTGATCGTTACCGGCCACGGGTCCGAGGCTGTAGCAAAGGTTGCTCAGGACGAAGACGAAGATGCCCGGATAACCGTTCAGGAAGAACAGTTGGGTACGGCCCACGCGGTCGGTCAGGCCAGGACAGCACTGGACGGGTTCGACGGTGATATCGTGGTTCTTTACGGCGACACCCCGTTTTTACAACCCGACACGCTGGAACGGATGGTCGAGGCTCGATCCCGAAATGACCTGGTCATCCTTGGGTTCGATGCGGCTGATCCGGCCCGCTATGGCCGGTTGGTCATGAATGGCGACACGTTGGAACGCATTGTCGAATTCAAAGACGCATCAGATGAAGAGCGCGCCATAACATTTTGCAACTCGGGCCTTTTAGCTTGTGATGCCCAGTTGCTTTTTTCGCTGATTGACGCCGTAAAAAACAACAATGCCTCAGGCGAATACTACCTGACAGACGTAGTTGAGATCGCCCGCAACCGCGGTCTGAACGTAACCGCCGTCGCCTGTGACGAAGCCCAGACGCTGGGCGTGAACTCTCGCGCTGATCTGGCCGCCGCCGACGCGGTGTTTCAGGCGCGCGCGCGGGAAGAACTGCTGGATATGGGTGTCACATTAATGGCACCGGATACGGTATACTTGTCCGCAGACACTGTGATTGGGCGTGACACAGTAATCGAACCCAACGTGGTCTTCGGCCCCGGAGTGACCGTCGAAAGCGGTGCAACCATCCGGGCCTTTTCCCATCTGGAAGGGTGCCATGTCAGTCGCGGCGCCATTGTCGGCCCCTACGCGCGGCTGCGCCCCGGCGCGGAACTGGCCGAAAACACGCGGGTTGGCAATTTCGTCGAGATCAAGAATGCAGAAATTGCCGAAGGCGCGAAGGTCAACCACCTCAGCTATATCGGGGACGCATCAGTGGGTGCTGCGACGAATATCGGCGCGGGAACAATCACCTGCAACTATGATGGCGTGATGAAGCACAAGACCACCATTGGTGCGAATGTCTTTATCGGCTCCAACACCATGCTCGTTGCCCCGGTCACTGTGGGCGATGGCGCAATGACAGCGACAGGCACAGTGGTGACCAAAGACGTAGCGCCCGAGGCGTTGGCCGTGGCGCGCGCCAAGCAGGAAAACAAACCCGGCTACGCGCGAAAACTGTTTGATATGTTGAAGGCGAAGAAGGCTCGCCGCGATAACGAGGCCTGAGATATGTGTGGAATTGTAGGTGTCTTGGGGCAGCATGAAGCGGCCCCTATTCTGGTAGAAGCCCTGAAACGGCTGGAATATCGCGGCTATGACAGCGCCGGGATTGCAACCGTTAATGACGGTGTCCTGGGTCGTCGGCGTGCGGTCGGCAAACTGGTCAACCTCAGCGATCTGTTGGTGCATGATCCGCTGCCCGGTAAATCCGGCATTGGTCACACCCGCTGGGCCACACATGGTGCGCCATCCGTAAACAACGCGCATCCCCACAAGGCGGGCCCGGTGGCCGTGGTTCACAACGGAATTGTCGAAAACTACCGCGACCTGAGGGCGGAACTGGCCAAACACGGTGTCGCCTTCAAGACCGAAACCGACACTGAAACCGTCGCGCTGATGACGGAACATCACCTCAACACAGGCATGTCCCCGGTCGAGGCCGCCTTCAAGACTATCGACAAGTTGGAAGGTGCTTTCGCCCTTGCATTCCTTTTCGATGGTGAGGATGACCTGATTGTAGCGGCCCGCAAAGGATCACCCCTGGCCATCGGCCACGGCGATGGTGAGATGTATGTGGGCTCGGACGCCATTGCCCTTGCGCCGCTAACCAACCAGATCACTTATCTTGAAGAAGGCGACCGCGCAGTTCTGACCCGAACATCGCTGGAAATCCGCAACGAAGCCGGTGAACTGGCCAACCGGGAAAAGCGCAAGATCAAGCTGGATCATGCGCGCGCCGACAAGGGCGAGCATAAGCATTTCATGGCCAAGGAAATCGCTGAGCAGCCTATCGTCGTGGCCGAGGCCATCCGATCCTACCTGCCCACGGGCGGTGATCGAGTGGTGTTCCCCGACGCCGAGCTGGATTTCAGCAAGCTGGACCGTCTGACCATGGTCGCCTGCGGCACCGCGTTTTATGCCTGCCTGACTGCGAAATACTGGTTCGAGCAACTGGCAAAGATGCCGGTGGAAGTCGATATCGCCAGCGAGTTCCGCTATCGCGAACCTCCGATCACGGGTCGCACACTGGCGCTGTTTGTCAGTCAGTCAGGCGAAACCGCCGACACCCTGGCCGCGCTGCGCTATTGCGAGGGCAAGGCGGACAAGATCGTTTCTGTCGTCAATGTCCCCGAAAGTTCGATTGCTCGGGAAAGCGATATCGCCCTGCCGATCCATGCTGGCGTTGAAATCGGTGTGGCTTCGACCAAGGCCTTCACCTGTCAACTAAGCGTTTTGCTGATGCTCGCGCTCAAGGCGGCGACAGATCGCGGCACCCTGACGGATGAGGAAATCGCCGATCATGCCGCTGCGCTGCGCGGATTGCCGACCGTGCTGAACACGGCACTGGATCAGAACCGGGCGATCCGCAAGGCGGCCCAACGCCTGTCCGAGGCGCGCGACGTTCTGTTCCTGGGCCGTGGCCTGATGTATCCGCTGGCAATGGAAGGGGCGCTGAAGCTCAAGGAAATCAGCTACATCCACGCCGAAGGTTATGCGTCAGGAGAGTTGAAACATGGCCCCATCGCCCTGATCGACAAACATATGCCCGTGGTTGTCATGGCGCCCCGAGACACGGTGTTCGACAAGACCGTGTCAAACATGCAGGAAGTGATGGCGCGCAAGGGCAAAGTGATCCTTGTGTCTGATGATGATGGAATTGACGAGGCCGGAGACGGAGTCTGGAGCACGATCCGGATGCCGCATGTTCACACCAGTCTTGCGCCGATCCTTTATTCGGTTCCCGCACAGTTGCTGGCCTATCACACAGCTGTAGCCAAAGGGACGGATGTAGACCAGCCGCGCAATCTGGCAAAATCAGTGACGGTAGAGTGACCCATGTCCAAACAGTTTCCCCGGCTTGATGACGCGCATCAAAAGTTCATCGAAGATCAGCATATGTTCTTCGTCGGCACCGCCGGGACCGAGGGAAAGGTCAATATCTCGCCCAAAGGTATGGACTCGCTGCGGGTGCTGGGGCCAAACCGCATCGTCTGGATGAACCTGACTGGCAGCGGCAACGAGACGGCGGGGCATCTGATGCAGGTCAACAGGATGACACTGATGTGGTGCTCCTTCACCACGCGCCCACTGATCCTGCGCACATATGGCACAGCCCGCACTCTGCACGTCAGAGATGAGGGCTGGGATGAACTGGCCAATCTTTTCCCCAACCACCGCAGCGCGCGACAGATCTATGACCAGTCGATCGAAATGGTTCAGACCTCTTGCGGGTATGCAGTGCCGTTCATGGAATTCAAGTCCGACCGCGACACGATGCAGAAATGGGTCGATGGCAAGACGGACGGCGACATCCGGTCTTATTGGGCCGAAAAGAACAGCCAGACGATTGACGGCGAACCGACAGGCGCTCCGGTCTGCCCCCAATGCTGACCCCTTTTCTTGATCAGATCAAAGCCCATGCCGACCCCGAACGTGCGGGTCAGATGGCCAGTTATCACAAGGCGGATCGCGTCTATCTGGGTGTCGCCAATCCGGTTCTCAACGATCTGACCAAAACATGGCGGCAAGAGCTGGATGTGAACAAACGCGTCACGCTGGCCAGGGCGCTGTGGCAAACCGATATCCACGAAGGGCGCCTTGCCGCGGCCAAGCTTCTGACCCAGGCCCGCATCCGGCCCGACGATCAGGTTTGGGACCTGCTTCAAAGCTGGCTACCGGATTTTGACGCCTGGGCCGTCGCCGATCATGCCTGCATGGCGATACAAAAACGACTGATGGCCGATCCCGAGAGGCTGGATGCCGTCGAACAGTGGACACAGTCCGATCACATGTGGACCCGGCGCGCCGCCCTTGTCGCAACGCTGCCCTGGACCAAACAGAACCACCCCAAGCCCGAAGACCTGCAACGCCGCGACCGTATCCTCGGCTGGGCCGCCGGATATGTCCCGGATCGCGACTGGTTCATTCAGAAATCAATCGCCTGGTGGCTGCGGGAACTGTCCAAACACGACCCCGAACGCGTGATCGCTTTTTTGGACAAACACGGTGATGGAATGAAACCGTTTGCCCGCCGCGAAGCAGCCAAATACCTGAAAAGTCAGTCGGCATAAACCGCGACTTCGACCAGTTCGTCTAATGGCACCAGAAGGGCCCGCATGGCATCCAGCGACAAGCGACTGCCGCTACTTTCCGGGCCTGCGGCAGGAACCAGAGTGATATAGGCCTGCGCGCCGGTTCTGGGCACAACAACCCGCGCCGTTACCTCGCTATCGACCAGCGGCGTCTGCATCCAGCGTCCTGGCGTGGTCGGATCACCAAGCCCGGCAATGGTTGTTTTGGCCCCGACCCAACTGGGGCGTGCCGCAACAGGCTCGGGCTGAAGAACTTCCTCAGCGACAACTGGCGCAGTTTCGACATCCGATGCGGCCACAGCCGCCTCGTCCCCCGACCCGAACACACGTTCCTTCGTTGCCCGGACAGTGTCGCACCCGGTCAAAACAACGCATAGAAAAACAAATGCCTTTTTCATGCCCGGAAACTACAACCCCATGCGGGTGTGATCCAGTGCAAAGCGCAGTTCGCACTTGTCGCAGGCAGGTTACAGCTTTACCTATGTCGCATGTCTGCTCCGCTCATCGACCCGTTTGCCCGCGCTATCACGTATCTCCGCGTCTCCGTCACGGACCGCTGTGATTTTCGTTGCGTCTACTGCATGTCCGAAAACATGACCTTTCTGCCCAAGAAAGACCTTCTGACGCTGGAAGAGCTGGATCGCATGTGCTCGACCTTTGTAAGAATGGGCGTCGAGAAACTGCGCATTACCGGCGGTGAGCCATTGGTTCGTCGCAATATCATGACTTTCTTCAACGCCATGACTCGCCACTTGGACAGCGGCGCGTTGAAAGAGCTGACGCTGACGACAAACGGTTCGCAATTGCATCGCTTTTCCGAAGATCTTTATGCCGCCGGTGTGCGCCGTGTGAATGTATCCCTGGACACTCTGGATGACGACAAATTTGCCAAGGTCACACGCTGGGGCCGCCTCAAACAGGTACTGAACGGCATCGACGCGGCGCAAAAGGCTGGGCTGCGGATCAAGATCAATGCTGTTGCGCTCAAGGGTTTCAACGAACCCGAACTGCCCAAGATCACTGAATGGTGCGCCGAGCGCGACATGGACCTGACCTGGATCGAGGTCATGCCGATGGGCGATATCGGCAACGAGGATCGCCTGGACCAGTACTGGTCGCTCAAGGACGTGCGCAAAGAGTACGAAAACCATTACACAATCACGGATCTGGCCGAACGCACTGGCGGCCCGGCCCGCTATATCAGGCTGGAAGAAACCGGTCAGAAGATCGGCTTCATCACGCCCCTGTCCCACAATTTCTGCGAAAGCTGCAACCGCGTGCGCCTGACCTGTACTGGCGAGCTTTATATGTGTCTTGGGCAGGAGGACATGGCTGATCTGCGCGGCGCATTGCGGGATCACCCCGATACAGAACAGCCGCTTGAAGATGCCATCCGCGCGGCGATCAACCTGAAACCAAAAGGTCACGACTTCGACTATTCCCGCCAGTCCGTCGATGGCCGGATGAGCCGCCATATGAGCCATACAGGCGGCTGATACATGCCGGATCCCCAAGACCGACCCACAGCGCTGTACTACCTGTACTGCGCTCTGATCTCTCTGGCCGCACCTCTGGTCTGGAGAACCGTCCGAAAGAAACTTGAGGCTGCGGGCGTAGCAGCCAACCGCCAGCACGAACGTCTTGGCCATGCCAGTCAGCCCCGCCCCGCAGGGCAGTTGATCTGGTTCCACGCCGCCAGCGTCGGCGAAAGCCTGTCCGTCCTCACCCTGATCAATCGGCTGGGCACCTGCCTTCCCAAATCCGAGTTTCTGATCACCTCAGGCACGCCAACCTCAGCGGCCCTGATCGAAAAGCGCTTGCCGCCCCGCACCCGGCACCAGTACCCGCCGCTTGACACAGCCAACTCGGTCCAACGCTTTCTGGACCATTGGCAACCCGATGCCGGGATCTTCGTCGAAAGCGAGATCTGGCCGCGGCTGATTGTCGAAAGCGCAGGGCGCGACATTCCACTGGCTCTGCTGAATGCTCGATTGTCGGACAAATCTGTCACCGGATGGAAGAAGCGCCCTAAAACAGCAAGGTTTATTCTGAATAAGTTTCGCCTGTTCCTGACGCAAAACGACAAAACAGCTGCCGACCTGATTGCCATGGGTGCCCCTGCCCAACGCGTGCAGCCCGGCACCAACCTCAAGGCCATGTCCGATCCTCTGCCTGTGGACCAGAACACGCTGGATGACATTCGCGCGCAATTAGCTGCCAGACCGGTCTGGATCGCCAGTTCCACCCATGCCGGAGAAGAAGACAGCGTTCTGGCAGCCCACAAGGCATTGTTGCAGCATTGGCCCGACCTTCTGCTGCTACTGATCCCACGCCACCCCGAACGACGCGGCGAGGTTGCAGAACTTCTGAACAACGCCGGGCTCAAGGCGTCCTTCCGGTCAAAAAACGCACCGATCACAGACACGACGCAGGTGTATGTTGCCGATACACTGGGCGAAACCGGAACCTGGTACGCGCTTTGCCCGATCGTTTTCCTTGGGGGATCACTGAAAGAGATTGGCGGACACAACCCATTTGAACCGGCTCAGGCCGGGGCCGCCGTGATCACCGGCTCGGGGTATTTCAACTTTGCAGAAACCTTTGCCCCGCTGATCGACGCCAAGGGCGCTGTCGAGGTCCAAACATCCACTGACCTCTCTGAGGCCGTTTCACATTGGCTGTCAGATCAGAATGCCCTTCAAGCCGCCCGAAGGGCTGCACAATCCTGCGTCAATACGCAGTCGACCGCCTTGGATGCCGTCGTCGAAACCCTCTGCACGGTGCTTGATCTGCAAGCAGAGGATCCCGCTTCATCTGGCTAGAAATATCCCGGGGGTGTGGGGGCAGAGCCCCCACCCTCTCCATCAAGCGGCTGGCATCCGCTGTTCAACAATCTCCGCCCACCAGCTGCATCCGGCCGGTATGGCTTCGTCGTTGAAATTGTATTCCGGGTGATGAACCATTGCGGTGTCACCGTTGCCCACAAGAATGTAGGCGCCTGGACGTTCCTCCAGCATGAAGGCAAAATCTTCGCCCCCCATGACCAAAGGTGCCTCGTCGCAATCACCGGACACCGACCGGGCCACATCCGCCGCAAACTCTGTTTGCTCGTCGCTGTTCACCATCACCGGATATCCACGAATGTAGGTCACGTCAGCGGTGCCGCCAAACGTGGCCGCAACACCGTTGCAAATCTCGTTGATCCGCTTTTCAGCCAGATCCCGCATGCCCTTGCTCATGGTGCGCACCGTGCCTTTGATCTGCACGGTCTGAGGGATCACATTGAAAGCCTTTGATGACGTCTCGAACGACGTCACCGAAACCACGACCTGATCGATCGGGTCGGCATTGCGCGAAGAAATCGTTTGCAGCGTTAGGACAGCCTGCGCTGCCAGAACTGTGGTATCCACGGTCTCATGCGGTTTGGCCGCATGTCCGCCGCGACCCTCAAACGTGATGTCGAACTGATCGGTTGCCGCAAAGAACGACCCCGGTCGGATTGCGAACTTGCCGACAGGCTGTCCCGGCCAGTTATGCATGCCGTAGACTTCCTGAATGTTCCAGCGGTCCATCATGCCGTCTTCGCACATTTCGCGGCCCCCGCCGCCCCCTTCCTCAGCAGGTTGGAAGATCACGACAACGGTGCCGTCAAAGTTGCGGGTTTCCGACAGGTACTTTGCCGCCCCCAGCAACATCGCGGTGTGCCCGTCATGACCACAGGCATGCATCGCACCCGGCGTTTTCGAGGCATAGTCCAACCCCGTTGCCTCATGTATCGGCAACGCATCCATATCTGCGCGCAGGCCGATCACCTTTCCCTTGCTGTCCGACTTGCCTTTGATCACCCCCACAACGCCGGTACGTCCGATACCGGTCACAACCTCATCGCATCCGAACTCCTTCAGCTTCTCGGCCACCTTCGCGCTGGTGCGGTGGGTCTCAAACAGGATCTCTGGATTTTCGTGCAAATCCCTTCGCCATTCCGTGATTTCATTCTGCAATTCGGCAAAGCGGTTCTTGACTGGCATGTCTTTTCTCTCTCCTGATTCAGGTCAAGCCGCCGGCATCCGGCGCTCGACCATTTCCGCAAACCACGAACACCCAATGGGGATGATCTCGTCATTGAAATTGTATTCGGGGTGGTGCAGCCCGGCACTGTCACCGTTGCCCAAAACGATGAATGCACCGGGCCTCTCTTCCAGCATGAACGAGAAATCCTCGCCGCCCATCACCATCGGCGCTTCAATGCAACTGCCCCCGACCGACACCGCAGCCTCTGCTGCATATCCCGTCTGGGCTTCGGCATTGATCGTCACCGGAACACCGCGCGTATAGGTGACGTTCACGGACCCGCCAAATGTTGCAGCGGTCCCTTCCGAGACTTCCTTCAGCCGTTGTTCGATCAGGTCGCGCAACTCGTTGGAATGGGTCCGAACGGTGCCGCGTATCCGCGCCGATTGCGGGATCACGTTGAACGCTTTCGAAGATGTCTCGACCGAGGTCACAGACAGCACGGCCTGCAAAATCGGATCCGCGTTGCGCGACACGATCGTCTGCAACGCCACGATCAGCTGCGACAGCATCACCGTTGTATCAATCGTCTGATGAGGTTTTGCCGCGTGGCCGCCGCGCCCTTCAAGTTGGATGTCAAACTCGTCCGCCGCTGCCAGCAACGGGCCCGAACGAATGGCAAACTGCCCGGTGGGAACACCCGGCACATTGTGCATCGCATAGATTTCCTGAATGCCGAACCGATCCATCAGACCGTCCTTGCACATGGCCTCGGCGCCATTCCCACCCTCTTCGGCAGGCTGAAAGATCACAATTGCCGTGCCATCAAAGTTGCGGGTTTCCGCCAGATACTTGGCGGCCCCCAAAACCATCGCAGTATGCCCGTCATGACCGCAGGCATGCATCGCATTCGGTATTTCTGAGGCATAGTCCAACCCGGTCTGTTCCTGCATCGGCAGGGCATCCATATCGGCGCGCAAGCCAATCACACGGCCCCGCGTGTCGCTTTTGCCGCGAATGACCCCGACGACTCCGGTGCGACCGATGCCGGTCACGACCTCGTCGCAACCAAACTCGTTCAGCTTTTCCGCAACCAGCGCACTGGTGCGGTGGGTGTCGTACAGAATTTCCGGGTGTTGGTGAATGTCACGCCGCCAACCGGTGATCTCATCATGCATCTCTGCGAGACGGTTCTTGATCGGCATGTCATTCTCCCTGTTTCATGCGACAGGCAATCGTCGTTCCACAAGCTCGGCAAACCAGCTGCAACCGGCGGGGATCGCGTCGTCGTCAAAGTTGTATTGCGGGTGGTGGCACATGGCCGTATCCCCGTTCCCGATAAAGATGTACGCGCCGGGGCGTTCTTCAAGCATATAGGCAAAATCTTCGGACGGCATGATCGGGTCCGTGCTGTCATTGACCTTGCCCGCAACCGCTGCTGCCGCCTCGGCCGCATAGCCCGTCTCAGCCTCGGAATTCACTGTCACCGGGTATCCCGGTGTCCAGATAACCTCCGCCTTCGCGCCAAAGGCCGAGGCCGTATCCTCGGCGATCCGGCGCACGCGTTCTTCGGCGATTGTGCGATATTCGGGGTCAAGTGTCCGCACGGTTCCCTGCAAACGAACCGTATGAGCTATCACGTTTGACGCTACGCTGTCCGTCACAAACGTCCCAACGGTGAGGACAACTCGCTTGATCGGGTCAACGGTCCGGGACACCACCGATTGCAAGGCAACAACGATGTGCGAGGCCACCAGCGTTGTATCCACTGCCTCGTGCGGTGCAGCGGCGTGTCCGCCCTTGCCAGTGACGGTGATTTCAAACTCATCGGACGAGGCCAGCAACGCGCCAGGGCGAATTGCGAACTCTCCCACCGGAAGACCGGGCATATTGTGCATGCCATAGACCTCGTGAATGCCCCAGCGGTCCATCAACCCGTCCTGACACATGGCCAGACCGCCGGCCCCGCCTTCCTCGGCAGGCTGGAAGATCAGAACTACGGTGCCATCGAAATTGCGCGTTTCGGTAAGGTACTGCGCGGCCCCAAGCAGCATCGAAGTATGCCCGTCATGACCGCAGGCGTGCATCTTGCCCGACACGGTCGAGGCATAGTCCAGCCCTGTCGCCTCTTCAATCGGAAGCGCGTCCATGTCTGCACGCAGGCCGATGACGCGCCCCTGCGTGTCCGTGCGCCCTTTGATCACCCCGACAACGCCCGTTTTGCCAACGCCCGGAGTGATCTCGTCCACTCCAAATTCTTTCAGACGGGCAGCGACAAACGCCGCAGTTTCATGGACGTCATACATCAGCTCCGGATGGGCGTGCAGGTGGCGACGCCATTCGGTGATCTCGCCATGCATTTTTGCAAGTCTGTTTTTTACGGGCATCTCAAGACCTCCCTCTCAACCGCTGACACCATTTTAGACCGGGCTAGGCGCATAGTTTTTCAACCAATCGCTGCATGAATTTATGACCGGCTTCGAATTGTTCAATCGTAATGAACTCATTCGGCTGATGGGCCTGCGCTATGTCTCCGGGTCCGCATATCACGGCAGAATACCCGGCCTCCTGAAACTGACCTGCCTCGGTCCCGTAACTGACCACATGGCTTGCGTTGTCTCCGGTCAGGGCGCGTACCAGTGCTTCGGCTTCACCATCCTCTTCCGGGATCAACCCCGGAATCGCGAAGTTTTCACTCAGTTCGATGCGGGTATCCGGGTGAACAGCCTGCATCTGAGCCTCAATGTGCCGAACCTGTTCGAAATAGGCATCGCGCCATTGGGCCTGCGTTTCATCGGGCACAGTCCGGAAATCCATCATGAACCGGCAGTCTTTAGCGGTAATGTTATGGGCTGTTCCGCCTTCAATCATACCGACATGGCAGGTTGTCCAGGGCGGATCGAACACGGCAGCAACCGCGCTGGGTTGCGCCGCCATGTTTCGCGCGTTCTGTTGGTTGGCCCAGTCGATCAGCGGGGCCGCTGCCATGATCGCGTTAACGCCTGTGTGCATGATCGAGCTGTGAACTTCGAACCCGACGATATGGGTGTCAAAGCCGAACCCGCCCTTGTGACCCGTTACCGCCTGCATCATCGATGGCTCACCCACGATCACCGCCGAGCCTTTGGGAAGAACGCCCTGCATCGCCTCGATCATTGGCGGCGCTCCGGTACACCCGACTTCCTCATCAAAACTCAGCGCAAGTTGGAGCGGTCGTCTCACATTTGCGTAATGCGCCTCGACCAGCGCCCAGATGGCAAACGCATCAAACCCTTTCATATCGCACGTGCCGCGCCCGAAATATTTGCCGTCCTTCTCGGTCACCGTGAAGGGATCGGTGTCCCAGGGTTGCCCGTCAACCGGCACGACATCCGTGTGCCCGGACAGCAAAACTGCGCCTTCTTCAAAAGGGCCGACATGCGCAAAGATCGCCGCCTTATGCGGCTGATCCGGATCAGGCCAGCGGTGTGACGTGATCCCATGGCTTCGCAGGTATTCTTCCACCCAGTCGACCAATGGCAGGTTGGTGTCACGACTCACGGTTGGGAATGAGATCAGCTTGGTCATGATCTCAAGCGGCGTCAGGCGCCTGGCCATCGTGTCAGTACCCACTGTCGGTGGTCAGGATAAAGTGACCCGGCTCAACCTCTTGATATTGCGAGGGTTCCGGTTTGTAGTCGACAGGGTGAATCGGTGACGGGATCGGTTTGAAGTTCAGGTCTTTTTCTGTCTTTCGCTTGTTCGGGTCAGCAATCGGAACTGCCTTCATCAATGCCTGCGTATAGGGGTGTTGCGGGTTTTCGAACACACGCGCACGCGGGCCCAGTTCCACAATGCGGCCCAGATACATAACACCGACATAGTGGCTGACACGTTCAACCACGGCCATGTCATGGCTGATGAACAGATAGGACAGCCCCAAATCGGACTGCAGCTCCATCATCAGGTTCAGAACCTGCGCCTGAACTGACACGTCGAGGGCCGAGACTGCCTCATCCGCGATGATCAGCTTGGGGTTGAGGGCCAGTGCGCGGGCAATCGCGATCCGCTGACGCTGTCCCCCGGACATTTCATGCGGGAAACGACGCATGAAGCTGCGCGGCAGCTGCACCTTGTCAAACAATTGCGCGACGCGGTCCTGCAATTCGGATCCCGACGCCACGCCATAGTTGCGCATCGGCTCAGCAACCTGATCGACCAACTGCATCTGTGGGTTCAGCGAGGCGAACGGGTCCTGAAAGATCATCTGCATGTCCAGCCGCGCCTTGCGCAGGCCGGACGGGTCCAGCTTCATGATATCGACACCGTCCAGATTGACCTCACCCGCCATCGGCTCGACCAGCCGCAGGATCGAACGCCCGGCCGAGGACTTGCCGCACCCGGATTCGCCCACAAGGCTGAGTGTCTGACCTTTGTTCAGTGTGAACGACACATCCTCGACCGCATGAACATTCGAGATCGTGCGCCGCAGAAGACCACCTTTGACAGGAAACCGCGTGGTCAGGTTCTTTACCGTCAGCAAAACCTCTTCAGTTCCGTGTATGGGCGCAATTTTCTGCCCCTCGACACCCAGCAACTTCATCGGTTCGGGTGCCGACTTGCCCTGCATTTCACCCAGCTTCGGTACTGCGGCCAAAAGGGCCTTGGTGTAATCATGCTGCGGGTTTTCAAAGATTTCCTTGACGGTCCCCTCTTCGACCTTGTTGCCACGGAACATCACCACCACGCGGTCAGCCATCTGGGCAACCACAGCCATGTCGTGGGTGATGAACATCACCGCAGTTCCGGTTTCCCGCTTCAGGCGGTCCATCAGGGCCAGGATCTCGGCCTGAATGGTCACGTCCAGCGCTGTGGTGGGTTCATCGGCGATCAGCAGGCGGGGTTCGCAGGCCATGGCCATCGCGATGACGACACGCTGGCGCATCCCGCCCGACAACTCGTGCGGGTATTGTTTCAGACGACGCTCGGGCTCGGGGATGCGAACCTGGCGCAGCAATTCAAGCGCCCGGTCCTCGGCCTGCGCCTTCGACATCTGCTTGTGGATGCGCAGACCTTCGGTCAACTGGCGGCCAACGGTAAAAACCGGATTAAGCGCCGTCATCGGCTCCTGAAAAATCATCCCGATCTCGTTGCCGCGAATCTGTTTCATCAGATCCGGATCGGCTTTGGACAGGTCCATCTCGCTCCCGTCGCGGCGGTCAAACAGAAGTTCACCACCAGCGATTTCGCCGCCTCCGAACTCGACCAGCCGCATCAGCGACAGCGACGACACCGACTTCCCCGAGCCCGATTCGCCAACGATACAAACGGTTTCACCCGGTTTGATCTCGAACGAGACATCCTCAACACCGACAATGGGGCCATCCTTCGTCTGAAACTCCACCCGCAGTTTTTTAATCTGTGCAATAGGCTGATCCAGCACGCGCGCGCTCCCTTGACGACGGTATTCTTTTTCTGAATTCCGAACGCTAAGGCGGGCCGCCGGGAAAAGTCAAACCCATTACACATTTTCGCGACGGCACTACTTGCATTTTTCTCAGGTTCTGTTTCGATACGCCATGTAACCGACCTGGGGAGGCGGCGCAGACTGAAATCGTTAGCGCTATTATCTTTGTTGATCAAAACCTTACCTTGGGGCGGCAACGCCAAACCCGCAGGCCTTGCGGAGATAATCGAGACACGAACGTGTCCAACTTGGGAGTAACTTATGAAAATCAAAACCCTTTTGCTTGGTGCGATTGCAAGCACGGCGATGGCCCCTGCGGCCTTTGCCGAGCGCGGATCGGACGGCAATGTCAGCATCATTTACTGGCAGGCCCCGTCGATCATGAATCCCTACCTGTCCAGCGGCACCAAGGATATCGATGCCTCCGCGTTGGTTATCGAACCCCTTGCGCGATATAACGAAGATGGCGAACTTGTGCCCTGGCTGATCGACGAAGTTCCGACCGTTGAAAACGGCGGCGTGTCCGAGGATCTGACCTCGATCACATGGAAAATTACATCCGGCCTTGTCTGGTCAGACGGCAGCCCGTTCACCAGCGCCGATGTCAAGTTCACACATGAATACTGCACGCATCCCGAAGGCGGTTGCGCCCAGCTTGTGAAATTTGAAGGTGTCTCCAGTGTGGAAACACCCGACGATCTGACGGTTGTGGTAAACTTCGAAAGCCCAACCCCCAACCCCTATGGCCCGTTTGTCGGCGGTGAAAGCCCGATCCTTCAGGCCGCCCAGTTTGCAGAATGCCTGGGCGCGCGGGCTCCGGAATGCACGGACGCCAACTTTAACCCGATCGGCACCGGCCCGTTCACGGTAACCGAGTTCCGGCCAAACGACGTGATTACGTTGGCGGCGAATGAAAACTATCGCGATCCTGCCAAGCCCGCATTTGCCAGTGTGACCTTCAAAGGTGGCGGCGATGCAACGGCGGCTGGCCGCGCGGTGATGGAAACAGGCGAGTTCGACTATGCCTGGAACCTGCAACTTGCGCCCGAAGTGATCGCGCAGATGCAGGAAGGCGGCAAAGGCACCCCGGTCGCGGGCTTTGGTCCGCTGGTCGAGCGTATCATGCTGAACCAGACCAACCCGTCGCCCGATCTGCCGGAAGGCGAGCGGTCAACGGCCCAGCATCCGCACCCGTTCCTGACCGATCCGGCGGTTTACAAAGCGATGTCGCTGGCCATCGACCGTCCGCTGCTGGTCGAGGTCGGCTATGGTCAGGCGGGCAAGGTGACCTGTAACTGGGTTCCGGCCCCAGCTGCGTTCAACTCGACCTCGATGACCTGTGACAAGCAGGATATCGAAGGCGCGAAAAAGCTGCTGGATGATGCGGGGATCGTTGATACCAACGGCGACGGCATCCGCGAAAAAGACGGCGTTCCGCTGAAAATCGTCTATCAGACCTCGACCAACGCCGTCCGTCAGGATTTCCAGGCGCTGATCAAGGAATGGTGGAGCCAGATCGGCATCGAATCCGAGCTGCGCAACATCAACGCATCGGTCTTCTTTGGCGGTGATCCGGGCTCGCCCGATACCTTCCAGAAGTTCTATGCCGATGTTGAGATGTACGCCAATACCTTCTCGGGCACCGACCCGCAGGTGTATCTGGCCAACTTGCTGTGCTCGGATGCGCCGCGCCCGGATTCGCAATGGCAGGGACAGAATATCTCGCGCTGGTGCAGCGAAGAGTATGATGCGATGCACGCCCAGCTTGCCAAGACCGCCAATTTCGACAAGCGCGCGGAACTGGGCCGCAAAATGAACGATTTGGCGGTTGAAGGCGGCGCAATGATTCCGCTGGTTCATCGCGGTCGTATCTCTGCCCATTCCAATACCTTGGGCGGCGTTGTCCTGAATGTCTGGGACAGCGAAATGTGGAACGTCGCGGACTGGTATCGCAAAACCGGTTCCTAAACTTCACAAGTGAGAAACCGCGCCCCGATCCTCATCGGGGCGCGGCATTACACGAGCGCTCCAACAAAATGACGCATCTGCAAAGGCACCTTTGAATGCTCAACTTCACCATTCGACGACTGGTGCTGGCCGTACCCACGCTGCTGTTCATCAGCCTCATTATTTTCCTGCTTCTGGAACTTGCGCCCGGCGATCCGATGGCCAGCCAGCCGCTGACCGTACCTGCGGACGTGCGCGAACGGATGCGCGAGGCGCTTGGCCTCGGCCAGCCGATGCATATCCGGTTCTGGAAATGGATCGTGCAGTTCTTCTGGATAGAACCGCAGGTATTGGTCGACTCCGTATTCGGTACAACCTTCTCCGAAGGCGACCTGCGCGTGATTTCATGGCAGACCCGTTCGCCGGTCATGGACATCGTCGTTCAGCGTATCCCGCAGACCCTGTGGGTTGTCGGCACCGCCTATGTGGTCGCCATCCTGATCGCGCTGCCCATCGGCATCTATTCGGCCTACCGCCAATATTCCTGGTTCGATCAGATGGGTACCTTCGTGTCGATGGTTGGCTTTTCCGTTCCACCCTTCTTCTCGGGTGTTCTGGTGATCGTCATATTCTCGGTCCAGCTGGGCTGGTTCCCGTCGATCTATGACACCACGCTGGTGGTCAACAGCTGGGACAGTTTCGTTGTGCAACTCAAACAGATGATCATGCCGGTCATGGTTCTGGCCTTGCAGATTACAGCGCAGCTCAGCCGGTTCATGCGCGCGTCCATGCTGGATAACCTCAATCAGGATTATGTTCGCACCGCCCGCGCCAAGGGTCTCAGCGAATACACCGTGGTCATGGTTCACGTTCTGCGAAACTCGATGATCCCGGTGGTCACCGTGATTGCGCTGGGTATTCCGTCCATCTTTGGTGGCGCCATCATCACCGAGCAGGTGTTCAAAGTGAATGGCATCGGTCAGCTGCTGATCGGAGCGATTCAGGCCAATGATCTGCCGATGGTGCAAACCCTGACCTTCATCTTTGCCGTACTGATCGTGCTGTTCAACCTGATCGCTGACGTACTTTACGGCATTCTGGACCCGAGGATTCGATATGACTGATCATGATCGTACCGATACACTGGTCCCGGACGAAGGATTTGCACCTGCCTCGACAGCCTTGCCAACGGCCGGCGTGATGGAAGAACTGGCCACCCCTCCCCGCAGCCAATGGCGCGATGTGTGGGATCAGTTCAAGACCCACAAAGGCGCAATGGTCGGGGCGATCCTGTTTATCATCATCGTTGCCGGTGTCTATCTGGGCCCGTATCTGTGGAGCATTGATCCAACCCAGATCGATATCCGGTCGCGCAATCAGGGGCCCAGTTGGGCGCATCCCTTTGGCACCGACCAATTGGGTCGCGACATTCTTGCGCGCATGATGTCGGGTGGTCAAACCTCAGTCTCGGTTGGCATAACCGCGATGTTGCTGGCGCTGTTCCTGGGTTCGTTCATCGGCGTTCTGGCAGGATTCTTCAGACGGCTCGATGGGCCGCTGATGCGCCTGACCGATCTGTTTCTTGCCCTGCCCTTGCTGCCGTTGTTGCTGGTTATGATGCTTCTGTTCCGCGAGCCTCTGTCAGCCGCATTCGGACTGGAGCGCGGGATCTTCATTCTGATCGTCAGTGCCATCGGCATCACCTCGTGGATGCCTACGGCGCGGATCGTGCGCGGCGACGTGCTGGCCATCAAAGAGCGCGAATTCGTGCTTGCCGCCCGCTCGATTGGCACCAGCAATTCGCAGATAATAATGCGCCACATCCTACCCAACGTGCTGTCGCCCATCATGGTGTCGGCAACGCTGGGTATTGCCACAGCGATCATCACAGAAAGCGCGCTGTCTTTTCTTGGACTCGGCTTTCCTCCAGATTTTCCGACCTGGGGGAGGTTATTACAAGATGGCGTGGACTACCTGCAGCAATATCCAGAACGTGTGATTTGGCCCGGCCTTGCGATCTCGCTGACGGTGCTGAGCGTCAACTATCTGGGTGACGGGCTGCGCGACGCACTGGATCCCCGCATTCGCGGACGCTGAAACAAGTTTAGTCGGCGCGCCTCAGCGCGCCGGCCAACAGCACGATCAGAACGGCCAATGGCAACAGCACGGCGAACGCCAGACGCAGGCCGAACAGTTCCGCCAAGAATCCGATCAGCGGCGGCCCAATCAACAGCCCGCCATATCCCAGCGTAGCGACACTTGCGATGGCTTGCCCCGGCGGCACATGTGGATCACTGGCTGCACGGCTGAACGCCAGCGGCATGATCACCGCATACCCTATGCCCATCAGCGCAAACCCCGCCAATGCGGGCAAGGGCGCAACCGAAGAAACCACAGCGAAAACGCCCAACGCCGCGCAGATCCCGCCGAACCGGGCCGTCGCAGCAGGACCAAACCGCATAATGACAATCGCGCCTGCTAGGCGAAACGCCACCATCGTCACGGAAAACACGGCATAGCCCAATGCGGCAACACTTTCGGGCGCCCCGGAAACGTCTCGCAGGAAAATCGCGCTCCAGTCTGCGACGGCGCCTTCACCCAATGCACCGCACATGGCCGCGAATCCGACCAGTATCAGCGCGCCCGAGGGCAAAGCAAAAACCGAGCTTTTTGACCGTTCGGACCGATTCGACGTCCAACGCACCCACGACAAGGCCAGCGCGAAGGCAACAACCGCGCCACCCGCCAATAGGAAATGCACCAGAACCGTCAGCCCCATCTGAACAGCCACGTACCCGCTGAGCGCGCCAAGACCGGCCCCAAGGCTCCACATGGCGTGGAATGACGACATTACAGGTTTGTCATATGCCTGCTCGACCTCGGCGGCCCAGGCATTCATCGCCACATCCATCGATCCGTGAAAGGTGCCAAAAACAAACAAACAAAACGCCAGCGCCCAAAACCCGCCAGCAACAGCAAGCAGGACCAGCGACAGCGTGTACAGAACAGCCACTATCCGGGTTACCGCGACTGCGCCATACCGATCCGTCAACCGCCCCGTGACCGGAAACGAACAGACAGCCCCGGCCGCCATGAACAACAACCCGTACCCCAACGCGTCATGGGACAGCTCCAACCGGTCGCGCACGGCCGGAATGCGCGAGGCCCAGATGCCAAACAAGGCCCCGTTCAGGATGAACATGGCCGCAACTGCCCGCCATGCCGAGAAAACGCCAATCAACAGAGAACCTCGTGCTGTCTGCCCGCCCCACCCGTTCTACAGGTTGGGCGCAAATTGGCAATTGCAGCTTAACCCAGGCGTTTGCGGATACGCCGAACGGCGAACCATACGCCCGCTACAACCGGGATCGTCGCCGCCGCCGTCAGCATTCCCTTGCTTATCCCTGTGGCCGTCAACGGATACAGAAGATAGCCAACAAGTGAGACCGCGTAATAACTGATGGCCACTACAGAAAGCCCCTCGACCGTGTGTTGTAAGCGCAAGGCAAGATCAGCCCGACGATCCATGCTTTCCAACAGGGCCTGATTTTGTGCACTCCGCTCGACGTCCACCCTTGTGCGCAGCAACTCACCCGCACGGATCGCCCGGTCAGACAGCGCCTGCAGGCGGCGTTCGGTTGATTTCACGGTACGGATCGCAGGGTCATAACGGCGCATCATGAAATCGGCAAAGCTTTGGCCGCCTTCGAACCTTTCCTCGCGCAGGACGTCGATCCGTTGATTCACCAGCGCCTCATAAGCGCCGGTTGCCCCAAATCGGAACGAACTGCGGGCCGAAATGGTCTCGAGCTCGGTCGATGTGGCCAGCAATTGAGGTAACAGCGCTTCTGGTGGTGTGGTGTCATCCGTCATTTCAACCATCAGCTTCGCCAGCTGGGCGTCCAGTTCCTCGATCCGGGGGGCCAATTGTTTGACGCGGGCAAAGCCAAGCATCGACATCGCCTTGTATGTCTCGATCTCGCACAGCCGCTGGATAATACGCCCCGTGCGGCGCGTGCCCGTGCCTTCGGTCACGAACAGGGCAAAACGCATGTGACCAGCCGGGTCGATGCGGAAATCACTGGCGCAAATCGCCGAAGCATCCAACACCCGCGACACCGCCAGACTTTCAGGTTCGAACCAATCAGCCAGAGCGACCTTTACAGCTGCATCTTCCGGGCGCGGCACCACCCGCATTAGCAGCGAAGTGATCCTCTGGCCCGGGCTGGCCATCAGCCAATCTGGGGGAAACACTTCGAAATCAGCCGGGTTGAAGGGGCGGCCGCTGACGTTCGGCACAATCGCCGTATAGGTGACAAACTCTGTGTGCTGCTCCCATTTCAGCCAATGGCGTCCGATCTGCCCGGCATAATGCGTGGCCCCCGGCTGCGGATGTTGCGCCCCATGCCGGTCAAGCAGATCGATCAGATGGGCGATATCCTGACTGCGGTCCCGAGCGACGGCTGCTTCAGGCTTCTTGATCGCAATAAATGCGACCGTGCACGGCGTATCGGCGGCCGGAAACGGGCGGGCATGAAGTTCATTGGCCAGCGCATAGCGCAGCGGGTGATCATCGATTGGCGTCATTCCGAGGCTCCGATAGCGGTGTCCGCACTATACGTCACAACTCGGAGACATCAATTCTTATTTTATTTCATATACTTACACGAATACAAAGGTATACAAACCGACTATCTCATTGATTTGGCTGCCACAGCTCGATCGGATTTCCTTCCGGATCGTGAAGTCGCGCGAACTTTCCGATTTCACTGTCCCAGTCGGGGCGGGTCTCAACAGCGATTCCGGCAGCTTCAAGCTGCTGTATCATCGCGCCCAGATCGTCGACCCGAAAATTGATCATCCATTGCTGATCCGGGTTTCCGAAATACTCGGTGTCCTGCGCGAACGGCGCAAACACCGTATACCCTTCGCGCTGCTTCCAGGGCACCGGATCATAGTGGTTTACGCCCAGATGTTCTTCGTACCAACGGCTCAATTCCTCGGGATCACTGGCCCGAAAGAATACGCCCCCAATACCGTTCACTTTCTGCATGTTTCGCTCCTACCACACGTGCATCGAGTATATCACAACCCGCCCGCTTCATCTGGCCATAAATATCCTGGGGGTTTGGGGGCAAAGCCCCCAACAGCACAAAAAAAGAAAAGGGCGCCCAAAGGCGCCCTTTGCAATTGGATCAAACCGGTTAATCACTCGATCATCGGCAGCAGCTTGTCCAGCGACGCTTTGGCGTCGCCATAGAACATGCGGGTATTTTCCTTGAAGAACAGCGGGTTTTCGATACCCGAATACCCTGTACCCTGACCACGTTTTGACACGAAGACCTGCTTGGCCTTCCAGCATTCCAGAACCGGCATACCGGCGATGGGGCTGTTGGGATCTTCCTGCGCCGCAGGGTTCACGATGTCGTTCGAGCCGATAACGATGGCCACATCCGTATCCGGGAAGTCGTCATTGATCTCGTCCATTTCCAGAACGATGTCATAGGGCACCTTCGCCTCGGCCAGCAGCACGTTCATATGGCCCGGCAAACGACCCGCGACCGGGTGGATCGCAAAACGAACCTCTTTACCCTTGGCGCGCAGCTTACGGACCAGTTCGGAAACCGATTGCTGTGCCTGCGCAACCGCCATCCCATAGCCGGGGATGATGATCACGCTGTCGGCATCGTTCAGGGCAGCAGCAACGCCATCCGCCTCGATGGCCACCTGCTCGCCCTCAACTTCCATCTGCGGACCGGAAGTGCCGCCAAAGCCGCCCAGGATCACGCTGACAAAGTGACGGTTCATCGCCTTGCACATAATGTAGGACAGGATCGCACCGCTTGAGCCCACCAGCGCACCGACCACGATCAGCAGGTCATTGCCCAGCGAGAAACCAATCGCCGCCGCGGCCCAGCCCGAATAGCTGTTCAGCATCGACACAACCACCGGCATGTCCGCGCCACCGATACCCATGATCAGATGATAACCGATGAACAGCGCCGCCAGGGTCATCAGGATCAGCGGCAACAGCCCGCCAGACGCAGTGTACCAGATCAGACAGATCAGCGAGAGACCCGCTGCCGCCGCGTTCAGCGCATGACCACCGGGCAGCTTCGTCGCCGCCGAAGTCAACTTACCCGCCAACTTGCCATAGGCCACGACCGAGCCGGTAAAGGTGATCGCACCAATGAAGATGCCTAGGAACAGTTCCACATGCAGGATTGCCAGTTCGGCCGGCGTCTTCTTGGCGATAAGTTTGGCAAAGGTGCCCAGATCATGCAGATTCGCCTCTTTCGCCGTATCCACAATTGCCATGACTTGTGCCACGTTGCCGATTTCAAAATGCGCGTTGAAGCCGACAAACACAGCCGCCAGACCGACCAGTGAATGCATCGCGGCGACCAGCTGCGGCATCTCGGTCATCTGGACGCGCTGCGCCACGTACTGACCGATCAGACCGCCGCCAATGATCAGCAGGATCGACAGCAGCCACAGCCCAGAACCGGGACCAACCAGCGTGGCAAAGACCGCCAGCGCCATACCGACAATACCGTACCAGACCGCGCGCTTGGCGCTTTCCTGGTTCGACAACCCGCCAAGGGAAAGGATGAACAGAACAGCCGCAACGACGTAGGCGGCAGTGGTGAAGCCAAATTCCATGTGCCCGGCCTCCTTAAGATTTCTGGAACATGGCGAGCATGCGCCGGGTTACGAGGAAGCCGCCGAAAATGTTGATCCCGGCCATGAAGACGGACAGTGCCGCCAGCAGAATGACCAGGAACGACCCCGATCCGATCTGCATCAAGGCCCCAACGATGATGATCGACGAGATCGCGTTGGTGATCGCCATCAGCGGCGTATGCAGGCTGTGCGAGACATTCCAGATCACCTGGAAGCCTACGAAAATGGCCAGCACGAAGACGATGAAATGCTGCATGAAGCTGGCCGGGGCAACCAGCCCCACCAGCAGCATCAGCGCGCCACCAACACCCAACAATGTAAACTGCTGCTTGGTCTGCGCCTTGAAGGCCGCAATCTCCTGCGCCTTTTTCTCTTCCGGGGTCAGTTCCTTGACCTCGGGCTTCTTCTGCGCGGCGATCGCCTGAATCTTGGGCGGTGGCGGTGGGAAGGTGATTTCACCTTCATGCGTCACGGTCGCGCCGCGGATCACATCGTCTTCCATGTTGTGATTGATCTGACCGTCCTTTTCAGGCGTCAGATCAGTCATCATGTGACGGATGTTGGTCGCGTACAGAGACGACGACTGCGCCGCCATCCGGCTGGGGAAGTCGGTATAACCGATGATGGTCACGCCGTTGGGCGTTACAACCTTTTCGTCCGGCACGGTACCTTCGACGTTCCCGCCACGCTCGGCCGCAAGGTCAACGATGACCGAGCCCGGCTTCATCGCCTTGACCATATCCTCCAGCCACAGCTTGGGCGCCGGACGGTTGGGGATCAGGGCGGTGGTGATAACGATGTCCATCTCGGGCGCAAGTTCGCGGAACTTGGCCAGCTGGGCGTTGCGGAATTCTTCCGACTGGACCGAGGCATACCCGCCTGTGGCCGCGCCGTCCTGCTGCTCTTCTTCGAAGTCCAGATAGACGAACTCAGCCCCCATCGATTCGACCTGTTCGGCCACTTCAGGGCGCACGTCGAACGCGTAGGTGATCGCGCCCAGCGACGTGGACGTCCCGATTGCGGCCAGACCGGCCACACCGGCCCCAACGATCAGCACCTTGGCAGGAGGAACTTTACCGGCGGCGGTCACCTGGCCGGTGAAGAAACGGCCAAAGTTGTTGCCTGCCTCGATCACGGCGCGATAGCCTGCGATATTTGCCATCGACGACAGCGCATCCATCTTCTGCGCGCGCGAAATGCGTGGTACCATCTCCATGGCGATCACGTTGGCGCCCTTGGATTTGGCCAGCTCCATTCCTTCTTCGTTGCCCGCAGGATTGAAGAACGAAATCAGGGTCTTGCCCTTGGTCAATCGTTTCAGTTCGGCCTCGGTCGGGATACGAACCTTGGCAATGATATCCGCGGCCTTCCACAGCGACGCTGCGGTCTTGACCACCTCAACGCCTACGGCCTCGTATGCGGCATCCGAAAAACCGGCAGCCGCGCCCGCGCCTTTCTCGATCAGGCACTCATAGCCCAGTTTCTGCAATTGCACGGCCGAGTCGGGCGTCATTGCAACCCGGTTCTCACCGTCCAGTATTTCCTTTGGCGTGCCTATCTTCACTGGCAGTCCCCCTAATTTTTACTCTGTCCGAGCGGGTGGTCGGTATTCTTTGTTAAGCAAAGATGTATCCTGCGCAACATTATTTCGCAAGCGCAGCATTTTTTACGTAACATCACAAAATCAGCCACCTTAGATCCAACGCCGCGTCTTGCGTTCATAGCGTGCGAAATCCGTGCGGAACTGCCGGCGCAGGCGGTCTTCTTCCGGCAGGATAAACCGGCGCTCCAGCACCCAGACGAAGACCGGAACCAAAACCAGTGACAACACGGCGTCAAACCGCAGAATCAAACCCGCAAGAATCAGTACGTCCCCGACGTAGATCGGGTTTCGACTGCGTTTGTAGATGCCCGTTTGCACCATCGCGGTCGGTGTCTCATGGGGAATGACGGTTGTTTTATGGCGGCGAAACTCGACAATGGCCAGAACGGCCATCAGAACGCCACCGCCGATCAGAACTCCACTGAGAAGGTCGGTCAGGCCGCTCTCAAGTGACAGGCCCAGCGCCATGTATCTGGCTTGTGCCCATGCCAGCACCGCAAAAGCGATCAACCAAACTGGCGGTACATCTATCCAGCGCATTCTAAGCCCTCATGAACGACGACAGTGTCGGGTATATGTCGCTTCTGACCGACGTCCTACCGTTTTTCGGCCAGATTAGCAAAAGACCAGTATGTCGCATCGATAGACAGACATGTCAGGATCGGCTACCCCAAATGCAACAAAAGACGACCACACAAGTGAGTGAGCCTTCATGACCGATTTTGCAGCAACCAAAGCCATGTTCGACCTGCCCGAGGGCGTGATTTATCTGGACGGCAACTCTTTGGGCCCGCTGCCTAAAACGGCTGCGTCTCGTGTGCAGAACATGCTGACCGAGGAATGGGGGCAGATGCTGATCACCGGCTGGAACAAAGCCGGTTGGATGGGCCTTCCCACAGGGCTTGGAGATCGAATTGGCCGCCTGATCGGAGCCGAGCCAGGCAGCGTCGTGACCGGCGATACCCTGTCGATCAAGGTTTATCAGGCCGTGTCCTCAGCCCTTGAACTGAACCCGGCCCGCAAGGTTGTGCTTTCTGACAATGGGAACTTTCCGTCAGACCTGTACATGGTCGATGGCCTGCTGCGATCCCTTGGGAGCCCATACGAACTGCGCGTCGTCGACCCGCAGGACGTCGCAGATGCAATCACCGAAGAGGTCGCAGTCCTGATGCTGACCGAAGTGGATTACCGCACGGGCCGGATGCACGACATGAAGGCGCTGACGGAACTGGCCCACGCCAACGGTGTCGTGACGGTTTGGGATCTGGCGCATTCCGCAGGGGCCATCCCCGTCGACCTTGCAGGGTGCAATGCAGATTTCGCAGTCGGGTGTACCTATAAATACCTCAATGGCGGCCCCGGTGCGCCCGCGTTCATTTATGTTGCGCCCCGACTTGCAGATAGTGTGCGCCCGGCCCTGTCCGGCTGGCTGGGGCACGAAGCGCCCTTTGCCTTTGACCTGGACTATCGCCCCGGAAGCGGGATTGAGCGTATGCGCGTTGGAACACCTCCGATCATCCAAATGACCGCACTTTCGGCGGCCATGGACATCTGGGATATGGCCGACATGGCGGATGTGCGCGCCAAATCCATTGAATTGACCGAGCTTTTCATTCGTCAGGTCGAGGCAACCTGCCCAGACTTGCAATTGGACAGTCCGCGTGTTCCCGAGCAGCGTGGCAGTCAGGTTTCATTCCGCTTCAAGGAAGGCTACGCCGCGATGCAAGCGCTGATCGCGCGTGGCGTCGTCGGAGATTTCCGCGCACCTGACACAATGCGGTTTGGTTTCACGCCGCTGTATATCGATGAAAGCGATGTCGAGCGTGCAGTCGGGATTCTGGCGGATGTCATGCAGAACAAGCTTTGGGACACGCCTGAGTACAAAACCCGGCAGCGCGTTACCTGATTTCCAGCCCGGCCCCGATCAGGGCCGCCAACTGGTTGGTGCGCCTTTCAAATTCCTCGGCGTCTGACGCAGTCAGCTTGATCGCCTTCAGCGTGACCGTAAGTGTTTTCGCCGTTTCTTCAGGCGTGTCGAACAGACGAACGCGGCCGGCACCCTGCTCTCGCCTCAGCCATTCGGCATAAAGCGCGGTTAGTTCACCTTCGCCCCGTTCGACAATGTCGATGGCCATGGATTTGGTCGTGTCCAGCATCTCAAGCCCATGCGGCGACGCCAAAATCGCAGCCATGCCCTCGGTCTGGGCACGAATGGCCTTTCTGGCAATGTCCGAAACCGAGCCTTCGCTGTTCAGCGCCTCGGCCACCGTTGCGGACTTTTCCTCGTAATGCCGTTCAGTCAGCTTGCGAACGATCGCTTCCTTGTTCCTGTAATACAGATAAACCGCTGGCCGTGACATCCCCGCACCGCGCGCAATGTCATCCATCGAGGTCTTGCGGAACCCGTATGCGGAAAAGGCCTGAAAAGCAGATGCTAGGATCGCTTTCTGCCGGGATTCGTCACTCGTATCTTTCATGCGCAAATCTCTGACATTTTTTGTTTAATTTGTCAATTGACAGACTGACACTTTACAACCATTATGTCAGAACCTGCCACAGTTACAAAAGGTGCGCCATGGCGACGGCCCTGAAGATTAACGGAACCCCTCATCAGATCGACCTGCCGGATGATGTCCCCCTGCTTTGGGTTCTGAGGGATGAGGTTGGCCTGACCGGCACCAAGTTTGGCTGTGGCGTCGCTGCTTGCGGCGCCTGTACGGTTCATATCGATGGCGAGGCGGTACGCTCGTGCCAAGTGGCGCTGTCGGATGTCTGGGGTGACGTGACCACAATCGAAGGCGTCGGCACGCCAGAAGCACTGGCTACGATCCAGCAATCCTGGGCTGATCATCAGGTGGCGCAATGTGGCTATTGCCAGTCGGGCCAGATCATGCAGGCCGCTGCCCTGCTTGCGGAAAACCCTGCGCCCACGGACGCAGAGATCGATGAGGCGATGCAGGGAAACCTGTGCCGCTGTGGCACCTACCCCCGCATCCGGGCCGCGATCCACGACGCAGCCTCCAAGTTGAAGGAGGCGTAAGAGATGGCTTCTGTTGGCAAAATTATCCGCCGCACGTTCCTGATCGGCTCAGCCGCAATTGTCGGCGGCGTCGCCTTTGGCGCGTATTATGTCACCCGCCCTGCCCCCAACCCGCTGAAACCGAAAGAGGGTGAAGCGGCCCTGAACCCCTTCGTACTGATCGATCAGAATGGCATCACCCTGTTCGCGCCCCGTGCCGAGATGGGACAGGGCGTGAAAACCACGTGGGCCGCGCTGATCGCCGAAGAACTGGATGTCGATCTGGATCAGATCACCGTTCTGCACGGTCCGGCAGCCGCCGCCTATTACAACTCAGCCATGATGGGCGAGGGACTGCCAAACAAGGGCTACGACATCTCGGACTTCCAACACAACTTAGGTGAAGCACTGGGGGTTCTTGGCAAGGCCCTTAGCCTGCAGGTCACAGGCGGCTCCACCTCGATGAAGGACGGGTTCGAGAGGATGCGGCAAGCCGGTGCTTCGGCCCGTGAAACGCTGAAACGCGCCGCCGCTGATCGGTTGGGTATCGACCCCTCGGATCTGAAAACAGCTTCAGGCCATGTCATCGCGCCGACCGGTGACAAGATCGCTTATACCGATCTTGCAGTGGAAGCGGCCGGACTGGAACCCGTCGAGGTACCTTTGCGAGACCCGTCCGAATGGCGTTATCTGGGACGGACACAACCGCGACTGGACATGGTGGGCAAAGTGACAGGCACTGCCGAGTTCGGCATCGATGTTCGCCTGCCCGGTATGAAATTTGCTGCCGTGCGCATGAACCCCAAACTGGGCGGCGCGATGAACAGCTTTGACGACAGTGGTGCAATATCCATGCCCGGGGTCGAAAAGGTTGTTGATCTGGGCACAGGTGTTGCCGTGATCGCGAACAACACATGGCTGGCCAATCAGGCGGTTGAGGCTGTTGAGATCGCCTGGGGCGATGCGCCATATCCACCTGATACCGATGGCATATTCTCAAAGATTGCAGAGGCGTTTGACGAAGCGCCGAACTCGACCATGCGCGATGATGGCGATGTCAGCGCGACGCCGGATGGCGCAACCGAGGTCACTGCCGAATACCAAGTGCCTTATCTGGCGCACGCCACGATGGAGCCGATGAATGCCACCGCGCTCTATACCGGAAACGCTCTGGAACTGTGGTGCGGCAATCAGGCCCCGACGCTGATCCGTTTTCGCGCTGCGAATACCGCAAATCTGGACACTGAGGCTGTTCAGATTCACACCACCTATCTGGGGGGAGGGTTTGGCCGCCGGGGCGAACTGGATTTCGGAGAAATCGCCACCAAGGTCGCCATGGCCATGCCTGGCACACCGGTCCAAACAACCTGGAGCCGCGAAGAAGACATGCGTCACGACTACTTCCGCCCCGGCGCCATCGCCCGGATGCGCGGCGCTGTTCAGGACGGCAAGGCCGTTCTTATTGACGGCAAGGTTGCATCGCAGTCCTGCACGCAACAGGCGGTCGAGCGTTACACCGGCTTCCCCGGAGGCGGACCCGACAAAGTGCTGGTCGAAGGGTTCTTCAACCAGCCTTACGCCGTGCCAAACTACCGGATGAGCGGCCACGTCGCTGATCTGGCTGTCCCGGTGGGCTTCTGGCGTTCGGTCGGCAACAGCCACAACGGCTTTTTCCACGAGACCTTCATGGACGAATTGGCCCATGCCGCAGGGCGCGACCCGCTGGACTTCCGGCTAGAACTGATGAGAACCGAACATGCCCCATCTGCAGGATGTCTGGAGGCGGTCAGGGAAATGTCCAACTGGACCGGAAAAACACCTGACGGTGTAGGCCGTGGCGTGGCCTTCACCTACAGCTTCGGCACTCCGGTGGCTCAGGTTATCGAAGTGGTCGACGAAAACGGTGCCATCCGCATCCACAAGGCCTGGATCGCCTGCGACATGGGGCTGGCGCTGGACCCGGAAAACGTCAAGGCGCAGATGTTTGGCGGCATGATGTATGGCCTGTCAGCCGCGTGTTTCGGCGAGATTACCTTTGCCGACGGGGAAGTCGAGCAGTTCAATTTCCCCGACTATGACGCCCTTCGTATGCATACTGCGCCACAAGTCGAGGTGCGCGTTCTGGAGACCAATCGCCATATGGGCGGCGCTGGTGAGCCCGGCACGCCCCCCTCGATGCCCGCACTGGGCAACGCCCTGTTTGATTTGACGGGAAAACGCGCGCGCAGCCTGCCGCTGGTCAATCAGTTCAATCTGCTGGTCTGATTGCCATTTACCTTCCCCTGCACCGGTCCGTCGCGCGCCCGCACGGTCCGGTGCCCAAGTCAGGCTGTTTTCTGAACTGCCTGACAGGCAATCCCCGCCGCCCATCCCCGCACAGCCATGCCGAAGGCTTCGAACAAGGGGCGTGAAACCGGGTCGTTGATCGCATCCCATTCGGGATGCCATTGCACGGACAGCGTAAATCCGGGCGCGTCCTTGATGTAGATCGCCTCGGGCGTTCCATCCGGCGCATGCCCATCGATCACCACACGCTGTCCGATGCACTTGATCCCCTGCCCGTGCAGCGTGTTTGTCATGACCTCCTGCGCACCAAACAAGTCGTGGAACACACCGTTTTCCGTCAGTTTCACCACGTGGCGCAGCGCAAATTTTTCCTCAAGTGTACCATCGGGCGGCATCCGGTGGTTCATCCGCCCCGGCAGATCGCGAATCTCCGGATAGAGCGTTCCACCCATGGCCACGTTGACCTCTTGAAATCCACGGCAAATGCCCAGAAACGGCTGACCCCGTTCCACACAGGCCCGAACCAGTGGTAAGGTGATCGCGTCACGCGCGCGGTCAAACTCTCCATGCGCCTCGGTTGCAGGTTCACCATATTCTTCGGGATGCACATTGGGGCGACCGCCGGTCAGAAGAAAGCCGTCGCAAACCTCCAGCAACTCCTCAACCGACACATAACGGGGATCGGCGGGGATCAGCAGCGGCAAACATCCCGATACGTTCGCCACAGCGTCCGAATTCATCGTCCCCCCTGCATGGGTCGGGTATTGATCGTTCATGAGGTATGAGTTGCCGATAATACCAACAACGGGTCGAGACATTCCGCTTTCCTTGTTATACATCCCCTTGAAAAGGAAGCTAACCGCAGCTTCACAGTCGTGCAAGAATACACCTCCTGCGTGACAGCGCAGGGACGTGTTCAGGGGTGCACAAATTTTCTCCCGACAATCAGCCCAGTCTCGGCACGCTTTCCCCGCCTAAAACTTCAAGTCGGAAACATGCGCCAAGTCATTGCTTTGACGGAGCTGCTCTCAATGGTCGGACTTAAATCTCGCCGTCCAACCCGGCGGCCTCAATTCCCGCCATCGCAACGGCAGCATCGTTTTCTGACGTGTCGCCGGTCACCCCTACGGCACCGATCACGTCCCCTTTTCGACCCCGCAGCAAGACCCCGCCCGGAACTGGTACGACCTGCCCGCCATACACTCCGTTTACCGCCGCCATAAAGTAGGCTTGCGCCTCGGCCCGTTGCATCTGTGCCGTGCCCGCCATGCCCAGCATGACAGAGCCATATGCCTTGCCATGCGCGATCGCAAAGCGGCCCGGTGCTGCATCATCCTCACGCTCGAACGCGATGACGTGGCCGCCTGCGTCCAGAACAACCACCGAAAGTGGCTTCAGCTCCATCTCGCGGCCTTTCTCAAGCGCTTTGCGGATAATGGTGCGGGCTTTGCGAAGGGAAACTTCCATGTGCATTCCTGTGTCTGCATGTCGAAAGAAGAAAGGGGGCGGATCGCCCCCTTTGTATTACGCTGTGGCTGCCTTCCTTTCCAGACGGCGCGCGTGCAGGACCGGCTCGGTGTAGCCCGAGGGCTGCACACGGCCTTTGAACACAAGGTCACAAGCCGCCTGAAAAGCAATTCCGTTAAAGCCCGGCGCCATAGGGGCATAACCCGGATCATTTGCATTCTGGCGGTCCACAACAGCCGCCATTTTCTGCATCGCAGCCATCACCTGTGCCTCGTCGACAATGCCATGATGCAGCCAGTTGGCCAGTGCCTGAGACGAAATCCGGCAGGTCGCACGGTCTTCCATCAACCCGATGTCGTTGATGTCGGGCACTTTGGAGCATCCCACGCCCTGATCGACCCAACGCACGACATAGCCCAGAATGCCTTGTGCATTATTCTCGACCTCGCGCGAGATTTCCGCCTCGCCAAGATTGCGGCCCCCCAGCAGAGGAATGGTCAGCAAATCGTCAAGCGTTCCTCGGGCACCCGCCGCTGCGATCTCGTCCTGACGGGCCAGTACGTTGACCTTGTGGTAATGTGTGGCGTGCAGCGTCGCAGCTGTGGGCGACGGCACCCAGGCGCAGGTGGCGCCAGATTGCGGATGGCTAATCTTTTGCTCCAGCATATCGCCCATCCGGTCCGGCATCGCCCACATGCCTTTGCCGATCTGCGCCTTGCCTTTCAGGCCGCAGGCCAAACCGATATCGACGTTGCGGTCTTCATAAGACGCAATCCAGGGCGTGTTCTTGATGTCGCCCTTGGGCAGCATCGGCCCGGCCTCCATCGAGGTGTGAATTTCATCGCCAGTGCGGTCCAGAAAACCGGTATTGATGAAAGCCACGCGCGATTTCGCGGCGCGAATGCATTCTTTCAGGTTCACCGACGTGCGGCGTTCCTCATCCATGATCCCCAGCTTTACGGTGTTGCGCGGCAAGCCAAGGATGTCTTCGACCATGTCGAAAATCTCGACCGCAAAGGCAACCTCTTCCGGACCGTGCATCTTGGGCTTCACCACGTAGACCGACCCTTCGACCGAGTTACCCCCATCCCGTTGCAGGTCATGCATTGCGATCAGAGTGGTGCAGAGCGCGTCCATCAGCCCCTCGCCAATCTCGCGCCCTTCGGCGTCCAGAACGGCCGGGTTCGTCATCAAGTGGCCGACATTCCGCACCAGCATCAGCGAACGACCTTTCAGGGTCGCCTGCTCACCTGTCGGTGTGGTGAAGGTCAGATCCTCTGCCAGTTTGCGGGTAAATGTGGTGTCGCCCTTGGTGACGTCTTCGGTCAGATCACCCTTCATCAGGCCCAGCCAGTTGCCATAGGCCACGACCTTGTCTGCCGCATCAACACAAGCGACCGAGTCCTCGCAGTCCATAATCGTTGAAAGGGCGGATTCCAGCCGGACATCGGCGATACCTGCGCGATCAGTGGCACCGATAGCGCCAGTCGGATCGATCATGATCTGAACATGCAGGCCATTGTTTTTCAGCAGCACAAAATCCGGCTTGTCAGCCGCGCCACCGAAACCAACAAATTGAGCAGGGTTTGCCAGTGCTGGGGAAAGAACACCTTCTTCGACATGCAGTCCCGACACGTCGACCCAAGACCCACCAGCCAGAGGTACAGAGTCATCCAGAAAGGCTTTCGCCCAGACTATCACCCGTGCACCGCGCGCCGCATCATACTCACCGCCTGTTGGCAGATCGCCTATCGCATCGGTGCCATAAAGCGCATCATACAGGCTGCCCCATCGCGCGTTCGCCGCGTTCAGCGCAAAGCGCGCGTTGGTGATCGGCACAACCAGTTGCGGACCCGGCGTCAGCGCAATCTCGGGGTCGACATGCGTCGTGTCGATCTGAAACCCGTCGCCTTCCTCGACCAGATAACCAATTTCCTTTAGAAAAGCCTGATAGTCAGTGGGATCAATGCTCTGACCCTCGCGCGCAATATGCCAGCTGTCGATGCGCCCTTGAATCTCGGCGCGCTTGGCCAGAAGCGCGCGGTTCTTCGGCCCCAGTTCAGACACCAGTCGCGCCAGACCCGCCCAGAAATCCTGCGCCGACACACCCGTACCCGGCAATGCCCGCGTCTCGATAAACTCTGCCAGTATTGGATCGATCTGCAGCCCGCTCAGGGTTTGTCTGCCACTCATCTTCCTGCTCTCCCGCGATTGTGTGCCATTGTATGCGTAAGTGACTTAGGCCGAAAGTTTCCGATAGGCAACTTTCGACTTTGCGTTAGGGTTATTCGGATCGAAGGGAAGCTGTTTCAAAAACAACAAGGGAATGGCGGGGGCCAGTTGCAGCTCTGGAACGATGCCCCTAACGTCGCGCCAGACACGAACCGATGCGAGGCCCCCATGCGCGACGCTGCCCCCACCACGATCTTCCTGAAAGACTACACTCCATTTGGTTATCTGCTGGACAGCGTACACCTGACCTTCGATCTGTCCGCACATGCAACACGGGTCACGTCGCGTATCGCGTTTCGTCCAAATCCCGACGCGACCGATCGCACCTTTTTCCTGCACGGCGAAGATCTGAACCTGATCCGCGCGTCCATCAACGGATCCGAAGTTTCGCCTGACGTCACGGACAAGGGCCTGACCGCCGATGTTCCCGACGCCCCGTTCCTCTGGGAAGCCCAAGTTGAGATCGATCCGGGTAACAACACGGCGTTGGAGGGGCTTTATATGTCGAACGGCATGTATTGCACCCAGTGCGAGGCGGAAGGTTTCCGCAAGATCACATATTACCCGGATCGCCCCGATGTCATGTCCACCTTTACCGTGCGTATCAATGGCGACCTGCCGGTTCTGCTGTCGAATGGCAACCCTTCGGGCAAAGGTGAAGGATGGACCGAATGGACCGACCCGTGGCCCAAGCCTGCTTATCTGTTTGCGCTTGTCGCTGGGGATCTTGTGGCCCATCCCGACCGGTTCACCACCAGATCAGGCCGGGATGTGGCGTTGAATCTGTGGGTGCGGCCGGGGGATGAGGGCAAATGCGCCTTCGGCATGGAGGCGCTGAAGAAGTCCATGAAATGGGACGAAGATGTCTATGGCCGGGAATATGATCTGGACGTCTTCAACATCGTCGCCGTCGATGACTTCAACATGGGAGCGATGGAAAACAAGGGGCTGAACATCTTCAACTCGTCGGCTGTTCTGGCCAGTCCTGAAACCTCGACCGATGCCAATTTCGAACGGATCGAGGCGATCATCGCGCATGAGTATTTTCACAACTGGACGGGCAACCGCATCACATGCCGCGATTGGTTCCAGCTGTGTCTGAAAGAAGGTCTGACCGTCTTCCGCGATGCACAGTTCACATCCGACATGCGCTCGGCCCCTGTGAAACGCATACACGACGCCATCGACCTGCGGGCGCGGCAATTCCCCGAGGATAACGGCCCGCTCTCGCACCCGGTCCGGCCCGAAAGCTTTCAGGAGATCAACAATTTCTACACGGCCACCGTTTACGAAAAAGGTGCCGAAGTGATCGGCATGTTGAAACGGCTGGTCGGGGATGAGGCCTATGCAAAGGCGCTGGACCTCTATTTTGACCGTCATGACGGGCAGGCCTGCACGATCGAGGATTGGCTAAAGGTGTTCGAGGACACCACAGGCCGCGACCTGACCCAGTTCAAACGCTGGTACAGCCAGTCGGGCACGCCGCGTTTGACCGTATCTGAAGATTGGGCCGACGGGACCTATACCCTGACACTGAAACAGCGCACCGATCCCACACCGGGTCAGGCAGAGAAACTGCCCCAGGTGATCCCGGTCGCTGTTGGCCTGCTGGGGCCAAACGGGGATGAGGTCCGCACGACTGAAGTGCTGGAACTGACAGAGGCCGAGCAGAGTTTTCAATTCACCGGGCTTGCGACAAAACCCACAGCCTCGATCCTGCGCGATTTCTCGGCACCGGTCATTCTGGAACACGATCATTCAAACGCCGAACGCGCGTTTCTGCTGGCGCATGACACAGATCCGTTCAACCGCTGGCAGGCTGGCAGATCGCTGGCGCAAGACACCTTGCTGCGGATGATCTTGGACGAGGCAACCCCGGACGCCGATTACCTTGACGGGCTGCTGGCCGTGCTGCGCGACGACACGCTGGACCCGGCCTATCGCGCCTTGATGCTTGGGCTGCCGACGCAATCCGAACTGGCTGCGGCGTTGCATGAACGCGGCCAGACGCCCGATCCGATGGCAATCTGGTCAGCGGTCGAAACGCTGCGGCAGTCCACGGCGCAGCATGTGCAGGATCTGCTGCCCCGCCTGCACAGCGAGGCGTTGGTTGATGGCCCCTACAGCCCGGATGCCGAGCAATCCGGCAAACGCGCCCTTGGCAGCGCGGCATTGGCGCTGACCTCTCGTCTGGACGGGGGGGCAATGGCGGCCGCTGTGTATACCAAAGCGGATAACATGACCCTGCAACTGACAGCCCTGTCCTGCCTGTTGCGTGCCCGCAAGGGCGAGGCCCAACTGACCGCCTTCTATGACCAATGGCATCATGACCGGCTGGTCATGGACAAATGGTTTGGCTTGCAGGTGACCATGGCCGCCCCCGAGGCGACACCGGAAACGGCGAAGGCATTGACCGGGCATCCCGATTTCAACTGGAAGAACCCGAACCGGTTCCGCGCTGTCATGGGGGCCTTGGCGATGAACCACGCAGGGTTCCACCAGCCGGATGGTGCCGGGTACAGCCTGCTGGCCGATTGGCTGATCCGCCTTGATCCTGTGAACCCGCAAACCACGGCACGGATGTGTTCAGCTTTTCAGACCTGGAAACGGTACGACACCGGGCGTCAGAACCTGATGCGCACGCAGCTTTCTCGCATTGCAGAAACACCGAACCTGTCGCGCGACACGACGGAAATGGTATCCCGCATCCTCGGCGCATGACACCCTACAGCTTTACCCGCCGCAACCGGAACACACGAACACTGGTCATTCTGGCCAGTGTCTACGCGACCCTGCTGGCGCTGGTCATCCTGTTCGACGCGGCTTGGTGGGTTGTCGGCCTGCTGTCTCTTGCCACTCTCCCCGCAATCTGGGACGTGATCCAGAATACCAGCGCTGGCGTGCATCTGGACCGGGATGCGGTGCGCTGGTTCACGGGCAATCGTAAGGGAGATATCCCGATGCGGGATATCGACCATTTCCGATTTGACACCCGGTGGGACTTTTCCGTTCGCGTATCCATCGTCCTGAAATCCGGGAAACGAATCCGGCTGCCAGATGAGTCTCTGCCGCCGCATCGGGATCTGGAAACCATTCTGAAACAGGCAGGTTTTCGCGTAAACCGTCATCATTTCACTGTTTTCTGAAACACTGCGTGATCTAAGGGCGCATTGGACACAAAAAACAAAGTTTATTAAGCAAATTACTTGAATTGAGCCTGATACCTCGCCAGACTTCAGACTCAGTTAAGTGTTTTTACAGTTTTGAGTTTTACCATGTTTCGGTCGTTAAGGGCGCTGTTTGCCCAGCCCATATCCAATCCCACGGACGCCTCAGAAGATCTGTGCGCAACGAAATCAGCGTTGGCTGCTGCCCTGCCTGAACATGGGCAGCTCAACATTCCTGTTGCAACGTCGAATTGCGACAATCTGATTGGACACTCAACTATCGAACATGGGCGCTATCTGGCCAGACAGGATCGCTGGACCGAGTTGTCCGATGAAATGCGTGCAGCGGATCAGGATCGTGCTGCCGTGTCGGATGGTATGCCGATTGCCGATCTTTTGGCGTTCGGGGCCCGATCTGACGTGGTTCTGGCTGCGGAACATGCGCTGTCGGACGGCAAGGCCATATCTGACTACGATTTGCTGGGTGGTATTTCGGAACTGGAAGGCGAGTTGTCGGACAATCCTGGTGATCCGATGATCGCTGCCGTTGTGGCGCTGGCCCATATCGATCTGGCCTGGGCCTGGCGCGGGAACGCCACGGACACGGCCTTGCCGCCCTTGCACCGCTCGCGCTGCGCCGCTCATTTCGACCGGGCCGCTGCGATCCTTCCCAAATGCAAGGCGGATGCACCGGACAGCCCTCTGATTGCGGCCGCCGGTTGTGCTCTGTTGGCCGGGCAGCGCAAGTCAAACGCCCGCGTTGCCGATGAGTACGAGCGCCTGATCACACTGGACCCGCGCAATCAGCGTCACATGCGCGCGATGGGCAGCCATCTTTTGCCCCGGTGGTTCGGCAGCTACGCAGAACTTGAATTGCAGGCCTTGCGCAATGCCGTCCGGACACAGGATATCTGGGGCGCAGGTGGATATACGTGGGTGCAATTCGATGCCATCGCTTTGGACGAAGAGGCCTGCGCGCAGGTCGATGTCGAGTATTTCCTTGAAGGATTGCGCGATATCGTAGGCCTGCGCCCTGACCAGCAGATGATCAATATGTTGTCGGCCTATTGTGCAATCACCATTCAGAATGGTCGCGGGCTGAACGAAAAGGCAGACAATGTCCGCGCCCAAATGCGCGACACCGCAAACTGGCTGATCCGCGATCACCTGACCGAGCTTCACCCCCTGATCTGGGCCCATGCCGCCAACGGGTTCAACAACTCTGTCCGCATCAACTCGCCCGAGCGGTTTGCTGCGCGTGGTCAGCGCGACGCGCTGCGCGCCATCTCGGATTTGTTCCGGGATGAACTGCGCAGCGGCAAGGATGTAACCTTCACACCGTCCGGTCTGCAGTTTTCCAAGAACTGAACGCGTCAGGATTCCCCCTTGCCCCTAGGCCCTGCCGGGCCTAATACGCAGGTTTAGACTTCTGCGGAAATGAGGCGCGCCATGCTCGACCTGACATACGAAATGCCCAAACCCAAAACCATTGCCGGGGCCAAGCACGATTGGGAACTGGTGATCGGGATGGAGGTGCATGCGCAGGTCTCATCCAATGCCAAGCTGTTCTCGGGCGCGTCCACAAAATTCGGGGCCGAGCCGAATTCGAACGTGGCTTTCGTGGATGCGGCAATGCCGGGAATGCTGCCGGTGATCAACGAGTTCTGCGTGGAACAGGCAGTGCGCACCGGGCTGGGCCTGAAGGCGGATATCAATCTGAAATCGGCCTTTGACCGCAAGAACTATTTCTACCCTGACCTGCCGCAAGGTTACCAGATTTCCCAGCTTTATCATCCGATTGTGGGCGAAGGCGAGGTTCTGGTCGAGATGGGGGACGGCACTGCGCGCATGGTTCGCATTGAACGCATCCACATGGAACAGGACGCCGGCAAATCGATCCACGACATGGACCCGCACATGTCCTTTGTCGACCTGAACCGGACCGGTGTTTGCCTGATGGAGATCGTCAGCCGCCCTGATATTCGCGGGCCGGAAGAGGCCGCTGCATACATTGCCAAGCTGCGTCAGATCATGCGCTATCTGGGCACCTGTGACGGCAACATGCAGAACGGCAACCTGCGGGCCGATGTCAACGTCTCCATCTGTTTGCCGGGCGCGTATGAGAAGTATCAGGAAACACAGGACTTTTCGCATCTAGGCACCCGTTGCGAGATCAAGAATATGAACTCGATGCGGTTCATCCAGCAAGCCATTGAGGTCGAAGCCCGCCGCCAGATCGCTATTGTCGAAGCCGGTGGCAAGGTCGAGCAGGAAACCCGCCTGTATGATCCGGACAAGGGCGAAACCCGGTCGATGCGGTCCAAGGAAGAAGCGCATGATTACCGCTATTTCCCCGATCCCGACCTGCTGCCGCTGGAGATCGAACAGGCATGGGTGGACGATATCGCCGCCCATCTGCCAGAGATGCCTGACGACAAAAAAGCGCGCTTTATCAGTGAGTTCGGCCTGACCGACTATGACGCTTCGGTGCTGACTGCCGAAGTGGAATCGGCGGCCTATTTCGAAGAGGTCGCGCAGGGCCGCAATGGCAAACTGGCCGCGAACTGGGTGATCAACGAGCTGTTCGGACGTCTGAAAAAAGAAGACCACGACATCACGGAGTCGCCGGTTTCTCCGGTGCAGCTGGGTGGGATCATCGACCTGATTTCCTCTGATGCCATCTCGGGCAAGATCGCCAAGGACCTGTTTGAAATCGTCTATACAGAAGGCGGTGACCCGGCGCAGATCGTCGAGGATCGCGGAATGAAACAGGTCACCGACACCGGCGCGATCGAGGCCGCTTTGGACGAGATCATCGCGGCCAATCCGGCGCAGGTCGAGAAGGCCAAGGTAAACCCCAAGCTGGCTGGCTGGTTCGTGGGTCAGGTGATGAAAGCCACCGGCGGCAAGGCCAACCCGAAGGCCGTTAACGATTTGGTCAGCAAGAAGCTGAGTTCCTGAACCTTACATTTTGTACAAGCCTGCCAGTGGCAATTGTCAGGTTTGTACAACCAGATTTCCACGATTTCTTAAGAAATGAGGTCAGCTCATCGGCTTGACTTCGCCCGTGATTGCACCCTTTCTTCCGCCCCAGAGAGGTGAGGTATCATGCAGAACAGATTTGATCAGGAACTCGAAGATCGGCTGGTGCGTTACGCGGCGATCGACAGTCAGAGCGACGAGACCTCGGCGACCACGCCGAGCACCCCGATACAGTTCGACATGCTGAACCTGCTGAAGCAGGAACTGACCGAGATCGGCGCCAAGGATGTGACGCTGACGGGTGACAGCGTGGTCGTCGCGACCATCCCCGGCACCGCACCCGGCCCGACGGTAGGCTTTCTGGCGCATGTGGATACGGCCCCCCAGTTCAATGCAACGGGCGTCAAGCCGCGGGTGATCAAGGGATATAACGGTGGTGACATTTCCTTTCCGGATGACCCGGATCTGGTGCTGTCCCCGGACGAGAACCCCTATCTGGCCGAAAAGATCGGACATGATCTGATCACGGCATCGGGCACCACCCTGCTGGGCGCGGATGACAAGGCCGGGGTGTCGATCCTGATGACCATGGCCCGGCATCTGATCGAAAACCCGGATATCCCGCACGGGCCTATCCGCATTGCCTTTACCCCGGATGAAGAGATCGGGCGCGGCGTTACCGAACAGCTGCCCAAGGATCTGGGGGCGGATTTCGCCTATACTCTGGACGGTGCCGAAGTGGGCGAGATCGAATATGAAAGCTTTTCGGCCGACCGTGCCGTGATCCGGATCGAGGGGGTATCGATCCATCCCGGACTGGCCAAGGACAAGATGGTGAACGCAGCCCATCTGGCGGCAAAGATCGTGCAGACCTTGCCGCAGGCCACCATGACGCCCGAAACAACCGATGGCCGCGACGGGTTCATCCATGTCACCGACATGAGCGGCGGGTCGTCCGAGATGGAAATCAAGCTGATCCTGCGCGATTTCGAGATGGAGGGCCTTGAGGCGCAACGTGACATCGTGCGGCAGGTCTGTGCGGCCGTACAGGCCACGGAACCGCGCGCGACCATCACCTGCGATATCAGCCACCAGTACCGGAACATGCGCTATTGGCTGGAAAACGACATGACACCGGTTGATCTGGCGCGCGACGCCTGCCGCGAGCTGGGGATCGAGCCGCTGTCGGTGCCGATCCGCGGCGGCACCGACGGGTCGCGCCTGACCGAGTTCGGCACCCCCTGCCCCAACCTGTTCACCGGAATGCAGTGCATTCACGGGCCGCTGGAGTGGATTTCGGTGCAGGACATGGCAGTGGCGACCGAGCTGTGCCTGTCGGTTGTGACCAAGGCGGCACAGGCTGGCGGCAATAATCAGGGCTGAAAACCGCCGCTCGGGCGACGGCCCTTTCACCCCGGGGTCAGCGTGGTAAGTTGGCGCGAACAGGTATTTAGGAACACTTGATGCAGCTTTTTGAATACAAGGTCGTCCCCGCGCCGCAAAAGGGCGTGAAAGCCAAGGGCGTGAAAACGGCCGAGGGCCGCTTTGCGGTCTCGGTCGAACAGGTTCTGAACCAGATGGCGCAGGACGGCTGGGAATACCAGCGCGCCGAGCTGCTGCCCAGCGAGGAACGCTCGGGCCTGACCGGATCGACCACAAACTGGCGCAATGTGCTGGTGTTCCGGCGGGTCGTGGCCGAGGAAGTCGATGCGTCGGTGATCGGAGACGTACCCGAGTTTGACGACACCCCATTGGCCCAACCGATCCCCGGCCCCGATGTGGTGGCTGCGCCGAAACCAATTTCGGAAGACGCGAATGAGCCGCCTTTGTCGTTGAAAAGCCGGGAACAGGTTGACCAGGACACTGACACCGCGGGCGACAAGAAAGACGCCTGAGACGGATCAGGGTTTGACGTGCGGTTACACCTGCAACACGGTGTGCACCGCAGTTTGAGCAGCCCGCCCGCGGGCAGGTTTGGCGCTGCGGGCGCGATATGTGCTTATCAACCCAGCGAAATCTGTGGCATGTTAACCGGAAAACCGGGAGGGACTTTGAAATGGGTATTCGGCAGACACAGGGGCGGGCACGCCTGTATGACAGCATCCTTGATACAGTCGGCGACACGCCCTGTATCCGGATCAACCGGATCGCGCCGGAGCATGTGACCGTTTATGTGAAGTTCGAAGCGTTCAATCCGGCGGGGTCGGTCAAGGACAGGCTGGCGCTGAATATCATCGAGGCGGCAGAACGGGATGGGCGGCTGAAACCCGGCCAGACGGTTGTCGAGGCGACATCGGGCAATACCGGGATCGGGCTTGCCATGGTCTGTGCGGCCAAGGGATATCCGCTGGTCGTGACGATGGCCGAAAGCTTTTCGGTCGAGCGGCGCAAGCTGATGCGCTTTCTGGGCGCGAAGGTTGTTCTGACCCCCAAGGCACAAAAGGGGTTCGGCATGTATACCAAGGCCAAGGAACTGGCCGAGGAAAACGGGTGGTTTCTGGCCAGCCAGTTCGAGACTGCCGCCAATGCCGATATTCACGAGAATACGACCGCGCGGGAAATCCTTGCGGATTTCGAAGGCAAGCAGCTGGATTACTGGGTGACGGGCTATGGCACCGGCGGCACGGTCGCCGGAGTGTCACGCATGTTGCGCAAAGAGCGGCCCAATACGAAAATCATCCTGACCGAACCGGCTAATGCCGCCATCGTGTCGTCAGGCTATGTGAATACGCGCAACGACGATCACCAGCCCACCGAAAGCCACCCCAATTTCGAGCCGCACCCGATTCAGGGTTGGACACCGGATTTCATTCCATGGGTCCTTCAGGAAGCCATCGACAATTCTTATTACGACCAACTGGTCCCTATTCCGGGGCCGCAAGGGATTGAGTGGTCGCGCCGCCTTGCCTCGGAAGAGGGGATATTCACCGGGATCTCGGGCGGGTCGACCTTTGCGGTGGCGATGAAGCTGGCCGAAACCGCAGCGCCGGGATCGGTCATGCTGGTGATGCTGCCGGATACGGGCGAGCGTTACCTGTCGACGCCTCTGTTCGAAGGGGTCGAAGACGTCATGACGGATGAGGAATATGCGATCTCGGCCTCGACCCCGTCGGCACAGATGAGCGCGGAATAGGGCGCAGCGTCAGGTTCCGATATCCAGCGCCAGCGCATGGATGCGGGGCACGATGTCGCCCAGCGCCTTGTGCACGGCCCGGTGGCGGGCGACGCGGGATTGACCGGCGAATGCGGCGGCGCGGATGCGGACGTTGAAATGGCTTTCGCCGCCTTCCCTGTGACCTGCATGGCCGCGATGGCTTTCGCTGTCGTCGATCACGTCAAGTTCATGCGGGTCAAAGGCGGCTTGCAGGCAGGTTCGGATTTCGTCGGTCACGCTCATTTTTTTGCTCAGCGGCAAAATTTTTGCCGCCCCCCTCTTCTACTTTCGGCTGCTTAGACTAAACTGCTGCCTCCGAGTCGAAAAGATGCGTTCGTGAGGATAGAGCATGGCGAAATCAGACCCCTTCGGATTCGATATGTCCGTTTCCAGCGCCAAGAAAAAGAACCCGCGTGGGCGCCGGGGCATGTCGGGCGCGTCCGAGACCTCGGTCCGGATCTGCGATCACGACGGGTGTGACGAGCCGGGCAAGTTCCGCGCGCCCAAGGCACCGGATGTGCTGGATGACTATTTCTGGTTCTGCCAGCAGCACGTGCGCGAGTATAACCAGAAGTGGAATTTCTTCGATGGGACCACTGAGGCCGAGCTGAACGCGCAACGCTCGAAGGACAAGGTTTGGGAACGTGAGACCAAGCCGATGGGAGACCCGGAGGCGCGCGCCTGGGCCCGTCTGGGCATTGAGGACCCGCATCAGGTTCTGGGCGCCAACAGCACGCAGAACAAGGGGCGCACCTCGGGTGGTGGCGGACGTCGCCTGCCCCCCACTGAACGCCGTGCAATCGAGATTCTGGAAGCCCATGACAGCTGGTCCAAAACCGAAGTGCGCAAGGCGTACAAGAAGCTGATCAAGGTGCTGCATCCGGACATGAACGGCGGCGACCGGTCGCAGGAAGAGCAGTTGCAAGAGGTCGTCTGGGCCTGGGACCAGATCAAGGACAGCCGGAATTTCAAGTAAGGCCGCCGTCAGTCGCCAGCTGTTTACACAGTTTGAACGGATTGTGAGGATGCTGTCTGGAAACCTGTTTCAATTCCCGCAATAGTAGTGGGAATTGAAACAGTGCTTTTCCCGGAGCAACCGCTGTGCGTATGCCTTTCTTTTTGCTGCTTGCCTCACTTTGCGGGCTGGTCGTGGCGCAGTTCTATCCAACCGAGATGGACTGGCTGTTCCTTTTGGCCCTGCTTTGTGTGTTCGCCAGTACGATCCTTCTGATCCGGGCCTGGTTCGGCTGGCGCAGGGCCAACACATGGATCATCGTGGACGGGTCGAACGTGATGCACTGGAAAGACGGCGCACCGGATCTGGCAACGTTGCGGCAGGTTCTGGCCAGCCTGAAGCAAGCCGGGTTCAAACCGGGCGTCGTGTTCGATGCGAACGTCGGGTACAAGGTTGAAGGGGAATACATGAATGACCGGGCGCTGAGCCGCGCCCTGGGCTTGCGGGCCAAGCGGGTCATGGTCGCGCCCAAAGGCACGCCGGCAGATCCGTTGATCTTGCAGGCGGCGCGGGACAGCAAGGCACGTATCGTTACAAATGACATGTTCCGGGACTGGGAGGACGAGTTTCCGGATGTGTTGAAAGCGGATCGTCTTGTGAAAGGCGGTTTTCGCAAGGATGAGCTTTGGTTTTCGCTTTGACCACGCGACCATAGCTTTACGCATCGATCCGGGTTTCGTAGCGTTCAGGGATGACACTGACGTGGCCTTGCCCCGACAGAACAGTTTTGGATGCAAGGACCGTGGCACGCAAAGAGCAGAAACCGCCAAAAGCCAAGATCCCGCCGGATCATCCGTTTTCTGACATCATCAGCGATGCGTACAGGGTTTTTGCCTATCCGAAGCCGAGCAGCATCGAAGTTTGCGAAGGCTGCTGCATGGACGCCGACATTGAGGCGGATTTCTTCACGCCGCCCATTGCCGAGCTGCCCCTGCATTACGTTCAGGACTGGTTCTTTGCCGCTTGTGATCCTGCGGGGATAGCCCGCAACACATGGGGATACCTGCTGCCCCGGATCCTTGAGATTCTGGCCGTGGACGAAGACCCCGCCAGCGTTGGGCTGGAGGTGAGCCTGAACCGGTATGAAACCGGCAACCCGAAGAACTGGTCGCCCGAGGAATGGCAGGTTCTGGACCGGTTCCAGCGCGCATATCTGAAACGCGAGATGGCACGGGAACGCGGCTGCCTGGACGATACGCTTTGCATGTTTGCCCTGGCAGGATGGCCGCTGGAGTCGCTGTTCGAACAGGTCGCCGCAAGCCCGGATACCGAATTGGTGCTGCGTCTGTGGCGCGATTGGTGCGCATATTGCGTTCCGGGGCGGGACTCGATCTGGATTACCGCATTCTGGAACAGCCCCGGCAATACGCGGGCCTTTGAGTTTTACACCTCGGAAGCGATGCACGACAGGATGACCCGCATCGCGTTCGCCGAGGACACTCCGGAGGATATCGCGGAAAAGGCACTTTCCGTGGCCAGTGTTATCGAGACCCATGCCGATTGGGCAATGGGTGGGTTGTCGACCTAAGGTCTGAGCCATGCGCGAATGATGTTGGGTTGATGTCCCGGAGGATGAAGGCGTCAAACCTTGTTCGGTTGATCCCCGATTGGCAACTACTGCACTAATGCTGTTAACAGCGCGGCGTGATCCGGGTGCGCACCAACAATGGCGCCACGATTTCCGCAACGTGGGCCTAACCTGCGAACATGCCTCGCAACGCGCGTGCCTCGCGCCCGGTCAGGCAGCTTAGGCGCGTTTGGGGGTGTGGTCCTGCGTCTGAACGCAACACCGGAAAGAGCGCGCGCAGTTCCTCGACATCGTCGCGATGCAGTGATTTCAGCGCCATGTCACCCGGAAACAGGCTTTCGCTTTGCAGACCGTGCGATGTGAGGATCACATGTTCGGCGCAGGCGATGTGATAATATGTCACCGCCTCGCCCGTGGTCACTTGCCGGATGGTATCATCGTTGACCAGATGAATGGCCGCGCAGAACACGCTTGGTGCGCCAAAATAAAGCTCGGCCCGCCAGCCCCCCAGCACAACCCGGTGTTGCGGAGAGAGGTAAAGATCCCTGTCCGGCAGGCCCTTGCCCAACGCATCGCGCCGGATGCAGACCGGGTTGAATTGGGGCCAGACGCGCAGGATTTGCGCGCTGAGTGTTCGTTTGCCGATCCATTCGATGGGCAGCGGGGTCCCGCCGGCTACGCAAACCCGGTCGCCCACGGTCAGATCTTCGACCGGGCGCGGGCCGCGATCCGTTTCGATCAGGGTGCCCGAAACAAAACAGGGCGGATCGGTCGGGTTCAGATCACTCGGGGTGATTTTCCAGTTGCCAGTGGTCATCGGACCGGTTGGGTTATTGGCATCCCAGGCGTAGATTTGCCCGCCGACCTGAATGAATTCTCCGGTTTCCCCGGTTCCGCGGTAGTTTCCTTGCCCCAGATAGGTGTAAGGCTGGAAAGTCGCGCCCCCGTCAAACGACACCATCGATCCGCTGATGATCGCGGATTGTGTCGTGTTCTGGACGATGAGATCGTTCTGGCCCGTTGTCTTGGCCGTATGGAGAAGAACGCTAAATGCCACCTGGCGTCACCAAGGCCATGTTGGCAGATATCGACGCCTGCTGATCACTCGACCCAGAGCAACATTGCAGACGGAGCCGCACCCGGCATTCCCGTTTCACCAACACCCGATCACTTATAAAACGCCCCATAAGACCATTTTATATGTCTGATAAGGTCACTTTCCACAACATATAGTTTGCCGAATGCCCACCTGCATGCAGCATTTCGGACACATGGTTCGGCATCTGCATCCGATCAGGCCGCGCTGTCATTGAGGAACGCGGCGTGATCTTCGTCTTGTACCTGTCGCGACCACGGATCGCCCGCGCGTCGATAGGGCCAGTTTGAAAGAAAAACCTGCTCACCTTTCCGAGCGGGCGGCTTTCCCTTGCCCTTGACCGCAATATGTTGCACCACACACGGGTTCAAACCCGGCAATGCGGGCCAAAGGATAAGGACAAGGCGAATGGCTGACGGATCGATCGATGTAAACGCAAAACCCACCGAAGATATCTCGGTCCGTGACGTATTTGGCATTGAGACGGATATGAAGGTCAAAGGGTTTGCCGAAGCCACCGACCGAGTGCCCGTCATCGACCCGACCTACAAGTTTGACCCCGAAACGACATTGGCGATCCTGGCGGGTTTTGCCCATAATCGCCGGGTGATGATTCAGGGTTATCACGGCACCGGCAAATCGACCCATATCGAGCAGGTCGCCGCCCGTCTGAACTGGCCCGCCGTGCGCGTGAACCTGGACAGCCACATCAGCCGGATCGACCTGATCGGCAAGGACGCGATCAAACTGCGCGACGGCAAACAGGTGACCGAATTCCACGAGGGCATTCTGCCCTGGGCCCTGCGCAACCCCGTCGCCATCGTGTTCGACGAATATGACGCGGGCCGTGCGGATGTGATGTTCGTGATCCAGCGCGTGCTGGAACATGATGGCAAGCTGACCCTGCTGGACCAGAATGAGATCATCACGCCGAACCCGTGTTTCCGCCTGTTTGCCACCGCAAACACCGTGGGTCTGGGCGATACCACGGGTCTGTATCACGGCACCCAGCAGATCAACCAGGCGCAGATGGACCGCTGGTCGCTGGTCTCAACCCTGAACTATCTGAGCCATGACGCTGAGACGATGATCGTGCTGTCGAAGGCGCCGCATTACAACACCGCCGAGGGGCGCAAGACCGTCAGCCAAATGGTCACCGTGGCCGACCTGACCCGGACCGCCTTCATGAATGGCGATCTGTCCACCGTCATGAGCCCGCGGACCGTGATCAACTGGGCGCAGAATGCCGAGATCTTCCGCAATGTGGGCTATGCGTTCCGCCTGTCGTTCCTGAACAAATGCGACGAGTTGGAACGTCAGACCGTGGCCGAGTTCTATCAGCGCTGTTTCGACGAGGAACTGCCGGAGAGCGCCGCGAGCGCGAGCCTTGGTTAAGGCAAGCATCACCTCTGCGCTCATTGCGACCGTATGCGCTGGCTGTACACCGGTCAGATTTGAAAACCGTTACCCAAATGCCTATTTGGAAGAGGACTTCATATCTTCTCATGACGGTGGAGACGCGTTCGGCGCTCTCAGTTGTGGGTCAGTTTTTCACTATTGGGCAGCGTACAATAGCAAGAACGGTCTCCAATCCGCAAACGAAACCAAAGCGTCAAATGCGTTTCACACGTTACTCGCAAAAATGAACTATCGTTCTGGATGGAAAGACCTACAAAGCCTGTGGAAACGACCTGTATCCAGCGAGGAGCTTGAGCAGTTTGGCCCCCGTGAGGATCCTGTAACTGGTCGGATCTCGCACTCACTTTTTGACAAGTGCAAGAGACTGGCTTCAAGATACCCAGAAACGCAAAACCTAGCAGTTTTTTGAATGAGTAAACCAAACGACAACCCCGCTGATCCGTTCAAGAAAGCGCTGGCCGAGGCCACCAAGGTCATGGCTGATGATCCTGAGCTGAACATCTCGTACACCGTCGATCCATCGGGCCTGTCGGGTGAGTCGATGCGGCTGCCGCAGGTGTCTCGGCGTATGACGCGGGAAGAGGTTCTGCTGGCGCGCGGCACGGCGGACGCTTTGGCGTTGCAGCGCCGGTATCATGATGACGCAACCCATGCGCGCTATGCGCCTCCGGGGGATATGGCGCGGGACTTGTACGAGGCGATGGAGACGGCGCGCTGCGAGGCGATGGGCGCGCGGGACATGCCCGGCACTGCCAGCAATATCGACGTCAAGATCGGGCATGAGGCGATCCGGCGCGGATATGACCAGTGCAAGCAGCCTGCCGATGCGCCCTTGTCGGTGGCGGCGGGATACCTGATCCGGCATCTGGCCACCGGGCGCGATCTGCCGCCTGCGGCCGAGAACATCATGAACCTGTGGCGCGGGTTCATCGAGGAACAGGCCGGTGGCGTGTTGGAGAACCTTGATGACGTGCTGTCGGATCAGGCGGAGTTTGCCAAATTCGCGCGCCAGATGATCAAGGATCTGGGCTATGGCGACCAGCTGGGTGATGACCCCGACGAGTTGGACGACGAGCAGGAGGATCAGGCCGAGGACGACGCCGAGGAACAACCCGATCCCGACAGCACCGGTCAGGATGATCAGGACGAGCAGGACGCGGATGCGACGCCTGAGCAGACGCAGGAAGAGCAGCAGGATCAATCTCAGGCGCAGGTCTCGATGGACGAGATGGCCGAGGATGAGCTGGGTGACGAGGCCGAGATGCCTGATGGCGAAGCGCCGCTGGAGCCACCTGCCCCACCGCCCGCATCCGAGGCCGACCCGGATTACAAGGTCTATCTGAGCACGCATGATGAAGAGATTGCGGCCGAAGATCTGGCCGAACCGGCCGAGCTGGAACGTCTGCGGGCCTATTTGGATCAGCAGCTTGAACCGCTGAAAGGCGCGGTGAGCCGTTTGGCCAACAAGCTGCAACGTCGGTTGCAGGCGCAGCAGAACCGCAGCTGGGAGTTCGACCGCGAGGAAGGCATTCTGGACGCGGGCCGATTGGCACGTGTGGTCGCGAACCCCACCACTCCGCTGAGTTTCAAGGTCGAGAAGGATACCGAGTTCCGCGATACGGTTGTCACGCTGCTGCTGGACAATTCGGGGTCGATGCGGGGGCGTCCGATCTCGATCGCGGCCATTTGTGCCGATGTTCTGGCGCGGACGCTGGAGCGCTGCAATGTGAAGGTCGAGATTCTGGGCTTTACCACGCGGGCGTGGAAAGGCGGACAGGCGCGCGAGGCATGGCTGAACGATGGCCGCCCGCAGCAACCCGGCCGCCTGAACGACCTGCGCCATATCATCTATAAGGGCGCCGATGCCCCATGGCGGCGGGCGCGGCCCAATCTGGGCCTGATGATGAAAGAGGGCCTGCTGAAGGAAAACATCGACGGCGAGGCGCTGGAATGGGCGCATCGCCGGATGATCGCGCGGCGCGAGCAGCGCAAGATTCTGATGGTGATTTCGGATGGGGCTCCGGTTGATGATTCAACCCTGAGCGTGAACCCCGCCAACTATCTGGAAAAGCACCTGCGCGATGTGATTGCCATGGTGGAGAAGCGCAAAATGGTCGAGCTGCTGGCGATTGGCATCGGTCATGATGTGACCCGGTATTACGACCGTGCGGTGACAATCACCGATGTGGAACAGCTGGCCGGTGCGATGACGGAACAACTGGCGGCCCTGTTCGACAGTGATCCGCGGGCGCGGGCGCGGGTGATGGGGATGAAGAAGGTCAGCTAGGCTGGCCTTGCCTCCGGCGGGAGTATTTCCCAAAAGATGAAAAGGCGGCGATATCGACCGCCCGGCTGAGGGAGGTGTAGTATGTTCCAGTCCTTTGAGGTGACCGCGCGGCCCGAACAGGGGCCGCCGCGTCTGGCTGCGTTGCGCGCAGAGCTGGCGCGCGAAGGGTTGGACGGGTTTCTGATCCCGCGTGCTGATGCGCATCAGGGCGAGTATGTGGCCCCGCGGGATGAACGACTGGCCTGGTTGACCGGATTTACGGGATCGGCCGGGTTCTGTGCTGCGCTGACCGGCATGGCTGGTGTGTTCATCGACGGGCGGTATCGCACGCAGGTCAAGGCGCAGGTTGCGGATGTGTTCACGCCGGTGCCGTGGCCTGACATCAGCCTGAGTGCATGGCTGAAAGAGCAGTTGCCCGGTGGAGGCAAGGTCGGTTTCGACCCATGGCTGCACGCGGCAGGGCAAATCTCGTCCACGCTTGGCGAGCTTGAGGGCACAGGCGTCGAACTGGTGCGCTGCGACAATCTGGTGGACCGCATTTGGGCGGACCAGCCTGAACCGCCGATGCAGGCGGTCAAGGCGCATCCGATCGAGTTTGCGGGCGAAACCGCTGACAGCAAGATTACCCGACTGGCCGCAGACCTGCGGCAGGCCGGGCGAAAGGCCGCGGTGATCACGTTGCCGGATTCGATCATGTGGCTGCTGAACATTCGGGGATCGGATATCGCTTACAACCCCGTGGCCCACGGGTTTGCGATCCTGCATGACGATGGCCGGGTCGATCTGTTCATGTCTGCGGCAAAACTGTTGGACGTGCGGGATCATCTGGACCCGAAGGTAACGGTGCACAACCCTGCGGAGTTTCTGGATGCGGTGGCAGCGCTGGACGGTGCGGTGCAGGTGGATCTGAGCACGGTGCCGCAGATCGTGGCAGACGCGTTGGGCGATGCCATGGTGGATGGCGGCGACCCCTGTGCCCTGCCCAAGGCCTGCAAGAACCCGGCCGAAATCGCGGGCAGCGCCGAGGCGCATTTGCGCGATGCGGTGGCGGTGGTCGAAACTCTGTGCTGGCTGGACGCACAGCCCCCCGGCAGCCTGTCCGAGACACAGGTGGTCACGCGGCTGGAAGAAAACCGCCGCAGGGACAATGTGTTGCAGGATATCTCGTTCGATACCATTGCCGGGACGGGTCCGAACGGAGCGATCATGCATTACCGCGTGACAGACGAGACCGACAGCCGGTTGCAGGATGGTCATCTGCTGGTGCTGGACAGTGGCGGGCAATATCTGGATGGCACCACCGATATCACGCGGACGCTTGCCATCGGCTCTGTCGGGGCGGAGGAAAAGACCTGCTTCACCCGCGTGCTGAAGGGCATGATTGCCATGTCGATGCTGCGCTGGCCCGCAGGGCTGGCCGGGCGCGATATCGAATGCGTGGCCCGCACGCCGCTATGGGCGGCGGGGCAGGATTTCAACCATGGTGTCGGACACGGCGTCGGGGCCTATCTGAGCGTGCATGAGGGGCCTCAGCGCCTGTCGAAGGTCAGCCATGTCCCCTTGCTACCCGGCATGATCCTGTCGAATGAGCCGGGATATTACCGCGAAGGGGCCTTTGGCATCCGCATCGAAAACCTTGTGGTTGTGGAAGAAGCCCCGGCCCTGCCCGGTGGCGATGCGGAACGCGCGATGCTGTGCTGGCGCACCCTGACATTTGTGCCAATTGACCGCAGGCTGATCATGGTTGATATGTTGACGCCTGACGAACGCCGCTGGCTGAACGCCTATCATCGCGACGTCGCGGAAAAAATCCGCCCAAGGCTGGGACATGACGCGCAACTGTGGTTGGATGCCGCAACTGCGCCGATCTGACACCCGCCTGTTACATAGAACGGGCAGAGGAGAGGCCCCAATACGTCGACGGAAGGAATAGAAATGACTGAGATCACGATCCAAAAAGCGCCGGGCAAATGGACTGTCCGTTCGGGCGGCGCGATTCTGGGCGAAACGAGCAACGCGCTGGAACTGCACGAAGGCGACAAAGCTCCGGTGATTTACTTTCCGCGCGGCGATGTTGCCATGGCATTTCTGGACCAGACCGACAAGGTGACGCATTGCGCCCGCATGGGGGATGCGACGCATTTTTCCATCGTCAACAAATCCTCGGTGACCGAAAATGCGGTCTGGAGTTATGAAGACCCGGTTTCCGCCGTGGCCGAGATCAAGGGATACCTGGCGTTTTATCCGGTGGACTCGGTGAAGGTGGAACAGATTTAAGGGCACCGGACAGGGTTTCAACGGAGGCTTCGGGAGCGCTTGTCCCGGTCGCGGGAGCCTTATGAATGTTCCTCGGCCGCGGTGGCTGCGAGGGCCCGGTTGTACGCCTTGAGCGCGTCGACATGGTAGAGCGCGCCGACGGGTGTCTCGGACCCGTCCTGTTCCAGAACGATAACCGGAATGCAGGGTATGTCGTCACGGTCGAAATAGGGCATCGCGGCCTCGAGCGTGGCGCTGGCCTGAACGCACAGGCCCTGTTCGATCAGGGCGTGCGCCTCGTCCGCAGTGATTGAGCGGTCATCCCCGATAGGGCGCATCACCGCCCCGGCGCGCAGCATCGCCAGCAGATAAGCCTGCGGCCCGGCGGCCAGGTGGACATCGCGGCGTTCCAGCTGGGTCAGGAAGAACGACCGGTCCACAAGGCGCGACGCCAATGCGGTGGATATGGATACAGTCACCATCACGGCAAGGCCGATCTGCCAGTCTCCGGTCAGTTCAAAGACGATCAGAGTGGTCGAGATCGGGGCGCCCAGCACCGCAGCAGCCACGGCGCCCATTCCGGCAAAGGCGTAAAGCGTATGCGTGCCGGACACATCCGGCAGCAGCCCAGTGGCGATCAGTCCGAACGCCAGCCCGGTCAGCGCGCCGATCATCAGGGACGGTGAAAACACCCCGCCCCCCATGCGCCCGCCCATGGTGATCGCCACAGCCACTGTCTTGGTCACCGCAAACAGGATCGCGGTAGTCAGCAGCAGATCACCGGTCAGGGCGCGGATCGTGGTCTGATAGCCGACACCGATGATATGCGGGAACCAGATCGCCATCAGCCCCAGCATCGCGCCGGACACAGCCGGGCGCAGCCAGCCCGGAATGGACAGGCGGTTCTGGATATGGCTGCCGATATCATCAGCAAAGAAGATCGACCGCATCAGCAGCAGCGCAACAAAGCCGCAGATCAGGCCAAGGATCAGGAAGGCGGGAAGTTCAACATAGAATTGCAGCGATCCGGGCGTTTCCAGCGTGAACTCGGTAACGTCGCCATATTCCAACCGGTTGATCACCGTTCCGGCGACCGAGGCGATGACGATCGGGGCAAAGGCATGCACGGCGAAGTGGCGCAGCACGACCTCGAGCGCGAACAGGGCCCCGGCGATGGGGGCGTTGAAGCTGGCTGATACGGCGGCGGCGACAGCACAGCCCAGCAAGTCGCGGCCCGTGATCCCGTCGGCATGGATGCGGTTGCTGACCCAGGTGGAAATCACCCCGGCCATATGCACCACGGGGCCTTCACGGCCCGTTGACCCCCCGGAACTGAGCGTGATCAGCGAGGCAAAGAACGAGGCGATGCCGGCCTTGACCTCGACCCGCCCGTCGGTGATGGCGGATCCTTCGATCACATCAGCGACAGACCTGACGCGCCCGTCATTGGTGAACCGGTTCAGGATCAGGCCCACGACCAGCCCACCGATGATCGGGATGATCAGGATCATGAACCACGGCAGTTTCTCGGCATGGCTGTGCAGCAGCAGAACGTCGTCGGTTTCGTAGAGATAGGCCTGCAACGCGCGGATGGCCTTGCGGAATCCAAGCGCCATGAAACCGGCAGCGATACCGATGACCAGCGCGATGAACCAGAACTGTATCTGGCTTGGTCCCCGGCGCAGCATCACCCGCCACGCATCCCTGATCGCGGCCAGAGCCTGATTGAGCTGGTTGCGCAGAACGGTGCGGGTCGACTGGGTCATTGGCCCTCGGGGATCATCACGTAACCCTTAGTAAGCCACGGAGCATCCTAATAAAAGTGAGATAGCGACAGTGTGAAGCCAATTCGTGCCACGGGTGCATCAGGCTTGCAGCAGAGCCCGGGCGGCGGCGCGGGCCTCGTCCGTGATGGTGTCGCCCGCCACCATGCGCGCAATCTCGTCCACCCGGTCGGGTTGGGCCAGAGGGATGACGGTGGACAGGGTTTGCCCGTCCGTGACCTGTTTCTGCACCCGCCAGTGATGCGCCGCACGGGCGGCGACCTGCGGGGAATGGGTGACAACCAGCACCTGCCCGCCCTGCGCCAATGACGCGAGCCTGCGACCGACCGCATCGGCAGTGGCCCCGCCGACGCCGCGGTCAATCTCGTCAAAGATCATCGTGCGGGCGCTGTCATCGCCCGACAGGCACACTTTGAGCGCCAGCAGGAAGCGGCTGAGTTCACCCCCTGACGCGATCTTGTTCAGCGGCCCGGCAGGTGCACCGGGGTTGGTGGCCACGGTAAAGGCCACCGCGTCGATCCCTTCGGGGCCGGGTTCCGCCGGGGTGAGTTCGGTCCGGAACACAGCGCGTTCCATCTTGAGCGGGGCCAGTTCCGCCATGACGGCAGCGTCCAGCCGCTCTGCAGCAGCTGCGCGGGCCGCGCTGAGGTCGGTGGCGGCATTATCATAAGCCTTTTGTGCCGCCTCCAAAGCGGCGCGCCTGTCCGCCAGATCGGCGTCGCCTGCTTCCAACTGGTTGAGGCGGGTGCGCAGAGTGTCGGCAAACGCGCCCAGATCATCCGGGGCCACGTCATGTTTGCGGGCCAGTGCGCGGATGGCAAACAGGCGTTCCTCGGCCTGTTCCAGTTCCGAGGGGTTGAAGTCCAGCGCCTGAAGGCAGGCGTTCACGCCATCCTGCGCCTCGCCCAGCTCAATCATGGCGCGCCCCAGCGCTGCAATCGGTTCGTCCAGCTGACCACCTGCGTTGCCGGACACACCTTCCAGCCAGCGGATGGCGTCGGACATCGCCCCTTCGGCACCGTCCCCGGTCAGCATGGCATAGGCGCGGGCGACATCATCGCGGATACGCTCGGCCCCCTGCATCATGCGGCGACGGGCATCAAGTTCGGCATCCTCACCGGGCTGAGGATCAAGCTGATCCAGCTCGGCAACCGCGTGGCGCAGGAAATCTTCCTCACTTCGGACAGCGGCCAGCGCGGTCTCGGTTTCGGCCAGAGCCTTGCGGGCGCGTGCCATATCGGTCCAAGCCGCACGAACGGATGTCAGCCGGTCCGAAACCCCGGCGAAATCGTCCAGCATCGCCCGGTGACCACGCGGGTTCAGCAACCCGCGGTCATCATGTTGGCCATGCAGTTCGATCAGGGTTTCCGACAGCGCCCGCAGCACATCGCCCGAGCAGCGGCGGTCATTGACCCAGGCGGTCTTGCGCCCCTCGGCGGTGTTGATCCGGCGCAGGATCAGCTCATCCCCGCCCGGCAGGCCTGCTTCGGCCAGTATCGCATGTGCGGGATGATCGGGGGAAAGCTCGAACTCGGCCACAACCTCGCCCTGCGCCGCACCCTGCCGCACCAGTTCGGCCCGCCCGCGCCAGCCCAGAACAAAGCCCAGAGAATCCAGAAGGATCGACTTGCCCGCGCCGGTTTCGCCGGTCAACGCATTCAGGCCCGGCTGAAAACTGAGTTCCAGCCGGTCGATGATCAGCATGTCGCGGATATCAAGGGCGCGCAGCATCGGGTCTTCAGCGTCCCAAGCCTAATGCCATGGCGATTACAACCACTCACCCTTGATGGTCTGACGATAGATCGTGCTGAGCCAGTTGTTGCCACGGCTCTTGAGCTGGAGCCCGCGTGAGGTCAGCAGCTTATACGCATCGTCATACCATTCCGAGGATTGGTAGTTGTAGCCAAGGATGGCACCTGCGGTTTGCGCCTCATCCAGAAGGCCGAGGGACAGATAAGCCTCGACCAGACGATAGAGCGCTTCGGCGGTGTGGGATGTGGTCTGGAAATCCTCGACCACGACGCGGAAGCGGTTGATGGCGGCAACAAAGTGATCCTGACGCAGGTAGTAGCGCCCGATCTCCATCTCTTTGCCTGCCAGATGGTCAAAGGCCAGATCGAATTTCAACACTGCCGAGGTGGCATATTCGCTGTCGGGATAAACCTCGATCACGGTGCGCAGCGATTGCAGCGCCTGAAAGGTCAGCCCCTGATCGCGCCCGACCTCGTCAATCTGGTCATAATAGCTGAGCGCCAGCAAATACTGGGCATAGGCCGCATCTTCGTCCGTTGGATAGAAGTCGATATACCGCTGGGCCGCGGCCCGGCTTTCTTCGTAGTTCTTGTCGGAATGGAACGAGAACGCCTGCATGATCAGCGCACGCTTGGCCCAGTCGGAATAGGGATACAGACGCTCGACCTCGGAGAAATACCAGGCCGCGTCATCCGAGCGATTCTGCGACAGTTCGTATTCGCCACGGGTATAGATCTGTTCCGGTGTGAACCCTTCCAGATTCTGATCCCGGTCCGCGCCCTTGTTGCCAAAAAGGCCGCCTGCGTTTCCACATGCCGTCAAAACTGCTGCCAGAAGAACCGCACCTGCGAATCTGACTGCCGCCTTGCTGCCAACCATACCGCCCATCCTTGTCGTCTTACTTAAGGGGGTTCGCCCCGAATTGAGCCATGGTCTAGCACAGAAAATTCCGGTGCAAAACGCCTTATGCAACATCTGGCGCAAATGTCGTCAGAGTTGATCTGATCAGGCGACTTCGGGAATTTCGTTTACGATCAGGCCCTGCCCCGGCAGGCGTGCGGCCTGTTCCGGCGTGCACAGAACCGGACGCACCGCGCCGGGTGTTTCAAACAGATTGCGCAGCAATGTGTTGGTCAGCGAATGACCCGACTTGTCGCCCGTGAAATGGCCCAGAATCGGCCCGCCTGCCAGATAGAGATCACCCAGAGCATCCAGCATCTTGTGGCGCACGGCTTCGTCGGCGCGGCGGAACCCGCCGGGTGTCAGCACCTCACTGCCCTGCACCACCACGGCGTTATCCAGGGTACCGCCAAGGGCTAAACCGTTTTCACGCATGGCTTCGACATCAATGCGGCGGCAGAACGTGCGGCAATCGCTGAGTTCGCGCGCGAACGACCCGTTGCGCATATCCAGTGTCTTGGTCTGGCTGCCGATTGCGCTGTCTTCGAAATCGATGTGAAAGTCGATGATCAGCCCATCCGCGGGCGCGATGCTTGCGCTGGCCCCTTCACGCGATGCGGTGACGGTCTTCAGCACCTCATAGGCCAGCACCGGGCTGGCCTGACGGCGCACGCCCCGGGCCATGATACCGCGTACGAAATCGATCGAGGACCCGTCCATGATCGGCACTTCGGGGCCGTCGATTTCAATCAGCGCGTTGTGAACGCCGCACCCGGCCAAAGCAGCCATGATATGTTCGATTGTGGATACCGACACCCCGGCGTCATTGACCAGACGGGTGCAAAGCGGGGTCCGTTCGACCACGTGATAGATTGCCGGGATCATCGCATCGCCCAGATGGATATCCGTCCGTTTGAACCAGATGCCATGACCAGCTGCAGCCGGTTTCAGGATCATGGTCGCAGGCTTGCCGCTGTGCAGCCCGACGCCTTTAAACGTGACCGGAGATTTGAGCGTATGTTGCAAAATGGGCCTCGGCGAGTGGTGTCCAGCCTTCTGGGGCTGTGTTGGACACTCAGTTAAGGAAGCCCGCGTCAAGGCTCAACTCACTCTTTGTAACCGAATGAAACATGTATGTAACAGATCGGCAAAACCCTGCTTACCTATTCGTAAGCCACTGTTTTAAAAAGAATTAGGGCCGCCAAATGGCGACCCCATGAGTGGATTTTGTTACCGCGATCAGTTGGCCTGACGGCGCAGGAATGCTGGAATTTCGATACGATCCTGATCCGGGTCGGCCTCATCGTGAATCGGTGCCGTGGCCTCGGACTGGCGCAAAACGGGCTGCTGACGCGGCGGATGGGCCGGTGTATCAGAGGCATGCCCGGTCATCCGGTCGATCAGCCGATTGAAGCCAAACCGCGAGCGTTCTTCGGGTTCGTGATGCGAAACCGCCGCTTGCGGGCGGGTCGCAGCGGCGCGCTGAGCTGCCGTGGGAACCTTCTGAACCGCTGCCTGCAAACGCTGGAGCGCTTCGGGCGACGGGGTGCCTGCGACAGGCGCGCGTGGGGCAACAAATGCCTCGGGCGCCGGTTCGACCTGCTCGGGCTGCGGCTCGAATTCGGCGACGCGCGGTTGATAGGCCGGGGGCGGCAGATCATCCTCATCCCGCTCGTCAAGCGGCTGGAACTGCGGCTGGGCGGGCTCTTCCGCGGCTTCAAACAGCGAAGGTTCGCGGTTTTCTTCCATCTGCGGCGCGGGCTCTGCCATTTCGGCGGCTGCGGGCACTTCTTCGCGACCGTATTCTTCGGCCGAAACGGTGCGGGTCAGCGGCTCGGACATCGAGCGGCGCGCGACCGGAATGTCAGCCGTTTTTTCGGTGGCGTCGATGCCGGTTGCAACAACCGATACGCGCATACCGCCTTCCATGGCGGTATCCAGCGTCGAGCCGACGATGATGTTCGCCTCGGGGTCCACTTCCTCGCGGATGCGGTTGGCGGCTTCGTCCAGCTCGAACAGGGTCAGGTCGTGCGAACCGGTGATGTTGATCAGCACGCCTTTGGCGCCTTTGAGGCTGATTTCGTCCAGCAGCGGGTTCGCAATGGCTTTCTCCGCCGCCTGAATGGCGCGATCTTCGCCGGTTGCCTCGCCGGTGCCCATCATGGCTTTGCCCATCTCGTCCATCACGGCGCGCACATCCGCAAAGTCGAGGTTGATCAGGCCCGGGCGCACCATCAGGTCGGTTACGCCTTTGACACCCTGATACAGGACATCGTCAGCCATCGAGAACGCCTCGGTAAAGGTGGTTTTTTCGTTGGCGAGGCGGAACAGGTTCTGGTTCGGAATGATGATCAGCGTGTCGACGACCCTTTGCAGCGCCTCAACACCGTCTTCGGCCTGACGCATCCGCTTGGCACCTTCGAACTGGAAGGGCTTGGTCACGACACCCACGGTCAGCACGCCCAGTTCACGTGCGGCCTGCGCGATGATCGGAGCAGCGCCGGTGCCGGTGCCGCCGCCCATGCCCGCAGTGATAAAGCACATATGCGCGCCTGCCAGATGGTCGACGATCTGTTCGATGCTTTCTTCGGCGGCTGCGGCACCCACGGCCGGACGGGCCCCTGCCCCCAGACCTTCGGTGACCTTCACACCCAGTTGAACCCGCGCCGAGGACTGGCTTTGCTGCAGCGCCTGCGCGTCGGTGTTGGCGACGACAAAATCGACGCCGTCCAGCTGTTTTTCAATCATGTTGTTGACAGCGTTACCGCCCGCACCGCCAACGCCAAATACTGTAATCCGAGGCTTCAGTTCGTCTTGCCCGGGCATCGAAAGATTCAATGTCATGCTCTGTCCGCCTGTATTTATGTTCCGCCAAAGCGGTGTTTTTCTTACCTATCCTTGCTCGATTCTAGCGGGCTGATGCGAAAAGGTCACGTCAAAAATCGCGATTCACCACAAAATATGGAGGAAATAAGGCAGAAACCGGCGGCATTTCGCAGGTACTGCCAGATATAGCGGAAACGCCGGCGACCATCACAAGGCAGACGACCCCGGCGCGAGGACTCAGCCGTTCGTCACGCTTTGGTCGACCATCATTTACACTGCGGAAAACTGCTCAGGTCCTGCCGCCAGGCCTCTGCCGGGCCTTGTGGATATCTTGAGGGATAAATCGACGCGCTGCAACCGGATTTTTCAACTGAGCGGTGCACTTGGACAGTTGAGGCTGGTTTCGGTGATGCTGCGCACCTCCTGGATTTCGCCATCTGCAAACGAGGCCAGACGCACCATCAGACGGCCTTCGTGTAGGAAGGGCCACCAGCAGACGGGAATACCATCCGGATCGTTGTCATACAGAAAGCAGATCTGACCGTTTGGCGTGGTGATCTGCCCATAGACACAGCCCTGCCCCTCTTGCCGCCAGACCGAGATGTGACGGTTCAGAAATTGCTCGGTCCCGACCAGATCGTTGCTGCGAATCTCATGGAAGGTGAGCGTTTTGCCGACGGCGGCATCCAGAAATGCCTCAGGCGTGATGATGGTCTGGGCCGAAACCCATCCCGGCAACAGGGCCGCACACAAAGCGGCCCGGCACAGGGGGCTACCAGTTGTCACGGAACCACCGAACGGCCCGCTTGAACGGGCGCGCGGCGTAGGTGTCGACCGGGATTTCGAAATCCCACCATTCGTCCTGCGGGTGCGCCGCAAACAGGCTGAGCCCCACGGAGGACGAGAACGCCGGACCTGTCGCCGATTGCGGCAGGCCATGCACCCGCAGCGGGCGACCCAGACGCACGCGTTGACCAAGGATGCGGGTCGCCAGACCGTCCAGCCCCATGATCTGACTGCCGCCACCGGTCAGAACGATCTGCTGGCTTGGCATGTGTTCAAACCCGGCCGCATCCAGACGCACGCGGACCTCTTCAAGGATTTCCTCGACGCGCGGGCGCATGATGCCGATCAGTTCGGCCCGGCTGACGGTGCGGCGGTCGTGTTCCCAGTCACCGGTATCGCCGCCGATATCGATCATGTCACGGTCATCAGCGCCGGTCGCATGAACGCCGCCATTGAATGTCTTGATCCGTTCCGCCACTGCCGCGGGCACGCCCAGCCCCATCGAGATATCGGCGGTCACGTGATCGCCGCCCATGCGCACGCAATCGGCATAGATCATGTGTTTCTTCATGAAGATCGAAACGCTGGTGGTGCCGCCGCCCATGTCGATACAGGCCGCGCCCAGTTCCTGCTCATCCTCGACCAGCGCGGAAATTCCCGAGACATAGGCCGAGTTTGCAATCCCGGCGAGTTCCAGATCGCAGCGCTTAATACAGCGCACGATGTTCTGGATCGCCATCGCATCGACGGTCAGCATGTGCATATCGACCGCAAGGCTTTGGCCCATCTGCCCGCGCGGGTCGATCAGGCCCGAGCGGTTGTCGAGCGCAAAGTTGACCGGCTGTGCGTGCAGCACCTCGCGCCCGTCGCCGTAATCCGGCACGTCGCAGGCGTTCAGAACACGGCCCACTTCGGCCTCGGACACCAGTTGGCCATCCAGATCGACCTGCGCGTCCAGCCCGTAAGAGCGCGGGTTGGCCCCCGAGAAACAGGCGATGACGTGATCGACACGGATATCGGCCATCTTCTGCGCCGCTTGCAGGGCGGTGCGGATGGCGCGTTCGGTTTCCTGCATGGCGGTGACTTCGCCAAACTGTACGCCGCGCGAACGTGTCGTTGCGGCGCCGATCACCCGAAACCCCGTCTGCCCCGCCATTGAGCCGATGGTGTTATCTTCACTCAGCCGGCCCGATCCGTCAAAACGCAGAACGAGGCAGGCAATCTTGGAACTGCCCACATCCAGAATCGCGATCACACCGCGTTGCAATGCCTGGCGCCGCATCTGACGCATGGCACGTTGGGACTGATAAAGATCGGTCATCATGCTCGTTACTGCCCGTTACTCATTGTCACTTTAGTATTCCACCAGTCTTCGCTGGCGGCTTTGGTCATTCGGATGGTGGGACGCTGGCCAAGGCGCATGTCGACCACGGCCACGTCGCGTTCCAGAAGGTCCTGCACTTCGTTCACCGCAAGCACGCGTTCCAGCGCGCGCACCGGGCGTTCGGTCGGCAGCATGATGCGCTGGCCACGGTCCAGGACCAGATCCCAGCGCCGTTCACCCACGCGCACAAGCCCGCGCACACGGTTGCCCAGGCTGCGGGCGGTCTGAAAGATCTCGAGCGCCTGCGCCACATGGGCATCCGCACCCGCGCCCGCGATCAGCGGCAGGTCGGCATGGTCCTTGCGAGAGGTGGTTTCCTTGACATGGGCGCCGGTCTCGTCGAGCAGTTCGAGGCCGTCATGCGTCCGCCAGACAATCACTGGCTGACGCTCGACCACGTTGACCTGAAGGATGCCGCCCGGACGGATGCGTACGGTTGCCGATTTCACCGGATCAAGCCCGGTGATCGTGTCGCGCATCTGTTCGACATCCAAATCCCAGGAACTGATCGGAAAATCCAGAGGCACGACCTCGCGGATATCATCGGACAGGCTGGTGCCTGCCCCGTCGATGGCCATCAGGTTAACCATGAACTCGGGGCGTTCCTGAATCGAGGTGCGAATATCGGCGATATACGTGCCAAGCGCTTCGCGCCGGTCCTGAGAGGCAAAATAGACACCAACTGCCGCAGCAATGGCACAGATCGGCAGGCCAAGCTTGACGCCCAGACGGATGCCCGGTGTCAGCATCCAGCGCTGAAGACGATAGCTGAGGCGCGACGGGGCCGGATCGCTGCGGCGTGCGGTGCGGGAAAACACCCGCGCCCCGCGCAGACGCAGAATGGGCTGGGTGTCATGCGGTTCCGAATCTGCCGAGGCAAAATCGGCATCCGGCCCGGCAAGGGGTTTGGTGCGATGGATTTCCAGAGAGCGGCTGGCGATTAACGGTTGCATGAGGCGTCCTCAACCATCCAGGCGCAGAGCTGGCCAAATGTCATGCCCAGATGCGCGGCCTGTTCCGGGGCCAGTGAAGTGGGCGTCATGCCCGGCTGGGTATTGGTTTCCAACAGAAACAGCCCATCAGCACCCGCGCTGTCATCCCAGCGAAAATCGGTGCGGCTGACGCCCCTGCAGCCCAAAGCATCATGCGCGCGCAGGGCATAATCCATGCAGCGATCAAAGATATCCTGCGGGATATCGGCGGGGACCACGTGCCATGATCCGCCGGGTTTGTACTTGGCGTCGTAGTCGTACCAGCCGCCATCGGTCATGATCTCGGTCACGGTCAGGGCGCGGTCGCCCATCACGGTCACGGTCAACTCGCGCCCGGCCACGTATTTCTCGACCATGATCTGGTCGGGCATGTCTTCGGACAGCTGCGGCGGGCCATTGGCGTTTTCGTGGACGATGTAGATGCCGACGCTGGACCCTTCGTTATTGGGTTTGGCCACATAGGGCGGTTCCATCACGTGGGCGCGGGTCACCGCGGCCCGTGGAACGATCACGCTGGGGACAACGGGCAGACCCTCGGCCTGATAGACGTCCTTGCTGCGTTGCTTGTCCATGGCAAGGGCCGAGGCCAGAACGCCCGAATGGGTATAGGGGATACGCATCCATTCCAGCATCCCCTGCACGCAGCCATCCTCGCCCCAGCGGCCATGCAGGGCGTTGAAAACCACATCCGGCTGAATATCCAACAGGCGCGCATAGAGGTCGGGACCTGCGTCCAGTTCGACCACTTCAAAGCCTTCTCCCACAAGGGCGGCCGCGCATTCGCGCCCAGAGCTGAGAGACACCTCGCGTTCCGCCGAGGGGCCGCCCATCAATACCGCCACTTTGGGGTTTGTCCTGCTCGACATACCCAATGTGCGCCTCAATATCCCCGGACCTTATGTGGTGGCCCGTACTGCGTTTATGCCTTTGATCCGTCGCCTGAATTTGCCTGTTTTGGTCTGACGGTCGGGGCTTTATTCTTTTAGCGGATCACCGACCCGCATGATTTCCCACTCTAGCGTGATGCCGCTTGTTTCGTAAACCTTTTTTCGCACCTCTTCGCCCAGACCTTCGAGGTCGTCAGCGGTGGCGGTGCCGGTATTGATCAGGAAGTTCGAGTGTTTCGGGCTCATCTGCGCCCCGCCGCGTGCCGCACCGCGCATTCCCGCATCGTCGATCACTTTCCACGCCTTGAGGTCATGCACATCATCAGCCTGCCCGGTCGAGGAAAACCCGGCCGGGTTGCGGAACGTCGATCCGGCGCTGCGGTCCTTGGTGGGTTGGGTTTCGTCACGCTTTTTCAGTTGCGCTTCCATTCGGGCGTGAAGGTCATCGGGATCGCCGGACGGGCCTTCGAACGTGGCCGAAATCAGAACGGCGCCTTCGGGCAAGTCGGACTGGCGATAGCGAAAGTTCAGATCCTCGGGCGTCAGGTCCCGCAGGTCGCCCTGCCGGGTGACAATGGTGGCCTTGCGCAGCACGTCCGCCGTGTAGCTGCCATAACAGCCCGCATTCATCCGCACCGCGCCCCCGATCGAGCCGGGGATGGTGCGCAGAAAGGTCAGGTCCACGCCCGCATCCGCGGCCTTGCGCGCAACATGCGCGTCCAGTGCGGCAGCGCCCGCGATGACCGTATTGCCCTCAACCGAGATGGCGTTGAACCCGCGCCCCAGCCGGATCACCACGGCCCGCAAGCCACCATCGCGCACGATGAGGTTCGAGCCGACCCCCATCGGGAAGACCGGCACACCATCCGGCAGATCGCGCAGGAAGGCCTGCAAGTCTTCGATATCGGCAGGTTGAAACAGGTAATCCGCCGGCCCACCGACGCGGAGCCATGTGAGGTCAGACAGGTTACGCGCTTTGGACAGGCGGCCCCGGACGTCAGGAAGGACAGGGGGAAGCCGTGTCATGTAGTCGCGCGCACCGCCAGGCTGCGCCCACCGACCCCGCCCATGATTGCGGCGAAAAGGAAGGGGAGAACGCCGGCAGTCAACCAGACCAGCGGGCCGAACGCCTTGTCTTCTTCACCCGTTCCGACACCAGCCAGCACGACGATCAGCCCCAGACCAACCGCGGATGTCAGCCCGATCAGCCACAGAAGGCTGCGCAGGCCAAGCCAGCGGCCCGCCGTAAACCCGGCAGCGGCACCCAGAACGAAGGAAACGAGCGGCAGATAGGCAAATGTGGCGATTGTCGCCATGACAGATCTCCTGAAGTTGGCCGGTTATTCTTTGGCCGCCTTCATGCCCTGCATTTTCGCCTTTGTCCAACGGGTCAGATAAATCACCGGCCAGCGCAGCACGGACATGCCCATTGCCAGCACCAGCAAACCGATCCAGGGGCCGTTTTCATAGGTGACATAGCCGACGATGGGAATGCCCACGATGATCAGGATATAGGCGCGCGTCCAGTGGTTGTCGGTACTGGGGATCAGCGCAAGGATGTTGGCGGCAAAGCCCCACAGGGCCGCCAGAGCGATAGACCATGTCATTCCGCGACCTCGTGCCCTGTCCATTTGCGCCAGTAATACCGGATGGGGTTGCGAAACATCGACACGAACCCGGCAAATGCCGCGACCGACCAGAACCAGCCATGGACATACCCAAGCCACACGACCAGCACTGGTGCGCAGATCAACAGGACAAACCCCGGCGGGAATTGCAGCCGCATCGGCAACATTGCCACGATGGTGGCGCAGATCACCCAAAGCGCTGCAAAGATCATCGAATAGTCCATTCGCCCCTCCGAGGACACGCGACTGTTGCGGTCAGAGTATCACACTTTTAAGTTGTGCGACAAACAAATGACGCGTCAAACAGCTTGTTTTCTTTGCAATCTCTCGGGCAGGCCATTGGCCCAGGCGCTGATCGTACCGGCGCCGAGGCAGACGACCATATCGCCGGGACGCGCCTGTTCGCGCACGAGGCGTTCAAGGTCGTCTTCATCCAGCAGCGCGCGGGCGTGGCGGTGGCCGTGACGGATCAGGCCCTGCACCAGATCGTCGCGTGACGCGCCTTCGATCGGGTCTTCACCAGCGGCAAAAACCTCGGCAATGGCCACGACATCGGCGTCGTTGAAACAGGTGCAGAAATCGTCAAACAGGTTGGACAGGCGCGAATAGCGGTGCGGCTGATGCACGGCGATCACGCGACCTTCGGTCGCCTGACGGGCGGCCTTGAGAACGGCTGCGATTTCGACGGGGTGGTGGCCGTAATCGTCGATGATGGTGACGCCATCGATTTCTCCGACCTTTGTAAAGCGACGGTTGACGCCGCCGAAATTGGCCAGCGCGTCGCGGATTTCCGCAGCTTTCATGCCCAGATGACGGGCGACGGCAGCGGCGGACAGCGCGTTTGAGACGTTGTGATCGCCGGGCATCGGCAGGGTGCAGCCTTCGATCATCTTGTCTTCGTATTGCAGATGGATGTCGAAATGCGCCACGCCACCTTTGTAGGTCAGGTTCACAGCCCGCACATCCGCCTGCGCGTTGAACCCATAGGTTCGCACACGGCGGTCGGTGATGCGGCCGACAAGGGCCTGAACCTCGGCATGATCGGTGCAGCAGACGGCCAGACCGTAGAATGGCAGGTTCGAGACGAATTCGTAAAAGCCGTCGCGCAGCCTGTCGAAATCACCCCAATGTTCCATATGCTCGGGGTCGATATTGGTGACAATGGCAATGGTTGCGGGCAGGCGGTTGAACGAGCCATCGCTCTCGTCGGCTTCGACCACCATCCATTCGCCCTGCCCCATCCGCGCGTTCGATCCATAGGCGTGGATGATGCCGCCATTGATCACGGTCGGATCGAAATCGCCTGCCACCATCAGTTCGGCCATCATGGTCGTCGTGGTGGTCTTGCCGTGTGTTCCGGCAATGGCAATGTTCGAGCGCAGGCGCATCAGTTCGGCCAGCATGTCGGCGCGGCGGACAACCGGCAGCCCTCGGGCGCGGGCTTGGTCCAGCTCCGGGTTGCCCGGTTTAATCGCGGTCGAGACAACCACAACGGCCGCGTTTTCAAGGTTTTCGGCGCGCTGGCCGACGAAAATCTCGGCCCCCAAACTGGCCAGCCGGTCGGTGATCTTCGAGGCCTTCAGGTCCGAGCCCTGCACCTGATACCCCAGATTGAGCAGCACCTCGGCGATACCCGACATGCCAATCCCGCCGATGCCCACGAAGTGGATCGGCCCTACGTCCTGCGGCAGTTTGGTTGCTGGGTTCATGTGGTCTCCTTCTGCGCCAGCTGCTCGACCAGAGCGACCAGACGCTGGGTGGCATCGGGCGCCCCGACCGACAGAGCGCCATGGGCCATTTTCTGTGCGGCTTCGGGGTTCGTAAGAACCGTGGTGATTTGCTGTGTCAGCGTGGGAACGTCAAGCGCATTTTCCGGGATCATGATGGCCCCGCCGGCCTGCACCAGCCCGCGCGCGTTGGCGGTCTGATGATCCCCGGCGGCAGCAGCAAGTGGAATCAGGATCGAAGGGCGACCGATGACCGAGATATCGGCCACGCTGGACGCGCCCGAGCGCGAGATCACAAGCTGCGCATCCGACATGCGGCGGGGAATGTCATCGAAGAAGGGCTGAACGTCGGCGCGGATACCATGATCTTGGTAGAATGCGCTGACCCGTTCGCCATCTTCATCCCGCGCCTGATGCGAGACACGGATATGCGCGCGAAGGTCTTGGGGCAGCGCGGCAATCGCTCCGGGCACCATATTGCTGAGGATGCGCGCACCCTGCGAGCCGCCCATCACCAGAACCGACATCGGATAGTCACCCGGCGGGATATACCCGGCGGCGGCGCGGTCCAGAACCGCGGCACGTACCGGGTTGCCAGTGTGGATGCCATGCGCGCCTTCAGGCAGATCCGTCGGCCAGACGCCGCAGGCCACCTGTGCAACGCGGGTTGCAAACAGCTGATTCACGCGGCCCAGTACCCCGTTCTGTTCATGGATCATCCGCGGAACTTTCAGCAGGGTCGCTGCGCCCAGCGCCGGGATCGAGGGATAACCGCCAAAGCCTACGACAACATCGGGTTTGTCGCGCATCATCTGGAAGACCATGCTGGTGACACCACCAGCGATAATCGGGCCAACCATCGCCTTGGCCGCCAGACCGCCACGGGCGAAGGTGGCCGAGGACGCCTCGACAATTTCAGTCGAATGGGGAAAGCCGCCGGTATAGCGCGCACCGCGCGGATCGGTGGACAGGCGCACACGCCAGCCCTTGTGCAGCATCGCCTCGGCCAGCGCCTGAGCGGGGAACATATGGCCCCCGGTGCCGCCAGCCGCAATCAACAGGTAAGGGTTCCCCATTATCCTCGTCCGCGCAGAATATCGCCTAGTTCGCCCTGTGGGCGGTTTCGGGTGAAGGCCAGCAGCATGCCAACGGCAATACCGCCAGCAATCAGAGACGAGCCGCCATAGCTGACGAACGGCAAAGTCATGCCCTTGGCGGGCAGCAGACGCACCGCAACACCCATGTTGATCATCGCCTGAACGCCAAACATGCAGGCCAGACCGGTACCGGCCAGACGAATGAACATGTCGCGTTCGCGCATCAGCCGCAGCAGCGAGCGCACGACGATCAGCGCATAAAGCGCAATGATGATCATGACGAGGATCAGGCCGTATTCCTCGGCCGCGACGGCGATGATGAAATCGGTATGGGCATCGGGCAGCGACCATTTCACCTGCCCCTCCCCCACGCCGACGCCGAACAACCCGCCTTCGCGGATGGCGTTGGTGGCATAGCCAAGCTGGGTGGTCGGATCGACCTCTTGATTCAGAAAGCCGTCGATGCGGCGGGCAAAGTGTTCAGAATTCGAATAGGCCAACATCCCGCCCAGAACGACAACACCGGCCATGCCCAGCAACAGCAGCATCGGGGCCCCGGCCACGAAATACATGACGCCCCAGCCGAACAGGATCAGGCAAGCCTGACCGAAATCGGGTTGCATAACCAACATGGCCACGATGGCCATGCAGAGCGCAAAGGACCACAACCGCCCCGGAGGGCCGTTGATTTCCTGTGAGGCGGCCAGCAGCCAAGCGCCCACGACGACAAAGCCGGGTTTCAGAAACTCGGACGGTTGCAGCGAGGCAAAGCCCAGCGAGTACCAGCGCACTGCGCCCTTGCCGAAATCCGTTCCGAACACCGGCAGGAAGACCAGAGCGACGAAGGCCCCCAGAAAACCAAGAACGGCCAGACGCCGCACCAAGGTTGGAGACATCATCGAGGTCAGCAGCATCGCGATCAGCGCCAATCCGCCGAACAAGGCCTGACGCTCGACATAATGGAAGGGATCGAACCCGTTGCGACCGGCCAGTGGCGGTGAAGAGGCCAGCCCCAGCAACAACCCGATGGTAAACAGGATCAGAACGCAGGACATCGTCCAGCGATCGATAGTACGCCACCATTTCGGTAGAATCGGTTCTCCGCGCTGGTCCTGGACCGCGCCATACACCATCTCAGTCATGAGATACCGCCACTCTCTGCCTCGTTAACGCCCCGTTTTCGGGATCTGGCTGAGAGTCTACATGCAATTTGGCGATCAGGCCAGCCTGTTCAGGAGCAAATCGGGATTTCCCGCGCAAGACCCGCGCCGCAGACCCAGACCGCCTGTCAACCGTGTTGCGACGGCCACCGGGCGGGAGGCGGCGGGCTGTCAGACTTTGGTCAGCAGCAGCGGCACATCCAGCAGCCCCGCCACACCGAACAGTTCGGCCCTGGGGGGAGGCGTGTAACCGTTGATCGCATCAGCTTGCAGGGTTCCTGCGGCCGAGGACCAATACCAGTGGGCATTATTGAAACGCGTTGCAGATGTTTCGAGGTTCTTGAAGATGGCTTTGATCTGCACCCCATTGAGAACATTGGGCGACTTTCGTTGCATCATCGCGATTGCCCCGGCAACAAGGGCCGAAGCCCCCGAAGTGCCGCCGAATTCGGTATACAGACCGGCGGGATCGTCCACGGCCTTTTTTCGGGTTTCGACAGCCGCGGCAAGGCTGCCTTCGACATAACCCCGGGGGCCCGGCACGTCCAATGTCACCAACCGTTGAGGTGCGAAATCGACAATCGGGATCGCGTCACCACTGCCATCGCGTTTGAGGTGATGTTTGGGAAGAGCGGCCCGATCCTCCAGATGGAAGTCAGTCGCCGAGGCCGCGTCACGGTCCAGACGTATTTGATAGCGGTTGTATATCTCACCGTCATCTGAGGGGGCGGACACGGTCAGATCAGCAGAGTGGTTTGAATACCCGGACCGGGTGCCATTATAGTTGACGGCCCCCACCGAGATGATCCCGTTGGTTGGATCACCGGACAGGCTGGCAGGGTAAATCAGTTCACTTCGACCGTCATTGCCAGCCGCGCAGACCACCGGAATTCTCGTGCTGACCCATTTGATGATCTTGTCCAGCGCCAACCATGCCACCGAGATGTCGCGCGCGTCGCCGTCGGGTTCGTCGCGCCTCGTCTCGTGCAGGCGTGTCTTTTCGTGCGAGTCCAGACCCGGATAGAACGGCTCGGTGCCAGTGGCAGGGCGAAATCGATATCCCGGCCAGTGGTCCGGGTTCGCGGCATCGCGCGGAAACAGGATGACATGCGCGCCTTTGTGGAGGGCATAAAGAAACGCCGCAATCAATTCTTCCGGGCTGGGCGAGATAGACGTCGTGATCGGAATAATCCTGCTTTTGGGATCAACCCCATAATACGCCGCGATATTGCCGGTATTGCCGAATTGATCCACCGCAAAGCTGGTTCCGCAGGCCAGCCCGGCACAGCTGGTGCCGTGCCCGGCATAGCGATCGTCATAGGCATCGATGTAACGCTTGACGCCAAAACCCGACCTCAGCCCGGCAATCACCCGCCGTTCCTGAGAGGTCAGGCCCGGAATGCCCAAGGGGTCCTGAATGCCCGACAGATGTTGCACCTGTTCTTCGATATGCTCGGCCCCTGCCCCAACGGTAGACCGGTCGATGTATTTGACGCCGAACGGGTGGCTGGCCAGATCAAGGGCGTCGTCGCGAATGACCCTGTCCGCCGGAACCGGTCCGATATCCGGCGCTTTCAGGTTCGGGTGATGCGGGGCCACGCCCATGTCGATCAGGGCGATTTTCGCCTCGGCCAGAGCGGGACCTGTGAAATCCCAGGTCGCGGTATCGATTTCCGGGCAGGTCTCTCCATCAGCGGGCGGGGGCGCCTTGACGGTCAAGGCTTTGATCGCGACCAGATGCCAGAGATAGTAATAGCGTGCGTAGTCTTCGTTTCCTGCGGTCATTTCGTCACCTCGCGTTGATCCTCAGCCCAGCCATTCGTCTTGTGCTTCGTCCATCAGTTCGTCCAGAACCTCGGTCAGGTAAGCCACGGTTTTTCTGGCCAGACTTCGCCCGGCGGCTGTGTCGCTTGGGTAGTGCAGACCAGCCCATTCGCGGTTTTCAGCAATCCGCTGGGCGCGGTGGAACAAAGCGACAGTGCCTGGATGTTCAGGGATCAGACGCGAGAACAGTTCGGCAATCGCGAAAGATTGGTAGGAGTGGTTCGAGGGGTAAGCCGCATGAAAAGGCACCGGAAGGAAGGGCCGGATCAGCGGCTGGATGATATTGGGTCTGGGCCGGCTGAAGCGGTTCTTGTAGGTCAGGCCGATTTCATTCGTCAGTTCCAGCAGGATCGTCATCAGCGCGCGGGTCGCATCAAAGCCGCCCTTCTCGTCAATGCCCAGCGGACTGAGATATTCATCGATTCCAAAGCCTGCCTGCGTCACGATTTCCTCACGCCGCGTCGCCTGATTTGACCATTTGAGCCGACCTTGCAGGATCAGCAGGTATTCGGTTTCCTTCATGCTTTCGTCAGGGCCCGGGGGCGGCAGAAGGTCGATGTTTTCCCAGATTTTGCCCAGCAGACCGGATGCGGGCAGCATTCCGATCCGGCACAGATCGCGCATCTCGCGCCAGCCGAAGGAGGCATCACTACCGCCAAAGTCAAAATCGCTGCGGTTCCGGTTGCGATTGCGATTTCTGTTTCGGTTGCGGTTTCTGTTGCGATTGCGGTTTCTGTTGCGATTCCTGTTTCGATTCAAAGCAAACGCCGAAGATGCGCTCATCGCGATTGAGACCGCGCCGAGGGCAGAACGTTTCCCGATCTCATCGTCTTTTGCATCTTTTACGCGGCTGTCGGATCTGAAGGGATCAATGAACTCTTCGTTCTCCATGAAATCAGTAAGGTCGCGCAGTTTCCTATTATCCACCAAATCGGGATTCAGTTCATGGATAACATTGAGGTATTCAATAAAGGTTTTCCGCTGCGCGTCGTAAATGAAGTTGTCCAGCGCTGATCGGTTCTCTCCCGATGTGGTGCTGAGGCCTCTGGAGTTTCTGGCAAGGTTCATCAATCTGATTACTTTGCACGAGATCAGCTCACCACGTCGGACCATCATGCCAAAACCGTTGAGCGTGGAAACGTAAGACATAAGTAAACCCCCTACTTTTACCCCTACTTCAAGCGTGTTGCGGCAATCCGATCCTGGACAGGCCGCTTTCCATCAGTTGCGCGCTGAACCGTGTTGGCACCGGGAACCGGTCCTGCTGGATGCAGGCCAGCGACATGTCCGGTTCCAGATTGGTCAGCCGCTGCAAGGCGAACTCGCCTCGCTGCTGGTCACCTGCGTGCCCGTAAGCCGCAGCCAGATAGCGCATGACGGTCTTGAACTGCGGTTGAACCTCCATCACGGATTCGCCGAACCTGATGGATTTCTCGAACTCGCCATTGACCAGCGCGGCGACACATCCTGCCCCGTCAAACAGATGCCGGTACGGGCTGTGCCGTCCGATAAGCCGTGCCTTCTGCGCAGCTTCCACTGCCAGCGCCGGACGATCCGTGTAGCAATAGAGCATGGCTGCTGAATCCCAACTCATCGCCCGATAAGGGCTGAGCTCGAGCGCGCGGTCGACCAGATCCTGCGCCACCGAAAACTCTCGGAACACGTAGGAATGCACGTGGGCGACAAGGCCCAGAACAGTGCCGTTATCCGGGTCAGCCTCGACAGCGCGGCGGGCCAGATCGCGCGCCTGCGCTTCCAGTGTGGCATCCCAGGTTCCGTACCGTTCGCCGACCTTGAAGGTCGTGACATAGGCCAGCCACGCAAGGTAGACCGGCTTGGGATCAAGCTCGTAAGCCGCCAGAATATCCGCCTCGAGCTGGTCCAGTCCCGGCCCGGTCATGGTCAACAGGTGATGCACGGCGGCAACGGCAGTTTTCGCCGCGTGATGGGCGGCCGGGTCGCGCATGTGACGCCCGTTCAGCAAGGCCGTCAGCAAGGCGTCAGTGGCGTAGCTGATGAACGATGTCAGACCCGAGCAATTCTGCCCCAGAAAGTCACCCTGATCGGCCACCACATTCTGGCTCCAGATCACTTTTCTGTCTTCCGACCGCATTGCGGTGGCGGACACTTGCAACATGCTGCCACAGGTCGAAGCGCGACACTGAAGGAAAAGATCAGGCCCAGCCGACAGTGGTTCCTTTGGAAGCGCAACCTGCGGCACCCGGTAATCCTGAACCTCGAGCGCTTCGGTTTCGGTAAGGGATTTGGACAGCTGTTCCGCAACGATGTTGGACACGAATGCCGCGGTTTCGGAACCACCCCCTACATCCGGAGACAACAGACCGATCACGAAATTCGGGCGCGGTAAGGTGTACGACAGCCGTTCGGACCGGAAGGCTGTTGGTTTGGTGGGAACGGGAACCGGCTGTGCTTTTCCGTCCTTCTCATAGGGGACGTCGATGGTTGCGCGGGCCACTTTGAACAGCTCAAGCGAGGCACCGATATTCTTGAGATTGGGCCGCCCGATCGAGTTGAACAGGAAATCCTGCCGCCCGCGCAGCGCATTGCGCACAACGCTTGAGACCAGAACCTCGCCGGATGAGCCGACGCTTTCGATCCGGGCCGCCGTATTCACAGCGTCACCGATGATCTGCTGGTCAACCTCGAACGTGTCGCCCAGATGTATCCCAATTCGATACCCTTTGGCGTAGCGGTCGGGGGCATGGGTCAGGACATCCTGCACCCCCAGCGCAGTTTCGACAGCGGCACGCGCGCTTGGAAAAACGGCGCACAGCCCGTCACCGGTCAGGCCGGTCACCCGGCCCCGAAAGCTGTTAACAAGATCGCTGACGCAATTCAGATCGCGGCGGATTCTGGCCAGTGTTTCAAGCTCGGCCTCGCGGACGGCGGCAGAGTAATCACATGCATCAAGGAACAGGATCGCCCTGAGCCGCGCCTTGGGAAGGTCGCTTGGATTGTTCAAATTCAGATTAATACCCATGATCGTGTCTCGGAACTCTTTAACTTGTTGAAATGTGCCACCCCGAAAACAGGCGGGCTGGCACGCATCAAAGGCGTGTTGTGATTGCAAATGCAGCCGACGGGTGTGAATGGCGCTGCATTGCGCGGGACGGGCCACGGGCCTGAATGGAAATCACGAGGCATTAATCGGCCCGCTGATGAGATTTGGTTTCTAAAATGCGTTAAGTTCAAAATAATAAGGGTTATTGTATTGTTTTAGTGAACTTCCGTCGACATATTTTTATTTTTGAACATATTTTTCGGTGTAATTTGGCCAATTTACCCGGCACCTGTGGCGCTTGGTGCTTGGCGGGCAAGACGGGCTGATGCGGCAAGACTTCCCGTTAGGAGTGCGCGAGGGCTGATCCCGGTCAAGCCTTTGGCATTGAACCGGCCCGATACTTTTGAACCAAGCGGATGGCCCAACACAGTTTCGGCTGACTGGTTCCGGAAATCGATTCTCCAAAAAGTATCCGAACGTTGCCCGGCCCGCACCGTTTCAGCCGGTCAAGCCAGTCGCCACCCTGTTCGGTGGCCCAACATTTGGCGGGACCAGGTGCCCTGCACAACCTGAACGGTGCCGCAATTTGACCGGACCAGAGCGTGGTTTTCTGTGATCTGCACCCTTCCAACCCCGCCCCGCGACGCGCGCGCATAATCCCGACAACCAGCCCAAACCGGCCCCCGTGCAAGGGTGTCACCGCCCGCAGGCCCCGATTTTCCGGGAATCATTCACCTGACAACTAAATCCTTTGCCTCAGGCCCGGTGCGCCGGGTTTCACCCTTGTCATCGCCGAAAATCCACGCCAAGGGCGGTGCATGAGGTTCGATACGATCATATTGGGCGCCGGAGCGGCAGGCATGATGTGTGCGGCCCGTTGCGGTGGGCGGGTGCTGGTAATCGACCACGCCAAGGCGCCGGGCGAGAAAATCCGCATCTCGGGCGGAGGGCGGTGCAATTTTACCAACATGTATGCGGGGCCGGGCAACTTCCTGTCGCAAAACCCGCATTTCTGCAAATCCGCGCTGGCCCGGTTTACGCAGTGGGATTTTGTTGACCTGGTGAACCGGCACGGCATCAAATGGCATGAGAAAACGCTGGGGCAGTTGTTCTGCGACGGCTCCTCGAAGCAGATCATCCAGATGTTGCTGGACGAGATGAGCCGCACCGGCGCCGAGTTTTGGGTGCAGACCGCGCTGCGTGATCTGCGCAAGGAGGACACCGGATTCGCGCTGGAGGTTGAGCGTGAGGGGCAGCGCCTGCATCTGACCTGCGCCAATCTGGTGCTGGCCACGGGGGGCAAATCCATCCCCAAGATGGGCGCGACCGGGCTGGCCTATGACATTGCCCGGCAGTTTGGCCTGCGGGTGACCGACACCCGAGCGGCGCTGGTGCCGTTCACCTTTTCGGATGGCCGGTTCAAGGACCTGTCCGGTGTTTCCCTGCCCGTGCGGCTGTCGAATGACCGCACAAGTTTTGACGAAGCGCTGCTGTTCACGCATCGCGGCCTCAGCGGACCGTCCGTTTTACAGCTGTCCTCCTATTGGCGCGAAGGCGAGGAGATCGGCGTGAACCTGATCCCCGAACTGCCCCTGTTCGATCTGCTGCGCGCACAACGGCAAAATGCAGGGCGCAAGGCGCTGACAACGGAACTGGCGCGGCATCTGCCGTCCCGGCTGGTCGAGTATTTAAGCCAAATCATCCCGATGTCCGGCAATCTGGCCGATCAATCGGACGCGAAACTGTCTGATCTGGTCGCGGCCCTGTCTGACTGGCGGCTGGTACCGTCGGGAACCGAAGGGTACCGCACCGCCGAGGTGACGTTGGGCGGAATAGATACCGATGATCTGTCGTCGAAAACGATGGAGGCCAAGGATGTCCCTGGCCTCTATGCGATTGGCGAAGCGGTGGATGTCACCGGGTGGCTGGGCGGCTACAACTTTCAATGGGCGTGGTCATCAGGCCATGCCGCAGGTGTTGCCATTGCCGCCAAGATTTAACCTACACTTCCGTTTTGCGCGGCATTAGCCGACGACGTTATACCCGCGACCGCGCATGCAGTTGCGCACGATCACTTCCTGGTTCTGGGTGTTGCTGATCGCGCTGGCACCCACACCGACCAGAGCACCGGCGGCCGCCGCACGGCCCAGATCGCTGGCGCTGTTGTCGATAATCGCTGTGGTTGCCGCCGCACCAGCCGCGCCGATGGCGGCAGCGCCCGCGGTGTTGCTGTCCAGCGTCGGGCGAGACCGGGCCAGCGCCTGACAATTGGCCAGATCGGACTGGTAGTTCGGACCCACAGGCCCGTCGATGATAGGAACATAATTCGCCCCGCTATTGGCGCAGGCCCCGGCCAGCGCAACGACGGGAAGGATGGAGAGAATTTTGCGTGCAGACATTTCCGCTTCCTCTTTATTGACCTGGAGGTGACGCAACCTCAATTCCCACAAAGTGTCAATCTGATTGAAAAATGTCCACATCTACCGGCGGGCTGTTGCAGGTGCGGCCTTAGCACAGCCGTTTTTGCACCTGCGCCGTGAAATCGTCGCCACGCTGTTCGAAATTGTCATATTGATCGAAACTTGCCGCCGCCGGAGCGAGCAGAACGGTCTCCCCCGCCTGGGCTTCCGCCATGGCATGCGCCACTGCTGCCTCCATCGTGGTACAGACCTGCGCGTCGACCGTCAGCTGCATCGCAAAGCCCGCCGCCTCACGACCGATGACATAGGCTTTTATCACTTGATCCGCTGCTGCGTTCAGGGCTGCGACGCCGCCTTCTTTCTCAAGCCCGCCACAGATCCAGCGGATCTGTTTGAACGCAGTCAGCGCCTTCAGGGCGCTATCGACATTGGTCGCCTTGGAGTCGTTGACATAGGTTACCCCGTCCGCCTCGGCGATGATCTGGCTGCGGTGCGGCAGGCCCGGGAACGCGTGCAGCGCATCCTCGATCACGCGCGGCGCTAGGCCCAGCGACCGGCAGGCCGCATAAGCCGCACAGGCGTTCTGGTGGTTGTGGGCACCGGGAAGGCCTTTGATCGCGCGCAGGTCGATAGACCCGGCCTGCCGCCCTTTGCGGTATTCCGACAAAAACCCCTTGCGCGCGAAGACCTGCCATCCCGGCCCGGTCAGCTTTCGCGTTACCGAGATACGGATCACCCGATCATCCGCCGGCCCTTCGGCCAGCTGGCCAGCCAGAAAGGCGCCTTCGGTTTCATCGATGCCAACGATCGCGCGGTCCGGGCCGCCTTCGGCAAACAACCTTCGTTTGGCCGCGAAGTATCCGCCCATGCCACCGTGGCGATCCAGGTGATCTGGCGAAAGGTTGGTGAACACCGCCACATCCGGGGTCAGCGCACGGGCCAGTTCCGTCTGATAGCTGGAAAGTTCCAGCACCACGACCGAGCCATCGCCACCCGGATCGATATCCAAAACACCGCGCCCTATATTTCCGGCCAACTGCGCCTCGCGCCCGGCCTCGGTCAGGATGTGATGGATCAGCGCCGCGGTGGTGGATTTCCCGTTCGAGCCGGTGACCGCGATGACCCGTGGCGGAGTGTCATAGTTGCTCCATTCCGGCCCCGCAAAAGAGCGGAAGAACAGGCCGATATCATTGTCGACCGGCACGCCTGCATCCAAAGCTGCGGCAACCACGGGGTTGGGTTCGGGATAAAGATGCGGAATGCCCGGTGAAACGATGAGCGTGGCAATGGTGTCAAACGCCCCCTGTTTGCGCAGGTCGGCACAGGAGAACCCTTCGCCCTCGGCGTTGGCGCGGGCTGTGGGGTTGTCATCCCAGCAGACCGGTTCCGCCCCGCCTGCGCGCAAGGCGCGTGCGGTTGCAAGACCGGACCGGCCCAATCCCAGAACCGCAACTTTCTGCCCTGAAAAGCCTTTGACCGGGATCATTTCATGTGTCCTTTGCCTAGCTGCGCTTCAAGCCAGTCTGCCCGCTCGACCACGGGCCGTTTCGGGACAAGGACTGTCTGGAAACCAAGTTTCGGTAAGCGGTCGCACAAAGCTTCATATTCCGCAAGAGCGTCAGACAGATCATGCTGTCGCTCGCTGTCCTGAACATAGATTTCAGGCCATGGTGGAAACAGGAACACCCGGCAATCATAGTCAAGCCGCAGAATCTTATCACGCAGTGCATTTTCAAGATTTGTGCCCGTGCGCTCGAACCAGATCAGAGCATCCAGCGCCGACCTGTCAAACAGAACCAGACCAGCTGGAGCATGGGCCATGTCGTCAAAAGCCGTGCCGATCACCTTTCTGCAAAACGCCTCGGGGTCATTCCACGGTAACGCGTTCCCACCGCTATCCTGCTCGGCCCTGACCACACGTCGACCAGGTTCAGGAACCGTTGCGTAGCCACGTTTCGCCATTTCCTGCAGCAGGGTTGACTTACCTCCGCTGGAACATCCTGACAAAACAATTCGGCGGTTGGTCACCGCACCTTCAGCGTTGCAAGACCGATCATCGCCAGGATCAGCGAGATGATCCAGAAGCGGATGACGATGGTCGGCTCGGCCCAGCCTTTTTTCTCATAATGGTGATGGATCGGGGCCATCAGGAAGACCCGTTTGCCGGTGCGTTTGAAGTAGAGGACCTGAATGATCACGCTCAGCGCCTCGACCACGAACAGCCCGCCGACGACGGCCAGAACCAGCTCGTGCTTGGTGGCAACGGCAATGGCGCCCAGCGCGCCGCCCAGCGCCAGCGATCCGGTGTCGCCCATGAAGACCGCCGCCGGGGGGGCGTTGTACCAAAGGAACCCCAGACCCGCACCAAAGAGCGCTGAGGTAAAGATAAAGATCTCACCGGTGCCCGGCACGTAATGCACGTCGAGATATTCGGTAAAGTCGACGCGGCCCACCGCATAGGCAATCACGCCCAGCGTCGAGGCGGCGATCATCGCTGGCATGATGGCCAGCCCGTCCAGACCGTCGGTCAGGTTTACTGCGTTGGCGGCCCCTACGATCACGACAATCGCAAACGGAATATAGAAGATGCCCAGATTGACCAGCGTGTCCTTGAACACCGGCACGGCCAGCTGGTTCTGCAACGCTTCGGGGTGGTGCAACGTCGCCCAAAGCGAAGCCAGCACGGCAATAATCACGCCCAATGCGAGGCGCATCCGCCCCGGTACGCCCTTGGTGTTCTGTTTCGACACCTTGGCATAGTCATCCGCGAATCCGATGGCCGCATAAGACAGGGTCACGAAAAGCACCATCCAGACATAAGGGTTATCCAGACGCGCCCAGACAAGGGTCGAGGTCACAAGAGCCCCGACAATCAGCAAACCGCCCATTGTTGGCGTGCCTGCCTTGGAAAAATGCCCCTCGGGGCCATCATTACGGATCGGCTGGCCCTTGCCCTGCTTTCTGCGCAGTACGTTGATCAGCGGTTTTCCGAAGATGAACCCAAAGATCAGTGCCGTCATGAAGGCACCGCCTGCGCGGAAGGTGATATACCGGAAGAGGTTCCAGAAATCCCCGCCATCCGACAGGGCGGTCAACCAGTACAGCATGACAATACCTTTCTCACACGAGGCGCATGGGCGTGATCACCCATCAAGCGCGCCCCCTTGCCCCATTTTGCGCAGACCGTCAACAATCGAGGCCAATCCCATGCTGAGAGAGCCCTTGGCCAGCACAGTATCGCCGTCCCCGACCAGCGAAGGCAACCGTTCGGCCATCTCGGTGCTGGTTTCAGACCAGAGGCCGCGTTTCGCCGGAGGCAGCGCGTGGTGCAGTGCCCGCATCAACGGGCCGATACAATGCACCTGATCGACATGCGCCATCGCATTGGCATCGGCCATGGCGGCGTGCATCGCCTCTTCCTGCGTGCCGAGCTCTTTCATATCGCCCAGAAAGGCGATGCGGCGTTTGCCTTGTGAGGCGGCGAGCACGTCCAGCGCGGCCTCCATCGAGGTCGGGTTGGCGTTATAGCTGTCATCCAGCAGTTCGATCTGCCCGCCGCCGGGCAGAAGAATGCTTTCCCGTACACCGCGCCCCTTGACCGGGGACCATGCACGCAGCCCCGCGATAGCGTCATCCAGATCGACACCCAGTTCCACGCAGGCAGCCAAGGCCCCCAGCGCGTTCATGGCGAAATGCGTACCGGCAGAGTTCACCGCAAAGCGGAGTACCTGATCACCAACGGCAGCTTCGGCAGTCACGGTGTTCGCCCCCTGCTGAACGTCGGTCAGCCGGTAATCCGTTGCGCCTTGGCCGAAATCCACGATCCCGGCCCCCTGCCCAAGCGCCGTTTGGCGCAGGATGTCCGCGTGCTCGATATCCGCGTTGACGATTGCCGCGCCTCCGGGTTCGAGCCCTTCAAAGATCGCTGCTTTTTCATGGGCGATGCCAGCGACTGACTCGAAGGCTTCCAGATGCACCGCCGCCACGGTTGTAACCAGCGCCACATGCGGGCGGGCCTGTCGGGCCAGCGGGGCAATCTCGCCCGGATGGTTCATGCCAATCTCGATCACCGCGAATTCAGTGTCGCGCGGCATCCGTGCAAGGGTCAGCGGAACGCCCCAGTGGTTGTTGTAACTGGCCACGCTGGCATGGGTTTTGCCTTGCGTTTCAAGGATCACGGCCAGCATTTCCTTGGTCGACGTCTTACCGACACTGCCGGTCACCCCTACCACACGTGCATTCGTTCTGGCGCGTGCTGCCTGCCCCAAAGCCTCGAGCGCCGCCTGCACATCATCAACGATCAGCAGTGGTGCGTCTGGCGATACGTTGTCGGGAATATGCGAGACCAAAGCCGCGCCCGCGCCTTTCTCAAGCGCTTGGGCCACGAACTCATGCCCGTCCCGCGCCGCTTTCAGCGCAACAAACAGATCACCGGGTTGAAGGGTGCGCGTGTCGATGGAGACACCATCAGCGGTCCAGTCGGTCGTGACCCGTCCACCCGTTGCCTGAGCAGCCTCGGATGCTGTCCAGAGCGTCATGCGACCCTCCCGTCCAGCGCGGCGACGGAAATGCTGGCCTGTTCGGCATCATCGAAGGGCAGCACCTGATCGCCGACGACCTGCCCGGTTTCGTGGCCCTTGCCCGCAATCAGCAGTGCGTCGCCGGGTTGCAGGGCATCGATGCCGCGCAGAATGGCTTCGGCGCGGTCGCCGACCTCGGTCACGCTGACGTCGCCCGCTGCCTCGAGCGCACCTGCCATGACAGCGGCGCGTATGGCGGCGGGGTCTTCGCTGCGTGGGTTGTCGTCGGTGACGAAAACCATATCTGCGTGGTTGGCAGCTGCCTTTCCCATCAGCGGGCGTTTCGTGGCATCGCGGTCGCCGCCCGCGCCGACAATGGCGATCAAACGACCCATCACATGCGGACGCAGCGCCTTGAGAGCGGTGGCCACGGCGTCGGGGGTGTGCGCGTAATCCACAAAAACCGTCGCGCCGTTTTCGCGGGTTGCGGCCAGCTGCATACGCCCGCGCACGGTGGTCAGATGCGGCAGCGTTTCAAAAACCCGTTCGGGGCTGTCGCCCGCGGCAATCACCAGCCCGCAAGCCAGCAGGATGTTTTCGGCCTGGAACCCTCCGATCAGGTTCAGGCGTGTCTGGAAGGTCCGGCCCTGCCACGCAAATCGCAGATCCTGCCCGGTGGCATCGAACCGCTGGTTGATCAGGCACAGATCGGCGTCGCCCAACCCGACGGTCAGCACCGATTGACCGCGCGCCTGGGCGATCCGGCGGACCCGAGACCCCTTGGGATCGCTCAGATTGATGACCGCGGTGCCATCCTGCGGCAGAACCCGGTCGAACAACCCGGCCTTGGCTGCGAAATACGCTTCAAAAGTCTCGTGGTAATCCAGATGGTCCTGCGTGAAGTTCGAAAACCCGGCAGCGGTCAGGTGCACGCCATCCAGGCGGCGCTGTTCGAGGCCGTGGGACGAGGCCTCCATCGCGGCGTGGGTCACACCGTTTTCGGCGGCTTCCGCCAGACAGCGATGCAGGGTGATTGGCTCGGGCGTGGTATGGGCCAGCGGTGCGGTCCATGCCCCTTCGACACCGGTTGTCCCAAGGTTGACGGCGGCATGGCCCAGTTCGGTCCAGATCTGGCGCACAAAGGTGGCAACTGAGGTTTTTCCGTTGGTTCCCGTGACCGCGACAATCGTCTGCGGCATCGCACCGAACCATAGGGCGGCGGCCCCGGCCAGTGCCTGACGCGGGTCTTCGACAACCACCAGCGCCGCGTCCGACGCCGCAAGATCAGCTGCTGCGATTTTCGCCCCTTCGGCATCTGTCAGGATGGCGGCGGCCCCCATGCGCAGGGCGTATTGAATGAACGTGCCGCCATGAACCCGCGTGCCGGGAAGGGCTGCAAACAGGAAACCGTCTTTCACCTCGCGGCTGTCAACGGCCAGACCGGTGATCTCGGGGTTAACCCCGCCTCGCGCGGTCAGGGCCAGCTGGCTGAGTTTCTTTGTCCTTGTGCCCATGACCCACCTCTTGCCGGACAGCCTAGTTTGAGGTCAGCGTTATAGCAGCGCCCGCCTCAGGCTCAAGCCGGGGACGCAAGCCCAGCAGAGGTGCCACGCGACCGATAAGTTCGGCAGCTACTGGCACCGCGGTCCAGCCTGCGGTGCGGCGTTTTTCGCCGTATGCCACGATTGAGGGTTCATCCAGCGTGACGATCAGCACATATTTCGGATCGTAGGCCGGGAAGATCGTTGCGAAAGTGGCGATGACCTTGTCTTCGTAATACCCGCCGCGTGGCTTGGGCTTGTCTGCCGTGCCGGTCTTGCCAGCCACGTCATACCCTTTCACCTCGCCAAAGCTGGCGGTGCCATCCGTCACCACCTTGCGCAGCATTTTCTGCGCCTGACGCGCGGTTCCCTGCGACATCACGCGGGGGCCATATTGTGGACCGTTCTGGCGCAGGATGGTCGGGCTGACATAGTGCCCACCATTGGCGATCGCCGCATATCCCGCTGCAAGGTGCATCGGGCTGGTTGACAGGCCGTGGCCGTAGGAAATGGTCACAGTGCTCAGCTCGCCCCATTTCTTTGGCTTCAGCGGCACACCGCCCGTGGCCTCGACAATCTCGAACGGGGTCGGGTCGAACATGCCAAGCGCATTCAGAAAATCCTGCTGCCGCTGCGCGCCGATCTGCAACGCCAGACGCCCGGTGCCACGGTTCGAACTGTGGACGATCACATCCGCCACGCTGATCTTGCCGTAATTCTTGCCGTTGAACTCTCCGATCGGGAAGCGCCCGATCTTCATCGGGCCGGATGTATCGATGATGGTGTTCGAGTTTACCAGCCCAAGTTCAACCGCCTGCGCGGCGGTGAAAATCTTGAAGACCGATCCCAGCTCGTACACACCCTGCACATAGCGGTTGAACAGCGGGCTGTCCGAGGGATCAAACCCCGAGGTCGGCGGGCGCGGACGATCATTGGGATCGAATGAGGGCAGCGAGGCGGCGGATAAAACCTCGCCCGTATGCGCATTCATCAGAACCGCGGATGCGCCCTTGGCGTTCATGATCTTCATACCGCCATAGAGCACCTGTTCGACCGCGGCCTGAATGGTCAGGTCCAGCGACAGTTGCAGCGGCTTGTTGCCATTGGCCGGGTCGCGCAGATAGTCGTCAAACTGCTTTTCCACCCCGGCCACACCGATCACCTCGGCGGCGCTGACGCCCTCGCGGCCAAAACCGGAGCCGCCCAGGATGTGCGCGGCCAACTTGCCGTTGGGATAGAGGCGCATCTCGCGCGGGCCAAACAGGATGCCGGGATCACCGATGTCGTGCACGGCCTGTTTCTGTTCGGGCGAAATGCGTTTCTTGATCCACAGGAACTTGCGCTTGCCAGTGAAATCCTTGACCAGACGCTCTTTTTCCAGATCGGGGAAGATCGCGACCAGCTGATCTGCTGCCGCAATCGGATCGATCATCAGTGGCGGCTGCGCGTAGACGGAATAGGTATCCAGATTGGTGGCCAGAATGCGCCCTTCGCGGTCGACGATATTGGCGCGCTGCATAGCAATCGCGGCCCCCGGCGCATTGGCCAGTGGCTCCTGCACCTCGGACGTTGCCAACATGCCCATGCGGACGCCAACCACCGAGAATGCGCAGAAGAAGAACAGCCCCAGCACCAGCAGACGCCCTTCGGCGCGGGCGCGGGCGCGGTCTTTCATGTCTTCGTGGCGCTTGCGGATGTTTTCACGCTCGATCGCCTTTGGGTTTTCGCCACGGGCGCGGGCGTCAAGGATACGGGCCAGTGGACGAAGGGGCGTGCGTGTCATGGGATCTGCACCTCGCCCAATGCCTGAATGTCGGTGATGGCCTGCAATTCAATCGGGTCAACGATGGGCAGGTCCGGGTCTTCGGCAAAGGCAATCTGATCGGCGCGCCCGAACTGTTCGGCCCGCAGAGGCAGCAGACCAAGGCGTTCAAAATTCAGGTCCGCCAGCTCTCGCAGCCGGTCGGGGCGGTTCAAATAAGCCCATTCGGCGTTCAGGACCGCCAGCCGCACCTGCGCCATGCCGATCTCGCGTTGCAGGGATTGCGTTTCCTTCACCACCTGTTGGGTGCGATAATTCTCCTGATAGGCCCAAAGCGCCAATCCGAACACGGACAGAGCAGTCAACACATACAAAACACTCTTCATCTTGCCCTTCCCCCAAGTTGAGGCATTCCAATGGCGCGGGCCTCAATTTCCCCCGCCGGAGCATCGGTGCGGATCACGACACGCAGCTTGGCCGAGCGCGCGCGCGGGTTTTCCTGCAATTCCTGTTCGTCGGGTCCTACGGCCTTGCGGGTCTTCAGCGTGAATTGCGGCTGGTCCTGTTCCATCTCGGGCGCATAGCGGTTCGCACGCCCTGTTTTGCCCGCGCGCGACTGAAAGAACCGTTTGACCATCCGGTCTTCGATGGAATGGAAGGTGACAACGGCCAGCTGCCCACCGGGTTTCAGCGTACGTTCGGCGGCCATAAGGCCCTGAAACAGCTCTTCATATTCGGCATTCACCGCGATCCGCAGACCCTGAAAACTGCGCGTTGCGGGATGCGATTGCCCCGGTTTCGGGCGCGGCAGACAGGATTCGACAATCTCGGCCAGACGCAGGGTGGTTGTGATCGGCGCCTCGGTTCGCGCCCGGACAATCGCCTTGGCAATCCGGCGGCTGGCGCGTTCTTCGCCATAGTGGAACAGGATATCGGCCAGTTGCGCCTCGGTCGCTGTGTTTACCAGATCGGCGGCGCTTTCGCCTTGCTGGCTCATCCGCATATCCAGCGGACCGTCCTTCATGAAGGAAAACCCGCGCTCGGCCTGATCCAGCTGCATCGAGGACACGCCAAGATCCAGCACAACGCCATCCAGATCCTGCGCGTATTCGTCCATGCGCGAGAATACGCCGGGCTGCATCACCAGCCGGTCGCCGTAATCCTGCGCCCAATCTGCCGCCATTTCAAAGGCCAGCGGGTCACGGTCTACACCGATTACCTTGTCTGCCCCGGCCTCCAACAGCCCGCGCGTATAGCCGCCCGCGCCAAACGTGCCGTCCAGCCAGATGCCCGTGACCGGCGCAACCGCAGCCAGCAAGGGGCGCAGCAGAACGGGGATATGTGGTTTTTCAGATGAGGACGCAGCGCCGGCCATGCCGTTACGCATCCCCGGTGCCGTCTAGGAACTGCATCGGATCAAAATCGTCCGGCAGATCATCCATCCATTCTTCGGTCTTGGCCAGTTCCTCGACCTCGTAGGTCTCGGGCTTCCAGATCTGAAAGGTGTCGCCTGCGGCGATAAAGAACGCCTCGCCTTCCAGACCGATCTTGCTGCGCAGCTTGGCGGGCAGCACAAGGCGCCCGGTTTCGTCCACGTTGGTCGGGAAGGACTGACCATGGAACATGCGCTGCAACATCCGCCGCTGCATCGAGCCGCGCGGCAGGGCATCGATCTTGGCATCAACCTCGTCAATCGCCTGCATGGTATAACATTCAAGGTATTTGCGGCGGTGGTCACCATAGACAATCACCAGTTCGGGGTTGTCACCGGGCTGCCAGTTGGGATCGGACGATTCAAGCACACGGCGAAACGAGGCCGGGATCGACACCCTGCCCTTCGTATCCACCTTGTGGTGGCTTTCACCTCTAAACCTGCGCGCCAAGACGACTGTCCCTTTCGCTTGCGCCCCACCTTGAATTCACGTTCCCCCCGGATGAAAAACGGCGGGTTGATCTGCTGCCACTGATCAACCCGCCGCATTGACCCGCTTTGCGGGATGTCCAGCTGCGCGCGCCACCTGGGGGGATGTCTGCTCGCCCGCGCGCCGGATCTCTTGGTTGATGAAAGCGAGATGCCTGTATGAAACCTGAATATTTTTGGTCGGGGTCGTTTGGTGCCCCTGCTGCCTCGTCCTCATCGGATGTATTAGGGATGACATGGGATTTTATGGAAATCAATAGGAAATTTGCGCAGCGCGTCATGAGGAACACGGCCAGAGCGGAATATCATTGAAGGACTCGAGGCCCGTGATACCAGTTTTAGCGGATGATGAAAAAGCAACCCCTATATATAGGAGAATTTTTCAGCTTAAATTTTTCCCGCGATTTCCCAAGAATTTTGCCCGATTTTCTTTTGGACTGGAAATTTTGGCCTCAAATGCACAATCAACCCTTCGAATCGTTCAGAATTTCGGGTCGTTTTCCGGCAATCTCCCCCACGCGACCACATCGCCCCATGATTTCCCACGTGCGATTCACCCAAGCCTTGTCAACATCGGAACGGATATGTTTTGCCCAATTTCCCGCCGAGTACGCTCAATTCAAAGGCAGGCCATCGGGAAGGGCCAGATGCCGCCGACAAAGCTTACCTAGGGTCGACCCCATATTTTCAAGGCGCATCGCGGCAAGAAGAAAAAACTGAGCCAATCTATGCATTTGCTGCATAGCAGCATTGATGTCGTGACCTATTGTGCAATTGCAGCATTTGCCTATCTTCAATCTCAAGCAAGGGCCGGACGATACCGGCAAGACAAAAAAGATACGGATGATGAGCATGGCAGTCGCAAGCACGCATACAGCAGTAAAGAACGCACCGGCGTTCGGTTTTGGCGCAGTTATGGAAAACGCAAAGACCCGGTTCGTACGCTATCGCCTGTACCGCCAGACCGTCAATGAACTGTCCGCTCTGTCGAACCGCGAGCTGGCCGATCTTGGCCTGCACCGCTCGATGATCCGCCGTGTTGCGCTGCAGGCGGCAAACGAACAAACCGCGCGGTAAGCGCGAAACGCATACTGAGATCAGGCCCTTCCTCCTCCCTTAGGGTCTGTAATCAGCGGCAACGTCTTCCTCCTCCCTGACGTTGCCGCACCTTATACCGGCCTCAACCTGCCGGACACGGATACATCGGGGCGTCCTCCTCCCTGCCTTGATGTTGAAAGCGCGCGGCGATGTCTTCCTCCTCCCTGACATCGCCGCGTCTTCCTCATACCGGGTTCCAACCCGGGCTAGCATACATCAGGGCTCTCCTCCTCCCTGCTCTGATGTTGACAAGACGGCGGTTCCCTCTCCTCCTCCCTGGGAACCGCCGTTTTTTGTTTTTCGGACACTGGTGTAGGATGGCGTCCTGACTTCTGATGCGGAGGATGCCATGGCCGCCTATTTCATTGCACAGATCAACATTCACGACCCGGACGGGTACCAGGCCTATCTGGCGGGTTTCATGCCGATCTTCGACCGCCACGGCGGTCGCCTGCTGACAGTCTCATCCAAACCGGTCGAACGGATTGAAGGCGATTGGCCCGAAGGCGGGATTGTGTTGATGGAGTTTCCGGATCTTGCAGCAGCGAAATCCTGGAAGGATGACCCGGATTACATCGAACTGGCGAAGATCCGACAGGCCACCGCAACCACCAATCTGGTTCTGGTCGACGGGATATGACGCCTCAGAACGGGACGTCATCCTTGTTGGTCAGAAAACGCGAGACCACTTTCTTGATGCCCGCCTTGTCGAAATCGACCTCGACCTTGTCACCTTCTATCCCGATCACCGCGCCGTAGCCGAATTTCTGGTGAAACACCCGTTCGCCCAGCGTGAAACTGGCCAGTGCGGTGGCGTCGATCACCGTGTTGCGGCTTTCGCGGGGTTGCGACATGCCATATTGGCCCTGCCGCGCCTGCAACCGTCTCCAACCCGGCGAGTTATAGACGTTGGCTTCGGCCGCGCGGGTTTCTATGCCTGCCGTCTGATGCCCACCGCCATAAAGGCCCGGAGGTGTCAGCACCTCGACATGGTCCTCGGGCAACTCGTCAATGAACCGTGACGGCATCGAGTTCTGCCATTGCCCGAATACCCGCCGGTTGGCGGCGAAGGAAATCGTACAAACCTCTTCGGCGCGGGTGATACCGACATAGGCCAGACGGCGTTCTTCCTCGAGCCCCTTGAGGCCGGTTTCGTCCATCGACCGTTGCGAGGGGAACAGCCCGTCTTCCCACCCCGGCAGGAAGACGACGGGAAACTCCAGCCCCTTGGCCGCGTGCAGGGTCATGATCGAGACCTTGGCCCCGTCACCGTCCTGTTCATTATCCATGACCAGGCTGACATGTTCCAGAAACCCTTGCAGGTTTTCGAAATTGTCCAGTTGGTTGACCAGTTCCTTGAGGTTTTCCAGACGCCCCGGCGCTTCGGGGGTCTTGTCGTTCTGCCAATGGGCCGTGTAGCCGGATTCGTCGAGGACGATCTGTGCAAGCTCAATATGCGTATGCTCGGGCGCGCCATAGCGGATCGGCGAAACCCCGTCATCAATAACCGTGTCATCATCGACTTCAATCCGGGGACCGCGTGTCATCGCATTCCACCGGGCCAACCCGTCGATCAATTCGCGCAGGGCTTTGCCGCCCTTGCCCTTAATCAGCCCGTTGTCGACTGCGATCCGCGCACCTTCGACCAGAGACACGCCGTTCTCACGCGCCACAATCTGAATGGTCTGCTGCGCCTTATCGCCCAGTCCGCGTTTCGGCGTATTCACGATCCGCTCGAAGGCCAGATCATCCTCGGGGCTGGTCACCAGCCGGAAATAGGCCATGGCATCGCGGATCTCCATCCGCTCGTAGAAACGCGGGCCGCCGATCACCTTGTAGGGCAGACCGATGGTCAGGAACCGGTCCTCGAACGCGCGCATCTGGTGGCTGGCGCGGACGAGAATCGCCATCTCATCAAGATTCATCGGTCGGATACCGCGCGTCCCGCCCTGCATCGCGTCGATTTCCTCGCCGATCCAGCGGGCCTCTTCCTCGCCATCCCAATGGCCGATCAGGTTGACCTTGTGGCCGTCTTTGGCATCGGTCCATAGCTCTTTACCCAAACGGCTTTCGTTCCCCCGAATGACGTTGGAGGCTGCCGCCAGAATATGCGGGGTTGATCGGTAGTTCTGTTCCAACCGCACCACATAGGCACCGGGAAAGTCCTTTTCGAACCGCAGGATGTTGCCGACCTCGGCCCCGCGCCAGCCATAGATCGACTGGTCGTCATCGCCCACGCAGCAGATGTTCTTGTGCCCCCCGGCCAGCAGGCGCAGCCACAGATATTGGGCAACGTTGGTGTCCTGATACTCGTCCACAAGGATGTAGCGGAACCAGCGCTGGTATTGTTCCAGAACATCCGGGTGGGTCTGGAAAATCGTGACCATGTGCAGCAGCAGGTCACCGAAATCCACCGCGTTCAGCTCGCGCAGGCGGGTCTGGTACTGGGCATAAAGTTCGATGCCCTTGTTGTTATAGGCCCCGGCATCCGCCGCAGGCACCTTGTCGGGCGTCAGCGCCCGGTTTTTCCAGTCATCGATAATTCCCGCCAGCATCCGCGCGGGCCAGCGTTTGTCGTCGATGTTGGCAGCCCGAACCAGTTGCTTGAGCAGGCGCAGCTGATCGTCGCTATCCAGAATGGTGAAGTTCGATTTCAGATCGACCAGTTCCGCATGGCGGCGCAGTAGTTTGACGCAAATGGAATGGAAGGTGCCCAGCCATGGCATCCCCTCGGCGGGCTGGCCAAGCAGGCGGCCCACTCGTTCCTTCATCTCGCGCGCGGCCTTGTTGGTGAAGGTCACCGACAGTATCTCGTTCGGGCGCGCGCGCGCCGTGTTGAGCAGATGCGCAATCCGGGCCGTCAGCGCCTTGGTCTTGCCCGTCCCCGCCCCGGCCAACATCAGAACCGGGCCGTCCAGACGTTCGACCGCGTCACGTTGCGCCGGGTTCAGTTCATCCAGATAGGGCGAAGGGCGCACGGCCATAGCCCGCGCCGACAGGGATGCGCCTTCGAAGGCGTCCATTTCGTCAAAACTGCTCATGACCCCAAACTACGCCGGATGGAGGCCGAGGGAAAGAGTTTGTTCACGGCTTGTTCGCAAGGATTTTTCACGTCTTTTTGCATTCAATTCTAAACAAAGATGCCGCTGCCCTGTGGGGCTGTTAACCCTCTGTCAAGTCCTGGCCCGGATGCTGACCCCATTGCTGCGGGAGTGGAACAGATGGAAGCGAAGGAACTGACGGGCGGGTCGTCACGGCTGAAACTTGTGGGCGTTACCCTGATTCTGATCGGGCTGACAGCAGCAGCGGGATGGGGCATCTATGCGGCCCCTGCCCCGGTTGTGGACCGCATGTTGGAATCGGATTTGCGAAAAGACGCCATGCAGCTAAGCCGTCAGGTCGAAAGCCATCTGGACGATCTGGATGCAACGTTTCGGTACCATGAGCTGCACGAGCATGACGCGGAATTCCTGATGCTGCTGCCCGAAACCTCGGACATCTACCGGTTCAAACTGTTTGATGCGTCCGGTCAGGTGTTCTGGTCGACCCGTGCCAGCGATGTGGGGGCCGTGAATACAAAACCGTACTTCCAGTCGGTCGTCGCCGCCGGAAGCATTTATTACAATCACGCGGAAAAACCCGCGGCAGAGGTTGACTCGATCGACAATGACCCAGCCGGACATGCAAGCCCAAACACCAGACATGTGGCCGAGGTTTATACACCAATCGTCAGGGACGGCGTTTTCCTTGGCGCTATCGAATTTTATTCGGACATCACCAATGTCAGAACCCTGTTCATCACGCGCGTGCGCCTGTCGCTGGCGTTGCTGAGCAGTGTCGCATTGCTGGCGCTGACCACGGTCATCCTGATTGTCCACCGCACCAACCGCCGTCAGATGCGTGATCTACACAAGCGCACCGTGAAAGAACGCGAACTGATGGGAGAGCAGCTTCGCCTGGCGCGTGAGGTACGCCTGCTGGGCGAGTTGAACGAGTGGCTGCAATCAAGCCGCTCACTGGATGAGCTTTTCGACATGGTCGCGCGCTTTATGACCCATATCCTGCCCGAGGCCGAGGGGAGCGTGTACGTCTATTCCAACTCGCGCGATGTGCTGGACGGGTGTGCCAGCTGGAACGGGGGAACGCATAAATCTCATATCCATCCGGAAGGATGCTGGGGTTTGAGGCGCGGCCGGACTTATGAGTTCGGTGCCTCTGAGATCGATTTTGTCTGCGAACATGCCGAACCGCATGACGGGCGGCCCTATTTCTGTTTTCCCATTCTGGCCCACGGGGAAACCGTTGGTCTGTTGCATCTCCGCGCGGCTGAGGGGCGAGAGGCCTGTTTCCATAAAAGCCGCAAGCTGGCGCAGCTGTGCGCCGAACAGATCAGCATGGCAATCGCCAATGTCCGTATGCGCGATCAGCTGCATGACCAATCGGTGCGCGACCCGCTGACCGGGCTGTTCAACCGCCGCCACATGACTGAGACATTGCGCAAGGCCATCAGCCGCAGCCAGCAGACCGGCGCCGCGCTGAGCCTGATTGCCGTGGACGTCGATCACTTCAAGAAATTCAACGACACGCATGGTCATGACGCCGGAGACATGGTGTTGCGCGCGGTCGGCGCGGCGCTGGAACAGGGCTGCGACCGGGACGAGATCGCCTGCCGCATCGGCGGTGAGGAATTCATGCTGATCCTGCCCGACAACAGCCCCGAAGATGCCATGACCCGGGCCGAGCAGTTGCGCCAGTCGGTCGAGGCGGTCATTGTCCGCTATGGCGAAAAGGCCCTGCCCCGTATCACAATCTCGGTCGGGGTCGCGCATTACCCCGCCCACGGCACCATGCCGCAGGATCTGATGCGAGCCGCGGATGATGCGCTGTATGTCGCCAAGGACAAGGGGCGCAATCAGGTTCACGTCGCCGCCGGGGCGCTGGAGCAGGCCAGGCGCGTTCCCGCAACGGGTAAACGCCCATCGCCGGAAGCCGCTTGAAAACCTTGCCGAATCGCCCCGCAGGCCGGATCAATCCTTATGGACCTGCACAGTACCTATCCCGGTATTCCCGATCTGAAACGCCGCGCACGCCGTCGGCTGCCGCACTTCGTGTGGGAATATATCGACAGTGGCACCGGGATTGAAACGACGCGGCATCGCAATCGCAAGGCACTGGATGATGTCCGTCTGAGCCCCTCGATCCTGCATGGGGACCTTGAATTCGATACGTCGGTGAAAATCCTGGGCGGCACCTGCCCTTTGCCCTTCGGCATTGCGCCGATCGGGATGTCCGGGCTTGTCTGGCCTGATGCAGAGCGACTGCTGGCGCAGGCCGCAGCCAAGGCAGGCATTCCCTATTCGTTGTCGACGGTGGCCAGTCAGAGCCCCGAAGACCTGGCCCCCTATCTGGGAGAGAACGCGTGGTTCCAGCTGTATCCGCCAAGGGACCCAGAAATTCGCATGGACATGCTGAACCGGGCGCGCGGGGCCGGATTTCGAACTCTGGTTCTGACCGCTGACGTCCCTGTTGCCTCGCGTAGGGAGCGGCAGACGCGCTCGGGCCTGCGGCAGCCGCCGAAACTGACACCGCGCCTGCTGGTACAGATCGCTCAAAGACCCGCCTGGGCTTTGGGTATGCTGCGCAGCGGTGTTCCGCACATGCGCACTCTGGACAAGTATATAGATGACCCTGGTGATCTGCCGCCAACGGCCCATGTCGGATACCTGCTGCGAACCTCGCCGGATCTGGATTACGTCAAATGGCTGCGCGATCATTGGGAAGGGCCGTTTGTCGTGAAAGGCATCCTGCGTCCCGAGGATGCAGACAGGCTGGAGCAGGTGGGTGTGGACGCCCTGTGGGTGTCGAATCACGGGGGCAGGCAGTTCGATGCAGCCCCGGCCAGCGTCGAGGTTCTTCCCGCAATCCGGAGCGCGACCCGCCTGCCGCTGATTTTCGACAGCGGTGTCGAAGGCGGGCTGGATATCCTGCGTGCGCTGTCGCTGGGCGCGGATTTTGTCATGCTGGGGCGTGCTTTTTTGTACGGTCTTGCGGCACTTGGCGCTAAAGGCCCTGCGCATGTGATCGATATCCTGAGGCAGGATCTGCACGCGAATATGGGTCAGATGGGACTGACCGATCTATGTCAGTTTGAGACGAAACGCTAAATTATTGATGCTGCAACGCGGCATCCCTATAAGTGTGCCGAGGCCAAAGGGCGTTTGCGAGCGATAACATGCCGGTTCTACCCAGAAGAACGGATGTACCTGTGCGTATTCTCCGCCCAATAAGACGCCCAAACACCAAAGACCGGGACCTGATATGACAGACTTCAACAAGATCCTGATCGCCAATCGCGGCGAGATTGCCATCCGCGTCATGCGCGCAGCAAACGAGATGGGCAAACGCACCGTCGCTGTTTACGCTGAAGAAGACAAACTGGGCCTGCACCGGTTCAAGGCGGATGAGGCCTATCAGATTGGCGAGGGCATGGGTCCGGTCGCGGCGTATCTGTCGATTGACGAGATCATCCGCGTGGCCAAGCATTGCGGCGCGGATGCGATCCATCCGGGCTATGGCCTGCTGTCTGAAAACCCGGACTTCGTGGATGCCTGTGTCAAGAACGGCATCACCTTCATCGGCCCCCGGGCCGAGACCATGCGCGCATTGGGCGACAAGGCCAGCGCGCGGCGCGTGGCCATCGCGGCCGGTGTGCCTGTCATTCCAGCCACCGAAGTTCTGGGTGATGACATGGACGCGATCCGCAAGGAGGCCGCCGAGATCGGATACCCGCTGATGCTCAAGGCGTCCTGGGGTGGCGGCGGGCGCGGGATGCGCCCGATCCAGTCGGAGGATGAGCTGGAAGAAAAGGTTCTGGAAGGCCGCCGCGAGGCTGAGGCCGCCTTTGGCAATGGCGAAGGCTATCTGGAAAAGATGATCACCCGTGCCCGCCATGTCGAGGTTCAGATTCTGGGTGACAAGCATGGTGAGATTTATCACCTTTATGAACGCGACTGTTCGGTCCAGCGCCGGAACCAGAAGGTCGTCGAACGTGCCCCTGCCCCTTACCTGAGCGAAGAACAGCGCGCTGAGATTTGCGAATTGGGCCGCAAGATCTGCGCCCATGTGAACTATGAATGCGCGGGCACTGTCGAGTTTCTGATGGATATGGAGACGGGCAAGTTCTACTTCATCGAGGTGAACCCCCGCGTGCAGGTCGAACACACGGTCACCGAAGAGGTCACCGGCATCGACATCGTTCAGGCGCAGATCCTGATCGCCGAGGGCAAAACGTTGGCCGAAGCCACCGGCGCCGCCAGCCAGGCCGATGTGCATCTGAACGGTCACGCGCTGCAAACACGGATCACCACAGAAGACCCGCAGAACAATTTCATCCCCGATTATGGCCGGATCACCGCTTATCGCTCGGCCACGGGCATGGGCATTCGTCTGGATGGCGGCACGGCCTATGCGGGCGGTGTCATTACGCGGTATTACGACTCGCTGCTGACAAAGGTCACCGCCTGGGCGCCGACGCCCGAGAAGGCGATCAGCCGGATGGACCGCGCCCTGCGCGAGTTCCGTATTCGCGGCGTCAGCACCAATATCGATTTCGTTATCAACCTGCTGAAGCACCCAACCTTCCTGTCGAATGAATACACCACCAAATTCATCGACACGACGCCGGATCTGTTTGCCTTCAAGCGCCGCCGCGACCGGGGCACCAAGGTTCTGACCTATATCGCCGATATCACGGTGAATGGTCATCCCGAAACCAAGGACCGCCCCGAGCCGCGCGCCGACCTGAAAGTCGCCAAGCCCCCCGCGCAGAAGGCCGAGCCGCGGATGGGCACGCGCAACCTGCTGGAGCAGAAAGGCCCGCAGGCCGTGGCGGACTGGATGAAAGCGCAGCGGCAGCTGCTGATCACCGACACCACCATGCGCGACGGGCACCAGTCGCTGTTGGCGACCCGGATGCGGTCGATCGACATGATCAAGGTGGCGCCAACCTATGCCGCGAACCTGCCGCAGCTGTTCTCGGTCGAGTGCTGGGGCGGTGCGACGTTCGACGTGGCCTACCGGTTCCTGCAGGAATGCCCCTGGCAGCGTCTGCGCGATCTGCGCGAGGCGATGCCGAACCTGATGACACAGATGCTGCTGCGGGGCGCAAACGGGGTTGGTTACACCAATTATCCCGACAACGTGGTGCAGGAATTCGTGCGCCAGGCGTCGAAAAACATCGACGTCTTCCGCGTCTTCGACTCGCTGAACTGGGTCGAGAACATGCGCGTTGCGATGGATGCTGTTATCGACAGCGGCAAGATCTGCGAGGGCACCGTTTGTTATACCGGCGATATTCTGGACCCTGACCGCGCCAAGTATAACCTGAAATACTATGTCGGAATGGCCAAGGAGTTGCGCGACGCAGGCGCGCATGTTCTGGGTCTGAAGGATATGGCGGGCCTGCTGAAACCTGCCTCGGCCAAGATTCTGATCCGGGCGCTGAAGGAAGAAGTTGGGTTGCCGATCCACTTCCACACCCATGACACGGCCGGTATCGCCAGCGCGACCATCCTTGCCGCCTCTGAGGCGGGCGTGGACGCGGTGGATTGCGCGATGGACAGCTTCAGCGGCAACACGTCCCAGGCAACGCTGGGCACTGTGGTCGAGGCACTGCGCCATACCGACCGTGACACCGGGTTGGACATCAAGGCGATCCGCGAGATCAGCGATTACTTCGAGGCTGTGCGTGGCCAATATGCGGCCTTCGAATCAAGCCTGCAGGCCCCGGCGTCCGAAGTGTATCTGCACGAAATGCCGGGTGGTCAGTTCACCAACCTCAAGGCACAGGCACGCAGCCTGGGTCTGGAAGAGCGCTGGCACGAGGTCGCGCAGATGTACGCCGATGTGAACCAGATGTTCGGTGATATCGTAAAGGTAACGCCCTCGTCGAAGGTTGTTGGTGACATGGCGCTGATGATGGTCAGTCAGGGCCTGACCCGCGAGCAGGTCGAGGATCCGGCGACAGATGTGGCCTTCCCCGACTCGGTCGTCGACATGATGCGCGGCAATCTGGGTCAGCCTCCGGGCGGCTTCCCGAACACCATCATCAAGAAGGTGCTGAAGGACGAGGCCCCCAACACCCAGCGCCCCGGCAAGGACGTGCCTGCCGTCGATCTTGAGGCCACCCGCGCCGAGCTGTCCAAGCAGCTTGAGGGCAAAGAGGTCGATGACGAGGATCTGAACGGGTACCTGATGTATCCCAAGGTGTTTCTGGATTACATGGGCCGTCACCGGATTTACGGCCCGGTCCGCACCCTGCCCACGCGCACCTTCTTTTACGGTATGGAGCCCGGCGAAGAGATCACGGCCGAAATCGACCCCGGCAAGACGCTGGAAATCCGGTGTCAGGCTATCGGCGAGACGGATGAAAAAGGCGAGGTCAAAGTGTTCTTCGAACTCAACGGCCAGCCGCGTGTGATCCGGGTGCCGAACCGGATGGTCACATCAACCACTCAGGCGCGCCCCAAGGCCGAGGTCGGCAACCCCGATCATGTCGGTGCGCCTATGCCGGGTGTTGTGGCCACTGTTGCCGTGACCGCGGGCCAGCAGGTCAAGGAAGGCGACATGCTGCTGACCATCGAGGCGATGAAGATGGAAACCGGCATCCATGCCGAGCGTGATGCGACCGTCAAAGCCGTGCATATCCAGCCCGGCGGCCAGATTGACGCAAAGGACCTTCTGATCGAACTGGAATAAGTCGGAAAACAACCTAATGTTCATCAGGCCGTGTGGGAGACCGCACGGCCTTTTTCTATGATTGAGCGGAGACCCATTATGCTTGCAATCACCCCGATCTATGCGGCCTTGGTCGCACTTCTCTACGTCACACTCAGCGTCAAAGTGATCCTGCAACGGCGCAGCGACTGAATCTCGGTCGGGGATGGTGGCAGCAAGCTGATGATCAAGGCGATACGGACACACTCGAACTGCGCCGAATACGCCCCGATTTCCCTGCTGCTGATTGCTATGGTCGAGTTGCAGGGCGCGGCCGGGGTTTTGGTCCATCTGCTGGGGCTGATGTTGCTGGCGGGGCGTCTTTTGCATGCGTACGGATTTGGACGGACGCCACAGATCGTCATCCTGCGGCAGGCCGGCATGAGCCTGACCTTCCTCGCCATTCTGGGTGCGGCTTTTGCAAACTTGATTCTGACGCTTTAGGCAATCTGGCGGGTGTTACCCTGCCAGAACGGTTGTTTCGATCTGCGGTGCGCCCAGCAGAACCGGTGTGAACCGGTCATGTTCATGCCGATCCGGTTTCAGGATGGCAGCGCCGATCAGAATCATCGCGGCAAGCATCACGATCTTCAGGTCTGCAACGGATATCATGACGGCACCTCCTGCCTGTGTTTTGTTGATTTGAGTTACGGGTTGAACGGGTCACGGGCCGGATTCCGTCGAAAAGATTTTTCCCGCTTTTTGTGTTTTTCCGCTTGCAGCCCCGCGTGGGAATTTATACATCCCTCCTCACTCAACGGCGCGGGCGTAGCTCAGGGGTAGAGCATAACCTTGCCAAGGTTAGGGTCGGGCGTTCGAATCGCCTCGCCCGCTCCATTGAGAGGTCTTCGGACCACATATGTATCTGATGCGGGCGTAGCTCAGGGGTAGAGCATAACCTTGCCAAGGTTAGGGTCGGGCGTTCGAATCGCCTCGCCCGCTCCAGATACCAAGTTTTCCCAAACATATGGTTCTTTCGTTGGCATTGCGCCATTGTGGCTATGGTTTCAATCACGCACGGGAAATGCTTATGTCCGACTATGTCATTCGCCCCCTGACTGCGGATGAAATGCAGACCGCTGTCGACTGGGCAGGCCAAGAGGGCTGGAACCCCGGCCACCACGACGCCGCCTGTTTCTACGGCACCGACCCCAACGGGTTTCTGGGCGGGTTTCTGGACGATGAGATGATCGCATCAGTGTCTGTGGTGGACTATGGTGATGCGTTTTCGTTTCTGGGATTTTACATTGTACGTCCGGAATTTCGGGGGTCGGGTTACGGGCTGAAAATCTGGCATCAGGCTTTGGCGCAACGAACCGGGCGCAATATCGGGCTCGACGGGGTCGTTGATCAGCAACACAATTACCGCAAGTCTGGTTTCACCTTTGCCTATAACAATTACCGCTTCACCGGCACTGTCAGAGGCATTCTCGACACTCTAGGGCAGAGCGATGACGCATCAATCAGCCCGCTCAGTCAGCCATCGCCGGAGCTGTTCGCCTATGACCGGCAACTCTTCCCTGCGCAGCGCGACGCGTTTCTAACAGGTTGGCTGAGTGCGCCGAATCATATCTCACGGGTGTGTACAGTGGAGGAGCAGATCAGGGGATATGCCACCTTGAGACCGTGTAAGACAGGGTACAAGATCGGGCCGCTTTTCGCAGATGACGCCGGTGTCGCACGGGGCCTGCTTGCCAGTCTTTTGACTGCCGTATCAGCAACAGCCAGCGACCAAGCGGTTTTCATCGACATGCCACAGCCCAACGCGGCTGCTTTTGCTTTGGCGGATGCGCTGGGTCTTACGAAAGTGTTCGAAACCGCCCGGATGTATTCCGGCGATCAGCCGGATATCGACCTGTCCCGCATCTATGGCGTGACCACCTTTGAACTGGGTTAAAACGCCTTGAACGTCATCGTCGTCAGCGAGCGTTCGATATTGGGAATCACCAGCAGGTGTTCGTTGATGAAATGGCCCACATCCTCGGTTTCGGGGATGTAGAGCTTGAGCATCAGATCAAACTCACCGCTGGTAGAATAAAGCTCTGAGTGTATTTCGCGCAGGGCGATTTCCTCGGCGACCTTGTAGGTGGTGCCGGGTTTGCAGCGGATCTGGATGAATACGCAGGTGGACATGGCTTGGCCCTGTTGGTTCATGTTGTCTGCAAGCTGACATGGTGCCGGGCCGGGTGCAATCCCTTGCAACAGTTTGCAGCGATTGCAACGCATGGTCTGGATCAACCCACCCCACCCCGTCTATAAGCGCGCCTGTAGCAAAAGGAATTTGCCCATGCGCACCGCTTCGATCAGCCGCAAGACTGCCGAAACCGAAATTTCGGTCTCGGTCAATCTGGATGGCACCGGTACATATGACAATCAGACCGGCGTCGGGTTCTTTGACCATATGCTGGACCAGCTGGCGCGCCACTCGTTGATCGATATGACAATCCGCGCCAAGGGCGACTATCACATCGACGATCACCACACGGTCGAGGATACCGGCATCGCGCTGGGTCAGGCTTTGACACAGGCCCTGGGCGACAAGAAGGGTATCCGGCGCTATGGCGAATGCCATCTGCCGATGGATGACGCGCAAGTGCGCTGTGCGCTGGACCTGTCGGGCCGCCCGTTCCTGATCTGGAATGTCGATCTGCCGACGCAAAAGATCGGTACGTTCGACACAGAACTGGTGCGCGAGTTTTTTCAGGCGCTCAGCACCCATGGCGGCATCACCCTGCATATCGACCAGTTGCACGGCTTCAACAGTCACCACATCGCCGAGGCCGCGTTCAAGGCCGTTGCACGCGCGTTGAGGGATGCGGTTGAGACCGATCCGCGCAAAGCGGATGCGATTCCGTCGACCAAGGGCGCGTTGTAAATGCTCACAGCCATAATTGATTACGAAAGCGGCAATCTGCATTCAGCGGAAAAGGCGTTTCAGCGCATGGCGCAAGAGGTCGGCGCAGGTGACGTTGTTGTCACCTCGGACGCGGATGTAGTTGCGCGTGCGGACCGACTGGTTCTGCCCGGTGATGGTGCCTTCCCGGCCTGTGCTGCCGAGCTGCGCGGCCACAAGGGTATTTATGACGCGATGGTCGAAGCGGTCGAACAGAAGGGCCGCCCTTTTCTGGGCATCTGCGTTGGCATGCAACTGATGGCAACCAAAGGCCATGAATACACCGAGACCGATGGTCTGGGCTGGGTGGCAGGCGATGTTGTTCGAATCGAACCGTCAGATGCCGCTTTGAAAGTGCCGCATATGGGCTGGAACGATCTGGTTCTGGAAAGCGATCACCCGATCTTTGCCGGGGTGAAATCAGGCGATCACACCTATTTCGTCCATTCCTACCATTTTCGCGTGTCCGACCCGGCGCAGCGATTGGCTTATGTGGAATACGGGCAGGACGTCACGGCCGTGATTGGCCGCGACACGATGGTTGGGATGCAGTTTCACCCCGAGAAAAGCCAGGATGTTGGCCTGCGTATGCTGGGCAACTTCCTGACCTGGAAGCCCTGAGGCTTACTGAACCCGCGTCCAGGTTTGCCCGCGGCAGATCAGGCCGCCCGCCACACAGCCCTTGACGGTCAGCGCATTCTGGCCGTCCAGAGACATTTTCGAGTTGTAGGTTTTGTCCCGGTCGGGGGCCCAGATCTTACCGCTGTCATAGCTGCCGCCCCCTTCGGGAACCATGTCCCAGATGATCTTTTTGCCAAGGTTCTCATATTCCAGCTGCTGGTTGCCATCCGCGTCGAACGCGCTGTCGATGGTGCCGCAGATCGCACTGCCGCATTCGGAAATCGTCACATGCAGATAGCCACCCGTGTCGCCCGGCGCGGTTTTCCACAGGCCGTCAACCGGATCGTCCGCAAATGCAGCTGTAGCAAGCAGCATCAGGCCCGCTGAAAGAGTAAAAGTCTTCATGATTTTCTCCCTGTTTTGTGGGCAGTCTGACCCGCTAATGGGCGGCGGGCAAGAATGACCCAGCGTCGCGTTGCATCCCCTGCCCTGCTTGTGCGATATCCCGCGCGTGTAACAGTGATATAGGGCCGCCTGACATGATCCTCTACCCCGCCATCGACCTTAAAGACGGCCAGGCCGTACGCCTGCTGCGTGGTGAAATGGACAAGGCCACCGTGTTCAACGAAGACCCGGCCGCTCAGGCCCGTGCCTTTGTCGAGGCGGGGTGCGAATGGTTGCATCTGGTCGACCTGAACGGCGCATTCGCAGGCGAGCCGGTCAACGCAGCACCGGTTGAGGCAATTCTGAAAGCGTGCAAGGTGCCTGCGCAACTGGGTGGTGGCATCCGCGACATGGCCACGATCGAAACATGGATCGAAAAGGGGCTTGCGCGGGTCATCTTGGGCACTGTCGCTGTCGAAAACCCCGGTCTGGTGCGCGAAGCAGCCAAAGCCTTTCCCGGCAAGGTCGCCGTCGGCATAGACGCACGCAATGGCATGGTGGCCACCAAGGGCTGGGCCGAAGAGACCAATGTTCAGGTCACCGATCTGGCCCGTAGTTTCGAAGACGCGGGCGTGGCCGCAATCATCTACACTGACATCAACCGAGACGGTGCCATGCAGGGCCCGAACATCGAAGCGACCGCAGCCCTGGCACAGGCCGTTTCCATCCCTGTGATCGCCTCGGGCGGTGTCAGTTCGCTGGACGACCTGATCGCCCTTCGCGATTGCGGCGTTGCGCTGAACGGCGCGATTTCAGGCCGGGCGCTATATGATGGCGCAATTGACCTGGCCGAGGCCATCCGCGCCCTGTCGTGATCGGTTATTGCGCGGCTGCGGCGGTCAGCTTGGCCAGTGCACCGCGCATCTTTTCGATGACCGGTGATTTGTCGACATCGTTCAGGTCGTCCAATGTCTCTTTCGGGTCTTCATAGATCAGCCAGACCTGGCCATTGGAGTCTTCGTACGCCTGCACCTTGAGAGGCAGAAACAGCCCGGCGCGCGGGTCGATCTGCATGGCTGGCGTACCCAGCGCCGGGTTGCCGAAGATCAGCACCTGATTGGCAGGAATGGACGTACCGATCTTTTCCGCCCCGGCCGCGTGGTCGATGCGGGCAAACACGGTTGCGCCTGCATTTCCGACGACGGCTTCCAGCGCGTCCAGCGCCTCGGCCACGGATTTGTCGGTTTGAACCTTGATCAGATCATCTGCCATTGCGGTCAGCGCGCCTCCGATTGAAAAAACACAAGCCAGTATCAGTCTACGCATATCGATATTCCTTCTGTGAAATTCACCCCAGTTTTCACAGAATTGAGACCTCTCACAATCACAAGTCTGGCATCGGCAGGGCTTTGCCGCTAGAGGTGCGCCCATAAAGGATATCCTATGCTGAAAACCCGGATCATTCCCTGCCTTGATGTTGCCGATGGCCGAGTGGTCAAAGGCGTAAATTTCGTGGGCCTGCGCGATGCGGGCGACCCGGTGGAATCGGCCAAGGCCTATGATGCTGCCGGAGCGGACGAGATCTGCTTTCTCGACATTCACGCGACCCATGAGAATCGCGGCACCATGTTCGATGTGGTGCAGCGTACGGCGGAACAGTGTTTCGTGCCACTGACCGTGGGCGGTGGGGTGCGAACAAAAGACGATGTGCGCGCCTTGCTGCTGGCGGGGGCGGACAAGGTCAGCTTCAACTCGGCCGCGGTTGCCAATCCGGATGTGATTGCCGAAGCGGCAGATCAGTTCGGCAGTCAGTGCATTGTCTGCGCCATCGACGCCAAGACCGTCAGCCCCGGCAAGTGGGAGATCTTTACCCATGGTGGGCGCAAACCCACCGGCATTGACGCGGTTGCCTTTGCAAGAACCGTGGTCTCCAAGGGGGCCGGTGAAATCCTGCTGACCTCGATGGACCGCGACGGCACCAAATCCGGGTTCAACCTGCCGCTGACCCGCGCCATTTCCGACGCGGTGGATGTGCCCGTGATCGCCTCGGGCGGTGTTGGTACTTTGGACCATCTGGTCGAGGGCGTCACCAAGGGCGGTGCAAGCGCCGTGTTGGCGGCATCGATTTTCCATTTCGGCGAATACACCATCCGCGAGGCCAAGGAACATATGGCCGCAGCTGGCATCCCCATGAGGCTAACATGAGCATCTTGCACGATCTGGCCGCCACGATCGAGGCACGCAAGGGGGCTGATCCCGAAAGCAGCTGGACGGCCAAGCTGCTTGCGAAAGGCCCTGAGAAATGCGCCGAGAAATTCGGTGAAGAGGCCATAGAGGCCATCATCGAAGCCGTAAAAGGGGATCAGGTTAAGCTGACCTCGGAAGCGGCGGACGTGTTGTATCACCTTCTGGTCATGCTGGCCGCGCGGGACGTGGCGCTGGATGATGTTCTGGCCGAGCTGGACCGCCGTCAGGGCACCAGCGGTATCGCCGAAAAAGCTGCCCGCCCCAAAGGGTAACGTCCGGGTTCCGCACTGGCTCCTGGGCCGTTATACTCGGATGCCAGACTGTCAGGGCGAAGGCGCGTTATGATCCGAATTTTGATGCTTGTGGCAACCCTTGCCATCGTCGCTGGCTGCGCCGCGCCGCCGCGCTCGACCGGGGATGAGGTGCAGCGGCTCGCCACGGAGATTCAGGGCCTTGGCCCGGATATCGACCCTGAGGAGGCCCGACGCGCAGCGGGAATTGCTTACGCCTATACCGCTCAGCTGGTCGAGGAATACCAGATCACAGACCCGCCCCTGATCCATAACATGAAGGTCAACAAGGGGCTGCGCCCGCGTGGGCTGTGCTGGCATTGGGCCGAGGATATCGAGCGGCGGCTGAAACAGGAAAACTTCCGGACACTGGAGCTGCACCGTGCCATTGCAAACGCGGACAACCCGACGCGGATCGACCACAGCACCGCAATCATCAGCGGTAAAGGTGCGACGCTGTATGACGGTGTCGTATTGGACCCGTGGCGTTATGGCGGCGTGTTGTTCTGGTCTCCGCTGGTCGAGGATACCCGGTATGACTGGGTTCCGCGCGACGTGGTGCTGGAAAAGCGGCGGAAGGAACAGGTCGCCCGTCTGAAACCTTACGTCCCCGCCAAACCCTAAAGCTTGGACGAGATGATCCCCGTCGAAAATCCGCCCATGCGCAATTCGCCAAACAGGCGCTGATATTCGATCTTTGGGCAACGGTTCATCACCACATCCACGCCACGGGCCTGAGCCTTTACCGCCGCTTCAGGGTGTTCCACGCCAATCTGCATCCAGATCGTACCGAGCGACGGGAAAGCCTCCAGCGCCTCATCTACAATGGGTGGCACGGCCTCGGACCGCCGGAAAATGTCCACCATGTCTACAGGCTCGGAGATCTCTGACAGGCTGCCGCGAACCGTCTGACCAAACAGGTCTTTGCCCGCGTGGCCCGGATTGACGGGAATCACCTTGAACCCTTTCAGCGACAAATAGCGCGCCACGTAATAGCTGGGTCGCACAGGGTTCATGGAAACGCCGACAACGGCCACCGTCTTGGTGCGTTGCAAAATAGCCTTAAGGTACTGATCGGAATAGTCTGGCATGCCCTATCCTTAACAGGGTTCCAAAAAGAAAAAAGCGCCCAAGAAAGCTTGGGCGCCAGTTGTTGGAACGAGGGACAGTGAAATGACCCGCGGCAGTTCCGTTCCGCGGTCACTGTGACATTTAAGCATGGATCCGTTAAAAAAAAGAGGGGTGGCGCATTTTTGTGATGACTTTTCACAATTAGCTGAACCCTGCCTACTCCCCATAGAGAATTGCGGGCCAGTTTTCTTCTGCCATCGCAATGTATCCTGTTTGATTCTGCTGCCAGATTTCCTCGACCGCGGGTGAATGCGTCAGGTAAAGACGCCCATCGACCACCTGCCACGTATTCGGATCCGTGCTTTTCAACACACCCATCGCCATCCCGTACGAGCAATAACCACCGAACTGCGGCGCAAAGGCGCGCGGGTTGCCTTCAAAGAGCTCGCGATTTGCCTGCGATTTGAAATGCCACCGGGCGCCCTTCCACATGACCGCGTTTTCGGGTGCCCCTTTTGAAGGCGCGTCGCTGTCAAAATAGGACACGGGATCATACCCCGCCAACGCCACACCGTCAGTGGCGTAATACACGGGATTGTCCTGCGCAAACACGGCAGGAGCCAGCAATACAGTGCTCAGCGAGCTCATAAAAGTACGTCGGTTCAGCATCGTCATATGGGAATCTGCACATTCAAGACCATCAAGATGCAACTTTTCGCGTTTTTCGGAACCCCTGTTGACGCGGATGTGAACGAGTGTTCGCCAGTTGAAACTTAGTCAAAGATGTCTTCGATCACGTCCCATGCTTCGTCGAACACGCGCGCAAGCATGGTCTTCTTCCTCTTTTTGCGCTTTGCTTTCCGAGGGGCAGCATGAGACACAGCTACGCGCAGCGGTTCGGGTTTGTGTACTTTCCGCGCGGGCAGCATCTTCAGGTTGTGCAGCGGCGCTCCACAGCTGGAGCAGCTAAGCTCGTGCCGTTCCTTGCCTTTCAGGATCAAGGCAGCCCGGGTGCCGCAATAGCAGCAGGTCGCGATTTTGGCAGGACCGGGAATGACGCTCTCCTTTGCTCAGGGTCGCGATGCATATAAGGCGATTGCCGCAGCATTTGAGACGTTCAGCGAACCAAATCCCCCGGCTGCGTCAATTTTAACCAACTGATCCACGGTTTCCTTTGTCTTCTGCCGCAAGCCCGGACCTTCCGCGCCCAGCACAAGCGCGACAGGGCGGTCACGGCCATCGCTTAGCGCACCTTCGATTGTCATGTCGGCTTCTCCGTCCAGCCCAAGGACCAGAAAGCCCATGCCCTGAAGCTCGACAATCGCGTCCGCAAGGTTGCGCACCCGCAGATAAGGCTGCCGCTCAAGCGCACCGCTGGCGGTTTTTGCCAGTGCCCCGGTCTCGGGCGCGGAATGGTGGCGTGTGCCGATCACAGCACTGGCCCCCAGAACTTCGGCCGAGCGCAGAATCGCCCCGACATTGTGCGGGTCGGTGACCCGGTCCAGCAGAATGACGCGAGGGTTTTCGCGACCGATGCAGTTATCTGCCAGACTGCCCCATTCCAACGGCTTGACCTCCAGCGCTGCGCCCTGATGCACGGATCCAGCATCGATGGGCGCAGAAAACTTGCGCGGGTCAACTATTTCGGCCTCGATCCCAGCAAATTCAACAGCTTCCGCCAGTTTGTCACACGCATTCCGCGTCACCATCAGGCGTAGTTTTTGCCGTTTCGGGTTCATCAAAGCGTCGCGAACCGCGTGCAGGCCAAACAGCCAGACTGTTTCCGCAGCAGCTGCTTTGCGCGCCTGTTCCTTTTCGACGACCCATTTGGGTTTCTTCATTTCAAGGGCCTCCGGGCCGGGAATTCGGTTTCCTACGCCAAAGGGAAATTTTCCTGTTGACGCTCCTTTGGTGCGCTAGTAATCACGCCTCCACGTCAGGTGCAACGCCTGACAGTGGGCGACAGGCCGCAAGGTGTGGCAGGGGACTGTAACTCCCTCGCGGAGACGCACGCCTGGTTCGATTCCAGGGTCGCCCACCACTCTCATAAACATCTGAAAACATAGCCAAATATCGCCGCTGTTAGAGTTTCAATTTCGGAATCGCGGCAAACCCCGGCACTCATCAGGTACTCAAGTTGGTACTCATATCCGATGATCTGTTCCCCAACTGTTCCTTTTACCAAGCTTGAAAAAGATGTTTTCTCTTGTAGCCTGACCTTCTTTAGTGGGGTAAATTGCTATGAAACTGATTATTGCGGCTCTGGCCGTTTGCTTTGCAAGCGCGGTCAATGCGCTGACCATAACGTTCGACGTTAACTTTCCAAACGATCCGAGGTCTGGGTTTACGACGTACCAGGGAACAAGCCAGGGCTTCACGTTTGACTACGCAGCTGTTTACAGCTTTGGCAACTACATCAACCTTCACGATGATAGCGGGGTTCTCTCGACCACAATCAAGCCGGTCAATGGCGGCAGATTTACCGTGCAGACTGCCGATATTCTAGGTGCGTCTCTAGCTTACACAACGGGGTCTGGACCAGCGCCCGCACACGGGACCGCAGCGTACAATCAATGGCTTACAGGGGGACCAACCACCTTTCCTACAGTCACGTTTTCCGGGCTGCGGAATGGGGCTGTTGTCGCCAGTCAGACCTTTGGTAACACTCCTTTAGCCACCTTTGGCTTCTCTAGCGCTTTTACTGCCATTGACGCGCTTCTGCTGACCTACGACAGCCCTTCGCAGATCCGGCACCCGTTTGTGACAACACCAAACACGGCATGGTGTAGCCAATACTGCGGGGAAATCTGGGTAGACAACCTTGTTGTTGCACCGGTCCCCCTGCCCGCAAGCGGGCTGCTTTTGATCGGGACCGTTCTGGGCCTGTTGGGGTACCGCAGGCTTAAGACAACCTAATTCCATCCAACTTCAAAAAAGGCGGCGCTGACCAACAATCAGCGCCGCCTTTTTGAATCTTTATCAAATGCTTAGGAGGTTATATTCCGCCACCGGACGCAGTTCCGAGACCTTGTTGAACCACGCCTCGATTGCTTCCAGATCCGCCGGGAGGGCTTCCGCTGCGCCTTCGGCGAAAGCGTTGAATTTTTCCGCGTTCAACCCGTTCACGCCGACCAGCACCGGAATATCCAGCGCCAGCGCTTCGCCGATCACCGGGCGGAACCCCCGCCCATCGGATTCATGTTTGCCGAATTTGTTGATAATCAGCAGGTCCGGTGCGTTCGCAAGCGAGGCGGTCACATATCCCACCGCCTGTTCCAGTGCTGCGGGGTCCAGACGGCAGCCGCGCGACTGGGTGCCCAGTGATTGTGAGATTCGGATGGTTTCACCATCCGGCAACACGCGGACATCCATGTCGCACTTGCTGCTGTCGGTACATTCCGTGTTCGTTTGCACGACACCGGCCAGTTTCGCGCCAGACGCCAGCAGACGTTCAGCAACAGCGCTGAGCAGGCGATCCGTCGCGCCGCGGTCGGTGGTGGTGACATAGGCCAGATGCATCTTGGACCTCTTGTAAATCGATTGTGACGTTTCAAATAGCACGCAAGGCGCTGCCCGACCACTCCCCCAGTCAAGGAAGCGGCGACAGACCAATCACAGGTGCGTGCAGGTGAAGAAGAACCGCATAAACGGCCAGTGCGGTCAGCCAGACCCAAGGGCGTGGCCAGGGTCGCGGTGAGCGGAGTGAGAACCGCGACGTATTTCGGGACAACCGGACCCATTCAAAGCCCATCTCACGCGATTTACGCCTGTCGATCAGGTCCATGCCCATAACAGAAAATCCGGCAAACAGGCCGAACAGAATCACATGTGACAGGCTTCCATTGGCCAGAAGATGCGCCAAGGACCACAACAGCAGCGCGGCAAGGATCGGGTGGCGGGTGGTGCGCAGAATACCGGGGTGTTCGGGGTCAAAAGGCCTTTTGCCCATCCCACCAAAAGAAAACGGGTTCTGGATCGCAAGCCCGGCCACAGCCAGCCAGCACACCACGGGCATGATCAGTATTGGCACCCAGCGCAAGACTGCGAACGGCGGAATGACCTCGACATAGGGGGCGTTTGCAGCGGCGACAATCAGCCAGGCCAGCACGGCCAGCGACAGAAGTGAATAGGCCGCGAAATACCCCCGGCGCCCGAGCGCGCCGATCAGCCAGCCCCGCACGGTGGGCCGAATAGGAATTGCATGGCTGAGTAGGAAAGCGATGAGTGCTGCAAGAAACAGGCCCCAACCGGTCATGATATTCTCCAAACGTGTTGGGGTCGGTCTAGACTGGGAGGACAGCGACTTCCTTGCCCGAAATCAAGTTGGGTCGCAGGGGCGGATACGCCGCCCCTGCCCTGTATTACAGCCCAAGCGCCGCGCGGCGTTCTTCGGCAAAGCCCTGAACGATGCGGTCGGCGATCAGTGCCAGAATCGCCATCGCGGCCCCGGCAGATATGCCCAATCCTACATCCGCCTGACCCAGTGCCAGATAGATCGACTGCCCCAAACCGGTGGTCCCGATCAGTGCCGCGATAACCAGCATGGCAAAGGCATAAAGGATGGTCTGGTTCAGCCCCAGCAGAATGGTCGGCGCCGCGTAAGGCGCCCGCACATCGCGCATGATCTGCCACTCGGTCGCACCGCTTGAGATTGCGGCCTCCATCATCTCATCCGGTGTATTGACCAGCCCGTGCCGTGTGTAGCGGATCATCGGGACAATCGCATACGCACAGATCGCCAGAAAGGCCGAGAACTCACCAATCTGGAACACCATCAGCACCGGGATCAGGAACACGAACAGGGGGATCGTCTGCAACATATCGCAGATCGGGCGAACCACGTTCCACACAGGCTGCCATACCGCGCTGGCAAGACCGATCGCCCCCCCTGCCAAAGCGCAGGTAAACACTGCTGCACCGCTAAGATAAAGCGACAGCAGCGCCCTTTCCCACAGGCCCGAGACGAGGATGGTGCAGAGCAGCCCCACGCAGAGCGCGGCCAGACGCCAGCCCCCGGCGACCCAGCCCAGCGCGGCAGCGCCGGTCAGGACAAAGGGCCAGGGCAGGTTCGCGATGCCGGTTTCCAGCATTCCGATCAGGATCAGAACGACCAGCCCGCCAGTCAGCCGCCCGCGCCACGCCATCAACAGCGCAATCCCGGCACCGGCCGCGAACAGGCCATAGCTCATGCTCGACGTCCACTGGAAACCCCATGTGAAGGGCAGCACCGCCTGATCTAGCCCGATCCGAAGCGGTAGCAATACATAGAACAACGAGTTGTTCTTGAGGGCGTCCAGCCACTGGCCGTTGGCCTGCGTGAACGCGGTCAGGCCGCTGTCCACGACCTCGGCCATCGGGCCCAGCAGGGTCAATTCCGCAGGGTTTGGCAACCACGCCCAGAAGGCCGCAGTGAAGACAACAGCAAAGCCCAGCATCGCCCAGACAACGCGGCTGTCATAGCGTTTACGCTCGGTCGCCAAAGTGCCGCTCATCCGGTCGATCACCACCGCAAAGACCACGATAACCAGACCCGCCATCAGCGATTCGCCGAACTGCGCCTTGCGCATGGTCAGCAGAACCTCCCAGCCGATATCGTTGAACCCACCGATGACAGCGGCGATGATAACCATCGACAATGCGGCCATCAGACATTGGTTCACACCGACCATGATCTGAGTGGTGGCGGCAGGGATTTCGACCTGGAACAGCTGCTGGAACCGAGTGCCGCCAGACATGATGGCCGCCTCTTTTATTTCGGGCTCTACCCGTTCCAATCCCAGCATCACATTGCGCGCCATTGGTGGTGCGGCATAGATGGCCGAAGCAATCAGACCAACAACAGGACCAAATCCAAACAGCAGCAGCAGCGGTGTCAGATAGGCAAAGGTTGGCACCGTCTGCATGATGTCCAGCACGGCCTGCACAAAGGATTTCACCTTTTGCACTTCGTTGGCGAGGATGCCTATGGCGCCCCCAATGACCAGCGCCACAGGGACAGACACGGCGACAAGCGCCAGCGTATTCATGCTTTCGGCCCAATAGCCCGAGGCCAAAACAAAGCTCAGGCCCAGAAAGCCAAGTGCGGCCATGGACAAGCCGCCCAGATACCAGCCCAACGCGGTCACGATCCCGATCAGAATGGGCCATGGCGTTTTGCCCAGCACGAAATTCGCCCAGTTCATTGGGTGGGTCATCAGGTCCGAAAACAGCCGCATTGCCGGTTTGATCAGGTTCAGAAACCAGTCCAGAAACGCGCCAACCCATTGGGTTGCAGGCAGTTCCCACGCGGCGGGCCACTTGACCAGCCACGGGGCGATACCCTCGAGCGCAAGGCAAACTGCACCGACGATAACAGTTATCAGGGCGGCCTTCGCACCTGCCGTCAACTGCGCACTGCGCCGTGTCGGGAGGTCGGTTATGGCGGTCATGTCTCGTCCACCTGAAGAGCTGCGGCCAGATCGGACGGATGCACCGTGCCAACGACATTGCCCGCCTCATCCCGCACGGGCACGGGTTCATACAGCTCCATGCAATGCGCAAGGGCTGCGTCCAGCGTCATCGAGGTGGTGAGGCCGGGATCATCCGGGCCACATTCCGCCTCGCTCCGCATGACCGAGGCGACCTTGGCGTGCTGACCTTTGGCGACATCCTTCGAGAATTCGCGCACGTAATCATCCACCGGGCGCAACACTATGTCAGTGGGCGTTCCGATCTGAACAATCTTGCCGTCGCGCATGATGGCAATGCGGTCGGCCAGCTTCAGCGCCTCTTGAATGTCATGGGTGATAAAGACGATAGATTTCTTCAGCGTCGCCTGAATGCGCAGGAATTCATCCTGCAACTGGCGGCGGATCAATGGGTCGAGGGCCGAGAACGGTTCATCCAGAAACCAGATATCAGGATTTACGGCGAGGCTGCGGGCAATGCCCACACGCTGACGCTGGCCACCTGAAAGCTGGCGCGGAAAACTGTCTTCGCGCCCTTCCAGACCGACCAGGGAGATCACCTCCTGCGCGCGCGCCAGCCGTTCCTTCTTGCCCACACCCTGCACGCGCAGCGGATAGGCCACGTTTTCAGAAACGGTCATATGCGGGAACAGGCCGAAATGCTGGAACACCATGCCCAGTTTTTTGCGGCGCAACTCGGTCAGCGCCTTTTTTGAGGCTCCGATGACATTTTCGCCATCCACCCGAATCTCACCACCTGTGCCCGGCAACAGCTGCGAGATGCAGCGGATCAGCGTGGATTTGCCCGAGCCCGACAGGCCCATGATGACGAAAAGTTCACCTTCCTGAACCTCGAAATTGGCATCCTGAACGGCGGGGATCAGCCCCTGTTCCCGAAGGGCGGCGGCAGCCTTGTCGGCGTCATTCCCTGACCGAGACAGCGCGTCGGTCAGGGCTTTGTCAGCGCCGGGGCCAAACACCTGCCAGAGATTCCGGCAGGCGATGGCTGGCATAGTCGTGTCCGTCACTTACGCGGGCTCACTGGGTTGCCGCGTCTACAACCGGACGCCATTTGCCTTCGTTTTCAGCCATCCATGCGGCGACAACTTCTTCGACCTTTCCGCCGTCAACGTCGATCGCGCCCATCATCGGCTGCTGGTCTTCAACCGCCAGCTGATAGTTGGTCAGGATTTCAAAGGCTGCTGGCCATTTCTCTTCCATACCGCTCCAGCCGGCTTTGAAGATGCGCGAGGGAGAGAAGTCGCAGTCATTGACAGCGTTCGGATTCGGGCCCCAGGCCGGATCACTGAAGCACGCCTCTTCACCGGCGGGCAGTTCAACGAACTGAACGTCATAGGCCGACATCGCCCAATGCGGCTGCCAGAAGGTGATCAGCAGTGGCGATTTGCGTTCGGTCGAAGCGCGCAATTCCGCGATCAGCGCCCCTTCGGACCCTGCTGGTACGGCTTTGAACGGCAATTCCAGACCGGTCATGCGATCCGCGCCCGGAGTACCCCAATCGGCCGGGTAGTCGACCAGACGACCACCGGGCAGAGTTTCCGCCGTCGCAAAGACCTGTGCACAATCTTTCAGCGCTTCCCATGCGGGCAGGCCCGGGCACAGATCGGCCACATGCGCCGGGTATGCGATGCCTTCCTTGGCATCCAGACCCAGATCACCGATTTCGACCACAGTGCCTTCACCGATTTTCTTGGCGTATTCATCGGAAACGTTGGAAGACCAGATTTCCAGTGTCGCGTCGATGTCGCCATCGGCCAGCGCCTGGAACTGGTTCATCATGCCAGCGGTCACATATTCGACGTTGTACCCGGCTGCCTTGAGCATCTCACCCGCCACATGCGTGGTGACGTGCTGGCCGGTCCATTCGTTGATCGCCAGTTTGATCGGTTCATCCACGGCGCCCATATCCGCCGCCTGCGCCGCGCCTGCAACGCTCAGAGCCATTAGGCTTACACTTAGTTTTTTCATGGACTTAACTCCCTGTCATATTTGTTTTGCCCATCCCGGCAAGGATTTTCCCGCCGGTCTTCCTGTCTGATGACAATGCCATGCCGCAGCATGCACAAATTTGGCTGGAAAAGAACAGTGATCCGTTTCCAAATTGTGGAAAAGATCTTTCTGCCAGATTGTTCCCCCCTCCCGGCTCCCTTTACGCATCCAACCCGGCTAGCCCTTGTTTCATTTCGCTAAGACGGGACATTGACTGACGAGTCAATCAGAAAACATTTTGCCACCTTTTGTCGAGAACTTCTTTCGAAAATCCGCATTTTTCTGCGAATCCAGTTATTCGTTGGGCTGCCTCAAATCTGGACACGGTCAGATTTTTCATTGCCAAACAAGAACAAAAGATAAACATTTATAGTCGGGCAACATCAAGGTTAGACAGATGCGAACGTTTGACGAAATCTTTGAAATCGCAGCCGTGCGCCACGGCGGTCCAGAAGCACTGGACGCAAAACTGAGCAAACCGAAAACCCCCGCGGAACTGGCAGCGATGCCTGAGGACCGCTGGCTGTCGGTCATCACGAAATGCATCTTTCAGGCCGGTTTCAACTGGAAAGTCATCGAAAACAAATGGGACGGGTTCGAAACAGCCTTTGACAGGTTCGACGTGGGGCGATGCGCGTTCATGGATGATGAGAAGTTTGACACCCTGTTGCAGGATACGCGCATCGTCAGGAATGGAACCAAGATCGCGGCTGTACGGGATAACGCTGCGTTCCTGCTTGAGCTGCGCGAGGAAGGCGGCGTGGGTAAAGTGCTGGGCGGCTGGCCATCTGATGACTACGTCAATCTTCTGGCCATGTTGGCCAAACGCGGGGCCCGACTGGGCGGCGCTTCGGCACAGTACGCGATGCGGTTTGCCGGGAGGGACAGCTTCATTCTGTCCCAGGATGTCACCGCCCGCCTGATTGCCGAAGGTGTGATCGACAAGCCTGCCACCTCGAAGAAAGCGATGGAGGCGGTTCAGAACGCCTTTAATACATGGATGGGTCAGTCCGGGCGATCACTTACGGAAATCAGCCGGGTTCTGGCCATGAGTCTGTGAAAACGGTTTGCGGAATACCCGCAGCGGAATAAGATTCAACTTATGGTTCTGCGTGTATTCTTTGCTTCTCTTTTGTTGCTGGCCGCCTGCGGTCGTGAGTTGACCGAGCAGGAGCGCGATTTTGCGGAGACCATTCAGGGGGGAACCCTGAATCTGGATCACATCCGTCTGGTCGAAGGTGCCCCGGTTACCAACGTGACGTATTTCCGCGAAGAACGCCCGCGACTGGCCTGCCGCGAGCGCATTCTGCCCCCGGTGGACCCCGGGCCGGTGACGGGCAAACCTGCCGCCGTGGCCCTGTTCAACAAAGTTTATTTTACCCGCGACTGGTATCTGGAGGACTATATGTCCGACTTTCCGGATCAGATGAACCTGCTGGCCGCGATGCTTTTGGCCCACGAGCTGACGCATGTCTGGCAATGGCAGAATCGCCGGACCACCGGTTACCACCCCCTGCGCGCTGCAGCGGAACATGGGGGCCGGAGGGATCCATATCTGTTCGACCTCGAAACCTCTCCCGATTTTCTGACCTACGGATTCGAACAGCAGGGCGCGATCGTCGAGGAATACGTGTGCTGTCGCGCGCTGGCCCCTCAGGCCAAGCGCACCAAACGACTGCATGACATGCTGGGCGTCCATTTTGATCTGTCGCCCCTGCCGGAACAGGGGCGCGAGCGCCCGGTCCTGATCCCGTGGAGTGAAGCCAGGATCGAGGGGATTTGCAGTTAGTTCCGGGCGCGCTGCAGGGTTTCCAGATATGCCACCAGATCAACGATCGGCTGGCTGGTCAGGATCGGCTGACCTTCCGGTGTTTTCATGGATGTGTCCTGCCCGTCAAAATAAGGGCCATAGACCGGCATCGGGCTGCCATGGCTGACCAGCGGGTCCCTGCCGTCGATGCGGGCAACAACGCGGGCGGTCGGGAACACCCCGCTTTCGCCGGACAATGCGGTCAGATCGGACGGCTGAACAACCAGCACGCTGGCCATCGGCCCCTGCCCGGTTGCGTCAATCCCGTGACAGGTCGCGCAGTAATGCAAATAGAGTTCCTCTCCGGTCACGGCATCCTGCGCCCAAGCAGCCTGTGCGGCAGCAGCCGAAACCCCGAGAACCAGCATACCGATCGTTGCCTTGAACATCGTATCCTCCTGTCACAATTGACATTTGCAGGGTTGCCCGACAGGCATATGGGCGCAATGATCCAGATCAACGAAACAGGTGCAGAGGGTTCGGGCAATGACACAATACGCAGCCATCATGCTGGCCGCCGGATTTGGAATTCCGATACTGGCCGCTCTTAACGCGGCCCTTGGCAAGGTCATCGGATCACCAACAACTGCAGCCGTGGTGCTGTTTGCAATTGCCCTGGCCGCCTCGGCGCTGACCATGCTGTTGTTTCCCGGTTTTGCAGCCTTGTCCAAGGTTGCGCAGGCCCCGAAACACCTGTTGTTCGCTGGCATCCTGATTGCATTCTATGTGTTGTCGATCACCCATGTCGCCCCGCATTTCGGTGTGGGAAACGCCGTGTTCTTTGTCCTATTGGGGCAATTGACCAGTGCCGCGGCAATCGATCACTTCGGCCTGTTCGGCGCACAGGTGGCGCCACTCACCCTGATGCGGGCGAGTGGTATCGCGGTCATGGCCATCGGTGTTGCAATCACTCAACTGGCCTGAGCACGCCGCCCTCAAGCCGGACCATTCGGTCCATGCGCGCCGCCAGTTCGAGGTTGTGGGTCGCGATCAACGCCGACAATCCCTCGTCCCGCACCAGTGTCATCAGCGCATCGAACACCTGATCCGAAGTTTCAGGGTCCAGATTGCCTGTCGGTTCGTCAGCCAGCAAAACACGCGGCGCGTTGGCAAGCGCCCGGCAAAAAGCCACGCGTTGTTGTTCACCGCCCGACAGCGCCGCAGGGCGGTGGCTGGCGCGCGGGGCGACGCCCACACGGTCCAGCAAGTCCAATGCCCGTGCCTGAGCAGCTTTTTCGGACGCGCCATTGGCCAGTTGCGGCAATGTGATGTTTTCCAGCGCCGTAAACTCGGGCAGCAGGTGATGGAACTGATATACGAACCCGATATCCTGCCGACGCAACGCCGTTCTGGTTCGGTCGCCCTTGCCGTTCACATTCTGCCCCCCGATTTCCACGGTTCCGTTGTCGGGCCTATCCAGCAGACCGGCGATGTGCAGAAGCGTCGATTTACCCGCCCCTGACGGCGCAACCATGGCCACAGCCTCACCCGCGCGCAGTTCGAGGTCGACCCCGCGCAGAACCTGCACCTCGCCCGGTGTGCCTTTGAGGTAGGTCTTGGTCAGACCGTTCAGTCGCAAGGTGACATCATTCATAGCGCAGCGCCTCGACCGGGTTCAGCCGCGCCGCGCGGCGGGCGGGGAAATAGGTGACGATGAAAGACAGGCCAAGCGACAGGCCCGTCGCCTTGAGCACATCGCTCAGATGCAGTTCGGCCGGCAGGGCGTAGATGCCACGGATCGACGGATCCCACACGCCACCGCCCATCACGTAGTTTACGAATGAGAAAATCGGATCAATGTAGATTGCAAAGAGGCATCCCAGGATAACCCCCATTGCAGTGCCGATCAGGCCGGTGAACGCACCGCAGATGAAAAAGACACGCAGAACCGATCCTTCGCTCAGGCCAATCGTGCGCAGGATACCGATATCGCGCCCTTTGTTCTTGACCAGCATGATCAGGCCCGAAACGATGTTCATCGCAGCAATCAGAACGAGGATCGACAGGATGATGAACATCACATTATCCTCAACCTCGAGCGCGCGCAGAAAGCCGCCGGATGCGTCCTGCCATGTCCAGATCTGGCTGCGCTCGCCCGACGCCTCAAGAATGGGAATCAGGATCGGGCCAAGATCTTCGGGCTTGTCCACCATCACTTCTATCTCATCCGCCACACCTTCACGGTTGAAAAAGCCCTGCGCCTGCGAAAACGGCATGTAGACGCGGGTGCGGTCGATGTCATAGCGACCGGCCGAAAACACATAGACAACGCGATAGGCATTCACGCGCGGCGACGTGCCAAAGGCGGTTTTGACCCCGTTGGGCGAGGTCAGTTTGACCACATCCCCGACAGTGACCCCGATGCTGCGGGCCACACCCGATCCAATGGCGATGACATCCTCACCCGTCTGGAAGTCCGACAGGTCCCCCGCCGCCTGTTCCGCCTGCGCGATACCCGGCAAGTCGAGCAGATCGTCGGGTCGGATGCCAAACACCTCGACCCCGCTGCTGCTGTCGCGGTTGGTGATCAGCACCTGCCCCTTCACCAGCGGTGCGGCACGCTCAACTCCGGGCACCTGCGCTATGCGGTCGGTGCGTTCCTTGTAGTCGGCAATTGTTCGATCCACCCGGCCCTGCGCGTCAAATTCACCCGAGGAATAGACCGTCACATGCGCATTGGCACCCAGAATGGTGCCGACGAATTCAGAGCGAAAACCTGAACGGACAGCCAGCGTTGCAATCAGCGCAAACACGGCAAGCGTGATCCCGATCAAAGAGATCCATGTCATCACGCTGACACCGCCTTCGGCCCTGCGCGCGCGCAGATATCGCCAGGCGATTTTCCATTCAAAAGGGGCAAAGGGCGGGGGTGTCTTGGCCATGCCTGCTCCGGGTTTTCTTGTTTGCGGCGACCCTTTCGGCATTTCGCCCAATGGTCAAGCCGGTTGTCACTCTGAACTGGCTCCTCAGCCTGAATGAGCCGAATCGTTGCTGGACATGACCAAAATACACGTGCAAAACAGGTGTCTTCTAATTCGGGCGCTACACCATGAGTTGTGAAGCGCATCACAGACAGAAGGTGATTGTTTCAGGTATGACGTTAATCATCGCACATCGTGAGCCACTGAATCGTAAAGGCAACAATAAGTGCGAAATTTTATTACTCTTTTTGATTATTTTCAGAAACTTTGCCACCCTAACCATGGGGGAACACATTTAAAGAGCGGGGGTCGCTCAATGAATTTACGAATTTCAACCAATGGCGCGGGTGCAATTTCGACCCGTCAGGCTTCAACAGAATTGGATTGTGAGACCGCAGCCTTGCTGCGCGCGGCCATCCGGCCGATCTTTGTCACCGCAGCAAGCTGGGGCAATCTGGCAGACATCCTGAAAGACAAAGGATATCGTCTGGTGTTCCGGCAGGGCCGTTTGTGTATCACGGATCGGGCAACCGATGCGCGGATTTGCGGATTGCGCTTTCTGGATATCGAGTTTCGCGAACTGATCAGCCGCCTTGGCCGCCCGATTGTTGTGGCCACAGGTGACGGAGCCAACGGAGACGTCCTGGCCGAGCGCCCGACGTCGGATCAAAACTGAGAACCGACCGACTGACGCGGTCGGCCTTCAGGTAGCCTGGGAAGGGCCGCCAGGTCTGAGCCTTCGGCACCCCTTCCGGATCACGGGGCGTGTTTCAACGCCCGCTTCATGCAGCAACTGATGGTCGCTCAGGCGATCTGCTGGTAAATCTCAGCAACTTTGGTAACGGCCGCCTCGGGGCTCAGTTCCTCGCTTTCGCCGGTACGGCGGCAGGTCAGTTCAACCACACCATTCTTCAGACCACGCGGGCCAACCGTGATGCGCCAGGGCAGACCGATCAGGTCCATCGTGGCGAATTTGCCGCCTGCGCGTTCGTTGCGGTCGTCATAGAGCGGCTCCAGACCCAAAGCTGTCAGCGCCGTGTAGATCTTGTCACAGGCTGAATCTGCTTCTTCATCGCCCTGCTTGAGGTTGACGATACCGCAATGGAATGGGGTCACGCCCTCGGGCCAGATGATGCCCTTGTCGTCATGGCTGGCCTCGATGATTGCTCCTACAAGGCGGCTGACACCGATACCATGGCTGCCCATGTGAACCGGAACCGGTTTGCCATCCGGGCCTTGGACAGTCGCGCCCAAGGGATCGGAGTATTTGGTGCCAAAGTAAAAGATTTGACCCACCTCGATGCCACGCGCCACGCGGCGACGTTCTTTGGGGATCTGATTGAACAGCGCCTCGTCATGGGTTTCATCAGTGCGGGCGTATTTCGAAGTGAACTCTTCCAGAATGGCCTGACACTGTTCGCGGTTGTCATAATCGATGTCACGGTCGCCAAAGGTCAGGTCAGTGACAGCACTGTCATAGAAAACTTCGGATTCGCCGGTATCGGCCAGAACCAGGAACTCATGCGTGTCATCGCCACCGATGGGGCCGGAATCGGCGCGCATCGGAATCGCCTGAAGTCCCATCCGTTCATAAGTGCGCAGATAGCTGACCAGATGGCGGTTATAGGCGTGCAGCGCATCTTCCTTGGTCAGGTCGAAATTGTATCCGTCCTTCATGTAGAATTCACGGCCCCGCATCACGCCGAAACGCGGGCGGATTTCATCGCGAAACTTCCACTGGATCTGGTAGAGCGTCAGCGGCAGATCCTTGTAGCTGCTGACGTGGCCGCGGAAGATATCTGTAACCAATTCCTCGGCCGTCGGCGTGAACAGCATGTCCCGGTCATGCCGGTCCTTCATCCGCAGCATCTCCTGACCGTAATCGTCATAGCGCCCGGATTCACGCCACAGATCCGCCGACTGGATGATGGGCATCTGGATCGCGATGTGACCGGCCCGCGCCTGTTCCTCGTGGACGATGTTTTCCAGCTTGCGCAGCACTTTGAAGCCCAGCGGCAACCAGGAATAAATCCCGGCAGAGGCCTGCTTGATCATCCCTGCACGCAGCATCAGCCGGTGGCTGACGATCTGAGCCTCGGACGGGGTTTCCTTGAGAACGGGCAGAAAGTAACGGCTCAGGCGCATGGACGGACCTTCAAAGGTAAGAATTCGACTGGACAGGTGATTATGCCAAAGCCCCGCCGGGGGCAATCGCGCATTGGTGTTTTTCCGACCTTGCGGCAGTCGGTTTTTTGATTGACCCGCCAATCGGGAATCCCAATGGTAGCGGAAACGCAAATTCCATGAGGCGCCAATGCAGACCATTCAGGAACCCGCACGCCAAATCCCCGTCATTCATCAAACCGATGTTCTGGTCGTCGGTTCCGGCCCCGCCGGGTTGGCCGCAGCGCTTGCAGCGGCACGTGCGGGGGCCGAGGTATCTTTGATTGATCGGTTCGGCTGCATGGGTGGCAACATCACGGCGGTCGGCGTCGAAGGATTTGCCTGGTACCGGCACGAGCAAACCGTCGAGGCAGGCGGCATCGGGATGGAGTTCGAAACCCGCGCCAAGGAGATGGGGGCCGCCGTTCCGGAAAGCCAGTCGCTAAGTTATGAGTTGGACAGCGAAGGCTTCAAACTGGTCGCCGACAAGCTGGTCGAAGAGGCGGGCGTGCACCCGATGCTGCACCGACAATTCGTCGCGCCGATCCTGGATGGAGACCGGATCACCGGCGTCATCACAGAATCCAAGGCCGGGCGCGAGGCGATTTTGGCCAAGGTCGTCATTGATGCCACCGGCGACGCGGATGTAGCCCATCGTTCGGGCGCGCCGACCCACAAAACTCCGCGCGAGGACATGATGGCGGCCTCGGTCATGTTTCACCTGGCGGGCGTTGACAAGCGGGCCTTTATGGAAGGTGTGAAAGCTGACCCGCAGACCTACAAGGACTGGGGCGGCGGCGGAGAGTGGAACATTGAGACCTCGGGGAAAGAGGACGACATGTTCTCACCCTTCGTGCACAAACCGTTCCAGCAAGCGATTGATGAGGGGCTGATCCCGCCGCACCTGAATACCATCGCCGGAACCTGGGGCGCGATGCATGACACGGGCGAGCTGACCTACATGAACCTCATCCATCTGGCCGAGATCGATGGCACCGACCCGGACAGCCTGACGCGCGGCGAGATTGAAGGTCGCCGCCAGACCATGCTGGCCATCGAGGCGCTGCGCCGGTTCATGCCCGGTTGCGAAAACGCGCGTTTGCGGAATTTCGGGATGACCATCGGCATCCGCGACACCCGCAAGATCGACGCGGTTTACAACATGACCGAAAACGATGCCCGCCATCAGGGCCGGTTCGAGGATACAATAGGTATCTATCCCGAGTTCATCGACGGCTATGGCATTCTGATCCTGCCAACTACGGGGCGGTACATGCAAATCCCTTATCGCTCGATGCTGCCCAAGGGCATCAAAGGCCTGCTGGTTGCAGGACGGTCGCATGGCGCGGACCGGGTGGCACATGCCGCAACCCGAAACATGGCTTGTTGCGCGGTCTTAGGTCAGGGCGCGGGCATCGCCGCTGCGGTCTCACTGAAAAGCAATCAGGAGCTGGACCAGCTGAATCTGGCACCGGTTCGCGCTGAATTGCAACGCCAGGGGGTGAGGATTCACTGATGGACAGTATCCCAACGATTGATATCGCGCCTTTGACTGCCCCGGGAACCGCAGCCTATGACGCGACGGTCCGTTACATCCTTGCGGCCTGTCAGGGGATCGGCTTTTTGTCGATCACCGGGACAGGCGTATCCCGGCAGACCGTGGATCAGGTACGCCAGATCACCCGACAGATTTTTGCCGTCGATGACGCGCAAAAATGGGATCAGGCCATCACCCGCGCCAACTATCGCGGCTATATACCCATGGGGTTTTTCACACCCAATGATGGCTCGGGCAAAGCCGACAAATACGAGGGGTACAAACTGCATCACGAGGTCGCAGCAGACGACCCGGTGCGTGAGGATTGCGCGTTATACGGGCCAAACCTCTGGCCCGACGGTGTACCCGGTGCGAAAGAGGTCATTCTGGGTTACTGGCGGCAACTGGATCGCGTCACCGATCTGTTGCTGGGCGCGTTAGAGGCGGGACTGGATCTGAAAGCCGACGCGCTGCGCAGTGCATTCCGGGTCCCGATGACCAACATGACCCTGCTGCATTACCCGCCACAGGCCGAGGATGAGGCAGGCTATGGTATCCATCCGCACAAGGATACCGACGCCTTGACCATCATTGCCCCCGATCCGGTGGGCGGGCTTGAGGTGCAGACCCGCAACGGCGGCTGGATCACGCCCGACTGCCCGCCCGGTGGTTTCGTGGTGAATATCGGCGACATGCTTGAACTGTGGTCGGGCGGGCGGTTGAAATCCACGCCCCATCGGGTTGTGAACCGATCGGGTCAGGAACGGTATTCTTTTCCCTTTTTCGCGGTGCCCCGTCACGACGTCGTCGTCGCGCCTTTGCTGCCACCCCTGCCCGGCTTTGATCGTCCGGCGGTTCATTGCGGGCACTGGTCGGCCGAGATTTGGCGCACCAACTGGCCCGATGAGACCGCCACCAAAGACACGCCTGAATTGGGAACCTTGCGCGGCTGACCCCTGCAAACCCAAGCGCCATGAACCGCTTGCATCATGGGCTTTGATGCGCCAAGAACACCTGCAAGGGCCTGAACAAGGGGATCGCCATGGCTTTGCCGGTTAAGGATCAGCTGAGATACTGGAGCATCGCCGCTGCGGTTTTCGCGTTGATCCTGTGGGCCCTTGGCGATGTCTTGTTGCCTTTTGTCATCGGCGGGGCCATTGCCTATTTCCTTGATCCGGTCGCTGACCGGCTGGAGCGGCTGGGCCTGTCGCGTATGGCCGCCACGGCGGTCATCACGGTCGTCGGTGTTCTGGGATTTGTACTGGCAATTCTGATGGTGGTCCCTGCGCTGATCACCCAGTTGCTGGATCTTGTCGATGTACTGCCTGATCTGTTCAAACAATTGCGCAGTTTCATAGAAAAACAATTCCCGTCATTGCTTGACCGGGAATCAAGCACGCACGCGATGCTGGTGTCCTTTGGCGAAACGCTGAAATCCAAGACCGGGGACGTTATGCAAACGCTGCTGACCTCGCTGGGTTCCGCGATCAACATCGTTGTTCTGTTGGTCATTGTGCCGGTCGTGGCCGTCTACTTGCTGTTGGACTGGGACCGCATGACCGCCCGCATCGGAGAGCTGCTGCCACGTGACCACGCCCCCATCATCAGGCGGTTGGCGGGTGAGATCGATGCGGTTCTGGCCTCGTTCGTGCGCGGCATGGGAACAGTTTGTTTGATCCTTGGCACCTATTACGCGGTCGCACTAATGCTTGCTGGTCTGCAATTCGGCCTGATTGTGGGTTTTATCGCGGGCCTGGTCACGTTCATACCCTATCTGGGCGCCCTTATCGGAGGCTCGCTGGCCATCGGGCTTGCGCTGTTTCAGTTCTGGGGCGACTGGGCTCATATCGGGCTGATCGCGGGTATCTTTGCCATCGGGCAGGTCACCGAGGGCAATTTCCTGACACCCAAGCTGGTCGGCAGCTCTGTCGGGCTGCATCCGGTTTGGTTGCTGCTGGCCCTGTCGGTCTTTGGCGCGCTGTTTGGCTTTGTGGGCATGTTGGTGGCAGTCCCGGTCGCCGCAGCATTGGGCGTTCTGGCCCGCTTTGCCACATCGCTATACCTCGACAGCAGATTGTACACTGGTCTTGAAGGTCTGGATCAGGAAACCGAATAAATGGCCCGACAACTCAGCTTTGATCTGCCCGCCAAAACTGCGCTCGGGCGAGAGGATTTCTTTGTGTCACCGGCCAATGCGCTGGCGGTGGCAATGATCTCGGCCACGTCCTGGCCCGGCAACAAACTGGTACTGAGTGGGCCCGCTGGCGCGGGCAAAACCCATCTGGCCCATGTCTGGGCCGCTGAAACCGGCGGTCGAATCCTTCAGGCCAGAGACCTGAGTTATGACGATGTGCCAGACCTGGCGCGCATGCCGATCGCGATCGAAGACGTGCCTTTGATCGCCGGTGATCTCGAGCTGCAAAAAACGCTGTTCCACCTGCACAATCTTGTTCTGGCCGAGGGGCACCCCCTGCTGATGACAGGCCGTCTTGCACCGAAATTCTGGGAGTTGCCGCTGGCCGACCTGCAAAGCCGGGTCGAAGGCGCCCATCACGTCGCACTGGATCCGCCCGATGACGCATTGCTGGGCGCAGTACTTGCCAAGCTGTTTGTCGACAGGCAGCTCAACCCCGGCCCCGATGTCATCGCCTATCTTGTCAAGCATATGGACCGGCGGTTTGAAAGCGCAGCCGACGTTGTATCCCAACTGGACCAACTGGCCCTGGCTGAAAAACGCGACATTACACGCGCGCTTGCCATTCGCGTACTGAACACGGCCCCGGATGAGGTCGAGACCAATGATTGACCCGCTGACGTCAATTTCGCATCCTCAGGCAGAACTATCTGGAACACACATGGATCAGACCGTCAAAACCGATATCCCGGACTGGGGAACGTTCGGAAAGCCCCTGTTTGACAAACCGGACGCACGGGCGCTGTCGCGCGTCGGGGTTGTCGATGTCGGGTCGAACTCGGTCCGGATGGTCATTTTCGACGGGGCGGCCCGATCACCGGCCTATTTCTACAATGAAAAGGTCATGTGCGAACTGGGGGCGGGCCTGTCCGAAACCGGGCGACTGAACCCGCGTGGCCGCGAACGCGCCTTGTCGGCACTACGACGGTTCCAGCACCTGGCAATGGATCTGGATTTGCCCGGTTTGCATGTTGTCGCCACCGCTGCTGTGCGCGAAGCCTCGGATGGGCCCGAGTTTTGCGATCAGGTGCAGGCTGAAACCGGTTTGCAGGTGTCTATCATTGACGGTGACGAAGAAGCCCGCCTGTCGGCGCAGGGTGTCCTGTTGGGATGGCCCGGAGCTTATGGGCTGATCTGCGATATTGGCGGATCGTCGATGGAATTGGCCGAAATCGGCGGTGGTCAGGTCGGCCGTCGCGTAACCTCGCCGCTTGGGCCGCTGAAACTGCGCGACATCAAAGGCGGGCGGCGCGCGCGAAAAGCGCATATCAAGGAAACGATGGAGGATCTGCGCAATCAGATGGGCCAGCAGCGAGACCGTTTGTTTCTGGTCGGCGGCAGCTGGCGCGCCTTTGCGCGGCTGGACATGCTGCGGCGGGGCTATCCGCTGAACGTTCTGCATGAATACCGCATGACCACCAAACAGGTGCGCGAGACGATCAAATACATCGAAAAACACGATGGTGAAAAGCTGCGTGCTCAGGCGGGCGTGTCGAGCTCGCGCATGGCGCTTATCCCGTATGCGATGGACGTTCTGGCGCGGCTGATCCGCACGTTCAAACCCAAAGATATCGCCATCTCAAGCTATGGGATTCGCGAGGGGTTGCTATATGAGCAGATGCCGCAGGAAGTGCGCGATCGCGACCCGCTGATCGAAGCCAGCCGGTTCTCGGAAGCCAAGGACGCGCGCCTGCCCGGATTTGGCAGCAATCTCTATGATTTTGTCATCCCGCTGTTCAGATCGGCACCGCCCAGCAGAGTGCGCCTGATCAAGGCGGCCTGCCTGCTGCACGATGTAAGCTGGCGCGCGCATCCCGACTATCGGGCCGAGGTGTGTTTCGACAACGTCACGCGCGCCAATCTGGGTGGTTTGAAGCATTCCGAGCGTGTCTTCATCGGATTGGCACTGCAACACCGCTATCGCAACAAACGGGAAGGCAATCGGTTCTCTCGGCTTTACGAATTGCTGGATGAAAAAAGCCAGAAACAGGCCGAGATTTTGGGCAAGGCCATGCGGTTTGGCGCGATGCTGTGGATGCACAACGATGCCAATATGGGGCAGCTCAAGTTTTTCCCCAAAAAGCGAGAGCTGGAACTGTATCTGCCCGAGGCCGCAGCCCCCCTGTTCAGCGAAGTGGCAGAAGCCCGGTTAAGCGCCTTGGCAGCAGCGCTGAAATCTCAGACTCGCGTGATTGTCAAAGGCTGACTCTTGAGCGGGTCAGATATCTGTAGGTCCTTCGGGCACCTCGATATCCCGCTTTTCAGGCTCAGATGGCTCTTGGGTCGGTTTTCTGCGGATAATGATATCGCCATTGGGCAGGATCTCGGGTGGTTCATAAACGCTCCAGTCCTTGACCTCAGCCGCCAGTTCAGCAAGCGCCGGGCCCATCTGCTGCAAGAATGACTGCATCGCCGGGCCAAACTCTTCTGCCAGACCCAGCAAGTTTTCCAATGCCGGTTCCATTTCCTTGCGCAGACCTTCGAAAAACAGTTCGGCCCCCTGTTCCATCAGGGATTTTTCATTGTCTTCCTGTGCCATTGCAGGCGCGGCAAGGAACACTGAGATCGTACTGATCAGCAAGATGCGTTTCATACCTGACATATAAGGCCCGTGTGGCAGGCTGGAAAGGTCACAGTTCAATATCAAGCGTGACCGGAAAATGATCGGAGGCCGTCAAAAGCGCCTGCCGCAATTCCGGTTCAGCCCAACAGGCGGCATCCTGAAACGGGTGCCAGATACGCCAGGACGGGCGATATGCTTGCAGGTCCGTGGTAATCATTATGTAATCCAGTAATGCGTCCAGAAATTTACCTTCTTCCGGGCGGGCAAAGCGCGCAGTAGCAGGCACCGGCCCGGGCCGAAACCTGTAGGCTGTGACGGCGTTCGGGTCGAACAATCCGGCTTGCAGCAACACCTCGACCGACGAGCGGCCAAAGAGGTGCTCAAACTCATCCAGCCCGGGGCCATCGTTCAGATCGCCCAGCAAAATGACGGGCTGTTTTTGCGCAACATGCCATTCGACGCGCCGTGCAAGCCAGATCGCTTGCGCCAGCTGTTTGCGGCGATTGGCAATCGAAATCCGGATCGCCTCGTCCCGCGATTCGGCACCGTGCGGTGCCTTGGATTTCAGATGTGCCCCGATCAGGCGGATGTTGTGCCCCGCTTGCGTCGTCACCGCCAGTTCCATCGGCGGTTTGGAGAACCGCACGACATCCTCGGTCGCATCAATGTCGAGGTCGATTTTGAATACACCATCGAACCGGGGGGCTGTGGTATCTGCAATATCTCCCTTGGGATCGTGGCGAACACTCAGCACCGTTCTGTCATAGAGCAATGCCAGTTCCTGATGCGTGTCGTTTGCATAGCCCATCACCGCATCAGACGTGCGCAAGTCGAACGCTTCGGCAAAGGCTTGCAGGGCCCGAACCGTGTTCTGGCGTCTGCCCGTGTTGGGCGCCTCGACGATTACAATCGCATCAGCGTCAATGGCAGTCAGAACCTTGGCAATCGCTTCGATCTGCTGCGCTTTGGTGACGTCGTGCCTGCCGGACCAGCTGTCATCGACGATCAGCCTGTCTTTCTGGTCAAACAGATTGGCGAACCATTCGATATTATAGGTCGCCAGCCGCATCTGATCAGGCCCGCGCGCCGTTGATTTCATCCCAGGCGCGATTGATGTCGATCATCTTTTTCTCGGCCAGCCGGATCGCCTCTTCGGGGACACCCCGGGCCATCATGGCGTCGGGGTGCGTTTCCCGAACCAGCTGCCGCCAGACATTGCGAATGTCGGGCAGCGGCATGTCATGCGGAACGCCCAGAACCGTGTAAGGATCGTTTGGCGCATCGGGGACAAAGCGCGCCCGCAGCGCTTTGAACTGCGCGTCGGTCTGTCCGAAAATATGGCTGACATCTTCGAGAAATGCGTTTTCGTTCGGATGATAGAAACCGTCCGCCATAGCAATGTGAAAAAGACCTTCCATCAGGTCACACAGGGTTGTGCTGTCTTCCGAGAACATGCGGGCAATTTTGCGCGCGTAGTCCTGATATCCCGCCACGTCCGTACGGGCCATGTTGAAGACGCGGGCTGCACCTTCCTCATCTTCGCGCGCGATCTGAAACACGTCGCGAAAGGCGGTGACCTCATCACGGGTCACCTGACCGTCTGCCTTGGCCATTTTGGCACCCAGTGCGATGACCGCAATCGTAAAGGCCACGGACCGCTCCGGTGGCGAGCGTAGTTTTTCAAAAACTGCGGTCAGGCTTTCGCCTTGGGCAAGCGCGCTCAGCGCATCGGATATGCGGGTCCAGATCGACATGACCGCACCCTAGCGTCACAATTCAGGACTGTCAGGTCCAACGGGTCATTCAGCACCAAGAATTTTCTGCATCAGCACAAGATCCAGACGCTGGCCGAATTTGAACCCGACTTCGGCCATCACCCCAACTTTCGAATAGCCAAGTGCGGCATGAAACGCCTCAGCCCCCGGATTGGCCGAGGATATGCCCGCGACCAGAACATGAACGCCTTGGGATTGCGCGACTTCCTCCAGCTCTGACATCAACGCACGTCCCACCCCTTTGCCCCACGCATCCGGTGACAGCTGGATCGTATGTTCGCAGGTTTGCGCATAACCGGGCCCGGTGCGGAAAGGGCCATATGTGGCAAAGCCGATAACGTGGCTGTCGTGCTCGGCAACCAGATAACCAGGCACGCGTGCCTTGATATCTTCGGCAATCTGGGCGGCGCTGCGCTCGTCCGTCGTGAAAGTGACCAAAGTGTCCCGGATGATCGCATTGGTGATCCGGGCAATGGCTGGTGCATCTGACACTGTGGCCGGGCGAATGTTCATCCCAGCACCCGAAGCCCATGAGGTGTCTCAATTTCTGCCTGCAAAGCCGCGGGGCCGGTATCGAACACCACATGATCCAGTTCACCCAGTTGACGGGCCAGTGTCAGGGCGTCGGGGTGATAGACAACCAGGCGTCGCAACCGGCACGCGCTGTCCTGCAACATGTTTGCCGGGTGCAGGTCGCCCTGCCATTCGATAAGGGCGGGAAACAGATTGTCGAACGGCAAACGCCCCGTTGGCGGAACTGCCATGCGCCATTGCAACGCGCCGCGGGTCAGGTCGATGGGCTCTCCGGTGCCATCGGGAAAGATCGACAGTGTGGCCTCGATATCCTCGACCCGGCATATCCAGTTCGTCAAACGCGGGCCGCCCTGAAAATTGTCCAGATCGAACCATCGCGGCCTGCCCGGAGGCTGCGCCTGCGGATCGATGGCAATCGCTTCCAGATAGAGCCCGTCTCTGAGCCCCAGCAGCCTGTTATGTGTCCCGAATTTTTCGTGTTTCCCACCGGGTTGCAGTGCAACACCAAGCGCCTGTTCGATATGCGCAGACGCTTCTTCAAGCGTTTCGCCCGCGACGGCCAGATGATCGAGTAACATGTGCACCCTCCTGCGAAAACGACCGGACCCAAAGGGATCCGGCCGCATGTTTTCGCCATTGGCGCAGGATCACAAGAGCTTTCGTTGAAAGACTTGCCTTGTGTCAGGGCCGCGCTTCGCGGATCAGGCGCAGAATGTCCTGAGCGGCCTCGGGAATGTTGGTGCCCGGACCAAAGATAGCCTTGACCCCATGGTCATACAGGAACTGGTAATCCTGTTGCGGGATCACCCCGCCACAGATCACGATGATATCGTCGGCCCCTGCTTTCTTCAGTTCTTCCACCAGTTGCGGTGCCAGTGTTTTATGCCCCGCCGCCTGCGAGGAAATGCCGACCACATGCACGTCATTGTCCGCCGCGTCCTGCGCGGCCTCGGCAGGTGTCTGGAACAGCGGGCCAACGTCCACGTCGAACCCGATATCTGCAAAGGCCGTGGCGATAACCTTGGCACCGCGATCATGCCCGTCCTGCCCCATTTTGACCACCAGAAGACGGGGGCGGCGGCCTTCGGCCTCGGCAAAGTCCTCGATGGATTTCTGGATCGCGGCAAAGCCTTCGTCGCCCTCATAAGCAGCGCCATAGACACCGGCCAGGGTTTTCACCTCGGCGCGGTGGCGGCCGAATTCTTTCTCCATTGCCATGCTGATCTCTCCTACGGATGCACGGGCGCGGGCGGCTTCGACCGCAGCGGCCAGCAGGTTTCCGCCCTCCTGGGCGGTCTTGGTCAGGGCGTCCAGCGCGGCTTGGCACGCGGCTTCATCACGGGTTGCGCGAATGCGTTCCAGCCGCGCCACCTGCGCCTCACGCACGGCGACGTTGTCGACATCCAGAATGTCGATCGGGTCTTCCTGTTCCTTGCGGTACTTGTTGACGCCGACGATCACTTCGTCGCCCCGGTCGATCATGGCCTGACGGCGGGCTGCGCTTTCCTCGATGCGCAGCTTGGGCATACCCGAGGCAACCGCCTTGGTCATGCCACCCATCTCCTCGACCTCTTGCATCAGGGCCCAGGCTTTTTCGACCAGTTCATTGGTCAGGCTTTCGACATAGTAGGAACCGGCCAGCGGATCGACCACATCAGTTACACCGGTTTCTTCCTGAAGCACGAGCTGTGTGTTCCGCGCGATGCGGGCCGAAAAATCGGTGGGCAGCGCAATTGCCTCGTCCAGAGCATTTGTATGCAACGATTGGGTGCCACCCAGAACTGCGCTCATCGCTTCATAGGCGGTGCGGATAACATTGTTGTAAGGGTCCTGTTCCTGAAGCGAAACGCCGGAAGTCTGGCAATGGGTGCGCAGCATTTTCGACCGTTCGGACTTTGCCCCGAACTCGGTCATTACCCGGTGCCATAGCGTGCGAGCGGCGCGCAGTTTGGCGATCTCCATGAAGAAATTCATGCCGATGGCAAAGAAGAACGACAAACGGCCCGCGAACTTGTCCACGTCCATCCCGGCCTCAGTCGCGGCACGGACGTATTCACGCCCATCAGCCAGCGTATAGGCCAGTTCCTGTACAAGGTTCGCCCCGGCCTCTTGCATGTGATAGCCCGAGATCGAGATCGAGTTGAACTTGGGCATCTCGTTCGACGTGTATTCGATGATGTCCGAGATGATCTTCATCGACGGTTCAGGCGGGTAGATATAGGTGTTGCGCACCATGAATTCTTTCAGAATGTCGTTCTGAATGGTGCCGGACAGGACAGATTTGTCGTGACCCTGTTCTTCACCCGCAACAATGAAACTGGCCAGGATCGGAACAACCGCGCCGTTCATGGTCATCGAGACCGAGACCTTGTCGAGCGGGATGCCATCGAACAGTATTTTCATATCTTCGACACTGTCGATGGCAACACCTGCCTTACCGACATCGCCCACAACGCGCGGGTGATCACTGTCATAGCCGCGATGTGTCGCCAGATCGAAGGCAACCGAAACGCCCTGCTGGCCTGCTGCCAGATTGCGTCGGTAGAACGCGTTCGATTCCTCGGCGGTCGAAAAGCCCGCATACTGGCGGATCGTCCATGGACGCCCGGCATACATAGTGGCCTTGACACCGCGGGTAAACGGGCCAAACCCCGGCAAAGACCCCATATGCGGCAGATCGGCGGTGTCTTCCTGGGTGTAAAGCGGTTTGACCGCGATACCTTCCAGCGTTTCCTTGGTCAGGTCGCCCAACGGACGTCCGCGCAGCTCTTTCTCGGCAAGCGCTTTCCAGTCCTTTGTGTCGGTCATTTCGATTTCCTCTCGTCAATACGGATGGCGGTCGCTGAAAGCGTCCGCGCCAAGGTCCTGCACTTGGCCTGTTCTTTCAGGCACAAGCGCGAAAATGTGGTTACCCGGCACAAATCGCCGGTCGCAATCGCGGGCACAGGGGCTATATTCGAAAGAACAGGAGGCCACATGACACGCACGCTTGCCTTTGTTTTCTCGGCACTAATCCCTCTGGCTGCCCTGGCGGCAGACGGAACCGCGCCGTCTGATGACAGTTTTGTCCGCCCGGTGGGTGAAAGTGAACTCAGCGAGTTCTTGTGGGTCAAACGCCCCATCGTGGTTTTTGCTGACACGCCTGCCGATCCGCGGTTCCAGCAGCAGATCGATATGCTTGTCGCAGAAGAAGCAGCCATGCGCGACCGCGATGTCATCGTGCTAACAGACACGGACCCGTCTGCCCGGTCCCCGATCCGGACCAAGCTGCGACCGCGTGGTTTCCAGATGGTGTTCGTCGACAAGGACGGCGTGGTCAAATTGCGCAAACCCAGCCCGTGGAGCGTGCGTGAGATTGGCAGATCTATCGACAAGACCCCCCTGCGCGAACGCGAGATCCGCGACCGGCGCGAAGGGGGCTGAACGCTTTCGCCACACCCAATGGCCCCGGCGCGATGCGCCGGGAACGTTGGAATGTATATCGAAAGCGCCAACATGGTCACTCGAACTCGATGATCACGTCGTCCACAGCAAGGCTGTCACCGGGGCCTGCATTGACTTTGGCCACCACGCCCCTCTTTTCGGCACGCAGGATGTTTTCCATCTTCATCGCCTCAATCGTGCAAAGCGCCTGACCTTCCTGCACTTCCTGCCCCACTTCGACATCGACCTTCACGACTAGGCCCGGCATTGGGCAGAGCAGCAACTTCGAGGTATCAGGCGGCAGTTTTTCCGGCATCAGTTTGGCCAGTTCCGCCTGCCGTGGGCGGCGCACATGCACTTTCATGTCAGCGCCCCGGTTGCGAACACGGAACCCGCCCGAGACCTTGCCGATTTTCAGAACCAGCGGGCTGCCATCCACGTCCAGAACCGCCAGCTGATCGCCCGGCGTCCAGTCCGAGGCGACACGCAGGGACGGTCCGTCCTCAAACTTGACCGTTGACCCCTCTTTGTCGGCGTTGACCTGCACTGCGAACTCCTGCCCCTGCAATGTCACAACCCAGCGCTTGCCTACTTTGCGTTCGTGATTGTCCATCCGGCCCGACACACGGGTGCGCCGAATTTCGGCGACGCGGTGCATGGCCGCGCAGGACGCAGCAATCCGGCGCAGATCAGCTTCGGGCAACGTGACGCCCTCGAACCCGTCTGGGTATTCTTCAGCGATAAAGGCCGTTGTCATGTCACCGCTGATAAATTTTGGGTGATCCATCACTGCCGACAGGAACGGCAGGTTGTGACCGATGCCTTCCACTTCGAAACTGTCCAGCGCCACGCGCATCGCCTCGATTGCTTTTTCGCGGGTCGGCGCCCAGGTGCAGAGCTTGGCGATCATCGGGTCGTAATACATGCTGATCTCGCCGCCCTCGTAGACGCCGGTATCGTTGCGCACGGCGGTTTCACCATCGGGTGCTTCACCCTGCCATTTGCCGTTGACCAGCAACGGACCAGCCGAAGTTTCCTGCGGCGGGCGATACCGGGTCAGCCGACCGATCGACGGCAGGAAGTTGCGATACGGGTCTTCCGCATACAGACGGTTTTCAATCGCCCAGCCGGTCAGGGTCACGTCATCCTGCGTTATCGATAGCTTTTCACCCGCTGCGACACGGATCATCTGCTCGACCAGATCGACGCCGGTGATCAGTTCCGTAACAGGATGTTCCACTTGCAGGCGCGTATTCATTTCGAGGAAGTAGAAGTTCTTGTTTCCGTCCACGATGAACTCGACCGTACCTGCACTTGCGTAGTTCACGGCCTTGGCCAGAGCGACAGCCTGTTCACCCATCGCCTTGCGGGTTTCAGGATCAAGGAAGGGTGACGGTGCCTCTTCCACCACTTTCTGGTTCCGGCGCTGGATCGAGCATTCACGCTCGCCCAGGTAGATGCCATTTCCGTGACTGTCGCACAGAACCTGAATTTCGATATGGCGCGGTTGGGTTACGAATTTTTCGATGAAGATCCGGTCATCTCCGAACGAGTTTGCGGCTTCGTTCTTGGACGACTGAAAGCCTTCGCGCGCCTCTTCATCGCTCCACGCGATGCGCATACCCTTGCCACCACCACCGGCGCTGGCCTTGATCATGACCGGATAACCGATGTCGTTCGAGATCCTGACCGCCTCGTCCGCGTCTTCGATCAGCCCCATGTAACCCGGAACCGTCGAAACTCCGGCCTCCTGTGCGATCTTCTTCGACGTGATCTTGTCGCCCATGCTTTCGATTGCACCGACAGGGGGGCCGACAAAGGCAACACCTTCGGCCTCGAGCGCCTCGGCGAATTTCGAGTTCTCCGACAGGAAGCCATAGCCGGGATGAACCGCCTGCGCACCGCTTTGACGGATGGCATCCATGACCTTGTCGATCACAATGTAGGACTGGTTCGCCGGGGGCGGACCGATATGCACGGCTTCGTCGGCCATCGACACATGCAGCGCGTTCTTGTCCGCGTCCGAATAAATGGCAACGGTGCCGATACCCATCTTGCGGGCGGTCTTGATGACCCGGCAGGCGATCTCGCCCCGGTTGGCGATCAGGATCTTATTGAACATGAAACGTCCTTTGGCTTGGTGTTCCGGAAACGCAAAACGCCGCCGCAGGGTACGATCCCCACGACGGCGTGATGCGCAATGATGGCTGAGGCGCCAGGCGCCCCGAAGGATATGCGTTAGTTACAGTTGTTCTGTGTCTTGCAGTACAGCACGTTGCCCGCTGCGCCGACGGCCGCGCCAAACAGCGGGTCGGCATTGAGGACCGCGGCCCCCACAGCCCCGGCACCACCGCCGAGGAGTGCCTGTTCGCCCGTGGTGTCACCGCACGCGGCCAGACCCGCACAGGTCGCCGCAACAAGGATGAGTTTCGAGAATCGCATTGTGTCTGCCCTTTTAGGTTTCTTGGTTCGTTTGGGATCAGATGCGCGAAATGGGGCCTGTTATTCAATATCAATGCAATTGCAGGCAGGTTTTGTGCAGGTTTTCGCTTCTCTTTGGCCGTGGAAGCCAAAAAGAAAAACGCGGACAGGTCTATGTGGGGAACACAAGCCTGCCCGCGCAAGGAAGGGGTACGGAATAGTAGGTGCATGTGCGGCGCAGGCAAAGTAGAGCCGCACGGCCCATTCAGTTTGCACGGCACAATCTGTTGAGCAAACACAGTATTGTTTCCCTGGGACAACTCGGCTGGTTTCTGCCCAAGCCGCAAAATGGCGCGCAACTTCGTGCCGACAGCATTCAAGTGAATTACCAGCACGAAAGCCCCGTTCACCGTCACAGTTTCGTTACAAAATGGGTCGCTTCCGATGCTTTCTGCGGTTGCAGCATCACGAATCGCCGCCACTCCACCGGCGAAGGAATTACGGCGCAACAGCGCGTTAGATGACAGGTTCAAGACGCTGTGATTCAAGAAGTCGAAAAAGGCACATTTTATTGAGAAATCAGATGGTTCTATTCTCTTTCTCGTGATTTCCAAAGATTTCTGCTGCGTGAAACGGTCCTTGGGCACACTCGCACTCAAAGGAACACCCACATGACTATGACTAGAAAAAAGGCACTCCTGCTCGCTGCCTCTGCGCTCAGTGTGACCGGCACGTTTGCTGTTGCCCAGGACGCCCAGACCCAGGCCGAACTCGACGCTTTGCGCGCCCGGGTCGAGGCGCTGGAAGCCGCCAAAAGCAGCCCCGCCAACGGAGATTTCCGCATCGGCAACACCGTTCTGGACGTTTACGGATACGTGAAGGCCGATTTCTTCTATGACTTCGACTACGATCAGGGGGATACGGCGTTCGTGAATGTCATCGGCGAACCCTCGGCCGCAACCGACGGCACCTTCGGGGCAACCGTTCGCCAATCGCGGATCGGACTGCGCACCACCACCCCAAGCGGGATCGGTGACATTGGCGGACAGCTTGAACTTGACCTGTTCGGTTCCGGCGGCACGGCTGAATTGCGCATACGCCATGCCAACATCACCATCGGAGACCAGTTCCTGATCGGTCAGTACTGGACCAACTTCCAACCATTGGACACCTACCCGACCACTGTCGAATTCAACGGACCGGTGGGTATCGCATTCGCTCGTGTCCCGCAGCTGAGATACACCGGACAGCTTGGCAGCAATGCACAGTTTGCGGTCTCGATCGAAGAGAACGTCAGCGGGTCGAATTCCGATGATCCCGTCCTGACGGCCTCGGCGGAATATAACGACGGTACGTACATTGCCCGTGGTGCCGTTTTGTACGGTAAAGCCAATTCCGGCAATGTCGAAGTGGATCAAACCGGCTTTACGCTTTCCGGCGGCATTCGCCCCTGGCAAGGCGGGTTGTTCCAGGTCAACTACGTCACAGGTGAGGCGCTTGGCCCGTACCTGATCGGTCTCGGCGATGCCATTGTCGGTGGGCAGGCCAACGATGTGGATGGCTATACCGTGGAATTCAGGCAGGACATCGGTGCAAAATGGAATGTCGGCATTGCTTACGGTCGTGAAGACTATGATCTGCCGACCTCGACCGGCACGCTGTCCTTCACCGAACTGGAAACCATCCATGTCAACGCGTTCTACAAGGCGACAGACAGTCTGACGCTCAGCGCCGAATACATCTATGGCGAGCGGAATGACGCGCCCACCGGCAGAACCTTTGACGGCAGCCGCGTTCAGCTTGCAGCCCAGTTGAACTTCTGAGACCACACATAAATCCTGCCCGGTTTCGGGCAGGATTTTCCCGAAACTGGCAGTGATCGGATTATGTGCGGCAGCGAATGTCACAATCAGTCCATCCCGTCGATGACGTCCGGGAAGGATGCGCGCGCAGCGTTTACGTCGATAACGAGCAAGGCATCATAACTGGCCGGATCAAAGGGGTCTTCTGCCGGGATGACTTCGCGCCCGAACAGCCAGCTCAAACGCCCAGCATCCAGATTGCCCCGTTCGAACGGCTGGTCGCCGAAATGGGCCCAAAGGGCTTCCATGAACGCACTATCAGCGCGCCTGTCCGCAGGTTTACGGTCCCGAAACCGCTCGCGCCGCGTTAACGGTGTAGCGCCCTTTGGGTTGGCGCGACGAATGGTGAACTGAAAGTCAGTGCCTGAAAGGCGACCGGGGAAACCACGATGCTTCAGCATGAAAGGCCCTCTTGTGTCATACTTGCAGACAAAAGCAATTCGAGCCCGAAAAGGGATGGGATCATGATGCGCACCTCCAAAGCCGCACAGTTGGTCTGAGACGCTTTGCACTCATGGATTCCTGCGGTCATGGTCAAAGCCCCTCCCAGATACACTGGGACTGCTCCAGCCGGTAGGCCTCAAAAAACTGGGTCGCATCAGGGGCGGCATCACCAAACTCTACCGGGCGATCGGACAAAGAGATCACGACCCGCGCCGGATGCAATTCATGCTGCGCGACATATGGAACGGCCAGAATCTGGCACAGATGCTCCATATCCTTCGACGCAACATCATACCCGATCCGTCCCACTGACGCGCCTATTCTGGGCGCGATAAAGCGAAAGCGCAGCCAAAGCTCGCCGGGATTGTTGTCCAGCAGGACATCGCTCAGTTGCACTGGCTGGCCCGACGGAACCGGCAGCAAAGTATCGGAGTCTGCAAAAGCAGGATGGCTGAAGGCGAGAGCAACCAGACAAATGGCGCGACCCCGGACCCACCAGCGGCGAGCTCCTCCTTCCGGGGTCGCGCGCGCAGTACGATTGGTCTGCGCGGTTCTATGTCTGACGGGTCGGATCATTCAACTATTTGCCGGTTTTTGTCAATTCCGCCTCAATTTGAGGGCGTTTTAGTCTCAGAGCCGCTGTGGCAGTCTAAGATTGAGCGGGGCGGGCCACCCCGCCCCCAGAAGGATCACAGCGGGATATTGTCGTGCTTTTTCCACGGGTTCTTCAGCTGTTTGCCGCGCAAGCTGGCAAATGCCCGGGATACACGACGGCGGGTCGAATGCGGCATGATCACCTCATCGATGAAGCCGCGCTCGGCTGCCACGAAGGGATTTGCAAATCGGTCTTCGTAATCCTTGGTGTGAGATGCGATCTTGTCCGCATCCCCCAGATCGGCGCGGTGAATGATCTCGGTCGCCCCTTTGGCCCCCATGACCGCAATTTCGGCGGTGGGCCAGGCATAGTTGAAATCACCGCGCAAATGCTTGGAGGCCATAACGTCGTAAGCACCACCATAAGCCTTTCGGGTAATCACCGTCACCTTCGGCACGGTTGCCTCGCCATAGGCAAACAGCAACTTGGCCCCATGTTTGATGACGCCGCCATATTCCTGGCTTGTTCCCGGCAGGAAGCCAGGAACGTCGACCAGTGTAAGAATCGGGATTTCGAAGCAGTCACAGAAGCGTACAAAGCGCGCAGCCTTGCGCGAGGAGTCGATATCCAGACACCCGGCCAGCACCATCGGCTGGTTTGCGACGACGCCTACGGTCTGACCTTCCAACCGGATGAACCCGGTAATGATGTTCTTCGCAAAATCTTCCTGAATTTCATAGAAATCGCCCTCGTCCGCCACTTTGGCGATGAGTTCCTTCATATCGTAGGGCGTGTTCGGATTTTCTGGCACAAGAGTGTCCAGCGAAGCCTCGATCCGGCCGGGTTCGTCAAAGAACGGGCGCACGGGCGGCTTTTCGCGGTTGTTGAGGGGCAGGAAGTCCACCAGGCGCCGCACCTCGGCCAAAGCTTCGACGTCGTTTTCGAACGCGCCATCAGCGACTGAGGATTTCTTGGTATGGGTCGAGGCCCCGCCCAATTCCTCGGCAGTTACCACTTCGTTGGTTACGGTCTTCACCACATCCGGGCCGGTCACAAACATGTAAGAGGTGTCTTTGACCATGAAGATAAAGTCGGTCATCGCCGGGCTGTACACCGCGCCACCCGCGCAGGGCCCCATAATTACACTGATCTGCGGCACCACGCCCGAGGCCATGATATTGCGCTGGAACACTTCGGCATACCCCGCCAGCGAAGCCACACCTTCCTGGATGCGTGCGCCGCCCGAATCGTTGATTCCGATCACCGGGGCACCGTTCTGGACCGCCATGTCCATAATCTTGCAGATCTTCTGAGCATGGGTTTCCGACAGCGATCCGCCAAAGACGGTAAAATCCTGGCTGAACACATAAACCATGCGCCCGTTGATCGTGCCCCAACCGGTGACAACACCGTCACCCGCAGGCTTTTGTTTTTCCATCCCGAAATCGGTGCAGCGGTGGCTGACGAACATGTCAAACTCTTCAAAGCTGCCCTCGTCCAACAGCAGTTCGATCCGTTCACGCGCGGTCAGTTTGCCGCGAGCGTGCTGGGCATCGATCCGTTTCTGCCCACCGCCCAGACGCGCGTTATCGCGGCGGCCTTCCAACTCGGAAAGAATGTCTTTCATGACGACTATCCCCTTATAAATTTGACGGGACCCTACCTGTTTGGGCCGCTCATCCAAAGCTATTTTCGGCAAATTTGCAAAATTTCAGCAACAGTAATTTGGATAATTGCAAAACTGCGAATTCTCGCAGGCAATTTTGCGAATGGCTGGCATTCCGTAAATCCACGGCTATACATGTGAACCATGCAGTTCAGCTCTGACGCGGTCCACCGCACACCACCCACATTGGCGACGCTTGTTTTACTCTCGGGCCTGTCCGCCCTGAGCATGAACCTGTTTCTGCCCAGCCTGCCAAACATGGCCGAGTATTTCGAAACCGATTACAAGGTCATGCAGCTGTCGATTGCGCTTTATCTGCTGATCAATGCCATTCTGCAAATTCTTATAGGTCCAATTGCGGATCAGGCAGGACGCAGACCAGTTTTACTGTGGGGCCTTGGCCTGTTCCTGATGGCGACCCTTGGGTGCATCTTTGCACCCAATGCTACGGTTTTTCTGGCGTTCAGGATGTGTCAGGCGGTTGTGGTTGTCGGTATGGTTCTCAGCCGCGCTGCGGTACGGGATATGTACGATCAGGACCAAGCTGCCTCAATGATCGGTTATGTGACGATGGGCATGGCCGTAGTTCCGATGATTGGCCCTGCCGTCGGCGGCTTGCTGGAAGTAAGCTTTGGTTGGAAAGCGAATTTCTGGCTGCCCTTTGCCGTAGGTTTGCTGACTATGGCACTGACCTATTCGGACTTTGGGGAAACATCGGCAAAGAGCGGCAAAACGCTTGTCCAGCAGTTCAAGGAATACCCCGAACTTCTGACCTCGCCACGGTTCTGGGGATACTCACTGGCTTGCGCCTTCTCATCGGGTTCGTTTTTCGCCTATCTCGGCGGCGCACCTTTCATTGGCACAGAATTGTTCGGGTTGAGCGCGGCGCAGGTTGGCATTTATTTTGGCGCACCAGCAGTTGGGTATTTTGTCGGCAACTTCATGAGCGGGCGGTTTTCAGTGCGGTTCGGCGTGAACCGCATGGTGCTGTGGGGAAGCCTGTTCAATGCGTTTGGCGTAGCTGTATCGGCATTGCTGTTTCTAGCGGACCGCGGAACCGCACTCAGTTTCTTTGGGTTCATGACATTTGTGGGCGTCGGTAATGGCATGGTCATCCCCAACGCAACTTCGGGCGCGCTATCAGTGCGCCCTCAACTGGCTGCAACCGCATCGGGCCTGAGTGGTGCCATCATGCTGGGCGGCGGCGCCGGGCTGAGCGCGCTGGCAGGTGCCTTGCTGACACGTGAAACCGGCGCGATGCCGCTGCTTTGGCTGATGCTGGCAACAGCCGTTCTGGCGATCGTCGCAATTTCAACTGTCGTACGAAGAGAACGACAATTGGGGCTGTAACCGCTTGCCCCAATGACTTTGCAAAGTTAACCTCGGAAATTGGAAAACTTGCAAAGGCATCCTATGGCCACCCAAAAGCTCTATGCGGGCGCGAAACTGCGCGAAATGCGGACGCGCCTGACCCTGACGCAGCGCGAATTTGCCGCCAAACTGGGCGTTTCACTACCTTATCTGAACCAGATGGAGAACAACAACCGGCCGATCTCGACCACGGTTGTGCTGGCTCTGGCGCAGGAATTCGGAATGGATGTTACCGAACTCAGCACCGGCGACAGCGAACGTCTTGTTTCAGACATGCGCGAGGCGCTGGCCGATCCTGTTTTTGCCGACATACAGCCCCCTCTGGCCGATCTGCGCCTGACAGCTTCCAACGCCCCGGCCCTGGCGCGCGCGTTTATCGAATTGCACAAAACCTACCGGCAGACACATGAACGACTAGCCTCGCTGGACGAGGCTTTGGGGCGTGAAGATGCACGTATTCAGGCCAGCCCGTGGGAAGAAGTGCGTGATTTCTTCCACTATTGCGACAACTACATCGACGCCGTGGACAGGGCAGCGGAACTTTTTGCCAACCGCGCCGACGGCCCCGGCGGTATCCGGCAAGCCGCCCTGAGCAGCCTTTCAGAACGCGGAATTCAGGTGGTTTTTTCAGATATGGGCCCCTTGCGCGCTTATGATGTCGACAGCAAAATTTTGCGCCTGTCCTCCCGTGCAGCGCCGCAGACGCAGGTGTTCCAGCTTCTGTTGCAGGTCGCGCTGATCAGTCAGGACCAGTTGCTGGAGGCGACGCTGGATTTCGCCAAATTCCAAAGCGACGAAGCCCGCGCCATCGCCAAGATCGGTCTTGCCAACTATTTCGCTGGTGCCTCTCTGATGCCTTATACCGCGTTTTTGACCGCCGCTCAGGAAGAGCGTCACGATCTGGAGCTGCTCAGCAACCGGTTCGGGGCGTCGGTCGAGCAGGTTGCACATCGGCTGTCGACACTACAGCGTCCCGGCGCCAAGGGCATCCCGTTCTTCTTCGTTCGGGTTGATCAGGCGGGGACGATCACCAAGCGGCACTCGGCCACACGCCTGCAATTTGCGCGCTTTGGTGGGGCTTGCCCGCTTTGGAACGTGCATCGGGCCTTTGAAACACCCGGTCATTTCCTGCGGCAGCTGGCGGAAACGCCTGATGGTGTTCGCTATATCTCGCTGGCGCGGGATGTCTCAAAATCGGGGGGCTCGTTCGGTGCACCCGTCAGAAGGTATGCCATTGCGCTGGGATGCGAGGTCCGTCATGCCCCGGCGCTTGTTTATGCCGACAACCTCGACATCAACAATGCCAGCGCCTACGAGCCCATCGGAATTTCCTGCCGCATCTGCGAGCGGCAAACATGTCACCAGCGTTCGGTTCCGCCGCTGGAACGTCGTCTGAGCATCGACACCCATATTCGCGGCACCCTGCCCTATGAAGTGACCTGATCTTAGTCTGATTTATTATCCCACCGCAGTCGCGTCTCTGGCGACGACGGGGGCAGAGCCCCCGCCAGTGGTTTAAGCCTTGGATAGGATCGCCCAGATCTCATCCTTTAGCGCGGCGCGTTTTTTGCGCAGATCAACCTCGGCCAGTTCCTCTATGGGTTCGACATTGGTTTCGGCGCGGTGTACTTCGCGGTTGACCTCATGATACTCATCGGCCAGCCGGGCAAAATGCGCATCCGACTGCTTGAGCTGGCTCATCAGTTCAACTTTGTCCGGAAACTCTTCGGCCAGTTCATGCGGGGTGTGAGACATCTCTGTTCGCTCCTTCATATGTCGTTGCAAATCAGTGATAGAAGCGTGACCGGGCTTTCGCTTTGACCCGGATCAACTAGCCGTAATAATCCCGCGAATTTCAAAACAACGCCACGCGCCATCCTGCCGTGCAGGGGGCAAGTTGTTCTGAAACGTGGCTCAGGCTTATCTGGACAGGAACACTGAACTTTTTGCCAGCATACCCCCGGCAACCGCCGAAAATTTACGCATTCAACCGGGGGCAGTTCAGAAGGATTAACGCTGAGCGGTTGCCCAGCCGGGGTGAATCCACGGGCGGTCATTGGCCTTGGGCAACGGGTCTTTGCCCAGCAAAGAATCCGATACTTTCTCGCCAACCATGATCGAGGGCGCGTTGAGATTGCCGTTGGTGATCTGCGGGAAAATCGAACTGTCCGCGACGCGCAGCCCGTCCACGCCGATGACGCGACCCTCGGGATCGACCACCGCACCTTTGTCATCCGCACGCCCCATCCGGCAGGTGCCGCAGGGGTGATAGGCGCTTTCGGCATGTTCCGCGATAAAGGCGTTCAGCTCTTCATCCGTTTGCACAGCGGCACCCGGCTGAATTTCCTTGCCCGCATAGGGTTTGAAAGCGTTTTGCCCAAAGATTTCGCGGGTCAGCCGGATACAAGTGCGGAAATCTTCCCAATCTTCTTCGTGACTCATGTAGTTGAACTTGATCACCGGCGCGTCTGCGGCTTGGGCAGACCGCAATGTGACCGCCCCGCGCGACGGGGACCGCATCGGGCCGACATGCGCCTGGAACCCGTGCCCCTCTGCCGCCGCCTGCCCGTCATAGCGAACTGCGATCGGCAGAAAGTGGTACTGAATGTCGGGATACTCCACGCCCGGTTTCGACCTGATGAACGCCGCGCTTTCAAACTGGTTCGATGCGCCCAAACCTGTCTTGGTAAACAACCATTGCGCCCCGATCAGGCCTTTGCTGAACAGGTTCCAGTGCTTGTAGAGCGTGATCGGCTGTAGCGAAGCTTGTTGAATATACAGCTCCAGATGGTCCTGAAGGTTTGCACCCACCCCCGGACGATCCGCAACGACGTCGATCCCATGCTCGGCCAGATGCGCGCCCGGTCCGATTCCGGACAGCATAAGCAGCTTGGGCGAGTTGATCGAGGACGCGGCCAGAACGACCTCCCGCCGGGCCTTGATGATTTCTTTCTTATCGCCACGGATCAGTTCCACACCAGTGGCGCGACCGTTTTCCATAACAACCCGAGACGCAAGACCCCGCACGATATCGCAATTGTCGCGTTTGAGCGCTGGCTTCAGATAGGCATTCGCCGCCGACCAGCGCCGCCCTTTCCAGACGGTCTGCTCCATCGGGCCAAAGCCTTCCTGCTTTTCTCCGTTATAGTCGCCGGTGACCTCGTATCCCGCTTGCTGGCCTGCATCGACAAAGGCCTGAAACAGTGGGTTTGCTCGTGGACCGCGCGATACGTGCAACGGCCCGTTGGTTCCGCGCCAGGCCGGATCGCCCCCATGGCCTCCGTCATGCCATGTCTCCATGCGTTTGTAATAGGGCAGCACATCCGCATAAGACCAACCGTCAGCCCCCATCTCGGCCCAGGTGTCGAAATCGCGTGCGTGACCGCGCACATAGACCATGCCGTTGATCGACGACGACCCGCCGATTACCTTGCCGCGCGGGCAGGCCAGACGGCGGTTGTTCAGATGCGGTTCGGGCTCGGACTGATACCCCCAGTCATAGCGCGACATGTTCATCGGATAGCTGAGCGCGGCAGGCATCTGGATAAACGGCCCCATGTCGGTACCACCGTGCTCGATCACAAGGACCGAGGCCCCACCTTCGCTCAGACGATATGCCATTGCGCAGCCTGCGGACCCTGCGCCAACGATGACAAAATCTGCTTCCATATTCACAACTCCTCACCCGCCGGGTATGACGCCTCCGGCGGGAGTATTTTCAAAAAGATGAAGAGGTTACTCGCCGCGTGGGAACCGGGCGTTTTCCTCGACGATGTTCAGATCCATGTGATTGCGCATGTAGCGTTCCGACGCTTTTTGCAGCGGCTGATAATCCCACGGGTAGTATCCGCCCTGCCGCAGCGCTTCGTACACAACCCAACGCCGCGCCTGACTGGCGCGGACATCCGCGTCGAAGCGCTCCAAATCCCAGCGGGCCTCGGACTTTGCGCGCAGTGTTTGCAGCGTGCCCGCATGTTCGGGGCTGTCTGCCAGATTGGTCAGTTCATGCGGGTCTGCCTCGAGATCAAACAATTGATCCGGGTCCAGCGCGCATCGATTGTATTTCCACTTGCCATAGCGCAGCGACACCAGCGGCGCGTAAGATGCTTCGGCCGCATATTCCATGGCCACAGGTGCGGTTCGTTCCCCGCCTTGCGCCAGCGGCACCAGGTTTTCACCGTCCGTCCATGGGGCGATCTCGGCCATGTCAACACCTGCCAGAGCCCCGAGTGTGGGTGTGACATCGATGGTGGAAACTGGCGTATCGATCCGCCCGGCAGGCAAGTCCGGGGATGAAATCATCAAAGGAACGCGCGCCGAGCCTTCGTAGAAGTTCATTTTGAACCAAAGGCCACGTTCGCCCAGCATGTCACCGTGATCCGAGACGAACAGGATGATCGCCTCTTGCCGTGTCGTTTCGAGCACTTCGAGGATTTCACCGATCTTGTCGTCCAGATAGGAAATATTGGCGAAATAGGCGCGGCGCGACTTTCGGATATCTTCTTGGGTGATGTCGAAGCTACGCCAGTCGTTGGCATCGAAGATCCGCTTGGCGTGAGGATCCTGGTTGTCATAGCCGATATCAGCGATTTCGGGCAGCAGATGCGCGCAATCCTCGTAAAGGTCCCAGTATTTGCGACGGGCGACATAGGGATCATGCGGATGGGTGAAGCTGACCGTCACGCACCACGGGCGGTCATCCTTGCCGCGCGCAAGGTCATACAGTTTGGCCTTGGCGTTATAGGCGACCTCGTCATCATACTCCATCTGGTTGGAAATCTCGGCAACACCCGCGCCGGTCACCGATCCCATGTTGTGATACCACCAGTCGATCCGCTCGCCCGGTTTGCGGTAATCCGGTGTCCAGCCAAAATCGGCCGGGTAGATATCAGTTGTCAGGCGATCCTCAAACCCGTGCATCTGGTCCGGGCCGACAAAGTGCATTTTGCCTGACAGACAGGTGTAATAGCCGGCCCTGCGCAAATGGTGTGCGTAAGTTGGGATATCGCTGCGGAACTCAGCCGCGTTGTCGTAGACGCCGGTGCGTGAGGGTAATTGACCGGACATGAAGCTGGCCCGCCCCGGCGCGCAAAGCGGCGACGCAGTATAAGCGTTGGCAAAGCGGGTCGACCGTTCGGCCAGTTTCTTCAGGTTCGGAGCATGAAGCCAGTCAGCGGGACCGTCGGGAAAGAGGGTTCCGTTCAGCTGATCCACCATCAGGATCAGAATGTTTGGTTTTGACATTTTTCAGCCTCGAGCAGAGTATCGAGCACGCGCATAGCGTGGTTCACGGCCAGTTGCGGTTCTTCCGGGGCGCTGAGTGCTGCGCGAATATAGAGCCCGTCAATCAGGGCAATCATATTCTCGGCAGCCTCAACCGGATCCAGCATCCTTGGACGCAGGGCATGAACCAGATTCGATCTGATGCGCGCCTGATAGATCTGCCACAATCGCAGCGCGTCACTGTTGGTCTGCGCCAACACATAAAACGTCATCCAGGCGGCAGTCACGTCAGGTGTGAAACACGAAGGGGCAAAACAGGCGTGGATAATCGCCTCTGCCCGATTGCCCGGTTTGGCCGCTTTCAACTGGGCCCTGGCTTCGTCGCTGAAGTCGGCGAGGATCTGACGCATTGCGGCCAGAAATATCTGATCCTTTCCGCCAAAATAATGGTGTGCCAATGCGCTGGACATGCCCGCGCGTTTGGCAATCTGGCTTACGGTTACATCCAGGGATTTCTTGACACCCAGTTCAGCAATCGTCGCTCGAACAATCGCGTCCTTGCGGATCGGCTCCATTCCAACTTTTGGCATCGCTTTCCCCATACAGGTGTCATGCGACCAAGCTAGGATGTTTTTATTGACTCGTCAATCAATGTAAACACTGAGATGTCTTGTTACAGCTTCGGCGCAATACTGGGAGGCGTCAAGTCCCGCCGGTTCAACATGAACTCGCGCCATGAGATGAAGCTTACAGCGCCCAGTATCAGGGTTCCGCCAGCCACAACCCAAAGGTCGACGCTTTCGTGGAAGATTGCTGCACCCACAAGCGTGGCCCAGATCAACTGCAGGAAAGTGACGGGTTGTGTGACGGCCACAGGCGCGGCCTGCAACGCCAATGTCATGAAGTAATGACCTGCGGTCGCAAAGCTGGCCACCAGAAACAGAACCCCGAGTTCTTGCATACTGGGCCGGGTCCAGACGGCAACCGCAAAGGGGATCAAGGCTATGGTTACCCAGATGGACAGATGCGCCACAACAACCGAAGGTGGAACGTCGCGGACAAGAAGCTTGGCCAGCAAATAGGACCCGCTTAGCATCAGGGCCGTTCCGAGCATGGCAAGGTGACCTTGTGAGACCTCGCGAAACCCGGGGCGCAGGATGACCAGCACGCCCACCAAAGCGACCAGAATCGCGGCGACCCTGCGAAAAGCCAGCTTCTCGCCCAGAAACAGGGCTGCACCCAAGGTGACATAAACCGGCGTCATGTAGTTCATCGCAGTGACTTCGGCCAAGGGAATTTGTGTCATGGCGAAGAACCAAAGCATGACAGCAATCGCGTGTACTACACCGCGCAAACCGAACAGCGTCAGCAGGCGGGGTGTCAGCCGGGTCGCCATGATCGACCGCAAGGCCGGTAACAGAAACACCAATCCCAGCGCATAACGCAGGAATGCGGCCTGGATCGGATTCATCGTCGTGCCCAGAGATTTGACCAATGCGGTCATCACAACAAAGGACAGCCCGGCGGCAAACATCCAGAACATACCGGCAAGCGGGCGCGACGATACGGCGAGAGTTGTCATGGCTTAGGTTGAACACCGAAACCCTGCCGGGAACAACCCTTCACATGACAACAAGTTTCAGTGCGATACCCAGCATTACGACACCGATCACTGCATCCAGCACCTGCCAGGCGCGCGGGCGCGCAAACACCGGAGACAGAACACCTGCGCCGTATCCAAGTGAAAAGAAGAAGACAAAGCTGGAAATGACCGCCCCAATGGCAAATCCGACCCGGTCATCATACTGTGCCGAGATGGAACCGATCAGAACCACTGTATCCAGATAGACATGCGGGTTCAGCCAGGTGAAGGCGAGAACGGTAAGCATCGCGGTTCTAAGGCTGGTTCGCTGGCCGTTGCCCGTTTCCAACACCGCGCCACCCCGCAGGGCAGACCCGAAGCTGCGCAGCCCATACCACGTCAGAAAAGCGGCCCCGCCAAATCGCAGTACAGGTTCAAACCAGGGGGCTGAATGGGCCAGAGTCCCGAACCCTGTGACGCCTGCAACAATCAAAACCGCGTCAGACATTGAGCAGGTCAGGCACAGAAGAAACACATGTTCACGCCGCAACCCCTGTCGCAAAATAAAGGCGTTCTGTGCCCCGATGGCGAGGATCAGACTGAAACCCAGCGCGAAACCGGCGATCATGGACGTGGGCATGGGACCTCCTGCTATTGCAAGACGTTGACTAAGGCCGTTGGTGCGATCTATCAAATTAAAGATGTTACCCCGAGTTAAGCCTGACTAATGTTGCTAGATCCTCTTCACCTGTCCGCTTTGTCTGCCATTCTGCGTCATGGCAGCTTTGATGCGGCTGCGGCAGAGCTGGCGGTGACGCCCTCGGCGATATCCCAGCGGATCAGGGCGCTTGAGGATCGGATTGGAGCCACCCTGATACATCGGGGCAGCCCTTGTACCGGGACGCCCGCCGGGCTGCGCATTGCCCGTTACGCGGAAGATGTCGGACTGCTTGAGGCACAGCTGGTTCGAGAACTAACGCTGGAGCAGGAACCAAGGTCCGCCCGCGTCCGTATCGCCGTACCTGCAGACAGTCTGGCCACCTGGTTTGTTGATGCGATGGCGCAGGTGCCTGACATGCTGTTCGATCTGGTGATCGACGATCAGGATCACTCCGCAGACTGGCTGCGACGGGGCGAGGTAAGCGCCGCCGTCACCGTTGGTGGCCAGACAGTGACCGGGTGCGACGCGATCCCATTGGGCGTGTTGCGCTATCTGCCAACAGCCAGCCCGGAATTCATCAACACCTGGTTTCGGGACAAAGTGACCGAGGCAGAACTTGGCAAGGCACCCTGCCTGGTTTTCAACCAAAAGGACGGGCTGCAAAGGGCATGGATTGTTCAGCACACTGGCAAACGCCTTTCACCCCCGTCTCATTTCCTGCCTTCTTCACACGGATTTGTGGACGCGGCGATTGCCGGGCTTGGGTGGGGCATGAACCCCGCAGCTCTGGTGCAGGAGGCTTTGAAACATGGGCTGTTGCGCCCCATCGTGCCCGATGCGCCGTTGGATGTCGCGCTGAGCTGGCAGGTTGGGCGTGTTCTTGCGCCCGCGCTCAAACCTCTGACCCAGGCTGTCAAACGTGCCTCAGAACGAATTTTGCTTCTGCCTCAAAGCAGCTAAACAGACACGACATTTTCGGAGGGACCGATGTTCTCACGTGACGCTCTTGGCTATGACCCGATTCCCCTGCCGGACCGGTGCGACATCAGCGATGCAGACATGCTGGGCGCGGCGCAGGCATTTTATGAAAAGATGCGTCAGCGTCATACTATCCGGGATTTCAGCCCCCGCCCCGTTGCCCGTGAGGTAATCGAAACCAGTCTGCGCACTGCGGGTACCGCCCCGTCAGGCGCCAATCACCAACCCTGGCATTTTGCAGCCATCTCGGACCCTGCCCTGAAACACCGCATCCGGGAAGAAGCCGAAGAAGAAGAACGCCGGTTCTACGCAGGTGGCGCCGGGGATGAATGGATCAAGGCGCTGGAGCCCATCGGCACCAACGCGGTCAAAGAACATCTGACAATCGCCCCCTGGCTGATCGTGGTTTTTGCCCAGCGCTGGGGGCAATTCGAGGATGGAACGCGGTACAAGAACTACTACGTCCCGGAAAGTGTGAACATTGCCACCGGCTTTCTGATTGCCGCGCTGCATCACGCGGGCCTCAGCACCCTGACCCACACCCCAAACCCGATGCGGTTTCTGAACGACGCGCTGGACCGGCCCGCGTCGGAAAAACCAACCATGATTATCGCGGTGGGACACCCGTCAGAAGGAGCGACTGTGCCTGCTGTGGCAAAACTCAAGAAACCCCTGGAAGAGATTTCATCCTTCTTCTGAGGCTTTCGCGACGCTCGCCAAAAACTCAATTCGAGGGCTGTTCCGCCTTTTTCCGTTCTGGTTGCATCATGCGGTAGCAGTTTATACAGGACACCAGACTGGCGACGACGATGAATGCGACGGCCATCGCGACCTCGTGCATATGGGCGACAGCGGCAAGGCCCGCAGACAACAACACCGCGGTTAAACGCGCGAACGCCTTGACCGCCGCCGATCCCCGCACCCGCTGCTCTTTGGGTGCCACATCCAGAAAATAGAGCTTGCGCGCACTGCTGATCCCGGTCACCGCAACGGTGACAATGAACAGCGCAATTGCATGCAAATGAACCTGATGGTCAATGCCCAAATAGTGGAACACCAAAAGGACACTGCCTGTTGCGGCGACCATCAATGTCCCGACCACCATGACCGCACGATGGGATTTCATGTTGATGGTTTGCCACAGAGGACCCGATACAAGATATCCCGAAGCGGAAGAAACGATCATCGCGGTCAATCCCTGTGTCGAGCTGTGATGCGCTTCGGCTGCGATGAGAGCGAAGAACGGAACAGACAGCGACACAGCAACCAAGGGCAGACGCATGATCATATACCGCCGGAACCATTGGTATTCGAACATGTCCAGAATACCCTTGATATTCGCCTTAATCGAAATGCCCCTTTCGGACTTCTGCGGCGTCGTCGGTGCACCCTCACGCACGGTTTCCGTCATCGCCAGCATGAACAGACCCGACAGCAGGAAGAATAAAACCGAAACGCCAATCATGACTGAATGGCGCGAAAAGGGTGGATTATCCTTGGTGAACTGATGCACCAGCAACGCAAGGCCAATGGCACATAGCCCCCCGGCACCAAGTTGCAGGTATTGCATGACCATGCGCGAACGCGCCTGAACGTGGTCCCCGAGCAGATCCGTAAGCATCAGGGTCTGCACTTCGCTGACAAGCCCGATCACCAGAAATACAGACAGGAAAACCGCCGCGATCAATGGGACAGCCCCGGTTGCGGCCGCAGCGATTGCCAGAACCAGACAGGCGCCAATGACCGCTTCGGTCAGCGCAATTGCACGTTTCTTCTTGCTTCTTGCCGCAACGGGTTGCGCTAAAAAGAAGTCCGCAATTAAACAACCGACCATCCGCACCGACACCAGCGCCCCCGCCACAAACATCGGCAACTCGAAGGAAACGGCTAAAAACGGCAAAACAACCGACGGGCTGCCGAGCGTCCACGCGACCTGAGACAGGATACTTTGCCCGGCCAGGACGGGCACGTTGCGCTTGGTCTGATCGGAAGTTTCGGATGTCATTCGTACTGTGTCTTCGTGTTTTCTGTATTTCCCGCACTTTCAGCCTAAGCGCATCGACTGTTTCAGCCAATAATTCAATAAAACCATCAAAAACCAAAAAACCCGGCCGTTGCGACCGGGTTTCAATGAGCTGGTATGGGTCAGCTTAAAGCTGCGCCATGACCTCATCGGTGGCTTCGAAGTTGGTCGTGACACGCTGCACATCGTCATCGTCTTCCAGCGCATCGACCAGCTTCATCAACTTTTGCATGTCCTCAAGGCCCAGTTCCGTCGTTGTGGTCGGTTTCCAGACCAACTTGGTGGATTCCGATTCTCCAAGCGCGGTTTCCAATGCAGAGGAGACATCGTTCAGATCAGTATCCGCGCACCAGATGATGTGACCGTCTTCCGAGCTTTCGACGTCTTCGGCTCCGGCCTCGATGGCGGCCTCAAAAATCGTGTCGGCATCACCAGCATCTGCCGGGTAAATGACCTCACCCTTGCGGTCAAACATGAACCCAACCGAGCCGGTCTCGCCCAGATTGCCACCGTTCTTCGAGAACGTGGAACGAACGGTCGATGCGGTCCGGTTGCGGTTGTCGGTCATGGTTTCGACAATTACCGCAACACCATTGGGCCCATAGCCCTCATAGCGGATTTCTTCGTAATCGTCGCCTTCACCCGCTTGGGATTTCTTGATCGCGCGGTCGATCACGTCCTTGGGGACCGAGTTCGACTTGGCTTCTTTCACCGCCAGACGCAGGCGCGGGTTCTTGTCGGGATCGGGGTCGCCCATCTTGGCGGCCACGGTGATCTCTTTCGACAGTTTGGAAAACAGTTTGGACCGCGCGGCGTCCTGACGCCCCTTGCGGTGCTGGATGTTGGCCCATTTGGAGTGGCCTGCCATAGTGCGTCCTCGTCATCATGTTTGCGTGTTCGGCGCTCATATAGACGTTTGCGGGGGGCAGGATCAAGAGAGCGGCTTGCGACGACCTCACCGCCTTGTATGGTGACGGCATGACGACAGATCAGATCATACTTTTTGCCCTTTTCATCACTGTCTTCGGAATGCTGCTTTGGGGTCGGTTTCGATACGATCTTGTGGCTTTTGCCGCGCTTATGATCGGCGTCGTTCTGGGTGTTGTGCCGGTGGGTGGCGCCTTTGCGGGCTTTGGCCACCCGGCGACCATTATCGTCGCGCTGGTGCTTGTGGTCTCTGCCGGTTTGGTCAGGTCGGGAGCGGTCTTTCTGATCACCCGCACTCTGGTTGATGCGTCACGGGGGCTGGGCGCGCATATCGCCCTGATGGGCGGGATCAGTGCGATTCTGTCGGCCTTCATGAACAATGTCGCGGCGCTTGCCCTGCTGATGCCCGTGGATATTCAGACCGCGCGCAAAGCGGGTCGGCCCCCGGGTCTGTCCCTGATGCCCCTGAGCTTTGCCACCATTCTGGGGGGCATGGTCACCCTGATCGGCACCCCGCCGAATATCATCATCGCCTCGATCCGGCAGGAAACACTGGGTGAGCCGTTTCACATGTTCGATTTCGCCCCTGTTGGTGGAATTGCAGCGATTGCCGGTCTGGCATTTGTCGCGCTGATCGGATGGCGATTGATCCCCAATCGCGGCGTACAACAAGAAACATCCGAGGTGCTGGCCGAATACATTGCCGAACTGACGATCCCGCCGGGCTCTGCACATATCGGTAAACGGGTCAGCGAACTTTATGAAACGGCCGAAAAATCCGACGTGGCTATCATCGGCCTGATCCGGGATGGGAAACGGCGATATGGCCGGTCAACCGATGCCACACTGAACGATGGCGACGCGCTGGTACTGGAAGCGCGCCCGGAGGCGCTGGACGAGTTCCGTTCAGCGCTGAAACTGGATTTCTCGGACACACGACGGCAAGAGCTGCTGACTGCCGAGGGCGAAGGTCTGGAAGTAATCGAAGTGGTCGTTCCCGAAAGCGCGCGCATAACCGGCCGTACTGCGCAGGGTATTGGACTGGCCTGGCGCCAAAGTACCGTCCTGATGGGCATCTCGCGTCAGGGTCGTCAGATCACCGAACAGGTTCGCAAGACCGAGGTTCAACCGGGAGACATCCTGCTGCTGCTTTGCCCCCGTGATCGCAGCGCCGACGTGACAGAATGGCTGGGTTGTCTGCCTCTGGCCGAGCGCGGTTTGAACGTGACGGCAAACGACAAGGCCTGGTTGGCCATCGGTCTGTTTGCCGCTGCCGTTTTCGCGGCCAGTGTCGGATTGATTTACCTTCCAGTCGCATTGGGTCTTGTCGTCATTGCCTATGTGCTGACCAAGGTCATGCCAATCACGGAGATCTATAACCATATCGAATGGCCCGTTGTTGTACTGCTGGGTTCGATGATCCCTCTGGGCAGCGCTTTGGAAACATCCGGCGGCACCGAGCTGATTGCCAATGCGCTGATCCAGCTGACCAACGGCCTGCCTGCATGGGCGATCCTGACCGTACTGATGGTTGTGACGATGACCTTGTCGGATGTCCTGAACAACACCGCCACCGCCATCGTCGCGGCCCCGGTGGGCATCCAGATGGCCCAAACGCTCGGGGTGTCGCCCGACCCGTTCCTGATGACCGTGGCCGTTGCGGCCTCGGCTGCGTTCCTGACGCCTATCGGTCACAAGAACAACACGCTGGTTCTGGGCCCCGGCGGCTATCATTTTGGCGACTACTGGCGCATGGGCCTGCCGCTGGAGGCTCTGATCATCGCGGTTTCCGTCCCCGCCATCCTTGTCTTTTGGCCGCTGTGACGGGTAAAGGCTGATCATGAAACGCTTTTTGATCCTGCAACTGCGCCCGGAAACGGATGCCTCCGACGCAGAATTTGCTTCGATCCTGAACCGCAGCGGGTTGTCGCCCGAACGCACGCATCGCATCCGTCTGGATCGCGAAGACCTGCCAGAAGGGCTGAAAGTCGCGGACTATGCGGGGGTAATTGTAGGCGGTGGGCCGGGATGCGTCAGTGATGACCCCGCAACCAAATCCGCGACGGATGCGCGGATCGAAGCCGCAATCCTGGGTTTGATGCCGCAGATTACCGCGCAGGATCATCCCTTCATGGGGTGCTGCTATGGCCTTGGTATTCTGGCGGTACATTTGGATGGCAACGTCAGCAAAGCCCGGTATGGCGAGCCTGTGGGACCGTCCAGGTGCCGCCTGACCCCCGAAGGACAACAAGACCCATTGACCGCAGAATTGGACGCCACCTTTGATGCGTTTGTTGGCCACAAAGAAGCGGTTCAAACCCTGCCCGAGGGCTGCGTTCACCTTGTTGCGTCCGACCCCTGCCCGTTTCAGATGATCCGCTGGGGCCGGAACGTCTATGCCACTCAGTTCCATCCGGAAGCCGATGCCAAAGACTTTGAACAGCGCATCAACATCTACAGGAACCACGGTTACTTCCCGCCCGAAGACGCGCAGAAACTGATCGACCACTGCCATTCGGCAGAGGTTACGCAGCCCGGCGAAATCCTGCGCCGTTTCGTCCAGCGATACGAGTGACCCAACGGCGCGGTTGCCTGCGCCATTCCGCCTCGCTTAGGCTGATCTGACTCAACTTTGCGAGGGGATGATTGCGGATCATCAGGTTGCCATTGCCGGCCGCCTTGTTTTGCTGGCACTGCTTTCGGCCATCTTTGGCATCATATTGCCTGCCGTGGATCTGCCGTTCACCGCATTGTTCCGCCGCCGCTGAAAGGAGTGTTCATGACAAACAATACTGCAGATGCGATTATCGTCGGTTCCGGGTTGGCCGGGCTGGCCGCTGCGGCGGAACTGGGCGACCGGGGCAAGAAGGTGATCATTGTCGATCAGGAACCCGAAAGCTTTCTGGGTGGTCAGGCGTTCTGGAGCCTTGGCGGACTGTTCATGGTCGACACCCCCGAACAGCGCCGCATGGGTATACGCGACAGCCACGATCTGGCGTTGCGCGACTGGATGGGCAGCGCACAGTTTGACCGTGACGAAGACGCATGGCCCCGCAAATGGGCCGAAGCCTATATCGAGTTTGCGGCTGGCGAGATGCGTCCATGGCTGCACGAAATGGGCCTGCGCTGGTTTCCGGTCGTTGGCTGGGCCGAACGTGGCGGGTCTTATGCGACGGGGCACGGCAACTCGGTCCCGCGCTTTCACATCACATGGGGCACCGGCCCCGGCGTTCTTGAACACTTCATCCGACGTGTCCGCGACCATGTCAGCGCCGGATTGATCCAGATGAAGTTCCGCCACCAGGTCAGCCATATCATCATGCAGAACGGAACCGCCAAAGGCGTTTCCGGAGAAATTCTGGCCGATGACACCTCCCGGCGCGGCGGCAAAACCAACCGTGATGAGGTTGGCGAGTTCGAAGTTTATGCCCCGTCGATCATCGTCACGTCCGGCGGTATTGGTGGCAATTTTGATATGGTGCGTCAAAATTGGCCCCGGGACCGTTTGGGTGAGCCACCAAAAGATATGGTTGCAGGGGTGCCCTTTCACGTCGATGGCCGCATGATCGCAATCAGCGAAAAAGCGGGCGGCCATGTCATCAACGGTGATCGGATGTGGCACTACACCGAAGGCGTGCGCAACTGGGACCCGATCTGGCCCGCCCACGGCATTCGTATCCTGCCCGGCCCAAGTTCAATGTGGTTTGACGCCAGAGGTAACCGCCTTGCTCCGCCGTGCCTGCCGGGGTTCGACACATTGGGGACACTGCGTGAGATCCTGAAAACCGGGTATGAATACAGCTGGTTCGTTCTGACCCAGAAGGTGATCAAAAAGGAATTTGCGCTGTCTGGGTCGGAACAAAACCCCGACTTCACTTCGGGCAGCTGGAAAGAGGTAATCCGCCAACGCATTCTGTCAGGTTCCAGCGCAACCGCCCCGGTCGAGGCGTTCAAGGAAAAGGGTGAGGATTTTGTTGTTGCCAACACGCTGACTGAACTGGTCAACGGCATGAACCATCTGGGCGACACTCCGATAGACGAGGCTCATCTGCGTGCCCAGATCGAAGCCCGGGATTTGCAGGTCGACAACCCCTTTTCGAAAGACGCGCAGATGATGGCGATCCTTGCCGCGCGCAATTATCGCGGAGATAAACTGATCCGCACAGCCAAACCGCATAAGTTTCTGGATCCGGCCAACGGCCCGCTTATTGCCGTCAAGCTGCATATCCTGACACGCAAATCTCTGGGTGGGTTGCAGACCAATCTGGACAGTCAGATGATTGGATCAGATGGCAATGTCGTGCCGGGCCTGTTCGCTGCTGGTGAAGTCGCCGGATTCGGCGGTGGCGGCTATCACGGCTACAACGCGCTGGAGGGCACATTCCTGGGCGGCTGCATCTTTTCCGGTCGCAATGCCGGGCGTTCAAGGGCCGTCGCCTGACGCACTTTCCCTGTTACTTGCGCACCAGTTTGATCACCGGTTGGCCCTGCGCATCTAGCAGAGCCAGAGCGTTGCCCTGCATCGCGAATGTCGTGACGTTCTGCAAGGCTTGCAGGAATTGCCGCTCAACCGCGTCCAGCGGGGGCGGGCACGCCATGAGTGTTGCAGCCATGTTGTCTGGAAACGCAATGCGATTACCGGAAATCTCGGCCTGACCGCTGAACCGGTTGCAGCCGCTGCTTCCTGAAAAAACCCCATCCTGACCAAATACAAGCTCGGGGCGTTTCTCGGATTCGACAGGCGCACCATTCAGGCCCGAGGCGGCCCATTGGGTGTTGTCCAGCGTTGCCGCCCCCTGCCCCTGGACCTGAACCAACAGAAGATCAGCGGCATTTTCTGCCCCATTCGTCAGAACCGGGTACACAGTATCTGTGGTGAACAGCAAGTTTTGCCCCTGCATCACTGAAGCCCGCACGCCATAGCGATGAGCATCCATGATCAGCGCGTCGTCATAGGTCAATTTGAACTGCGCGGGCACCCCGCTCAGCGCATACCGTTGCGCGGCAAGAGTGACAGCGGGGGCATCGGCCAGCGAGATATCCTGAAGCTCAACATAAAGGGTTGCGTCCGGTGGCAGTGCAATGCGCTCTCGGTACGTTGCGGTCCCTTCAACAATACCGGCAATAGCGACACTGCTTAAAGCTGCCCAAGTTGCTGCACCCGCCCATATTGCGCGACCCAAATGCTGCATCGGTCAAATCCTTTTGCAAACCCTCTTCGCAAAAGATCGTGTGCCCTTGGGTCTTTGCAAGATGTGCTTCGCCAAAGTGGCGATTCTGCGCCGAAATCACAAAGGCCAGATCAATGGAATAAGAAGGGATGCCAACAATCCGACCGTCAGGTTAAGCGGAACACCCACCTTCATGAAATCGGTGAACCTGTAGCCGCCAGGGCCGTAGACCATCATGTTGGTCTGGTACCCGATCGGTGTTGCAAAGGACGCCGAAGCCGCGACCATAACCGCAACCACCAACGGGCGCGGGTCCATTCCGACGGCCTGGGCCAGCCCGATGGCTATAGGCGTGACCACAACTGCGACCGCATTGTTGGAAACCAGTTCGGTCAGCACCGAAGTCAGCAGATAGATCGCCCAGATGATCAGGAACGGCGGCAAAGCGCTTAGTCCCGGCGCCACGGCCTCGACAATCAGTGAAACCGCGCCAGAGCTGTCCAGTGACGCACCGATGGCGAGCATCGCAAAGATCAGCGCCAACAGGCGACCTTCGACAAACGAAAACGCCTCGTCCGCATCGATGCAACGGGTCAGAAGAACCACGGCTACGGCCACAATCGACAACAGCAGGATCGGCGCGACACCCAATGCCGCCAAGACGACGATCCCGACCAGCGCGCCAATTGCAATCGGTGCATGACTGCGACGGAAGGCGCGTGCAGAGGGCTGGCTGACATCCACCATGTCCATGTCCGCGGCAAGGCGCTGGATATCTGCCGGGGCGCCCTCCAGCAGTAATGTATCCCCTACCCGAACCACCAGATCATCCAACTGGCGACCGATATTCTGATTGCGACGGTGAACGGCCAGCACATAGACACCATACCGACGCCGAAGTCGCATCATTCCAAGGGTCCGACCCACCAAACGGCATCCGGGTGTGATCAGCACCTCGACCGTCTTGGTCTCGACAGCAGAAACCTGATCCACACGCTTCAGCTCTTTGTTGCTCTGTAGGCTCAGAAGTTCGGTCATCTCGGTGCGCAGAACCACGCGGTCACCGACCTGCAATTCAACGCCCTTCAGATTGCGCCGCAGCGATTCATCGCCCCGGACCACATCGATCAGACGCACGCCGGGACGTTTGAACAACTGAACGCCGGTCACTTCACGCCCGATCAGGTTGCTGTCGGGCGGAATGACCGCTTCGGTGAAAAACTTCATTCTGGACCGGTCGCTGAGCAGCGAGGCCATGCTGTCCCGCTCGGGCAGTAATCTGGGGGCGATGAAGCGCAGATAGACCATGCCGTAGATCACCAGTGCAATCCCCAGCGGCGTGACCTCGAATATCGTGAATGCTTTCATCCCCTGCGCGCGGGCCACACCATCCACCAGCAGGTTGGTGGACGTTCCGATCAATGTCAGTGTCCCGCCAAGAATGGCGGCATAGCTGAGCGGAATTAGCAGCTTTGACGCGGGAACGTTCAGGGTGCGGGCGATCTGAACAAAGACCGGGATCATGACCACAACAACGGGCGTGTTAGACACAAAAGCCGAGGCCAGAACGACAAACCCCATCAGCAATCCGATGGCAATGCGCGGGTTGACCTGCGCCTGCCTTTGCGCGGTCGACGTGAAGGCGTCCAAGGCCCCGGTCCGCACCAAGGCCCCCATGATGATGAACATCGCCCCAATCGTCCAGGGCGCGGGATTGGACAAGACCGCCAGCGCGCTTTGATAGGGCAATATCCCTGTGACCAGCATCAGTGAGACACCGCCGATGGCCACGACCTCGGTCGGATAAACCTCGCGCAGGAACATGACGAACATGCTCGCAACAATCAGCAGCGCCAGAATTGCGCTGCCCGTCTCTGTCAGTGAAAGGAAATTCATTCGTGGTATTCTGTCCGAACCCTGGCCCAAGCGCCTGATGACATGCAGTTTCACGCATTGCGCGTGGCAGGGCAAGCCCGACGTTCGTTAATCAGGCCCGGCTTGTTCCAAACGCCCACCAACGCGCACCATGCGAACAGATTTGGCCTGACCGTCGCGATCATCCGTTTCGACGAACACTCCGCTCAGCGTGGCCTCGCCATTGGCAGGGGTAAACCGGGTCTTGGGCATCCCGGTTATGAACCGGCGCATCGGTTCCTGCTTGTCCATACCAATGACCGAGTCATAGTCGCCGCACATGCCCGCATCCGTCAGATAGCCTGTGCCGCCCGGCAGAATCTGCGAATCCGCTGTCGGTACATGGGTATGTGTGCCCACCACAAGGCTGGCGCGCTTGTCGCAATAGTGACCCATGGCCATCTTCTCGGACGTCGCCTCACAATGCATATCGACAATGATGGCTTGTGCCTGCCCGCCCCTGGGGTGCGATTTCAGGATGGGCTCTATGGCCGAGAACGGGTCGTCGAATGGCCGTTTCATAAAGACCTGCCCCAACACCTGCACCACCAGAACCTTGCGCCCTCCGGGTGCGTTGAACAGCCGGTGCCCCCGCCCCGGCGCGCCCTTGGCATAGTTCACCGGGCGCACGATGCGCTGTTCTTTCTCGATATATTGCAGCATGTCTTTCTGGTCGAACGCATGGTCGCCCAATGTCAGGCAATCTGCACCGGCATCCAGCAGCAGCTTGGCGTGATCGCCGCTCAACCCCATGCCGTTCGACGCGTTTTCGCCATTGACCACAACGAAATCCAGCCGCCATTCGTCGCGCAGGCGCGGCAAATGTTGCTGAACGGCCGCGCGCCCCGCGCGCCCCATGACATCACCAAGAAACAAAATCCTCATGATCCGGGTCGTAGGGGCTGTGCTGGGCAATAACAAGGCGGAACCGTGAAATTTAAGTTGAGCCCGAACTTGAAATTGCTTGCAGGCGTGGCAAAGTCTTAGCCATGCGCTTATATCAAAAGGATATGTTGTGAAGTTATTGGCAATATTGACAGTCGGCCTTGTGGTCGCTTCGGGCGTTATGGCGCAAGGCACAAAGACATCCATGCCCAATCCCGCGGCAACCTTTTGCGTCGAGAATGATGGAGTTTACCAACTTCGGAAGAACGAAGACGGAAGCGTCTTTGGTGTCTGCATCCTGAAGGACGGCACGGAAGTGGATGCCTGGGACTATTTACGCAGCCACTTTCAGCAATGAGGCTTAGAACGTCAGCACCCGGCTTTCCGTGACAACCATGTCCAGCGGCTGATCGGTCGGCTCCAGCGGCAGATCCTGCGCCTCTTGCGCGTCAAAAGCGAAACCGATTGCCAGTGTCGCGCGCTTGCCTCGCAATCCTTCCAGCGTGCGGTCATAAAATCCACCGCCATATCCCAGACGCCCGCCGTTGGCATCAAAAGCCACTAGCGGCACGATCAGGATCTCGGGGTCGAAATAGTCATCGACCTCGGGCACTCTGGCACCGAATGGGCCGTCTTTCAGCGGTCCTTCCGGCGTCCAGCGCGAAAATTTCAGCGGTTTTCCAGCGGCTTGGATCACTGGAACACCAACAGGCCCATAAGCCGAAGCTTCAGCCATGGCGGATACCGGGTCGATCTCGGTCCGGATCGGCATGTAGCCTGACAAGGGCACACCGCGATAACCCGCCAGAACCTCGGACAAACGTCCGGCTGCACCGGGAACACGCGTGTCGAACGCGACCTTGCGGCGCGCAAACGCCGCTTTGCGTGCAGCTGCTTTGATTTCAGTCAGATCGGTCACAATAGCACCACACTGGCTAGCCCAAGAAAGATGAAGAACCCCATGACATCGGTTGTGGTTGTCACAAAGGTTCCTGACGCCAGAGCCGGGTCAATTCCCAGACGATCCAGCACTACCGGTACTACCGTACCTGCAAAGCCCGCGATGATCATGTTCACGACCAAGGCTGACCCAATCACGACACCCAGCCAAGGTGAACCGAACCACAGCATCCCCACGGTCCCCAGTACAATGGCAAAACAGAGCCCGTTCAACATGCCCACCAGCAGTTCCCGCCTGATTACGCGCATCACGTTTGAATTGGTCAGGTCGCGCGTCGCCAGTGCGCGCACTGCAACGGTTAGCGACTGAGTACCCGCATTGCCCCCCATGGATGCAACAATCGGCATCAGGATGGCCAGCGCGACAAGCTGGTCAATAGCCGCCGCAAATTGTGAGATTACCAACGAAGCACAGATTGCCGTGCACAGGTTTACCGCCAGCCAGGGCAACCGTCGCCGACTGGTCGCCGCGACACTGTCGGACAGAGAGCTTTCGTCGCTCACACCGGCAAGGCGCAGGATGTCTTCTTCGTGCTCTTCATCCAGAACGACCATCGCGTCATCGATGGTGATCACACCAACCAGGCGCCCATCGGCATCCACCACGGGGGCCGAGATCAGGTGATACTGGTTGAAGGCGTAAGCCACGTCCTCCTCGTCCTGATCAACGGGGATGATGTGAAACTCCTCTTCCGCCAGATCGCGCAACGGCACCTCACGACGGGACGCCATCAGCTTGCCCAATGTCACCTGCGCTGTTGGTTTCAGGCGCGGATCGACCAGAACAACATGATAGAACTGCTCGGGCAGATCGTCATTGGCACGCATGAAGTCGATGGCCTGACCGACGGTCCAATGCTCGGGTGCCATGACGACCTCGCGCTGCATCAAACGACCAGCCGAACTCTCGGGGTAAGCCAGCGCCTGTTGCGCCGCTAGCCGCTCGGAATCTTCGAGCGCGTCCAGAATGGCTTCCTGCTGCGGTTCCTCAAGATCTTCCAGAAGGTCAACGACGTCGTCGCTTTCCATCTCGCGCACGGCTTCCGCCAGAACCTCGGGGGTCAGGACGGCGATGATTTCCTCGCGGACCGCTTCGTCCAGTTCAGACAGGATGTCGCCGTCAAATTCCTTATCATAAAGCCGGATCAGCCGGGCCCGGTCATAAGGATTGATCTGCTCCAAAAGGTCAGCGATATCGGCCGCGTGCAGCGGCTCCATCAGCTCAATCAGCTTGTCGCGATCATCCACATCAACCGCATAAAGGATCGCCGCCACGGTCCGGCGATCCAGCGCATACGCGTCTTCGTCCTGGGGCAGATCGTGTTCGGCTTGGTTATTGCCTGTCGTCATGCGCTGCCCCCTTCTTTCGGCGATTGGCCCCTAAATAGAAGAAGCAGCTACCAGAAAACAATGACAATGCGCCGATTTACCCACTTCTTTCGTCTGCCTATGCTACAGCGCGGTCCCAAACAGGTGGAGAACAGGGCAAATGGCGCAAAAGACGCTTTTGAAAGGGCGCGTTCTGAGTTTCACAGGCTCACCCTTTGACGGAGAGCCAACCGAAGCGACCCGGCTGGACGAAGCGGTCGTGATTGACAAAGGACGCGTTGCCGATGTCGGCGCGTCCGATGCGCTGATGCGGCGTCACCCTGATGCCGTCATCAAGGACCATGGCAATCACCTGATCATTGCGGGTTTCGTTGACCCGCATGTGCACTATCCACAGACGGCCATGATTGCCAGTTGGGGTAAGCGGTTGATCGACTGGCTGAACACCTACACCTTCCCCGAAGAGATGAAGTTTGGTGATCCTGAATACGCCTCTGAAATCGCCAACCGTTATCTGGATCTGACTGCCGCCCATGGCACCACGACGATGTGCAGTTTTTGCACCATCCACCCCGAAAGCGTGGATGCCTTTTTCACTGCCGCGCAGCAACGGGGACAGCGCGTGGTCGCGGGCAAGACCTGCATGGATCGCAATGCGCCTGAAGGTCTGCGTGACACGGCCCAGACCGCCTATGACCAATCTGCCGCGCTGCTTGAGAAATGGCACCGTGTCGACCGCCTGTCCTATGCCATCACGCCCCGGTTTTCACCTACGTCCACCCCTGAACAGCTTGAGGCCATGGGCGCGCTTTGGGCGGAACATCCCCATTGCCTGATGCAAACACACCTGAGCGAGCAGACAGACGAAATCGAGTGGGTTCGCTCCCTGTTCCCCGATGCGCGGGACTATCTGGACACTTACGAAAAGTTCGGGCTGCTGGGACAGAACGGACTTTATGGGCATGTCATCCATCTGGAAGACCGGGAACGCGATCGTCTGCGCGAGGTTGATGCGTCGCTGATCCACTGCCCCACCTCGAACACCTTCATCGGGTCGGGTCTGTTCGACATGAACGGCTTGACCCACGATGGCCACCGGATCGGTTTGGCAACGGATACCGGTGGCGGATCAAGTTTTTCAATGCTTCGCACCATGGCTGCCGCATATGAAATCGGTCAGTTGCGTGGGCGCCCCCTGCATCCGGCGCAATTGCTGTGGCTGGGTACAGTCGGGTCGGCGCGCAGCCTACGGATGGATGATTGCATCGGCAACATTGCTCCGGGAATGGAGGCGGATCTGGTCGTGATTGATCTCGCCTCGACCCCGGCCATCGCCCAGCGCGAAGCTCGCGCAAACGATGTTTGGGAGGCCATCTTCCCGACCATCATGATGGGTGATGATCGGGCTGTGGCCGAGGTCTGGATCGGTGGGCGGCAGGCCGCTTAGGCCTGCAACTCCTTGGCAAGACTGTTTTGACGCTCAATCACGCGGGGCAGGTCAATCGTCGTGATATGCCCGTCCCGCACGATCTGGCGGCCTTCGACAAACAGGTGCTTTACCTGCATCGGACCTGCAAGAAGCAGAGCTGCCGGGTCCCAACTGCCTGCGCTTTCGATACAGCGCATATCCCAAACAGCGACATCCGCACGTTTTCCCGGCATAAGCCGCCCGCAATCGGGACGCCCCAGCACATCGGCCCCGCCACGTGTCGCAATCTCCAACGCTTCACGGGCCGACATCGCATCTGCCCCATTGACCACCCGCTGCAACAGCAGCGCCTGCCTAGCCTCAAGCATCAGATTGCCGTTGTCATTACTTGCCGAACCATCAGCGCCGAGACCCACCTTTACCCCCGCATCGCGCATCGCCCGCACCGGCGCGATGCCTGATCCCAGACGGCAGTTCGAACATGGGCAATGAGCGACACCAGTTTTCGTACGTGAAAACAGATCAATCTCGGCCCCGTCCAACTTGACACAATGGGCGTGCCACACATCCGGGCCAGTCCAACCCAGATCTTCGGCGTATTGACCGGGCCGACAACCGAACTGAGCCTGTGAATAGGCGATATCTTCATCGTTTTCAGCCAGATGCGTATGCAACATCACACCTTTGTCCCGTGCCAGAAGGGCTGCATCTCGCATCAGGTCCCGGCTGACGGAAAACGGTGAACACGGGGAAAGACCTACGCGGCACATCGACCCTTCTGACGGATCGTGAAATGCATCCACGACGCGGATCATGTCGTCCAGAATGGCAGTTTCTTCTTCCACCAGACTGTCCGGAGGCAGGCCGCCATCGCTTTCACCAATGCTCATCGCGCCACGTGTCGGGTGAAATCGCATCCCCAACTCGGATGCGGCAGCAATCGTGTCCTCCAGCCGCGAACCATTGGGATAGAGGTACAGGTGATCAGAACTGAGCGTACAGCCTGACAGCGCCAGCTCTGCCAAACCGATCTGGGCCGAGGTGAACATCTCGTCTGGTCCGAACTTCGCCCAAATCGGATAGAGTGTCTGAAGCCACCCGAACAGCAATGCATCCTGCCCGCCCGGCACCGCGCGGGTCAACGTTTGGTAAAGATGGTGATGGGTGTTCACTAACCCGGGTGTCACCAGACAGCCCGAAACATCGTGAACCTCGCCTTGTGTTTGCAATCCGTGCCCGATCCCCGCGATCTGGCCGTCGCGGATCAGAATGTCCGCCGCGGGGAGTTCCTGCCGGGACTCGTCCATCGTCAGGATCAGATCAGCGTTTTTGAGTAGGATTTCTGTCATGTCGCGCTCCTGCATCTGCCCGTCTCTTGCAAGGAGTGCGAAGGTCGGCGGAAAACGGGCTCAAGAACCGACCGGGTATTATGTACCCGCCATCGGGATCTGCGACAACAGGTTTCAGAACCGACGCAGGATCTGAAGTGCCTCTGCATGTATTTCTGCGTTGGCTGCGGCCAATGCTCGACCGCCCTCATGCGCCGGGCCGCCTTGCCAATCGGTCACAATTCCGCCTGCCGCCTGAATAACCGCGATAGGGGCCTGAATGTCATATGAGTTCAGCCCTGCTTCGATCACCAGATCTGCTTGCCCTGCGGCCAACAAGGCATAAGCGTAGCAGTCCATTCCATATCGAGTCAGTTGCACCTGCTCCGACACGGCCTGAAACCCGGCCCGGTCATCCGGGGTGCCGACTTCAGGAAAAGTGGTGAACAGCGTCGCCTGCGCCAGAGATTTCGTCCCCCGTGTTTGCAGCTTTCTGGTCCCCTGTGGCCCTGTAAGCTGCGCACCAGCTGTCGATCCGACAAAGCGTTCGCCAATGTAGGGCTGATCAATCACCCCCATGATCGGCCCGTCTGCTGTGCTGAGCGCGATCAGAACGCCCCAGGTTGGTGTGCCACTGATAAACCCGCGCGTGCCGTCGATGGGGTCCAGAACCCAGGTTCGGCCACTGCTGCCCTTGTGCGCACCGTATTCTTCACCCAATACGCCATCTTCAGGGCGCAATCGGGACAGCACCTCTCGCATGGCTTTTTCAGCGGCCCGATCCGCTACGGTGACGGGGTCAAACCCTTCGGTCAGCTTGTTCGCAGTTTCCAGATTGGTCTGACGGAAAAAAGGAAGAATGGCCGCGCGTGCCGCTTCGGCCATTTCTTCTGCAATTTCAATGTCGCTTAAACTCGCCGGATGCATGGCACTCTGGTGCGGGCATTACCTGACAAAGTCAAGCCGGTCTGATCAGGCGACGTCGCTGAGGACACGTGCAAGTTCAAACAGGCGGCGGCGCTGGTTTTCCGGAATTGCGTAGTAAGAGCGAACTAGATCCAGGGCTTCTTTATCGCCCATCAGATCGGCTGGAACAGATTTCTTTTCCGCGCTGCTTTTCTGGGCCTCTTCCAGACCTTCAAAGAAGAAGCTGACCGGTACGTCCAATGCCTCGGCAATGTCCCACAGGCGGGACGCGCTGATTCGGTTGGCTCCGGTCTCATATTTCTGGATTTGCTGAAACTTGATACCAACTTGCTGCGCCAATTGTTGCTGGGTCATCCCAATCAGCCAGCGGCGATGCCGAACGCGCTTGCCCACATGGACATCGACGTGATGAGTCATTGGTATTCTCCTCTACTACACACACATTTGTACGGGATCGTGCGACGTCCGAGATCGCAATACCAATAGGGGCTTCCTTAACCGCCCCCAGATCCGGACTGTGCCGTCCCCCGTTACCAGCACTGCTTGCCAATATTGCCGGTTTTGAATTTTTTTTCAAGCTGGTTGAGTCGATCCCCCCTCACAAGGGCTGTGGTTGTATGCGTCAAATGCCCTGCCCGCTGTTCGCGTGGCCCGGCTGGACATGCGACAGATTTTCAGGCGTTTCATGACGCCGCGCATAAGGAATTGACATCTCGCACAGCTCACGTGCCTATGCCCCAAGCACGTGAGGAACCAAATGAAGGCCTATTGTATTAGATCTGACGGGGCAGTTGCCCAGCTGTGCGATGTACCGAAACCCGAGCCGGGTGAGGGTCAGGTACGGGTTGCGATCAAAGCCTGCGGGTTGAATTTCGCTGATCTGCTGATGCAGAAAGGCACGTATCAGGATACACCGCCTGCGCCGTTTACTTTGGGTATGGAAGTAGCCGGTGTCGTGGATGCCATCGGTCCAGGTGTGTCCACCCTGAAACCGGGCGACCGGATCGCCGTCTATTCCGGTCAGGGCGGTCTGGCAGAATATGGCGTTTTCGACGCCGATCGCGCGATCCCGCTGCCGGACACGACCCGTTTCGAAGACGCCGCAGCGATCCAGATAGCCTATGGCACCAGTCACATGGCCCTTGACCACCGTGCCCGGCTGCAACCCGGCGAAACGCTTCTGGTCACCGGCGCAGCAGGCGGTGTTGGGCTGACCGCGGTTGAAATCGGCAAGCTCATGGGTGCCACCGTCATCGCACAGGCCCGCGGCCCTGAAAAGCTGGCCGTTGCCCGCACCGCAGGGGCCGATCACCTGATTGATGCCGCAGAGGATCTAAGGGCTCGGGTCAGATCGCTTGGCGGCGCGGATGTCGTTTATGACGCAATCGGCGGCGATGTGTTCAAGGCGGCCTTCCGCGCCACCAATCCCGAAGGCCGCCTGCTGCCCATCGGGTTTGCCGGCGGGGAAGTTCCGCAAATCCCCGCCAATCATCTGCTGGTCAAGAACCTGACCGTGATCGGCTTTTACATTGGCGGGTATCTGAAATTCCGGCCAGAAGCCGTACGCGAAAGTTTTGACACCCTTTTCCGCTGGCACACCGAGGGCCGCATCAATCCACACATCAGCCACGTCTTGCCTCTTGATGAGGTCGCGCAGGCCATGCGGTTGCTGAAAGAGCGAAAATCGACAGGCAAAATTGTGATCACCCCCTGACCGCAATCAGCCCACCACGGCGCGCAGCTGTGTCCCCCCAAGCAGGCGAAAGTTCTGACGCACTAACTGCGCCAGCGCTTCGACAACCGCGTCTCGACCCGGCTCTCCACCATACAGGTTGATCATATGCGCAGGCAGGTCCGGTAGCGCACCGCCGCCTTCGATCTGTTCAAGATGTGCGGCTTCGGTACCTTCCAGTGCCGCATACACTGCCAGATCAGCGCTGACCGTGGCCTCGATTGTGCGGTCGTTTTCAGTTTCCACCGACAGCTCCCAGGGGATACCGGCCGCATCCAGCGCCGATATCACCTGTGGTCGAAACAAGCAGCGACGTCCAAGTGCCAAAGGCAGCGGACGCTTACGCCAGGCCGACCCGCCCGGCGCACCTATCCAGCGCAAGGGCAGCTCTGCAATGGTTTCCGCACCGTCCACCGACGACGGTTCCGTGGTCAGGATCACGTCACATTCGCCGCGTTTGTACATCTCTTTCAATTGCAATGAATAAGACGACACCAACTGAACTCGGACTCGCGGGAAATCCGCGTTGAACCGTTGCAGGACCCGTGGGATGGCCGGGTAAACTATGTCGTGAGGAACCCCCAATACCACCTCACCTTCAAAGGCCTGATCGGTCAGTTTCGAGATGACCTCATCATTCAACGCGATCATACGGCGCGCATAAGCCAGCAATTGTTCACCGGACGCGGTCAGGGCAATCGTTCTGCCACTGCGGTCCAACAGCTGAAGGCCAAGCAGCTCCTCCAGCCGTTTCAACTGCATCGAGACCGCAGATTGCGTCAGATGCAGGAAACCTGCAGCGCGCGTCACCCCACCCTGATCCGCCACAGCAACAAATGAACGCAGGGTTGTGATGTCCAGATTCCGCATCTTCACAATTCCTTATGGGTTCCATCAAAAATATTCGTTTTTAAAATATGTCATACTCTCCCATATCAATCAAGGAAATTGATGAAGACATGAAAAACCATCGAAAAAAGACGAAAGGACAATAAATATGACCCAAATTGCCATTCATCGCCCTTGCAAGCCCCAAAAGCAATCGCTCGGCACTATCATCAGGCGTGCTGTTTCCCTGAAGCGTCAACGCCGCCAACTGGCACGGCTTGATGACCGCGCCCTTCAGGACATCGGAGTCTCCAGATCAGAGGCTGATGCCGAAGCCAGCCGTTTCGTCTGGGACGCGCCGGAATTCTGGCAGAAGTGATGCAAAATCAAATAGTAACTTCATGAGTGGCGGTCGGCTGATGCGGACCGTCACTTTTGTTGCGTAAATTAGTTGGTTTTCCGCGGTAAATACTTGAAACACAGCCCTGAGTTGCCGATATTTGCCTAGAACGCTTCCCGCACAGCCGGGGGGCTTAATAATTATGTAAAGGGAGACCCTTTGATGGCACAATTCGACACGATCCGGACGGCGGCCGGCGCGCGCGCTGCCGAGATTGATGAGGGCCTGCGCGCCCATATGAACAAAGTCTATGGCACTATGTCCGTAGGCATGCTGATCACATTCGCAGCAGCCTGGGCCATCGCAGGCCTGGCAACCACAAGCGATCCGTCAGCCGCAGCAGCACAGTTGAATGCCGACACCTATCTGACATCGCTGGGCTATAGCATTTACGCGTCGCCCCTGCGCTGGGTCATCATGTTTGCACCTCTGCTGTTTGTCTTCGGCTTCAGCGCCGGGATCAACCGTATGTCGGCGGCTGCCGCACAGCTGGTGTTCTACGTTTTTGCGGCGGTGATGGGCGTTTCGATCAGCTGGATCTTCCTTGTTTTCACCGGTGAGTCGGTCATTCAGGTCTTCCTGATCACCGCAATCGCGTTTGCGGGCCTGTCCCTGTATGGTTACACAACCAAGAAAGACTTGTCCGCCATGGGCACTTTCCTGATGATGGGCCTGATCGGCCTGATCGTCGCGATGGTTGTGAACATCTTTCTGGCGTCTTCGGCCGTTGCCTTTGCAATCTCGGCCATCGGTGTTCTGATCTTCGCGGGCCTGACCGCCTATGACACCCAAAATATCAAGAACACATACCTGCAAATGGCCCATAGTGGCGATCAGGAATGGCTGGGCAAGGCCGCTATCATGGGCGCGTTGAACCTGTACCTGGACTTCATCAACCTGTTCATGTTCCTGCTGCAATTCTTGGGTAACCGCGAGTAACTGCAAACCAACGTAAGGGAAAGGCCGGTCATCAGACCGGCCTTTTTTCGTTTAGAACCAACTGATGATCGCGCTTGCCCGGTACATGAATCCTGGCGGACAAAGCTACGGCGTCCGCGCGTACCCAGATAAGAAAAGCCCCCACCAGATCGGCGAGGGCTTGATACATCAGAAGGTATGAGACTTAGCTGCAGTTCAACGGCACCGCAAAGCCCGAACTACGCTCGGACGTGCCTTTGCGGAACACATCACCAGCAGGCAGGCACCCGGTAAAACGCTCGGCCTCTTGCGCAAAACCAACACCGATCGAGTTATCGACCTTTACGCTGTTCGTCGGCGTGCGAAGGACACCAAACAAGGTTCCGTTGACACTGACGGTGCTCAGGAACAGGTTCGTATCGCTGCCCTGTAGCTGGACCGCATTGTCCGGCGTCCGCCCGCCATTATCGATAGCAACGGCTGCCACCTTGGAGGGGTCCACTTCATCAGCCAATAGAGTAACGGTCTGAAGTTCTGCCAGCTCAGCCGGGACATTCGTTTCAGGCGGCAGAAATGCGACGGCTCCGGGAACGTCGGAAATCGTGCGGGGTTCGCCATCGATTCCGGTAAACCCGACACCTTCACGGTTGAACGGGTCTTCACAAGCCGCCAAAGTCAGAACGGCTATTGTGGATAACAAGATTTTTTTCATGGCGGTCAACATTTTGTGGCGGTTTGCTCAAGCGTACTTGCAGGTCGGCACAAAAAGCAAGCCACAGCCAATGCGATTGCATCGGTGGCTGATGCGCTCCTGCAACGGCCCCAGATGGGCATGTTGACGTAATTGGCGACCAAGCACCGGAATTCAGCACAAAAAAAGGCTCTGCCAAGCAGAGCCTTTTTGGAAAGTCCAAATGGAACGGAAAGATTACTTGATCTTGCCTTCCTTGTACTCGACATGCTTGCGAACGACCGGATCGTATTTACGAATGGTCATTTTCTCGGTCATGGTGCGCGCGTTCTTTTTGGTCACGTAGAAGTGGCCCGTGCCCGCGGTCGAGTTCAGACGGATCTTGATTGTCGTCGGCTTCGCCATGGTTATCTCCTGCGTCCGGAAAGGCAGGGGCCTTTCGGTTGAATTCCTATGAGCGTGCGCTTTTACGCGCTACGCTGTGCATGTCAAGGCCAATCGGACGATCCCAGCCCAGGAATCGGGCACAGATTTAACCCGGTAACGTTGGTGCACCCATATAGCTGTGAATCTGGTCTCTTTCACTGTCCGAAAGACCCAGCGCAGTGGACAATTGCCGCAAATATGCGGCCTCGCGATCGTTGTCCAACCGTATTGCCGCCAGAGATGTCGCATAAATCTGCGTTCTGAGAGGCGCCCCAGAATCAGCTGCCAGGCCCATGACATCGACGGGTGCGTTCAGTTGTTCCTGCACAAATGCGCGTTCCTCGTCACTGATGTCATCGCCCAACTCTCCGAGGATCGTTTCTTTCTCGTGCTCGTCCAGCTCGCCGTCTGCCTTGGCCGCCTGAATCATCGCCCGCAACATGAGCTTGGCCTGAGCTTCCATCGCGGCACCGGCTGGTGTTTCGCCAAACACGGTCTCCATCATGTCGGTGGTCTGCTGACTGCCCGTTCTGGCCGCCCCCTGCATCGCATTCAAAAGCCCGCCAAGACCGGCGGCACCGGCGGAACTGCCCCCCAACCCCATCTTACCCATCATGTCCTGAAGGCCTGTCGCACCTCCGGGAAGGCCGAACTGTTCGGCCATCTTGCCGAGCTGTTCCATACCAAGGCCACCACCTGCGCCTTGCATCATGTCCTGCAAGCCAGCCATTCCGCCCATTTTCTGGTATTTTTCTAGCCCCTTCGCGGCCGCGAATCCAACGGCAACGGACGCAAGTGTCTTCATAAAGCTCATGACAATTCTCCCGGTTTTTCAAAATATGCCCCAATTCTATCAAAGGAATGCAAAGGCGAATACCACGTTCAACCCCCACGGGATTCCGGACTGAATTTCCAAGCCGATGAGGACCAAAAGACAGTGAGTAAGTTTGTACATATCACGATATCGTGATAGGTTTGCCGCAACTGATACGTCCAAGAGGCCAACTTCAGGCTCGACGACCAAGGCAGTGTGAACAGGTAATGCCCGCGCGGAGCAGTGTTGTTTTACGCAGCTTTTCTTGGGGGGCTATCATGACAGAATGGGTTATTCAGGGCGAAGAACTGGCCAATTGTAATTGCAATTTCGGCTGTCCCTGCCAATTCAGCGTTCTTCCATCACACGGAAATTGCGAGGCTGTTGTCGTTTTCGACATCGAAAGCGGGCATTATGGCGATACTGATCTGGCCGGTTTGCGGGCAGCAGGTGTTTATCACTGGCCGGGACCGATCCACGAAGGCAATGGTCAGATGCAACTGATCATTGACGAAAGTGCTACAGCCGAACAGCGCGCAGCATTGCAGGCCATCATGACCGGCGAAGACACCGATGAAATGGCGACCATGTGGTACGTTTACAGTGCGATGGCCCCGACGAAATATGATACGCTTTTTGTCCCAATCGAATTGAACTGGAACCGCGATGATCGTAGCGGCTACGCCAATGTTCCGGGGGTCTTCGACGTCGAGGTCAGCCCGATTCCACATATCGTATCGGGCGCCGCGCACAGGGCATCGATCCAGTTGCCGAACGGCTTTGAGTACCGCCACGCCGAGGCTGCCTCGGGGTCGGCCAAAACAACGGGCGGCGAAATCAGCCTTACCTTTGATGCCACGCACGCCCATCTCGCACATCTGAACCTCTCGGGTCACGGTGTTCTGGGCGCGTAGCCGGAGACCCTCTCATGACCAGACAGAGTGCGACAGCCCCTGCCGGGGCGATTGAGCGGCTGTTGAGGCAGGACAATGCAATCGTGTTGGGCAGCGTCCTTCTGATCATTCTTGCTGCCACCTGGTACACAGTTGCCGGCGTCGGGATGAAAATGTCTGCGGTCGAAATGACCCGCATGGCAGGCCCGGTTGGGGAGCCCATGCAGATGGGTTCCGCAACCGCCTGGAGCCTCGGTTACACTCTGCTCATCTTCCTGATGTGGTGGATCATGATGATTGCCATGATGACCCCAAGTGCCGCGCCAGCCGTGCTTTTGTTTGCAGCGACAAAGCGCATGGGCCCTGAGAAAGACCGCGCCGCAACGTTCGGCCTGTGTTTCCTGTTGGGCTATCTGGTGACCTGGGCTGCGTTCAGCCTGACTGCAACGGCATTGCAGTGGGGGTTGGAACATATCGGGCTGTCGAGCGGGCCGATGATGACAATCCGCTCTGGCCCCTTCGCGGGATGTGTTCTGCTGGCTGCCGGATTCTATCAGTTTTCAAGTTTGAAGAATGCGTGCCTTCGTCACTGCCAGAGCCCTGCAAGGTTTCTGGCCGGTCACAACCGGCCCGGACCCTTCGGCGCACTCAGAACCGGAGCCCTGCACGGCACGTATTGCCTGGGCTGTTGCTGGGCTCTGATGTTGCTGCTTTTCGTCGGTGGAATCATGAACCTCTACTGGATCGTTGGCATTGCCGCCTATGTTGCGCTGGAAAAGCTTCTGCCGACAGCCCGGTGGCTGGTGCCGGTGTCAGGTGTGGCGCTTATCGGCGCAGGTCTTTGGCACATCGCGGCACCGCTGATCTCCGGCATCTGACGCAAGACGGCCCCCGGGGCGGCTGACTGAAAGGCCCTGTGATTTCTCGTTAAAAAGGAGGTACCAATGCCTGTTTTCATTACCTACGCAACTTACTCGCAAGCTGGTGTCAAAGGCATGTTGCAAAAGCCCGAGAACCGAACCGGCCCAGTGAAAGCATTGCTGGAGAAAGTCGGCGGTCGACTGCTGTCCTTCTACATGACAACCGGCAGCAATGACGTGGTCGTGATCAGCGAAGCGCCAGACGGAACAGATGCTGTGGCGGTCGGCATGGCGGTCGCGGCATCGGGTGCGGTCACGAACATAGAAACGGTTCGAGCCTGGACTGCGGACGAGTTCGTTTCGGTCACTGAGAAAGCCGCAAGATTGGCGGGGACCTACACGCCGCCCGGAGGATAAGTAGATACGCGCGGAGGGCCTGTAAGCCGGATCTTGTTCCGGGGTTGCCCCCTTCGATGACCATTCCTCTAGGCCGTGCATTGCTGCACGGCTCAAGCTGCCAACCCGGTCCCTCTCGGCCAAGACGCGCTTAGCGGCGGTATCGGCTTGCGCCGACCGGCCCGCGCGGGGACCCTATTTGGCATTGCTCCCGGTGGGGCTTGCCGTGCCGCCACTGTTGCCAGCGGCGCGGTGGGCTCTTACCCCACCGTTTCACCCTTACCCGGGGCCGAGGCCCTGGGCGGTCTGATTTCTGTGGCGCTTTCCGTCGGGTTGCCCCGCCCGGGCGTTACCCGGCACCGTTGTCTTGTGGAGTCCGGACTTTCCTCTCGGGCATACGCCCCAGCGGCCATCCGGCCCTCCGCGCCTGGGCTGGGTAGGCTTTGCGGTCTGCGGCGTCAAGAGCTGACAGGTCCGAGAAGGGGCCAGCCCCTTCTTGGCCTGCGGCCAATTCAACCCCGGGATATTTTTGGCCAGATGAAGAGCGGATCAGGTTGTTGTGTCCGACGGGGTGACCGCATTCATATCCGCCATGTCCAGCGGACCTTTCGCCCAGGGGCGAAATCGCAATCGGACAGCGGCCAGCAGTTTTGCATCGTCCACGGGGGCGGTGAAACCTGCCATCCGAGCAGAGGCGCGAAATGCTTCTGCATCGGGTGACATCGGATCAACTCCTGTGCCGCGCGGTTTGGCCAGCGCTTGCTTTTCGAGCCTGTTCCAGTCGAAGCGCGGCCCAGGATCGCATTTACGGCCGGGCGCCATATCGGAATGCCCAATGACCCCGGACGACGCAATGGACCAGCGGGTCATGATCAGGGGCAACAACTGTTCCAGCACCGCCATTTGCGGCTGCGAGAACGGATGTTTGCCGGTGTTATCCAGTTCAATCCCAACCGAGCGCGAGTTGATGTCGTCCTTGCCGTCCCATTCCCCTGCGCCGGCATGCCAGGCGCGATCTTCTTCACGCACCATTTGCCACAGGGTGCCATCACCCCCGATCAGGTAATGAGCCGAAACTTCGGAAGCCGGGTCGCATAGGCGATCCAGAGCCGCCTGCGCACCGTCCATGGCCGTATAGTGGATCACGATCAAGGATGGCACCATCCCGCCCCGGCGCTTGCCGAAATTCGGAGACGGATGCCAGATCGGCGTTAAGGCGTCAGTTGTTAACGGCACTGCGGAACGGGCTGGGGTCCCAGCCACAGGCATAGCCGTCGCCATCCGGGTCCAGACCCTTGCGGTCACGTTGCGGACCGCCGTTGGACAGGAATTCGATCTGAGCCTGATCCGGTGACGGGAATTGCGCGCAGTTCCGCTGTGACTTGGCTTGCAGGTTGAAACCGGAACGGCTGTAGAGTTGTGTGCCCACCGGATTGGAGGTGCTCAGCGCATATTGTACGATATTCGGTTGGCCGCTCGCCGTGCGCTCAGGCACGGCGGTTGGAGCGACGACTTTGTAGGTCTGGCGGTTTTGCTCAATCCGGGCGGCATCGGATTGGATGCTGCGCCTCTCGGACACGGCTGCGAAGTCCTGCTCGTCAGAGATTGCGCTGCTGTTGGAGCCGGAAGACGGCGACGCGGAGACCGAGGATTGCCCGGACGTGCTGGCCAACGCTGCGGCGGTCTGGTTGGCGATGTCCGCATTCTCACCTGTTGCAAAGGTCGATGATCCCGGTGTGCCCAGTGGTTGCTGGGAAACATCGACCGGAGCCAGCAGCGGATTGACCGCCCCGCCCTGGCCCGCCAATTGAGCCTCGCGCTGCGCCTGATATTCAGGCGTGTTGAAACCCGTGCTGGTCAACGGCGCGACATTGGTGCAGGCCGCAGCCAGTGTCAGGGCCGGGACCAAAAGCAAAACACGCATTGTTTGGCTCCGTCTTCAGTAATTCACTTGCCCGAAGGCTTACCACCATTTGCCGGGCTTGGCCACAAAACCGGCTGCGGTTTCCAGCGCATAAGCGGTGTTGAGCAAGTCACCTTCTTCCCACGGGCGCCCGATCAGCTGCAACCCCAAGGGAAGACCTTGTGCATCCAGCCCTGCGGGGACCGAGATACCGGGCAAGCCAGCGAGGTTCACGGTAACCGTAAAGACGTCGTTCAAGTACATTTGAACAGGGTCCGCCTCGGTCATTTCCCCCAGACCGAAAGCCGCCGAAGGGGTTGCCGGTGTCAGAATGGCATCGATGCCTGCGGCGAACACGTCTTCGAAGTCTTTCTTGATCAGGGTCCGGACCCGGCGCGCGCGATTGTAATAGGCGTCATAGAAACCTGCGGACAGCACATATGTGCCGACCATCACGCGGCGCTGCACCTCGGGGCCAAAACCTTCGGCGCGGGTCTTTTCGTACATCTCGGTGATGCCATCGCCCTGCGCGAGCTGTGCACGGCGACCATAGCGAACACCGTCATAGCGGGCGAGGTTCGAAGATGCCTCGGCCGGGGCAATCACGTAATAGGCGGGCAGCGCGTATTTGGTGTGCGGAAGCGAGATATCGACAATCTCGGCCCCCGCGGCTTTCAGCATCGCTGCGCCATCGGCCCAGAGTTTTTCGATCTCGGCGGGCATACCCTCCATACGGTACTCTTTCGGGATACCGATCTTCTTGCCCTTGATGTCACCGGTCAGCATGTCCTCGAAATTTGGGACCGCCAGTTCGGCACTGGTCGAATCCTTGGGGTCATGCCCGCACATGGTTTCCAGCATGATCGCTGCATCACGCACGTTCTTGGTCATTGGTCCTGCCTGATCCAGCGAGGACGCAAAGGCGACGATACCCCACCGCGAGCAACGACCATAGGTGGGTTTGATGCCCGTGATGCCAACGAAGGCCGCAGGCTGGCGGATCGAGCCTCCGGTGTCGGTACCTGTCGCAGCCAGGCACAAATCAGCAGCCACGGCAGACGCAGACCCGCCAGACGAGCCGCCCGGTGTCAGTTGCGCATCATCGTTGCCACGGCGCCACGGGCTGACCGCATTGCCATAGGTCGATGTTTCATTGGACGATCCCATGGCGAATTCGTCCATGTTCAGTTTTCCCAGCATCACCGCGCCTGCGTCGGCCAGTTGCTGAGAAACGGTGGATTCGTATTCCGGCTTGAACCCTTCCAGGATTTTCGACGCCGCCTGCGAGGGCACACCCTTGGTGCAAAACAGATCCTTGATGCCGATCGGCAGGCCACACATCGACGGTGCGTCGCCACGCTGGATCCGCTCATCCGCAGCCTTGGCGCGCTCCATTGCAAGTTCGGGTGTCTTGTGGACAAAGGCGTTCAGCGCATCTGCCTCGTCAATGGCTTTCAGGCAGGCGTCGGTCAGCTCGACAGAAGTGACGTCACCTGAGCGCAGCGCATCGCGCGCCTCGGCCAGACCCAGTTTGTTCAGCTCGCTCATGTCTTACTCCACCACTTTGGGAACTGCGAAGAACCCTTCGCGGGCGTCAGGGGCGTTGGCCAGCACCTTGCCCTGCTGGTTGCCGTCGGTTACCTCGTCCTTACGGCGTTTCAGCCGCATCGGCGTGACCGAGACCATCGGCTCGACACCTTCGACATCCACTTCGTTCAGCTGTTCGATGAACCCGAGGATGGTGTTGAACTCGGATGCCAGCGCCGGCAGCGCGTCATCCTCGACCTTGATCCGGGCCAGTTTGGCCACTTTGGCGGCGGTGCTTTGGTCAATCGACATCGGCTTCCCTCATCTACGTTATGGGGCGTTTACCTGTCTGTTGCGGCAGTCGCAAGACCGCTGCGCCATGGGCCGTCCCGAGTTTGAGATCCACCGCATGACACCCGCCATTCAAAACTGAATGAGTGGTATGCAAAAAAGTAAACTAATTAGTTCAATATTGTCCTTGAAAACTGAACTGTACTGTTCATTTCTAGTTGCGCGACACAACGCAAACCGGAGAAAAACATGAAACCCCTGATGATTGCCGCAGTCTTGTCCGCCACCTTTTTGGCCGCACCGGCCATGGCCTTGGGTATCGACACAAGCAACCTGACACGCACTTTGACCTTCCCCTCGCCCGTGACGGAACCGGTCACTCAGGACAAGGTTAAACCTGCAAAGTGATGCGCAGGTTCCGGCTGGGTCGGATTTCCCCTCTCCGACCCGGCCAAAACGCATATTCGAGGGTGCACAGCCCAAAGCGAGTCGTTAGCATTGCTGCAAATACCAAAAGGGAACTGCATAAGGCACTTGCGGTTCTGACAAGCAAGTGGAGCAGCTGATGAACACGCAAAAACAAGCGGTCCTGGATGCCATCGATGCGGCGAATGCAAATGACCCCAACCGCGATGATGGCCGCCCCGAAGCGCAGCTTTACGGCGAGCGCATGAGCGCAGAGCTTGACCGCCTGTTTCCGGGCGCGTCCGACGCCTTGCAGATTGCGGCGCGTGGTCAACATGTGGAGCGGTGGAAACTTGCCCGCAATGAATTCCCGGAAGGTCGGGCGGGTTATCTGGCCTGGCGCAAGGCGCAAGGTGTACACCACGCGGACGTGGTGATGAGTTTGATGACCCAAGAAGGCTATGACACTGAGCAGGCCGAAGCCGCGGGTCGCATGTTGCGCAAGCAAGGCATCAAACGCGATGCAGAGGTGCAGGCGCTGGAAGATGTGATCTGCTTTGTGTTTCTGAAATGGTATTTCCAACCCTTTGCGGCGAAACACTCGGCCGAGAAAATCCAGAGCATTGTTGAAAAGACTGCCCGCAAGATGTCGCCCGAGGGCCGCGCACGGGTTATAAGCGAATTCGACCTGCCGGATCATCTGGCCGCAGCCTTTCAAGACTGAGAAAAGGCCAACGCCGTTTCATCGACCGAATAATAAGTCTTAAGGTTGGTAACGACAGGCCTCCGCGCCATATGCTCATGATCCACGAGTTTGGGTGACGCGGCCCCTGATGAGGGCCGCTCGATACACTTCGATCATCCAGCCCAGCAAAATGGCATTCAGGAGATGCCACATGAAATGTGTCCCCACCGGCCATTGGCCGCAGAAACGCATATCGAGGGCACGGAAAGTTATCGACAGGATCAGGATCAACGCCCCGATTGTCATTCCTTTGGCCAGAATCGGATCACGGCCGCGCAAAAGAACAGCATAGATCAGGATCAGCAAAGGGACTGGCGCATAAACCGCCGACCCTCCAAGCCCCGGAACCTGTTGGAACAGTGGGACAGCAGCCGTCGCATAGGGAAGAAAAAGAAGCATTCCCCCGAACGCCACCCCCAAAGGCATCCTCCAGATGTCTTTATTCACCGCAAAAATATAGACCAATATGAACAACAGTATGGGCGCGACATCCGCCAAAGCCGCCCATACCTGCGCATGCGTGTGGAACAGGTAACTGCCAAACCCGATGATCGCCAGAAGCGCCACCAAAACCTTGGCCATCGGCATGTTCTGATTGCGCACGCGCCGCCACATGACCCATGCGCAAATCAGAAAAGCAGCGTTTGTGACCGCGTTAACGGGCTCGGCCCAGTAGGCTGGAGACAGCCGCTCGCAGTACCCGTCTATTTCACGAAACCAATCCATGGAAATTTACTTATCCGATGTTAGGCTGCCGCCAACAGAATGATTGGGAGGAAATAATTATGAACATTATCTGGTTGGGCCATGGAAGTTTCCGTATCGAAACCCAGGGACAGGTGCTGCTAATCGACCCCTGGCTGACCGGCAACCCGGTCTTGCCTGAGGAACAGCATGACGCCGCCGTTGATGGCGCCACCCACATCCTTCTGACCCATACGCATTTTGACCATGTCGTCGACGTTCTGCCTTTGGCCAAACACCTGAAGATTCCGGTTGTGGGACAATATGACTTGATGGGGTACTGGGCCGAAGCCGAAAGCATCGAGACCATTGGTTTCAACAAGGGCGGCACGGTCAACCTGAACGGGGTCAAGGTAACAATGGTCCCGGCCTCTCACAGCTCGACCTTTTCGACACCGGACGGCCTGCGCACAGGCGGCAGCGAGGTCGGCTTCATGATCAGTGCCGAGGGGCGCATGCTTTATGTTTCAGGTGATACCGACATCATGGCCGACATGGACTGGATGGGGGATTACTACAAACCCGATATCGGCATCCTGTCAGCGGGCGGGCATTTCACCATGGATATGAAAGCTGCCGCCTACGCCGCCAAAAGATACTTCAACTTCAAGACGGTAATTCCCTGCCACTACAAGACCTTCCCGATTCTTGAGCAATCCGCTCAGGCGCTGGCACGTGCTTTGCCGGGTGTAGACGTCATCGAACCGCAAGTTATGCAGGCGATAAAGCTGTAGGGATGATATGACCAGCGACATTGTCCCTTCACCGGAACTGATCGCAGTTGTACGGCGATGGAATCAGGCCGTTCATGACAAGGATCGGGCTGCGCTGGTCAATATGCTGTCATCCTCGGAACACCTGCGGTATCAGGGCTCGGCGGATGAAGAGGCATGGTCCGGGCAGGTGTTTCGGCGTGGCTTCGCCGATCACACCAACGAAATCCCGGACTATGACTGGCAGGAACATTCGCTGGAAGCGTTTGAATGTGGGGATGTAGGCTGGGCATTTTGCGAAGCGACGCTGACCTTTCATTCGAACGGCAATTCAGCCTGGCACCGCTTTACATTTGTTCTGCATCTGGAAGACGGCGTCTGGAAAATGGTGCAGCTGCATGTGTCTAACCCGACCTCGAACATGGAAAAGATCGGCATCGAGCATTCGGTGTTGAATGCACTGATCGAAGCCGCAAAACAGGAGTTCACACAGGATCAGACCGAGGGAACCGCTTCGGTCATGTTCACTGACATTGTCGGGTCGTCAGATATCACCTGGCACTTGGGTGACAAAAAATGGGCCCAGCTTATTTCCGGCCATTTTGATCTGGCTGAACACCTTATCCAAACCCATCAGGGACGGCTGGTCAAATCCCTTGGGGATGGCACGATGTCGATCTTCCCGACGGTCCAGGATGCGATTCAGGCAGCAATCGAGCTGCAAAGAAAGAACGCATTGGCAAATTCCGAAACACCTCTGGGTCTGCGGATTGGAATTCATACCGGCGACGTCATACAGAAAGATGAGGATTTCTTCGGGTCCGTCGTCAATAAGGCCGCGCGCGTGACAGACGTAAGTGGCCCGAATGAAATTCATGTCACCGACGTGACCAGATTGCTGGTCAGCCCGGAGGGCGGTCTGAGGTTCAGCTCGCCAAAATCGGTCGCACTGAAAGGGTTCGGCGGGCAGCAGACAGTGTATCGCCTGGACTGGAACTGACAGTGGCCGTCCTGTCAGATCACGGTCATTTTTCTATTCGTTTTTCCGCGAAAAAATCCAGCAGCAGGTTTTCACATTCTTTGGCGGCTATGCCGTCATAGACCTCGGGCTTGTGATGTGCTTGCGGGTGGGAAAAAACCCGCGCGCCATGGGCCACGCCGCCGGATTTGGGATCGGACGCCCCATAGTAAACGCGCCGGATGCGCGCGGCCGCCAGTGCCGCTGCACACATGGCGCAGGGTTCCAGTGTCACATAGATATCAAATCCGGGCAGTCTTTCAGATCCGGCATAGGCACAGGCCGCGCGCAAAGCCAAGATTTCTGCATGCGCAGTAGGATCGTTCAACTCACGCGTCCGGTTTCCTGCCTGCGCCACAACAGAGCCATCCGGCCCGACAATGACCGCGCCAACGGGCACTTCGCCGCGATCCGCTGCTGCGCGCGCCTCACGCAGCGCCTGTTCCATATGCGATTTGAATACCATGCCCCTGACTGCATCAGAAACCTGCCTTTCGCAAGCGCGCGGGATAGGGTATGGCCCAGACATGAACAAGACCCCTCCTCCCGGCGACCGGATCGCCAAAGTCCTGGCCCGCGCTGGCGTCGCGTCGCGGCGCGAGGCCGAGCGCATGATCGAAGCTGGCCGCGTGGCCGTGAATGGCAAGACCATCGACAGCCCCGCCCTGAACGTGACGGCGAAAGACAAGATCGTGGTCGACGGCAAACCGGTCTCGGAACCGGAACCCTCGCGCTTGTGGCTGTATCACAAGCCCGCTGGGCTGGTTACGACAACCCGCGACGAAAAAGGGCGCGATACGATTTTCGACAAGCTTCCCGAAGACATGCCTCGGGTGATGAGCGTTGGCCGGCTTGACCTGAATTCCGAAGGTCTGCTGCTGCTGACTAATGACGGTGCTATCAAGCGCAAGCTTGAACTGCCCGCGACCGGCTGGTTGCGCAAATACCGTGTGCGGGTAAACGGCCGCCCGAAAGACGAAGATTTCGAACCTCTGCGCAAAGGTCTGGTGATTGAGGGAGAGCGGTTCCAGCCGATGACCGTCACGCTGGATCGCCAGCAAGGGGCCAATGCCTGGCTGACCATCGGTCTGCGCGAAGGAAAGAACCGAGAAATCCGTCGGGCCATGGAAGATATCGGTTTTAGTGTGAACCGTTTGTTGCGGGTTTCATACGGCCCGTTCCAATTGGGCAATCTGAAGCCAGGCGAAGTCGAAGAAATCCGCCGCCGCGTTATGCGCGATCAACTTGGGCTGGATTCGGATGCCAAACCCGAAGCGGCCCCCAAACGCCCGACGCGACCACAAAGAAAACGCCCGCCCATCGGCAAGAATCCCCGCAAGTGATGCAGGTTCGGCAACCTTCCCCCTAGCGCCAAGCCTGCGTATCCCCTAAATTTTCTGTGATTGCTGCAAATTGGGGAGCGTGATGTCCGGAAGCGGAGTGCAAAAATTCGCCTACGCCGTATTGCTGGTGCTCTTGTTTGGCGTGTGCACAGGCGTGCTTGGGGGCTTGTAACGCATGGCAAAGCGATTTGGCGGCAAATACAGCCCTCAGGATGATACGTCCGGCGACACTCTTCAGCCCCGTGGGCAATTCGATGGCGCACGGGTTGAACCTGCGGGTGCGCGTGCCAATGTCCTGTTCATACCGGCCATCCCATTGGTGTTTCTGTCGCTGAACGACGGCGCGATTGGCATGACCATAGGTCTGATCGCAGCTGGCCTGCTGACGGCAGCTGCGTTCTTGCTGCGCGAAGGTCTGCGGGCCGAAGCCGCGTTTAACGCCCGTAAGGCTGCCCGCCGGCCTGCGTTTCCCCGTAAAATCTTTGCCAGCCTTCTGACAGGTCTGGGCGCCGCTCTTGCGTCCTACCGGACCGAGTTTCTGAATGCGGAAGCGGTATCGCAAGTCAGCCTGCTAGCCCCCGTCTTGTTCGGCGTGGCAGCAACGGTGCTGCATTCGGCCTCCTTCGGGTTTGACCCGATGAAGGACAAGGGCATGGAAGGAATTGACACCTTTCAGCAAGATCGCGTTGCCCGGGTCGTTGAGGATGCGGAAAACCGTCTTTCCGAGATGACGGACGCCATCAAACGCGCGGGTGATCGCCGGATCGAAGCCCGTCTGGAACGGTTTCAGGACACCGCACGTGACCTTTTTCGAACGGTCGAGGAAGACCCCCGCGATCTGGCGGGCGCGCGAAAATACATGACGGTTTATCTACAGGGCGCGCGTGATGCGACGGTCAAGTTTGCCGATGTTTACGCCCGGACCCGTGATGCGCAGGCGATGACAGACTACGTCGCCTTGCTGGATGATCTGGAACAGAATTTCGCCGCGCGTACGCGGAAAATGCTATTGGATGACCGCAGTGATCTGACGGTCGAAATCGACGTGCTGCGCGAAAGATTGCAGCGCGAAGGCGTCCGGTTGGACTGACCGGCCATTATTTGAGCGAGGAACATCCCCATGTCCGATGAGATCAAGAACAAGGCGGCTCAGGCCGAAACACTGGTGCAGGAAGTCACCGCAGTTGCCCTGCCCGAACCAAAGGCCGAGGTCATCTCGCTTGAAGAAGCCGATGAACCCGTGAGTGCCGAGATCCGCAAGCGCATGGACGAGATCGACATGGGCAACACCAATTCGATTGTTGCTTTCGGGTCTTCCGCTCAGGCCGAATTGCAGGAAATCAGTCAGGCCATGCTTGCGGATGTGCGCAACAAGGATGTTGGCCCGGCAGGTGACAGCCTGCGCAATATCGTGACCACGATCCGCGGATTTTCGGTCAGTGAGCTGGACGTGCGCCGCGAGCGTAGCTGGTGGGAAAGGCTGCTGGGCAGAGCCGCACCATTTGCGAAATTCACCGCTCAGTTCGAAGAAGTTCAGGGGCAGATCGACCGCATTACTGACGATCTTCTGGGACATGAACATACACTGCTCAAGGACATCAAATCGCTGGACCTGCTGTACGAGAAAACTCTGGGTTTCTACGATGAACTGGCGCTGTATATCGCGGCGGGTGAAGAAAAGCTGACCGAGTTGGACAGCCATGACATCCCCGAAAGGGAAGCCGCCGTTCAGGCCGCGCCAGAAGAAGAACAGGTGATGAAAGCACAGGAACTGCGTGACATGCGCGCCGCGCGTGACGATCTGGAGCGCCGCGTGCACGATCTGAAACTGACCCGTCAGGTCACGATGCAGTCGCTTCCGTCGATCCGGCTGGTGCAGGAGAACGACAAGTCGCTGGTCACAAAGATCAACTCGACGCTGGTGAACACCGTGCCGCTATGGGAAACGCAACTGGCACAGGCCGTCACCATTCAGCGCAGCGCCGAAGCTGCTGCCGCGGTGCGCGACGCCAACGATTTGACCAACGAGCTTTTGACTTCGAATGCTGCCAATCTGCGCCAGTCGAACAAGATGATCCGCGAGGAAATGGAACGCGGCGTGTTCGATATCGAAGCTGTCAAAAAGGCCAACGCAGACCTGATCGGCACCATCAACGAAAGCCTGGCCATTGCGGATGAAGGAAAAGCCAAACGTGCCGCGGCCGAGGCCGAGCTGCAGAAGATGGAGGCGGAACTGCGCGACACTCTGGCATCCGCCAAGGCGCGACGAGACGGGACCGGCGACAACGCCGGAACCGCTGTCCCCGGCTGAGGCTGAACTGGGCGTGCGGGATATTACATATCTGAAACTGGGGTTGGGGATGGCGGCGTTTTTGGCTTTGGCCAATTGCGATGAAACACTGACATCCTCGATTGCACCACAAGCGCGCCCGGCGCCTGTTTCTGTTGCGGCGAATGCCTATGTACCGCCATCTGCCGCAAGTCAGGATCTGGCGCGGTTTTACCAGCGTGTCGAACGCGACCTTTTGGTGCGGGGGTTATTGCGGACAGACGGGGGCGGCCCCGATACGCCTTATGACGCCCAGGATCTGGCGCGAAATTTCGAAGCGATTGCGTTCTACAGCGAATATCCGACCCAAAACGTTTCCATCGGTTCCCGCCAGACAGACGGGCAACTCAGCCGGTGGTCGGGGCCGGTGCGCATCCAGACCGAGTTTGGGCCTTCCGTGCTGCCCGCTGTTCGGGAACAAGATGCGGAACGGGTTCAATCCTTTGCCTCGCGCCTGGCGAGGCTGACGGATCATCCGATTTCCGTGGTCTCCCGAAACGCTAACTTCCACGTCTTCTTCGCGGGCAAGGACGACAGCACCTATGTGGTGTCCCGACTGAAACAGCTGATCCCGAATATCAGTCAGGCTTCGCTTGATCTGGTCGCAAATCCGAGATCGAATTTCGATTGTTTTGTTTTTGCCTCGGCGACAACGGCGTCTCCGTACAAATATGTGCGCGCCGTTGCGTTGATCCGGGCCGAGCTGACCGATCTGGTCCGTCGCAGTTGTATCCACGAAGAAATCGCACAGGGACTGGGATTGTCGAACGACAGCCCGGCAGCGCGCCCATCGATCTTCAATGATGATGACGAGTTTGCCCTGCTGACGAGCCATGACGAAAAACTGCTGACAATGCTTTATGACAAGCGGCTGGAGCCCGGCGTGACAGTCGATCAGGCCCGCCCCATCGTGCATGTCATAGCCCGGGAAATGATGGGGCAACCGCTCTGACACCAAGGACAGGAGAACCCAAATGGGAATATTCGATTTTCTGACCGGAGAATTCATTGACGTCATCCATTGGGTTGACGACACTCGCGACACCATGGTCTGGCGGTTCGAGCGTGAAGGCCATGAAATCAAATACGGTGCCAAGCTGACTGTGCGCGAAGGTCAGGCGGCCGTATTTGTGCATGAAGGGCAGTTGGCGGATGTGTTCACGCCAGGTCTCTATATGCTAGAGACCAACAACATGCCGATCCTGACCACGTTGCAGCACTGGGATCATGGCTTTCAGTCGCCGTTCAAGTCCGAGATCTACTTCGTCAATACGACCCGGTTCAACGACCTGAAATGGGGGACCAAGAACCCGATCATGCTGCGCGACCCCGAGTTCGGGCCGACCCGCATACGCGCCTATGGTACCTATACCGTTCGGGTCAAAGACCCGGCCAGGTTCCTTGTGGAAATCGTCGGAACCGACGGCGAATTCACCATGAGCGAGATCAGCTTTCAGGTCCGCAACATCATCGTGCAGGAGTTCAGCCGCGTTATTTCGGGGTCAGGTATTCCTGTATTGGACATGGCGGCGAACACGGCTGATCTGGGCAAATTGATCGCGACTGAAGTTTCCCCGGTGTTGGAAGGCTATGGGCTGGAGATGCCGGAATTCTACATCGAGAATATTTCGCTTCCTCCGGCGGTCGAGGCCGCATTGGACAAGCGGACCTCGATGGGATTGGCCGGAGATCTGGGCAAATTCACACAGTATTCCGCAGCAGAGGCAATGACGGCTGCGGCCAGCAACCCCAGCCAAGGCGGTGGCATGGGCGCAGGTCTTGGCATGGGAATGGGCATGGCGATGGCACAGCAGATGTCAAACATGGCAGCGGGCCAGCCGAGCGGCCCGTGGGGATCGCCCGCCCCCGCTGCCCCACGTCCGGCAGCTCATACGGCCCCGCCGCCGCCGGTCGAGCATGTTTGGCATATCGCCGTGGATGGGCAGACCAGCGGCCCATACTCCAAAGCCAGGATGGGCCGAATGGCCAGCGAGGGCGATCTGACGCGCGACACTTATGTCTGGACCGCGGGCCAGGACGGCTGGAAAAAGGCCGGTGACGTGCAGGAACTGGCGCAACTGTTCACCATTCTGCCGCCACCGCCGCCGGGGGCCTGACCGAAACGCGATACTCCTCCATCTGACCTGACACTATTGGGTAACGTATGACACACGCCCCTGACTTTGCAGAGCACCGCTTTCCCTGCCAGCAATGCGGTGCGGATTATCGGTTCAGCCCTAGCAATGGTACGCTGACATGTGATCATTGTGGTCATTCGGAACCAATCGGATCGGGCCCCTGGCAAGGTGCCAGCCTGCGCGAACTGGATTTTGACGCGGCCATTGCGGACCGTCTGCCTGACAGCGAGCTGGAACAGACCCGCGTTCTGTCCTGTCCGAACTGCGCAGCCCAGGTTGAATTCGACCCCAACACGCACGCTGCGGAATGCCCGTTCTGTGCCACGCCGGTGGTAACCGACACCGGCGTGAACCGGCATATCAAGCCGAAGGGCGTTCTGCCTTTTGCTTTCGACGAGCGCGAGGCGCATAAGGCGATGAGCGATTGGCTGGGGCGGTTATGGTTCGCGCCCAACGGGCTGAAGGACTATGCCCGCAAGGGCCGCAAGATGCAGGGCATTTATGTGCCGTACTGGACCTTTGATGCCGACACCAAATCCGCCTACCGTGGTGAGCGCGGCGTGATCTATTATGAAACCCACACTGTGATGCGGGACGGTAAACGGGTTCAGCAACAAGTACCAAAGGTGCGCTGGTCGCCCAAATCGGGTCGTGTTGCGCGTTTTTTTGACGATGTCCTGGTGCTGGCTTCGCAGTCGTTGCCCAAGGCTTACACTGACGCGTTGCAGCCTTGGGATCTGCCGGCACTTGAACCTTACCAGCCAGAATACCTCGCCGGATTTCGCGCCGAGGCATATACAGTTGAACTAAATGAGGGCTATACCGAGGCCCGCGCGCATATGGCGCGCGTGATCGAACGGGATGTTCGCTTCGATATTGGGGGTGACAAGCAGCGTATCCACGCGGTGGACACCGAGGTGCGCGATGTCACCTTCAAACATATTCTGCTGCCGATCTGGATGGCGGCTTACAAATATCGCGGGCAGACCTATCGATTTGTGGTGAACGGTCGAACCGGGCGGGTTCAGGGGGAACGTCCCTGGTCAGCCATCAAGATCACGATTGCCGTTGTTCTGGGCCTGCTTGTTGCCGGGGTTGTCGGGTATCTGGCAGCCAACGGGCAGCAATAGCAACTGCTTGTACATCTCGCGCGGCATGATCATCCTGAGGGTCGGAACATAACAACGAGGCGCTAGTGTCATTCGCAGAACTGAATAACCTTCTGGAGAAACGCCAATCCTGCCGGGCCTTCCTGCCCGACCCTGTACCAAAGGAGCAGATCGAACAAATCGTGGCCAGCGCGGCCCGGGTCCCAAGCTGGTGTAACGCGCAGCCGTGGCAATTGGTGATCACAAGCGGCGCAGAGACCGACAGGTTCCGCGCGGCGATGCAAAACGAAGCGGAAACAGGCGCACCGGCCCCCGATCTTCCGTTTCCCGCGTCATATTCAGGCGTCTATCAAGACCGCCGCCGCGCGTGCGGTTGGGCGCTCTATGAAGCAGTCGGTGTGGAACGCGGGGACCGGGCAGGATCGGCCCAACAAATGATGCGCAATTTCGCTCTGTTCGATGCACCGCATTGCGCCATCGTCTCAAGCCCGGCGGAACTTGGGCCATATGGCGCAATGGATTGCGGAGGGTTTGTTACGGCTTTCTCGCTGGCAGCGCAGGCGTTGGGCGTGGCAACCATTCCTCAGGCCGCATTAGCTGCGTATGGCCCGTTCCTGCACAGATATTTTCAGATCCCGGAAGACCGCCTGATCCTGTGCGCGATTTCCTTTGGGTATTCAGACAGAAAGCATCCCGCAAATAACTTTCGCACAGATCGTGCCGCGCTGGGTGACTTTGTCGACTGGCGCGGCTAAACCATCGCTCAGGCAAGATAATCGCCAAGGGGGGGGAACCGCGTGCGCGCATTGCTGCAAAGAGTTTCGCAAGCCAAAGTATCGGTAGATGGCAATGTCATTGGCGCATCCGGTCCGGGGCTTTTGATTCTTGTCTGCGCCATGCAGGGGGACGATGAAGCCCAGGCTGAAAAACTGGCCCGGAAAACCGCCAGACTCAGGATTTTCAAGGACGATGCGGGCAAGATGAACCGCTCGCTTCTGGATGTAAAAGGGTCAGCCTTGGTGATCAGCCAGTTTACATTGGCGGCAGATACAACAAGCGGTAACAGGCCGGGGTTTTCAACTGCAGCACCGCCCGAACTTGGCGAGCATCTGTATAATACCTTCGCAAACTACCTTGCTGCGCAAGGTGTAGCGGTGGAAACTGGACAATTCGGGGCCGACATGGCCGTTGAACTTGTCAACGACGGACCGGTCACAATCTGGGTGGAGACTTGATGGATACTGAAAAGCAAGCCGTTCAACTTTGGCGCGCCGGGGTTGAGGCCGTTGACGGATACACCGCCACCGAGGCCGCCCTGCACGACATCCCGAAACCGGACCGTATTCTGGCCGTAGGCAAGCCCGCCGCCGCCATGGCACGGGCGGCGTTGGCGCGGTTCGGCACGATTCCCACGCTTGTTGTGACCAAGGACGATCACGGCCGTGACTTGCCGGACACTGTCGAGGTGATCGAAGCCTCGCACCCGGTTCCGGACAACCGCAGCCTTGCAGGCGGGCGCGCTCTGCGTGCTGCGCTGGAGCAGATGGAACCCGGATCACATGTGCTGCTTCTGGTGTCGGGTGGCGCGTCTTCGTTGGCCGAGGACCTTTTGCCCGGAAAATCACTGAGCGATCTCGAAGCATTGAACCGCAAGTTGCTTTCAGAGGGGATGGATATCGGTGCGATGAACGCTGAGCGGCGCAAACTGTCCCGCATCAAAGGCGGGGGGTTACTGTCGCACTTTGCGGGCGCGCGCGCGACCGTTCTGGCCATCTCGGATGTACCGGGCGACGACCTCAATGTCATTGGATCGGGTATCGGCGCTTTGCCTTCCAGCCACACATTTGGGGCCACCACTCGGATCGTGGCCTCAAACGCCCATGCCCGCAATGCGGTTGTGCAAGCCGCCGAAGCAGCTGGGCTAAAGGTTTGGGCCAATGAAGAGGCGCTGCATGATGACTATCTGAAGGTCGCCGCACATCTTGGCCAACTGCTGCGCGGAATGGAAAAAGGCGTGATGGTCTTCGGTGGGGAACCGACTGTGGTCTTGCCGGATCACCCAGGGCGCGGTGGACGAAACCAGGCACTGGCACTTGCGCTGGCGCAGGAGATTGCCGGGCAGTCAAACCTGACAGTTGTTGTCGGCGGAACGGACGGCACAGACGGGCCGACCAATGCGGCAGGGGGAATCATTACCGGCGCAACATGGAGCGAAAGCGGGATAACCGCCCTTCGAAATGCTGACAGCGGATCGTTTCTGGAAAAAGCCCAAGCCTTGCTGACAACCGGGCCAACCGGCACCAATGTCATGGACCTGGTTGTCGCAATACGTGGATGAATTGACGCATATCGCACCGCGCCGTACCGCAAAGGCTCGGAAACTGGCCTGAAACAGAATTGTATCATAGTATTCTTGTGGAAAGGGCATCGCGCCAAACAAGGTTACTTGCGCTTCGGCCTTCGGCATCTAGGAGAAATACCCTTGCCCGGTCCGCCGAAATAAGCCAACGTTGACTCATGCGTCAACAAAAACCCGAAAAGGGTTAAAACCACTCGATAGGGAGAATAATCGATGAACGAACAAATCACGCATATGGCCGGTCAGGTCACAGCCGGAAAAATGACCCGCCGCGAATTCATGGGGAAAGCCGCGGCTCTGGGTGTTTCGGCTGCGATGGCCAGCACAATGTTCGCGGACGCCGCTCGGGCTGCTGGGCCGAAAAAGGGCGGTGATTTGAAATTTGGTCTTCAGGGTGGTGAATCGACTAACTCTCTGGACCCAGCGACCTACGCAAGCTCGGTTCCCTTCCAGAACGGCAAACAGTTTGGTGACCAGCTTGTTGAAGTTGCACCAGACGGCTCGATCGAGCCGCGTCTGGCGGAAAGCGTTGAAGGCAGCGCCGACGCTAAGGTTTGGACTTTCAAGCTGCGTCAGGGTGTCGAATTCCACAACGGCAAGACTATGACCAGCGAAGACGTGCTGAAAACCATGCAGCGCCACTCGAACGAAGACTCCAAGTCCGGTGCCCTGGGCATCATGAAGGGCATTGAGTCAATGAAAGCTGACGGCGACAACTTCCAGGTCACCCTGACCGAGCCAAACGCCGACCTGCCCTATCTGATGGCCGATTACCACCTGATCATTCAGCCTGATGGCGGTATGGATAATCCGGGGGCAGGTATCGGGACTGGACCGTACAAATTGGAAGTTGACGAACCCGGTGTGCGTCACTTGTTTACAAAGAACGAAAACCACTGGAACAGCGATTACGGCAATTTCGACAGTGTCGAAGTCATCGTCATCAACGACGCAACTGCGCGTACCGCTGCCCTGCAATCCGGACAGGTCCACGCGGTCAACCGCGTGGAACCCAAAGTTGCCGACCTGTTGGGCCGCGCACCCAACCTGACCGTACATTCTACCGCTGGTCGCGGTCACTATGTCTTCATCATGCATTGCGACACGGCACCGTTTGATAACAATGAACTGCGCACCGCGCTGAAATACGCCATCAATCGGGCTGACCTGGTAGACAAGGTTCTGCGAGGCTACGGTTCGATCGGTAATGATATGCCGATCAACGCGGCCTACCCACTGTTTGACGAAACAATCGAGCAGCGCGAGTTCAGTGTCGAAAAGGCGGCCGAGCACTACAAAAAGTCTGGCCATGATGGCTCGCCGATTATCCTGCGTGTTGCAGATGGTGCCTTCCCAGGTGCTGTCGACGCCGCAGCTCTGTTCCAGCAGACGGCCGCTCAGGCTGGTATCCCGCTGGAAATCAAACGTGAGCCCAACGATGGCTACTGGTCCGAAGTCTGGAACGTCCAGCCCTTCTGTGCGTCGTACTGGGGTGGTCGCCCTGTACAAGACCAGATGTATACTACCGCTTACCTGTCAACTGCGGATTGGAACGACACTCGTTTCAAAGTTCAGGCCTTTGACGATCTGTTGTTTTCGGCGCGTGCAGAACTGGATGCAGAAAAGCGCAAAGGCATCTATAGCCAGATGGGCCGTATGGTCCGCGACGAAGGCGGCTTGATTTGCCCGATGTTCAACAACTTTGTTGAAGGCGTCAGTAATCAGCTGGATGGTTGGGAATCAGACCCGAACCAAGAGATGATGAACGGCAACATGTCCCGCAAAATGTGGTTCGTCTAAAACGGGCCACGGATCATGCATCCTATCATCAAACTGGTTTCCCAGCGCCTTGCGCTGGGACTCCTATTGCTGTTTGGCGCTTCGGCTCTGATTTTTGGCCTGACCGAAGCCCTTCCCGGAGACGCAGCGCAAGCCGTCCTGGGGCAGTCCGCAACCCCAGAGGCCCTTGCAAACCTTCGCGAAGAAATGGGCCTGAACCGGCCTGCCCTGACCCGCTATTTCGAATGGCTGGGCGGTATCGTTCAGGGTGATCTGGGTCAGTCCCTGACCAACAAGCTCGACATTGCTGAAAGCATTGGCAAACGGTTGGGCAACACATTGTTTCTGGCATGCGCCGCGGCCGTGGTTTCGGTTCCCCTTGCCATCTTTCTGGGCCTGCTGGCAGTCCGCTACCGCAACCGCTGGCCAGACAAGCTGATCTCTGCCATCACATTGACAACGGTTTCGATCCCCGAATTTCTGATCGGTTATGTGGTGATCTACTATGTCTCGGTAAAGCTGGGCTGGTTTTCCTCGCTTGCGATGATCAATGACTCGATGTCATTTGGGCAAAAACTCAATGCGATCGCGTTGCCCGCATTCGTGCTAACACTGGTGGTTCTGGCGCAGATGATGCGCATGACCCGCGCAGCGATCCTCAACCTGATGCAGTCGGCCTATATCGAAACGGCGGAACTAAAGGGGTTGTCGAACTTTCAGGTCATTGCGCGACATGCCTTTCCGAACGCGATCTCACCCATTGTAAACGTGGTGATGCTAAACCTGGCCTATCTGGTTGTGGGTGTTGTCGTAGTCGAAGTGGTGTTCGTTTATCCCGGCATGGGACAATACCTGGTGGACTCGGTGACCAAGCGTGACGTGCCGGTCGTGCTGGCGTGTGGTGTGGTCTTTGCCGCCGTCTATATCGGGCTGAACATGGTGGCCGATATCGTATCGATCCTGGCCAACCCAAGACTGAGGCATCCGAAATGATGAAGAATATTCCAATTTCGGCGATGATCGGTCTGTTTTTCACAGGTCTCTATTTCTTTGTCGCCTTGGCCGCACCTTTGATTGCACCATACGGTATGGCCGAAGTGGTTGGCGATGTGTGGGAGCCATCAAGCGCCGAACACCTGTTGGGCACCGACAATATCGGTCGGGATCTACTGACACGCATGATCTATGGCGGGCGCACCACCATCTTCATTGCTGCTGCGGCTACGATCCTCAGCTTTGTAACCGGCACGTCGCTGGGTTTGCTGGCTGCGGTTCTGGGCGGTTGGGCCGATCAGGTGCTCAGCCGGGCAGTTGATCTGGTCATGTCGATCCCGACGCTGATCCTGGCGCTGGTCATTCTGGCCATCGTCCCGGTGACGGTTCCGATCCTGATCCTGGTGATGGGGCTTCTGGACGCGACCCGCCCGTATCGCCTGTCGCGGTCGGTTGCTGTCGACATCAACGTGATGGATTATGTCGAGGCGGCCAAATTGCGCGGCGAGGGCCGTGCCTGGATCATCTTCCGCGAAATCCTGCCAAACGCCCTGTCACCGCTAGTGGCCGAGTTTGGGCTGCGGTTCATCTTTATGGTTCTCTTCATCTCGACCCTTTCGTTTCTGGGGCTGGGCGTTCAGCCACCGCTGGCCGACTGGGGCGGCATCGTGAAGGAAAACAAGGACGGCATCGTGTATGGCATTGGCGCAGCGCTCTACCCCGCCGTGGCCATCGCGACGCTCGCGATTTCGGTCAACCTTGTGGCTGACTGGATCTTGAACCGAACCACATCGCTGAAAGGAGGTCGGGGATGAGTGATACCCTTCTCAAGGTCCGTGACCTCAAGATCGGTGCGACCGTTTACCCACCGGGTGAGAAACCCCATGACATCGAAATCGTGCACGGGGTCAGTTTTGACCTCGAACGCGGCAAGGTGCTGGGGCTGATCGGAGAATCCGGTGCCGGGAAATCCACCATCGGCCTCGCTTCCATGGCCTATGGCCGGGGTGGTGTTGAAATCACCGGCGGCGAGGTTTGGGTAAATGGGCGCGATATCCTGAAATCATCCCATGGCGATATCCGCAATCTGCGCGGGGGTGAGGTTGCGTATGTGTCGCAATCCGCTGCCGCGTCGTTCAATCCGGCCAAGAAGATCATGGATCAGGTTGTAGAAGCTGCGGTCGAGCACAAGAAGTTTTCGCGAAAAGAGGCCGAAGGCCGCGCGCGGGAACTGTTCGCCAAACTAGGTCTACCCGACCCGGATAATATCGGTGACCGCTACCCGCACCAGGTTTCAGGCGGACAGTTGCAGCGATGCATGACGGCGCTGGCGCTGTGCCCTGAACCCGATCTGGTGGTGTTCGATGAACCCACCACGGCGCTGGATGTGACCACGCAGATCGACGTGCTGATGGCGATCAAAGAAGCCATTCGCGATACCGGTGTTGCTGCTCTTTACATCACGCACGACCTTGCGGTCGTGGCGCAGGTCAGCGACGAAATCATGGTTCTGCGGATGGGAAATACGGTTGAATACGGGTCAACCGATCAGATCATCAACAACCCGCAGGAAGAGTACACGCAAGCTCTGGTCTCGGTCCGTTCGATCGAGCACGAAGAAAAACAGCCCACAGCGGAACCACTGTTGAGCGTTGACGGTATCACCGCACGTTACAAGGGGTTGAATTTCGACGTGCTGCACAACGTCAATGTCGAGCTTCATCCGGGGCAGACGCTGGCAGTTGTGGGCGAATCCGGTTCTGGTAAGTCGACACTCGCCCGGGTGATCACCGGCCTGTTGCCGCCGCGCGATGGCGAGATTACGTTTGCCGGACGCAAACTTTCGCCTGATCTTGCCGGACGATCCCGCGAGGACCTGCGCGAGTTGCAGATGATCTATCAGATGGCTGACGTGGCAATGAACCCGCGCCAGACCGTCGGCACGATCATCGGGCGCCCGCTGGAGTTCTACTTCAACATGCGCGGTGCCGAAAAACGCAAACGGGTTGTCGAGTTGCTGGACGAGATCGAGTTGGGCGAGAAGTTCATCGACCGTTACCCAGCCGAGTTGTCCGGTGGCCAGAAGCAACGCGTGTGTATCGCGCGGTCTTTGGCGGCCAAGCCCAAGATGATCATCTGCGACGAGGTGACATCGGCACTCGACCCGCTTGTGGCGGACGGTATCCTCAAGCTGCTGCTGGATTTGCAGAAGATCGAGGATGTGGCCTACCTGTTTATCACCCACGATCTGGCGACGGTTCGGGCGATCAGCGACAGCATTGCGGTGATGTATCAGGGACGCGTGGCGCGCTATGGCCCAAAGAGCCAGGTGCTCAGCCCGCCATTCGACGACTATACAGACCTGCTGCTGAGCTCGGTGCCCGAGATGCATCTGGGTTGGCTGGAAGAGGTCGTTGCCCATCGCAAAATGGAAAGCGCGGGGAACTGATCTCTGCGCCTGTAACATCACTTTGAAGAAATGGATTCCCGGCGTTTTGCATCTTGGCTGACGTCGGGAATTTATTATTTGGGACGCGATTTGACAGGCGCGTGGTTTCAACTCGCGTATCGTCCCCATGAAATACTCAGATCAAAAGGCCGAACCATGGACCGTAAACTACTATTGATCATCCTTGACGGAGTACCATACCGGAATTTCCGCCGCCTGTTCGGCAACCTCGAAGGCTGGGTCGACAGCGGCGAAGCTCGGGTGTGGAAGCACCGCGCGGTGCTGCCTTCAACTTCGGCCAGTTGCTATGCATCGATCCATACGGGCGTAACCCCGCAAGAACACGGCTGCACCGGAAACGGCAACGTTTTTCGCCTGAGCCACAAGGATATCTTTAGCCAGGTACGTGAGGCCGGCGGCGTGACTGGGGCAGTAACGCACAGTTTTTGGTCGCAGTTCTTCAACCGTCACCCGTTCGACTATGTGCGGGACGTCGAATATGACGAGCCAGAGAGCCAGACCATCAATCACGGTCGCTTTCACAGCATGACCGGTTACGGCAAAGACAATCAGATGACCCCGTCCGACGTCGATCTATTTGCGACCCTGACCAATCTGTGTCTGCGCTTTGGGTTGGACTATGGAATCCTGCACACCTGCACACTGGACAGCATGGGTCACCGTTTCTATCACGACTGCGAGGAAATGGATCATGCCTGTTTTGTTGCAGACGAGATGCTGGCCCCGTTCATCCCACGCTGGCGCCAACTAGGGTATGAGGTGATCGTCACCGCCGATCACGGTCAGGACGAGCGCGGACACCACGGTGGGCGCAGCCCACTGCAACAGGAAACCGCGCTGTATTACTTCGGTGATGCCGACGGGCCTGACACGGAAACCGTAATCGACCAGATCCAATTGGCCCCGACCATTCTGAACCGTTTGGGTGCACCCCTCGCAGAGACGATGAAGGCTAAGCCTTTCCTGAAGTAGCTGGCTGGCGTCAGTCGTAGGGCCAGATTTCTTGCCCAAGTGCTTCGATTGCGATCGAGATCCGTTCGAAACTGTCTGCTGCGCGCTTTACCGAGGTTCGCGCGCGCAGGTACCCATGGACAAGGCCAGGTTCGTTGATCCAATGGGCCAGACCACCAGCTGCGCTGATCCGCTCGCAATAGTCCTTCCCGTCATCACGGAGCGGATCACAATCAGCAGTAATCACAACAGTAGGCGGCAGTTTCGAGAAATCATTGTCCTGTAAGGGCGCGTAAGTCGGATCGCCCTGAGGCGGGGTACCTGCGTATCGGACGGTTTCGTAGAATTTAATATCGTCCAGTGTCAGTAAAGGAGCATGGGCGTGCTCAAGATATGAGCCGCGCGATTGGTCTCCGCCAAAACCGGGGTAGATCAGCACCTGCCCCAGTATATTGTCCAGCCGCCCGCGCGCATGGTGGGCGATAGCTGCTGCCAGATTTCCTCCCGCACTATCCCCGGCCAGAACAAGCGGGTCGCCATACTCAGCCGCCGCCCATTTCACAGCCGTCCAGCAATCCTGGAACTGCGCCGGATGCACATGTTCAGGGCACAGCCTGTAGTCAACTGAAACGACGCGGTATCCCGTTTGGGCACAGAACTCGGCACAGACATCATCATGGCTGTCCAGCCCGCCAACAACAAAGCCACCACCATGAAAATAGACGACCGTTCTGGTCGGATGTCCGGCGGTATAATGGCGGACCGGCACGCCATCGGCGTACAGGTCCTGGGTTTCGACACCGGCAGGGCGCGGTTGGCGAAACTGCTCGCACATCGTGTCATAGACGCGACGCTGGTCCTCGATGGACAAATCGACCGCATCATCCGGATAGCTTTCGGCCGTGCGGCGTATGAACGCCCAGGTTTCTTCGTCGATCAGGCGTTCATAGTCCATTGTTCCTCCGGCTTATTTGGACCACTCCCAGGGCCGGGTAAATGCGCCCAGGACTTTCGCGACATCGTCTTCCGAAGATCCGTTCGCGTCAAGCTGCGCGACAAGGCCACGCTTTTTATCGTCGATCACCAGAACAACCCGCGCAGCAAGACCCGCAGCGTCAAGAGCACCATTGTAGATGCGGGTGATGGCGTGTTTGCGCAGGTCCGGCTTGAACACCTTGCCGACCGCAGTTTTCGGCAACTCGTCAAGAATGGTTATATGCTTGGGTTGTGCGGCTCGCTCATGCACGTGAACTTTGCAATATTCCAGCAGCTCATTTTCAGTGACCGACGCCCCATCAACCAATTCAACAAAGGCACAGGGCACTTCGCCCGAATGCACGTCCGGCTGACCGATCGCCCCCGCGAAGGCAACTGCATTGTGACCCAGCAGCGCCTCTTCGATTTCAGCAGGATCGATATTGTGACCACCGCGAATGATCAGGTCCTTGGCGCGACCGGTGATCCAAAGGTAGCCGTCTTCGTCAAACCGCCCCAGATCGCCCGTACGCAGGTATTTGTCAAAGTGATAAAGACCAATGTTCTTGTCGGCCTCAGTATACGTGTTGCCTGCGTACACACCGGGGTTCGAGATGCAGATCTCACCAATCTGATCAGTACCGCACTCTGTCGGCCCATCCGGTCCATCCAGCAGGATTTTGACATCCGTATAGGGGAACGGAATACCGATCGAACCGATCTTTTTCTCGCCATCCACGGGGTTGCATGAGACCAGACAGGTGGCCTCGGTCAGGCCGTAGCCTTCGACGATGGTGACGCCCGTCGCCTCTTCGAAGCGGCGGAACAACTCCACCGGCAGCGGCGCTGAACCCGAAAAGGCGGTTTTCACACTTGAGATATCTGCGTCCACCGGGCGTTGCATCTTGGCTGATATCGCGGTTGGAACAGTGATGATAAAGCTCACTTTCCAGCGCTCGATCAGCTTCCAGAAATTGTCGAACACACCGTCACCGCGATAACCCGCGGGTGTCGGGAAAATTACATGCGCACCTGACGAAACGGCGGCCATCACGATCACATGCACAGCAAAGACGTGGAACATCGGCAGCGGGCACATGATGACGTCATTCTCGTCAAACAACAGCGTGTTGCCCAGCCAGCCGTTGTAGATCAGACCCGAGTATTTATGCTGCGCCACCTTGGGCATCCCGGTGGTCCCACCAGTGTGGAAGAAACAAGCAACGCGATCGTCCTTGCTGTCCTCGAATGTCAGCGTCGTCGGTTGCTTGGCAAGTTCCTTGTTGAAGTTTTTGTAATCCGCATGCGCCAGCTTTTCCTTTTCGCCCATCTTGGGGCGCAGGAAGGGAACCAGCCACGATTTGGGAGGTGTCAGGTACCGGTTCAGGTCAATTTCCAGAATTGTGTTGACCTTGGGCGCGTGGCGCACCGCCTCTTCCACCTTCTGGGCAACATCCGTTTTCGGGAAAGACTTCAATGTAACAACCACTTTGGCGCCTGTCTCACGCAGGATCGCCGCAATCTGCTCGGGCTCCAGCAGCGGATTGATCGGGTTCACAATCCCCGCAACTGCACCGCCCATCATGGTAATCAGTGTTTCGTTACAGTTTGGCAGCACATAGGCCACCACGTCTTTTTCACCGACACCCAGCGAGCGGAACAGGTTTGCTGCCTGATTGACCTTGCCCAGAAGTTCAGACCAGGTCAGGGTTTCGGCTTTGTCATTGGGGCCAGAAAAAAGCTGAAAACTGATGGCATTGTGGTTTGGGAACTTCCCCGCCGTGCGCGACAGGAGCTGATGGAAGGTGACAGGCAGATCCCGATCCTCCCACGACATTTCCTGTTCCATGCGCGTCTTGTCTTCCAATCCCACAAAGGCCATGTGGTTCCTCCCGTTTTTCTCCCGTGTTTTTGCACGAGCTTGTTGTTCGCAACCAAGATGGAAGCAAAACAACCCTCGCGCAAGCGAGGCCTTAGCCTTCAAAGGGGGTAAAATGTAGAATGACGCTACGGCGAATTGACAAATGCCCGCGCGTCACTCCTATTCTGCCGCAACGCCATCTGTGAACTGCAGTCGTGCAAGGCGCGCATATAGCCCATCTTGGGACACCAGATCATCATGGCTGCCCTGCGCCACGATACGGCCTTCTTCTAGCACGACAATACGGTCGGCTTTCTTTACGGTCGCCAATCTGTGCGCAACAATCAGGGTCGTGCGGCCGGCACGCATCTGATCCACGGCGCCCTGCACCGCACGTTCACTCTCCGCATCAAGAGCCGAGGTCGCCTCGTCCAGCAGCAGCACGGGTGCGTCGCGTAAAATGGCGCGGGCGATTGCGATACGCTGTTTTTGCCCACCCGACAGCATGACACCGCGTTCGCCGACAAAACTGTCATACCCATCGGGCAATACGGCAATGAAATCATGTGCGATGGCGGCACGGGCTGCGGCTTCTACTTCGGCATCCGTTGCGTCCAGACGACCGAAACGAATGTTTTCGCGGGCTGAGGCGGCAAAGATCACTGGATCCTGCGGCACCAATGACATGTACTTTCGGAAATCTGTGCGATCCAGTTCCCGCAGATCATGGCCATCCAACATCACCCGGCCCGAATTTGGGTCATAGAACCGTTGAATCAATTGAATGATCGTCGTCTTGCCCGCCCCTGACGGTCCGACAAAGGCAACGGTCTCGCCCGGGTTTACCTGAAGCGACAAGTGATCCAGCGCGATTGTATCGGGGCGCGCTGGATAGCGAAAACTGACATCTTCGAACCGGATTTCGCCCCGGACGTCCTTTGGCAAAGGAGCGGGTTTGGCCGGGTCCGATACCGTATCTTCGGCATTCAGCAACTCAACAAGTCGCTCGGTGGCTCCGGCGGCGCGCTGAAGCTCGCTCCAAATCTCGGACAAGGCCGCGACTGAACCCGCCATTATAATCGAGTAGATCACGAATTGAATCAGAACGCCCTCGGTCATCACACCGTTGCGTACGTCATTTGCACCCATCCACAGAACGCCAACGATGCCTGAAAATACCAGAAATATCACAATCACCGTCAGCACCGCACGCGTCTGAATCCGACGCAGCGAAACGGTGTAGGACATCTCGGTCATCTCATCGAATTGCTGGCGGCTGGCCTGTTCGTGGGTAAAGGCCTGCACGGTCTGCACCGCCCCCAATGCCTCGCCCGCGTTTCCGGATGACGCAGCGATCCAATCCTGGTTTTCACGGCTGATAACGCGCAAACGCCGACCCAGAATCAATATCGGCACCACCACCACGGGGATAAGCAGCAAGACAAGCCCGGTCAGCTTGGCCGAGGTCAACAGCATCAGAACCAGCCCGCCGATAAACATCAGCATATTGCGCAGCGCGATGGAAACGGATGAGCCAAGAACCGATTGGATGAGTGTCGTGTCGGTGGTGATCCTGCTCAACACTTCACCGGTCATGATGCGTTCGTAGAATTCGGGGCTCATGCCGATCACACGATCAAATACAGCCTTGCGGATGTCAGCAACCACACGTTCCCCCAACCGTGTGACCAACGCATATCTGATACCGGTTCCCGCAGCCAGAACAGCGGCAATGCCCAACGCTGCCAAAAAGTACCAGTCCAGCAATTCACCGTCCTGAATGCGGAAATTGTCGACAACGCGTCGCACGGCCAATGGCAGGGTCAGCGTCATGCTGGCTGTCAGGATCAGCGCCAGTGTCGCCCCGATCATCAATAGCCTGTAGGGTTTCATGAAAGGCCAGAGCGACCGCAGCACCCCGATCTTCCTTGAGCGGGCCCGCTCTTCGCTAGCGCCAGGAGCCGCTGATTGTGCTGGTTTATTGGCGGTCTGTCTTGCCATGTCCGGCCCTTGTGTATTGAACGCTACAAAGTGAACGCTTTCTTGGCCCCAGCCGCCGTTCCGGTCAAGCATTCCTGCCAGAAACAGCCAACCATAAGGGCCATTTGACGCAGAAATCAGTGGGGATTGGAGCGGGTAGACGGAATCGAACCGACATAGCCTGCTTGGAAGGCAGGGGCTTTACCATTAAGCTATACCCGCAAATGGTTTGCGCTGGTTAAGTCATGCGCCGGGGCGCGTCAAGCGGGAAGTGTGAAAATTCGCGCGACCAAAACCGTGATATTTCCCGGTGGATGTACGGCCTTCAATCGTGACTGCGGAATATCCGCGTCGAGGAGAAAAACCGCTCAAGTTCCTCGATGCGTTCCTTGCTTTCTTCCCACCGTGCCTCTTGCACTTCAGCGATCAGGGTCTCCGATATCAGCTGTAGCGCTATTGTTGAATCCCAGCTGGATGGCGCCTCGACCAGTGCGTGAAAGGTGTAGTTGGCGGTCTTGCCTATCGGTGATCCCCATTGGTCGGTGAACAGGATAACCGTCACACCGCGGCTTGATGCGACCTGCGCCAATTTCTCGAGATAGGCCTCGTATCGGCGGATATCAAAAATCACCAGAACCGAGGTTTCATCCATATCAAGCAGGTACTGCGGCCAAACGTTTGCCGAATTGCCCAGCATCGTCACATTGGGTCGAATAATCTGCATGTGATTGAACAGATAGTCCGCATTTGAACGCGTGATACGCCCGCCCACGACGTAAAGATGGCGATCCGTATTTGCCAGAAGCTGGGCAACGGTGTCGAACATCTCTTTGTCCAGACGTTCCAGCGTGTGGCGCATATTTGTCCAAACAGCCTGCGCAAACCGCGTTGTGGGATGCTCCGCCGCGTCATCCACAACCCAGGCATCCCGTTTCGAGATCGGCTTTTTGATCTGTGCCGCCACCTCTTCTCGCAGGGCGTCCTGCAGGGCGGGAAAACCGTCGAAACCCAGCTTGCGTGCCATACGTATGACCGTCGGGGTCGAGACCTGCGCGGCAGCGGCCAGCTTGGTGATCGATTGCAAGCCGGTCATTGGATAATCCTGCAAAAGTACCGAGGCCAGCTGCCGTTCTGACCGTGTCAGATCGTCAAGCTCTTCCTGTATCCGCTGTTTGACAAGTTTCGCAACGGTGGCCATCGGCACCTTCATTTCTCAAATTTTTTACAGGATATGATTGTTTGTAATTTTGTCTACAGTAATTTTCTTGACAGGTCTGAGGTTGCTGTAACAAATGCTTCTTATGCACCACGATTCCGAGACACCAATGCTACTACCAACCGAAGCTCCAGCAGCCCGCGCGCAGAATGCCAACGGCCGGGCGCAGTGCGTTTTGGTATGCGAACATGCTAGCCGATTCATCCCAGCGTCATTGAACGGATTGGGCCTGACTGAGGACGCAGCATTGTCTCATGCAGCATGGGATATTGGCGCATTGGCGCTTTCGGTCGAACTGACGAAGGCCTTGGACGCGCCGCTGGTTCATTCCTGCATCAGCCGACTTGTTTACGACTGCAACCGCTCACCTGAACGTGCAGATGCAATGCCGCAGGTAAGCGAAGTGTTTTCCATCCCCGGCAACGAAAGCCTGACGGACGCTCAACGTGCCCAAAGGATCCGCGAGGTTTATGAGCCGTTCAAACAACTGTTGTCGTCTACTCTGGACGCACGGGAGCGGCCGCCTGTCGTAGTCACGATGCACAGCTTCACGCCCGTCTACAATGGAAAGACCCGATCAGTCGAACTGGGCATTCTTCATGACGAAGACGACAGGGCGGCCCAACTTATGCTGCGCTGTGCCAAGGGCTCGGGTCTGAAAGCCGCGTTGAACGAACCTTACTCTGCCACGGATGGCGTCACGCATACATTGCAGGAACATGCGATCAGTCGGGGGCTTCCGAATGTCATGGTCGAGGTTCGAAACGATCTCATCGACACTCCAACGGGAGTCGACCGCATTGCCGGGATCCTGACGCCGATCCTGCAAACGGTAATTGATGCGTATTCGCACACAGAGGCGAAACAATGAGAGCTGGGGTATCGAGATGAAGTTCTTGCGGGGCTACGTGGCGGTCATTGATCGAACGAACCGCTGGATCGGGCGCGTCGTCATGTACGGCATATTCGTCATGATGGGTATTCTGTTCTGGTCTTCGGTCTCGAAAACCTTTTTCGTGCCGTCGCTCTGGACGCTCGAGATGGCTCAGTTCGCCATGGTGGCCTACTACATGCTTGGTGGCCCTTATTCGATCCAGATGGGGTCAAACGTGCGAATGGACCTGCTTTATGGCGAATGGTCTCATCGCCGCAAGGCCTGGACGGATGCCTTCACAGTCGTATTCCTGATCGTTTATCTGGTCATCTTGCTGTGGGGCGGGTGGGACAGCCTGATGTATTCCTTCCAATATGGTGGTGAGCGCAGCGCGACCATCTGGCGACCCTACCTTTGGCCGGTCAAGCTGATCATGGTTATCGGTATCTTCCTGATGCTGCTGCAAGCCATATCAGAATTGTTCAAAGATATTCTGCGCCTGTGCGGCGACGATATCCCGCGTGAGGTAATCTGATGTCATACGAGATGATTGCCTTGCTGATGTTCGCATCAATGATGCTTATGATGCTGACCGGCCAGCGCGTCTTTGGTGCAATCGGCTGTGTCGCTGTGGTTTCGGCCTTGTTCCTATGGGGGGATCGGGGCGGCTACGATCTGGGTTTTGCCGCTGCGATCAAGGTCATGAAGTGGTACCCGCTGCTGACACTGCCCATGTTCATCTTCATGGGATACATCCTTTCCGAAAGTCGGATCGCAGATGACCTTTACAAGATGTTCCATGTCTGGATGGGCGGCTTGTCCGGTGGTCTGGCTGTCGGAACCATCGGGCTGATGGTTCTGATCTCGGCAATGAACGGGCTGTCCGTTGCAGGAATGGCAATCGGCGCTACGATCGCCTTGCCGGAACTGCTGCGCCGGAACTATGACAAGCGCATGGTGACCGGCGTCATTCAGGCCGGATCATCCCTTGGGATTCTGGTGCCACCATCCGTTGTTCTGGTTCTTTATGCCATGATCGCGCGGCAACCCGTTGGCCAGCTATGGCTTGCCGGAGTGATACCCGGGCTGATGATGGCGGCCATGTTCATCATCTACATTGTCATCCGCTGCCGCATCAACCCGTCGCTCGGCCCGGTCCTGCCCGCGGAAGACCGCGACATTCCGTTGCGAGAAAAGCTGCTGCTGTTGCAAGCCGGATTGTTACCCTTGGGCATTTTCATGGTGATGATGGTCCCTTTTGTTAACGGCTGGACTTCGTTGGTGGAATCCTCCGCCATCGGCGCCACTACGGCCATGCTGGCTGCCTTTCTGAAAGGGCGGCTGACACGCACGGTTTTCGAGAATTCAATTCGGCACACCCTGGGCATCTCGTGTATGTTCATGTGGATCATTCTGGCGGCTCTGGCTTTTGGCGCTGTCTTCGACGGGTTGGGTGCGGTCAAGGCAATCGAAAGCCTGTTCACCGAAAAACTGGGTCTTTCCCCTTGGATGATCCTGGTTCTCATGCAGCTCAGCTTTATCCTGATGGGCACGTTTCTGGACGATACTGCCATGCTGGTTATCGTCGCGCCGCTTTACGTTCCGCTGGTGGGTGCGCTTGGCTTTGATCTTATCTGGTACGGCGTGCTTTATACGATCACCACGCAGATCGCTTATATGACGCCGCCATTCGGCTATAATCTGTTCCTGATGCGCGCGATGGCCCCGCCGGAAATATCGCTGCGCGATATCTACAGTTCGATCGTTCCTTTTGTTCTGGTGATGGTCTGCGCCTTGGCCATAATCATCATCTTTCCTGAAATCGCGCTTTGGCTGCCGAATTATGTCTATGGAAATTAAGTCACAAGACCCCGGCAAGGGGCGAAGTTCAGCAAGACTAAACAGAGGAGAAAGACAATGACTACAAGACGCAGATTTCTAAGTTCCGCCGGTCTGGCGGGGGCCGCCACATTGGCCTCTCCTGCGATCGTCAAAGCGCAATCCGCCATCAAGTGGCGGTTCCAGACCTATGCCGGTGGCGCATTGGGCGAACATGTGACCAAGCCAGCCATCGATTACATCAACGCCAATGCCAATGGCGAACTTGAGATCGAACTGTTCTATGCGGACCAGATCGTTCCGACAGGTGAACTGTTCCAGGCCCTGCAACGCGGCACGATTGACGGTGTGCATTCAGACGACGATTCCATGGCTTCGCCTACTCCGCTGCGTCAGTTCGGTGGTTATTTCCCCTTCGCCACCAAGCATATTCTGGACGTTCCGGTGCTGTTCAACCAGTACGGTCTGGCTGATATCTGGCGCTCGGAATATGAGAAGGTTGGCGTGACGTGGCTGTCGGCAGCGGGTCAGGACCCCTGCAACTTCAACACCAAAAAGGAAATCAAGAGCCTTGGCGACCTGGATGGGCTGAAGCTCTATACCTTCCCGACGGCCGGGCGTTTCCTGGCCAAGTTTGGTGTTGTGCCGGTCAATATCCCTTACGAAGACGCGGAAGTGGCGGTACAAACCGGTGAGTTGGACGGAATGGCCTGGTCGGGCATCACTGAAGATTACACTGTTGGCTGGGCCAATGTGACCGACTATTTCCTGACCAACAACATCTCAGGCGCGTGGATCGGATCCTGGTTTGCAAACCAGGAACGCTGGGCCGAGTTGCCTGACCACCTGAAATCGGTTGTGATGGCAGGTGTCGAAGCAGGCCACACCTATCGTAACCAGTGGTATTGGGGCGGCGAAGCGGCCTTACGCGCGAATGGCGACAAACTGCAGTTGCGACAGGTTCCGGCGGCAGAATGGAAAGAAGTGGAAAATGCCGCTATCGAATTCTGGGACGAGGTCGCACAGGAAGGCGAAATTCACCAGAAGATCGTTGGCATCTTCCGTGAGTACAACTCGGTCATCAACCAGGCCGGCGCTCCTTACACTTTCGATTGATATCAAAACAGGGGCGCTGTCATGCGGCGCCCCTACTCAACGCATGAGGTTTGTTTCATGACCGCAACTCTGACTTTCGAAACCCTGAAATCGCTTGTCGCAGACGGCGCGATCGACACTGTATTGGTTTGCATGGTTGACATGCAGGGTCGGTTGATGGGCAAGCGTTTTCATGCAGGTCATTTTGTGGCTGGCGCGTGGGAAGAGACCCATTGCTGTAATTACCTGCTGGCCACGGATCTCGAGATGGCGACGCCGGATGGGTATGCCTCGACCAGTTGGGAGCGGGGTTATGGCGACTATGTGATGAAGCCAGACCTGAGCACATTGCGCCCGGTGCCCTGGCTGGAGGGCACCGCGATGGTGATGTGCGATATGCTGGATCACCACACCCATGAGGAAGTGCCACATGCGCCGCGCTCGATCCTGAAAAAGCAGGTGAACCGCCTGAAGGCGATGGGGTATGAGGCGATGTGCGCCACCGAGCTGGAATTCTTCCTGTTCGCGAAAAGCTTTGATGCGATCCGCAAGGAAGGGTTCGGCGATTTGGAGCCGATCTCGGGGTATAACGAAGATTATCACATTCTGCAGACCACCAAGGAAGAGCATGTGATGCGTCCGATCCGGAACCACCTGTGGGATGCGGGTATTCCGGTCGAGAACACCAAAGGTGAAGCCGAGGCCGGACAGGAAGAACTGAATATCAAATACGCGCCTGCGATGGACACGGCAGAGTATCACTCGATCGCCAAGAACGCGGTGAAAGAGATCGCCTGGCAGCAGGGTCATGCGGCGACCTTCCTGCCGAAATGGCATCATGAAAGGGTTGGCAGCTCGTCGCACGTGCATCAGTCGCTTTGGGCGGATGGCAAACCTGCCTTCTATGATGCCGGGGATGAACTGGGCATGTCGGCGCTGATGAAAAGCTATATGGCCGGCCTGCTGAAATACGCCGCTGATTACACGTATTTCATGGCGCCGTACATCAACAGCTACAAGCGGTTCATGAAGGGCACCTTTGCGCCGACGCGGATCATCTGGTCGGTAGACAACCGTACGGCAGGGTACCGCCTGTGCGGGGATGGCACCAAGGCGATACGGGTCGAGTGCCGTATTCCGGGATCGGACATGAACCCTTATCTGGCGATTGCAGGGATGCTGGCGGCCGGGATCGCGGGGATCGAAGAAGGGCTGGAGTTGCAGCCGCCGACCAAAGGCGATGTCTATCAGGGAGAGACGGGAAAGATCCCGGGTACTTTGAAGGATGCACGCAACGCTTTGCACGGATCACAGATGCTGCGCGCGGCCATGGGCGATGACGTTGTCGATCACTATACCCGCGCGGCTGAGGTCGAAATCGAGGAATTCGAACGCGTGGTAACCGATTGGGAAATTGCCCGCGGGTTTGAGCGGGCTTGAGATGGAGGAAGCGAGGGGCCGGCCCCTCGCGCACCCCGGGATATTTATGGCCAGATGAAGCAGGGATCCTGCTCTCTTTAGAGATGGAGTGACTATGGGGCAGATGTTGCAATGTGTCTCGCCGATCGATGGATCGGTATTTGCCGAACGAGAAGTACTGTCTCGGGATGCTGCGTTTGAAATTGCTGACCGTGCGCGGGCGGCGCAGGCCGGATGGGCAGCGCGTCCGTTGCAGGAGCGGATTGATCTGGTGATGGCGGGCGTCGCGGCTGTCGGCGCGATGAATGATGAGATCGTTCCGGAACTCGCGCATATGATGGGCCGCCCGGTGCGCTATGGCGGCGAGTTTGGTGGCTTCAACGAACGTGCCAGCCATATGGCAAAGATCGCCGAGACGTCACTGGCCGATATTGCCGTGGGCGAGGATGAAACCTTCAAACGCTATATCAAACGTATTCCGCATGGGGTGGTCTTTGTAGTTGCCCCTTGGAACTATCCTTACATGACGGCGATCAACACGGTGGCGCCCGCGCTGATCGCGGGCAACACGGTTGTTCTGAAGCACGCAACCCAGACTTTGTTGGTTGGTGAGCGGATGGCGCAGGCGTTCCATTCGGCGGGGGTGCCCGAAGACGTGTTCCAGAACGTGTTCCTCAGCCACGACGTGACCAATGACCTAATCGCGGGTAACGCGTTCGATTTTGTGAACTTCACCGGTTCGGTCGGTGGCGGTCAGGCCATGGAGCGTGCGGCGGCGGGGACCTTTACGGGCGTGGGCACCGAACTGGGCGGCAAGGATCCGGGTTATGTCATGGACGACGCCGATCTGGACGCGGCGGTCGATACGTTGATCGACGGCGCGATGTTCAATTCGGGCCAGTGTTGCTGTGGGATCGAGCGGATTTACGTTCACGAAAGCCTGTATGATGACTTTGTCGCCAAGGCCGTTGAGATCGTGAAAGGCTACAAACTGGGCAATCCGCTGGACGCCGAAACAACTATTGGTCCGATGGCCAATGTGCGTTTCGCTGACGAGGTGCGCGCGCAGATTGCCGAAGCGGTTGAGGCCGGTGCGGTCGCGCATATTGAAGCCTTCCCCGAGGATGACGGCGGCGCATATCTCACGCCACAGATCCTGACCAATGTCACCCATGATATGCGGGTGATGCGGGACGAAAGCTTTGGCCCGGTGGTGGGCATCATGAAAGTGTCCTCGGATGCCGAGGCCATCGCGCTGATGAATGACAGCGAATTTGGCCTGACTGCCAGCCTTTGGACCCGCGATGTGGACCGAGCGGCGCGTGTGGGCGACCAGATCGAGACCGGCACCGTCTTTATGAACCGGGCCGACTATCTGGATCCTGGGCTGTGCTGGACCGGTTGCAAGAATACCGGACGCGGCGGTGGTCTTTCGGTCATCGGCTATCACAATCTCACCCGTCCAAAATCCTACCACCTGAAGAAGGTCACGGGCTAAGGACGACGGCCTGCTCGGGGCTGACCCCCTCACCCGAGCAGGTCTCAAATCACAAAGGAAACCTGACATGTCACTTGTTGGAAACTGGTCCTATCCGACCGCAATCAAATTTGGTGCCGGGCGCATCAAGGAACTGCCCGCAGCCTGTGCCGCAGCCGTGATGAAGAAACCTCTGCTGGTCACGGACAAAGGGTTGGCCGATCTGCCGATCACATCGGCGACGCTGGATATCATGGAGGCGGCTGGTCTGGGCCGCGGTCTATTCAGTGATGTGGACCCAAACCCAAATGAGAAAAACCTCGACGCAGGCGTTGCGGCATACAAGGCCGGTGGGCACGATGGTGTGATTGCCTTTGGCGGCGGCTCGGGGCTGGATCTGGGCAAGATGGTCGCCTTCATGTGCGGCCAGACGCGCCCGGTATGGGACTTTGAGGATATCGGCGACTGGTGGACCCGCGCCGACGCGGATGCAATCGCGCCGATCATTGCGGTTCCAACGACTGCGGGGACCGGGTCCGAGGTTGGTCGTGCCAGTGTCATCACCAATTCCGAGACCCACGCCAAGAAGATCATCTTCCACCCCAAGGTCCTGCCGACGGTGGTGATCTGCGATCCGGAACTGACGGTTGGGATGCCCAAATTCATCACCGCAGGCACCGGTCTGGACGCCTTCGCGCATTGCGTCGAAGCCTATTCGAGCCCGCTTTATCACCCGATGAGCCAGGGCATCGCACTGGAAGGTATGCGTTTGGTGAAAGACTATCTGCCGCGCGCCTACGCAGATGGCAACGACATTGAGGCCCGCGCCCAGATGATGAGCGCGGCGGCCATGGGCGCGACCGCGTTCCAGAAGGGACTGGGTGCGATCCACGCCATGAGCCACCCGGTTGGCGCGCACTTTAACACTCATCACGGCACCACAAACGCGGTCTGTATGCCTGCCGTGCTGGACTTTAACGCCCCCGCCATCGCCGACCGGTTCCAGAACGCTGCCGCCTATCTGGGCATCAAAGGCGGGTTCGATGGCTTCCGCGCCTTTGTGCAGGAATTCAACGACAGCCTTGGTATCCCGCGAAAGCTGGCAGACCTCGGCGTGACCGAAACCTCAATCCCAACCCTCGTCGAAGGCGCAATCATCGACCCTTCATGCGGCGGGAACCCGATTGAGTTGACCAAAGAAAACCTGACACAGCTGTTCAAAGCAGCACTGTAAGAACGCAAGCGCCCGGCAAGGAACCTGCCGGGCGCTTTAAGAACTGTTCTACTGGTGCCGGATCAATGCCCGGTCAGTACCAGAGTGTTGACCGGCATCAGGATCAGGCGCAAACGCAAACCTGCCGCATGGACCACGCCAATTGTGTCAACCACATGCAGGAAAGCAGCTTGCCAAAAGCCCAAATCCTCGTGTTCCAGACGGTCATGGTTGTCGGTGTAGACATTGGCCAGACAGTTGCTGCCTGGAGGAATGTCATCGGCCATACCTTTATACAGCGGCTCCATAAAGACCAGAATTGATCCGGGATTAGTATTGTTCTGTACATCCCGCAATTCATCTGATGGACGGATCTGGCCGGACGGTATGACATCCTGCACCTCGACCACCACAGTGGGGATAACGGTGAAAGGCTTGGTCATGCAGCCCAACTCACCGATCATACCTGGCTTGATCACCTGAGCAGACAGCTGGTTGAAAGCCGCCTGAAAACGGTCATGTCCGGTATGCGATGGAACGAGGATGCCAGCAGGACGCAACAAGGGGCTCACGTAATCACCGACTTGCAGGCTAAACTGCTCGACCCGTCCGGTAACACCGGCGACAATCAGTGTTTTGTCCAACTCGGTTTGCGCGGCGTCCAGCTGTGCTATGGCACTGGCCAGTTGCGCGGGGATCAGCTCCTCGATCTGCTGTTCAACTGCCGCACGTCTGGATTCGGCCGCAACAACCTGCGCCTCACGCTCGGCAACAAGGTTTTCCAACCGCTCAATCTCGGTCAGCCGGACAGCGCTTGAACCTTGGTCACGCAGGGTCGTATTTCTTTCAAGATCGTCCAAGGACTGCGCCAAAGCCGCCTTGGCACCGGCAATACCGGCATCAGCCTCGGCCAGATCAGTTTCAGCCACACGCAGCGAGGCCTGAACCTGTGCGATCTGTGCATTTGCCGCCTGAACCTGTGCTGCCTGGCTGAAATCTTCGATCCTGAAAATCGGCTGACCAGCGGTTACCAACTCGTTATTCTTGACGAATATTTCCGAAACGCGACCGCCAAGTTGCGGCAGGATCGTCACGGTTCGAAAATAGGACGCTGCGGTTTTACTGGCTGGGTGAAAATAGAACAGCGTGGTGATTACCGTCAGCGCCAGAATGGCACAGGTCGTAAGGCCCCAGCGCAATTCGTACCACATGGTGAAAAGGGTGATCTCGTGACCGATACGTTTGCCCTGAACAAACCGGCGGAACAGATAATCGGGCAGCACCGTGATCAGGGCGCAAAGCAGGGTCTCAATCATGTGTTTTGCTCCTGCACGTCGGTGACTTCTGAAACGCCAGGGGTTGGAGCAGGTGCCTCGGGCACCGGTTCCGGAGCACTTGCACCTCCAAGAGAACGAATGGCATCGGCGATGTTTCTAAGCGGGGAGGCGAAATCCGGAAACTGAAACCCTGCGACCAGTACGGCGGCAATCCAGAATATCCCGTTATGTGTAAACAGGGCCAGCAGTGCCAGAATGCCCACCAACTGAAATTGCGGATGGTTGTTCTCGTGCGCCATTTTTTCCGGAACCGAATGAAGCGTCAGGTACCCAACACCGATCAGCACCACGAGAATGACAAAGAAGACGACCATAGCCGAAAAAAGGTAATCGCTTCCGTCAGCTGCGACGATATATCGGGGAATGTGCCCAGTGGCCATTGGATGAAGATCTGCTGCGGTCACCTTGCCCTCCTGTTCGTTTTGATACTTCTTTGAACGGGTTGAAGCCCAAATTCAAGGCTGCATATATTTTGGAGATTCTTCGAAATGCCAAGTGCTTGACCCAGAGAGCTAAATGAAACCCAGAAAACTTGTGGCGAACCTGCTGCGGAAGGAACACAAATAATGATCGATTTCCTCGTCATCGGGGGCGGAATTGCCGGGTTGAGTGCGGGCGCGCGCTTGTCGGAACATGGAACCGTGATGGTTTTGGAGGCCGAAGACGCCTTGGGGTATCACGCGTCGGGTCGCTCGGCAGCCCTGTTTGAGCAAAGCTATGGTCCGCCATCCGTGGTGGCGCTGAACACGGCTGGGACCGCGTTCCTGCACACACAGAACGGTGGGTACCTGACACGGCGCGGACTGATGTTGATCGGTTCGTTTGACCAAAGCGTGGTTTTCGAAGCCGACCGCAAGGATCTGAACATGGAAAGAATTCCCATCGATCAGGCGGTTTCGAGCGTTCCGATCCTGAACCCGGCCAAGGTGGGTTTCGCGGCTATCAGTGAAGCTGCGTTTGACATCGATACCGATCGCCTGTTGCAAGACTTCGCGCGGGCCATTCGCCAGAACGGAGGAACCGTTGCAACGAAAAGCAAAGTAACCGGTATTCGAAAAGAGCGGCATTGGCTGGTCGAGGCCGGGCAAATCTTCGAAGCCCGCAATTTGGTGAATGCGACCGGTGCATGGGTGGACGAGATCGCCATGCTTGCCGGGATACCACCTATCGGCATCACTCCTCGCCGCCGATCAATGGCGCGGCTGCCCGCCCCCGGGGGCCATGATGTATCCGGATGGCCCATGATGCTGGGCACGGGTGAAACATGGTACGCCAAACCGGACGCGGGCAAGCTGCTTGTTTCGCCTGCCGAAGCCGACCCGGTACCACCTCAGGACGCCTATGCCGACGATATGGTGCTGGCCGAAGGTCTGGCGCGCTATGAAGAACTGATGACCGAACCAGTAACACGCGTCGAAACAAACTGGGCAGGATTGCGCAGTTTCGCACCAGATGGAACCTTGGTGCTTGGGCCTGACCCGATTGATCCATCGTTCATCTGGTCTGCGGGTCAAGGCGGGTATGGTTTCCAAACAGCACCGGCAGCTTCGCAGTTGTTGTGTGATCTGGTCGTTGGAAACACGCCGGTGCTGGATCCAGACAGCGTCAAATCGCTGACCCCAAACAGGTTGGACAGATGATAAAACGCAATCTACCGCCCTCTGCGAGTGTCGCCAACGCGGGTGAGGATGGAAAACTGGTGGCCCCGGCAGCGACGCGAAACTTGGATGCGCTTTGTGCGTTGCTACAAGACTGGGCACCGCGCCGCGGGCACGCGCTGGAGATTGCAAGCGGAACCGGTCAGCATGTCTGTGGATTTGCTGATTTGCTGCCCGATCTGACGTGGCATCCCACCGAACCTGACCCTGAGCGCCGCAATAGCATCGACGCCTATGCCAGCGCCTTACCCAACGTGGCAGGCGCCGAACATCTGGACGCAACGAATTCGGGCTGGCATACCCGCTTTCCTTCGCAGGACCTGATCGTCTTGATCAACCTGATACATTTGATCAGTTGGCAGGACACCAGAACCATTTTCGCCGAAATCGCTCAGTCCCTGACTGAAAACGGGAGGTTCGTTTTGTACGGCCCATTCAAACGCTCGGGCCAATTGACAAGCGACGGGGACAAAAGGTTTCACGAGGCTCTGATCGGGCAAGATCCACACATTGGATACAAGAATGACGAAGATATGCTTGGCCTGTTTCAGGACGTAGGGTTGCGCGTGCTGAAAACCATCGACATGCCCGCAAATAACCTTGCATTTGTTTCCGAGCGCCCGGCCAACTGATCGAGATCAAAGTCAAATTACCACTGCCCGCACATATTCCCGTTATCTTATATGAAAAAGGCACTCAATATGGCTTGGCAAGAAAAGCTCTCGGCGACGCGCACCAGTTTGCGCAACCTCAACGGGGCCATTCCCGACACTTCGCGCGCATTCGGCGCGCTTGGGAAGGCAGTGAAGGAAGGCGGAACGCTCGACTATAAAACCAAGGAATTTATTGCGTTGGGCATGTCGGTGTCGCTCCGCTGCGAGCCCTGCATTACTCTGCACACCGATGCGTTGGTCAAAGCGGGCGCAACGCGCGAAGAGGTGTCCGACGTTTTGGGTATGGCTATTCAGATGGGTGGTGGACCAGCCATGATGTATGCTGCCAAGGCGTTGGAATGTTTCGACGAACTATCCGCGTAACCAACAGAAAAGGCCCCGGAAATTCCGGGGCCTTAGATTGATCAGCCGTCCTTGCGGATGGTTTCGTTTTTCGGATCATAGGGGCTGTCGCATGTCACGACAGCATCCCACAACTTGTCCTGCATCTTGACCTTCAGCTTGGTGCCTTCGACCGCCAGATCAGGCTTCACATAGCCCATGCCGATCGACTTCTCGAACGCGACAGAATAGCCGCCCGAGGTCAGTCGACCTACACGCTCGCCTTCCGGCGTATACAGCGCCTCGCGGCCCCACGGGTCAGCATCGGCCGGACCGTCGATCAGCAAGGTGCAGCACTTGACGCGCACACCGGTCTCTTCCAGCTTGGCCTTGCCGTGGAAGTCCTTGGACAGGTCGACAAAGCGCGGCAGGTCGGCTTCCAGCGGGGTCGCATCGCGGCCCAGTTCGGTGCCAAAGGCGCGATAGGACTTCTCCTGACGCAGCCAGTTCTGGGCACGGGCACCAACCAGTTTCATGCCGTGCTTTTCACCGGCTTTTTCCAGCAGGTCGAACAGGTAGTTCTGCATCTCGATCGGATGGTGCAGTTCCCAGCCCAGCTCACCGGTATAGGCCACGCGGATCGCGTTCACGGGGCACATGCCCAGTTCGATCTGACGGGCCGACAGCCAAGGGAAGCGCTTGTTGGACAGTGCGGTTTCCGGATCGGCGTCCTTGATGACTTCTTTCAGAACGTCACGCGACTTGGGTCCGGCGATGGCGAAGACGCCCCATTGCGTGGTCACGTCCTGGATTTCGATGTAACCGAACTCCGCCATCTTGTCCTCGGCCGCTTTACGCAGGTAGTCGGCGTCGTACTCAGTCCATGCACCGGCAGAGACGATGTAGTAGTTGTTCTCGCCATTGCGGACGATGGTGTATTCGGTGCGGGTGGTGCCATTCGAGGTCAGCGCGTAGGTCAGGTTGATACGACCGACCTTGGGCAGCTTGTTGCAGGTGAACCAATCCAGGAACTGCGTGGCACCGGGGCCTTTGACAACATGCTTGGTGAAGGCCGATGCGTCGATCAGGCCAACGCCTTCGCGGATCGCTTTGGCCTCTTCGACGGCATATTGCCACCAGCCGCCACGGCGGAACGAGCGTGCTTCCTTGTCGAAATTCTCGGGCGCGTCCAGCGGGCCGTAATAGTTCGGGCGTTCCCAGCCATTCACCCAGCCGAATTGAGCACCGCGGGCTTTCTGGCGATCATAGGCCGGAACGGTCCGTAGCGGACGGCAGGCTTCACGCTCTTCATCCGGGTGGTGCAGGATGTAGACATGCTCGTAGCATTCTTCATTCTTGCGTGCCGCGAACTCGGTGGTCATCCAGTTGCTGCTGTAACGCTTAGGGTCCAGCGATGCCATGTCGATCTCGGCTTCGCCATCGACCATCATCTGTGCCAGATAATAGCCGGTGCCGCCCGCAGCGGTGATGCCAAAGCTGAAACCCTCAGCCAGCCACATGTTGCGCAAACCCGGAGCCGGACCAACCAGCGGGTTGCCATCCGGTGTATAGCAGATCGGGCCGTTGAAATCATCCTTCAGGCCGGATTCGGCACAGGACGGCACGCGCTCGGCCATTGCCATGTACTGCTCGGCGATCCGGTCCAGATCCAGCGGGAACAGGTCGGCGCGGAAGCTGTCCGGAACGCCGAATTCGAACTGCGCAGGGGCGCCGTGTTCGTAGATACCAAGAATCCAGCCACCGCGTTCTTCACGTGCATAGGATTCGTTGTCGGCATCGCGGACAACGGGGTGCTCTGGGTTGCCTGCTTCGCGCCATTTGACCAACTCGGGGTCTTTGTCCATGACGATAAAGGTGTGTTCGACCGGGATTGCAGGCATTTTGATGCCCAGCATCTTGGCAGTGCGCTGCGCGTGGTTGCCCGACGCGGTCACAACATGTTCGGCGGTGATTACGACCTGCTCGTCGGAAGGCACCAGGTTGCCGCCCTTTTCGACCATCTTGGTGCAGGTCACTTCCCAGTGCGTGCCGTTCCAATGGAAGGCGTCAGCCTGCATCTTGCGCACGATTTCGACGCCACGCTGACGGGCCCCCTTGGCCATCGCTTGGGTCACGTCGGCAGGGTTAATATAACCGTCCTCGGTGTGATAGATCGCGCCCTTCAGATCCGATGTCTCGATCAGCGGCCAGCGTTCCTTGATCTGGTCCGGGGTCAGCCATTCGTATTTCACATCACAGGTTTCGGCGGTCGAGGCATAGAGCATGTATTCGTCCATACGCTCTTGCGTCTGTGCCATGCGCAGGTTGCCCACAACCGCGAAGCCTGCATTCAGGCCGGTTTCTTCCTCAAGCGTCTTGTAGAAATCCACCGAATACTTGTGGATATGGGTCGTCGCATAGGACATGTTGAACAGCGGCAACAGGCCCGCGGCGTGCCAGGTGGACCCGGACGTCAGTTCGTCCCGTTCGATCAACATCACATCGTCCCAGCCCGCTTTGGCCAGATGATAGGCAATCGAGGTCCCGACGGCGCCGCCGCCTACGACCAATGCTTTGACTTGGGTTTTCATAACCGGGCGTCTCCCCTTGAAATCAGTTGACACCATATGGCGCACTTAAGGGGGAAAGCGCGACATTCATCCGACCAGTGATATGAAAAAAACGACCCGAATATCGAAAGCGGGTCGCAATTCATTCGTTGGACCGCTGCCCTCAACCACCGGAACGGCAACGTTTGCTTGTTCCGACCGAGACGCAAACTAATTTGCCACTTTCTTCCGAGGGATTCTTCACCGCCGGTTCCTGTGATGGCGAAGGCTGCGCCTCTGCCGTGAACCAGCCGTCAGAAAGACCGACACGCGAGGAGACCGAGGCAAGATATTCTTTCACGCCCAAACCACTTTCCGATGCTTTGGCTTGCTGAACATAGTCCAGCCCTACAACGGCCAACCCGCAGATGGCTACAAACCCCGCCAGATATTTTACGCTCATGTCGACCATCCTCTGTCATCAACCCTTTGAAACCATGACATGTGGACGTTTTGAGGGCGCAAATACGGACCAGGGGGTGAATATGGCTACGTGTCGTCCGACAAGATCTTGCCGGGATTCATGATGTTGTCTGGGTCCAGTGCGGCCTTGATCGCAGCCATGTACCGCGTGGCAGCACCCAGTTCCCTGTTCAGATACGGTCGCTTTCCCTGCCCGATGCCATGTTCACCGGTACATGTGCCTTCCATGGATATTGCCATGTCGTTCAGCCAGCCGACAAACGCCTCGGCCTTGGCAACTTCTTCAACGTTTTCCATGTCGATCAGCAGCAGCGTATGGAAATTGCCGTCCCCAACATGACCCACGATTGGGGCCAGCAAGCCGAGGCCGGCAGCTTTCTTCTGGGTCTCGGTCACACATTCGGCCAGACGCGAGATCGGTACACAGACATCGGTCGAGATGCCCCGCGCACCGGGGCGCAGTTGCAGACACGCCCAATACATATCGTGCCGTGCCTGCCAAAGTTTGTTCCGTTCTTCGGTGGTCGAAGTCGCTGCAAAATCCGCGCCGCCAAACTCTTCGGCGATCTGGCCAAAGGTTTCAGCCTGCTCTGTGGCACCGCTTTCCGAGCCGTGAAACTCCAGCAACAACAACGGTGTATCCGGCAGACTCAGCCCGGAATAGGCGTTGGCGGCCTGAACCGACAACTCGTCCAGCAACTCGATCCGGGCAACCGGGATGCCATACTGAATCGTCATCATCACCGCACGGCACGCGGCATCGACAGTCGGAAAGGAACACCGGGCCGAACTGATCGCTTCGGGGATACCCTGCAACCGCAATGTCAGCTCGGTGATGATTCCCAGCGTGCCTTCCGCCCCGATCAGAAGACGGGCCAGATCATAGCCGGCCGAAGATTTCTTGGCCCGGTGCCCGGTACGGATGATCTGACCGTCTGGCATCACGGCTTCAAGGCTGAGAACGTTGTCCTTCATCGTCCCATAGCGCACCGCATTGGTGCCCGACGCGCGAGTGGCAGCCATTCCACCCAGCGACGCATTCGCCCCGGGATCAATCGGAAAGAACAGGCCCAGATCGCGCAGATGGGTATTCAACGCTTCGCGCGTGACACCGGGCTGCACGACACAATCCAGATCCTGGGCATGAACTGCAAGCACACTATCCATTTGTGTCAGATCGACCGAGACGCCCCCCGCCGGCGCATTTACATGCCCTTCCAGTGATGTTCCTGTTCCGAACGGGATCACTGGCACCCGGTGCGCCGCGCAGGTTTTGACGATGTCCGAAACATCCTGCGTCGAATGCGGGAAAACCACGGCATCGGGGCTTTGGTTTTCGATCCAGGTCGTGGTGTGCCCATGTTGTTCACGGACAGCGGCACCCGTTTGCAACCTGTCGCCAAAGCGCTGCTTGAGAATGCTTATGACGGTTTCAATACCAGCTTCATTCCTTGGCAATGCGGTTGCCTGCACCATTGTCATCCTCCCCTGCCCCAAAACATTTCGGGCCTTTCAGCCTATGACTAAAAGGCCCGTTGAAAGCAGGCAATCCCCACTAATACCGAGGGTCTATTCGCCCAGCGCAATCCCTTCGCGGCGCGGGTCGGCACCACCGCTCAGCCCGTCACCGATTTCGATGGCGTGCAGCCCCGAAGTCAGGTCGCGTGCGTTGACTTCAAAACCCAGCTGAGCAAGCGCGTCTGTAAATCCTTCCGCAGAAGTCGCAGCCTCGACATCATATGTTCCGAACCGGTTGACCAGATGAGGCAGGGAAACCGCCTGCTGCACGTCCAATCCCCAATCGGCCCAGGCGATGATGGACTTGGCGACATAGCCGATAATCCGGCTGCCGCCCGGAGACCCGATAGCCAGAACCGGCTCGCCATCCTGCAACACGATGGTCGGGCTCATGGATGAGCGCGGACGCTTGCCAGGCTCCAGCCGGTTGGCAATCGGCACACCGTCGCTGTGTGTCTTGAACGAGAAATCAGTAAGCTCGTTGTTCAGCAGGAACCCGTTTGTCATCAGGCGCGACCCAAAACCATTCTCGATCGTCGTCGTCATCGACAGCACATTGCCATAGCTGTCCACGATCGAGATATGCGAGGTTGACGGCAGCTCCAGCGACACGTCGTCCGCCCAAATCAAAGCATGGTCAAATTCCGGTTGGCCCGGTGCGACCTCGGACAAGGCCACCTCGCTTTCCAGCAAGGCTGCCCGCTGGGTCAAATAACCCGGATCAACCAGCCCCTTGGTGGGCATGGGTATGAAATCGCTATCGGCCATGTACCGCCCACGATCCGCAAAGGCGAGGCGCGAAGCATCGCCGATCAGGCGCCATGCCTCGGCGCTCTCAGCGCCCATTGCTGCAAGATCATAGCTGTTCAACATCCCCAGAATCTGCCCGACGGTCAGCGCACCCGACGACGGCGGGCCCATGCCGCAAACCTCGTAGGCGCGGTATTCGGCACAGACCGGTTCACGTTCGATCACCTGGTAGAGCGCCAAATCCACCCCTGCAAGAACGCCGGGATTTCCTGGGGCATTGCGAACAGTTCGCACGATATCCGCAGCGATCTCACCTCCGTAAAAACCGGCAGCGCCATCGCTGGCCAGCACGCGCAATGTTTCGGCATAATCCGGGTTCATCAACCGCTGGCCCTGCTGCAACGGCTGACCGTCAGGCAGGAAATATGCGGCTGTTTCGGGAAAGCGCGACAGGCGGTCAGCATCGTTTTCTACAAGGCTGGCCAGACGCGGGGAAACAAGAAACCCTTCATCCGCCAATCGGATACCGTCGGCAAACAGTCCGGGCCAAGACGCGCGCCCCCATCTTCGATGCGCCTCTTCTAGCAGTGCAGGCGTACCCGGTGTACCCACCGACAATCCGCCCACCACCGCATCGAAGAATTTCAGCGGCTCGCCGTTTTCATCCTGAAACAGCGTCGGGGTAGCGGCAAGGGGTGCCGTTTCGCGCCCGTCCAGTGTTGTCATCTGCCCGCTGGCCGCGTCGTACCAAACCAGAAACGCTCCCCCGCCCAGACCAGAAGATTGCGGCTCGACCAGCCCCAGCACGACCTGCACAGCAACCATCGCATCCGCGGCAGACCCGCCCGCGCGCAGCACTTTGGCCCCTGCCTCGACCGCCAGCGGATTGGCCGCAGCTATCATCCAGTTTTCGGATGTGACCGGAACTCCTTCAAGCTTGGCTTCGAGGGCCGCAATAACCTCGTCGGTCATCGCCTGAACCTGCCCCTCTGTCGCGCCCTCAGGGGCGACGGCGTCGGCTGTTTCCTGCGCGAACCCCGGTGTCGAAATAGCAAGTGCAGTAGTAAGCAGCAGTGCTGAAACGTGTCTCATCTGTTCTAACCCTCCAATACAATCTTTATTTTCAATCCTGTAAGGATTTTGCCCCCTCTGCAACGATCAGGCATGGCAGCGTGTTATCACAGCGAAGTTTCGCCATTTCCCCTATGGTTCGGTTTCTTCGGCGCGACGATCCTGATCATAGCGGGTTGTCTCGGCAAATTCGGGTAGCCACGCCTCGCGTCGTTTGGTCCAGCATTCATATGTCGGTATGAATTGGTCAGGCGCGTCAAGACAGCCCAGATGCACTTCGACTTCGGCACCGCTTCGGGCAAATACCGGAGATCCGCAATCAGGGCAAAAGTACCGGTCGGAATAACCTTTCACATTTCCGGTGATCTTAACCGCATCCGCCGGAAAAATAGCCGCCGCATAAAACAACGCGCCGTGGTGTTTGCGGCAGTCCAGACAATGGCAAATCCCGACGCGAAGAGGACAACCCGAAGCCGTGACGCGCAGTTTTCCACAACGGCATCCCCCTTCAAACACGTCCATCCATGATCCTTTCCGACGCGTCAGAGCATCGCAGGCACAACCTGATCCGGTGGGCGGTGGCCATCTTCGAAGGTTTTGATGTTGATGATGACTTTTTCACCCATCTCAACCCGGCCCTCCAGCGTGGCCGACCCCATATGCGGCAGTAGAACCACGTTCGGCAACTGCCGCAAGCGCGGGTTCACACCGGTTCCCTGTTCGTAGACATCCAGCCCCGCGCCCGCAATTTCCCCCGCACGGATCATCCGGGTCAAAGCGTTCTCGTCAATAACCTCACCCCGCGAAGTATTCACGATCACTGCCGAGGGTTTCATCAGCTTTAGGCGGCGCGCGTTCATCAGGTGGAAGGTAGACGGTGTCGATGGGCAGTTGATAGATATCACATCCATACGCGCCACCATCTGATCCAGGCTTTCCCAATAGGTCGCCTCTAGTTCTTGCTCAATCTCTGGGCGCAATCTGCGGCGGTTGTGATAATGGATCTGCATACCAAACGCCTTGGCGCGGCAGGCCACAGCCTGTCCGATCCGGCCCATGCCCAGAATACCCAAACGCCGCCCGCCAATGCGACCACCCAGAAACGCGGTGGGGGCCCACCCGGTCCAGTCGCCTTGCTGCATGACGCTCAACCCTTCGGGAATGCGCCGTGTGACAGCGAGAATCAGGGCCATGGTCATATCTGCCGTGTCGTCGGTCAGCACACCGGGCGTGTTGGACACCAATATGCCGCGCTGCCGCGCCGTCGCCACATCGATATTGTCGACACCGGCCCCGTAATTGGCGATCAGCCGCAGTTTTTCACCTGCCTGACCCAATAGCCCGCCATCAATGGTATCGGTCACCGTAGGCACCAGAACATCGGCATCCTGCACCGCTGCTACTAATTCTTCACGCGTCATTGGGGTGTCGTCGTCGCGCAGGCGCACGTCAAACAATTCGCTTAACCGGGTTTCTACTGCCTCAGGCAACCGTCGCGTAACGACAACACTTAAACGTTCTCTTGGCACCTCGGCTCTCCCACTGCTTTGCAAACGGACGCGCGCCATGGCATCGTGGCGCAGGATAAGGCGGGGCACAAGAACCCCAATGGCATTGAGTCGACCTTTTTTCAAAACCGGATCAACAGGCATAAGAGCGGGCAGTCAGTGAGTGGTATTCGACCGGTAAAACGCCGATCTTTGGCGGTAGTTTCCGCATTTCTGGTCATGTTCGGTGCCTACGCCGCACATGCCGAAGTCAAACGCGGATCGGTCACCAACCTGCCCCTGCCCCGATATGTGTCGATGAAGGCAGCCGAAGGGAACGTGCGGCGCGGACCATCCCTAACCCACCGAATCGATTGGGTATTCAAAAGGCGTGGCATGCCGCTGCAGGTCACTGCCGAATACGGCAACTGGCGCAAGGTCCAAGACCGCGACGGCGCGGGTGGCTGGGTTCACTATGCCTTGTTGTCTGGCGTCCGAACGGTGCTGATCGAATCCGAGATGCTGCCTGTTTATGCCCGCCCCGACCCGACCTCGCCCGTGAATGCCCATTTCGAGACCGGAGTGGTGGCGCGCCTTGGAGCCTGTTCGCTGGACTGGTGCAGGATCACCGCCGGCGGATACCGTGGCTGGACACTGAAATCGAACCTTTGGGGCGTCGATTCTTCCGAAATTCGGGAATAGGCGAAAGACAATTTCCGGTATCCGCGGTTGCGCATCGCCCCGAAAAAGCGCGACAAGCTGTTTGAGTTACCGGCCCAATCGCCGCTTAACTCGACCTAAACGGAGGACCCTATGCGCGCAGTCACCTATTCAGCCTTCGGAGACGCTGTCGATGTCTTGCGCATACAGGATATTCCCCCAGTTCCGCCTGGACCGGGTGAAGTCACGGTCGAGTTGTCTTATTCCGGCGTAAATCCCTCGGACGTCAAGGCCCGCGCGGGAACCCGACCGGGTGTCACAGAACCTCCGTTTCCGCTGATCGTTCCGCACAGCGACGGGGCTGGAGTCATCACAGCGGTTGGCGATGGCGTACCCGCGACGCGGATTGGTCAGCGCGTGTGGATTTGGAACGGGCAATGGCAACGCGCGTTCGGTACAGCTGCCAGCCACATCACCCTGCCTGAATCTCAGGCTGTAGAACTGCCCGAGACGGTGTCACTTGAAACCGGAGCGATTCTTGGAATTCCGGGCCTTACCGCAAGCCACGCAGTGTTCTCGGGCGGCACGCCGCGCGGGCAAACCATTTTGATCCATGGTGGGGCGGGTACTGTCGGGTATCTGGCTGTCCAGCTTGCCAAATGGGCCGGAGCCAATGTGATCGCAACGGCCAGCACCCGCAGCTTTGACCGGGTCAAGGCAGCCGGTGCAGATGTCGTTCTCGACTACTCCGGTGAACACCTTTCGGATCAGATTCTCGACGCAAATGATGGACGTACAATTGGTCGAATCGTCGATGTCGAATTTGGACAGAACCTTGACACCAACATTGCCGTCATCGCCGAGAACGGCCGTATCAACGCATATGGATCTGCCCGGAATATGACACCTGTCTTTCCCTTTGGACCCATGATGTTCAAGGCCGTGACACTCGAGGCAGTCCTGATCTACCTGCTGCCCGCAGATTTGCGCGCCGCCGCAATAGAGACTCTACACAAGGCACTGGCTGATGGCGCATTGATCTGCCCCGTACATAAGGTCTTTACACTGGAAGAATGCGCTGCCGCCCATGCGATGGTACAGGAAGGCAACCGTACCGGAGCGGTGTTGATCGACACCAAATGAGGGGCCTTCAAAAAAATTTTACGGCGCTCGCTTTTTTTGCAAAACGCTCTTGAACCCTGCCATCAACAATCGTAGATAGCCGCTCACCGTTGGGGTGTAGCCAAGTGGTAAGGCAGCGGTTTTTGGTACCGTGTATCGTAGGTTCGAATCCTACCACCCCAGCCACAAAACTTCTTTAAAATCAGATACTTATAAGCACTCAAGATGTAAGTTATACTTACCTTGATTTCTGCCCCACACCTCCCCCACAGATAGTGCATGGTCGCGGTTCCGGCCGGCTGCGTCCCCCAAAAAACAACGGGAGACAACGACATGCGCAACAAAAGCGTTCGTATAAGTGACAGAATCATTGGCGATTCCAGACGGTACAGAGTGCGTTGGTACTGTGATTGGAGTGAAAATTATAAGGAGGAGACTTTCAAGTCGCTGGCTGAAGCGAAGCAACGCAAACGAGAAATCGATGCCATGAACGCTTCTCAAGTCGGACCGGGCATGCGGGAGATGAAGTTCTCTCAGCTCGCCGAACAATATATGGAAGCCTCAAAGCGCGGCAGGGATGGAAAAATGCCGCTCGAGTACTCCACATTAAAGGGCTACCAACATTATCTGGACGAACACATACTCCCGTACATCGGGAATGTACGTTTGAACGAGCTGACCAGAGACAAGATGAGCATGTTCATGGGGCAGCTCACCGAGAAGTTCACCTCCCGACAAACCGCCAAGCACGCATTTGACCTTTCCAAGTCGATCTTGAATTGGGCTGTGGCTAGGGACCTCATCGTCAAAAGCCCAGCCTACAAGCTAGCAGTGCAATTGAACGACGGTAGGGGCGAACCCGCCTCACGGTCATTGCACACTCGGGCAGAAGTCAGGATCATCTTCCAAACACTCGCCGAACTTCGTGAACATCCCAATAAGCAGGTGAGGCGCAGTTGGATAAAGTACAGCGCACTAATTGCATTGATTGCGTCAACTGGGGTTCGAATCTCGGAAGCTCTTGGCATCAAGCGAAGCGATATTTCTGAGGACTTCACATCAATTACTTTGCGTCGGAAAGTCGATCAAAGCAGGCGCGGCAGACCGGACAGCGACAGGGTTGGGAAAATGAAATCCGCCAATGCTTACCGCACTGTCCCTATCGGATCGCTAGCGCGACATTGGCTAAATGATCACCTTGCCACCCACTCACACAATTTTGTTTTTTGCACCAAAGCCGGGCTTCCAATGCACCATTCTCAAGTCAACAACTACGGTTGGTATCGAGTCCAGCGAATTGCAGGGGTCAGGCAGCGGGGGCTCCACACACTACGGCACATGTTTGCATCTGAGTTGATGCTTCGTGGGAAGTACTTGGAGGCCCAAAAGCTGCTTGGCCACCACAATGCATCGTTCACCATGTCACAGTATGGCCATCTAATCGGTGATGAGAGAACGAAAATGCAGGCCATAGCTAACATGGTAGCAGAGACGTTCATGCCACCTCCCAATGATGAACCTAACGATAGTGAGCCGAAGGCGCCAGCCGACGGAGGGTTAATCTCTGATGAAACCGATCAGTCATCTGACGACGGAGAAAACAAAGATTAAGGGGAGGGGCGTTTTCATGCTAACGATTGCGAGGGAGGGAAACCACTATTGGACGCTGTGCAAGTGGAGCCAAAAGGCGTCGGCAGTGTATAACCTCTCCCGCAACCATGGCTACTAGCTATTGGTAGCCTCGGTTGGCCAGTGCGCACTTTGACCTTGGCGTTGAATCGCTAAGACCTCTCGAACACATATTGCAACAACGTCTCAATATGTGCCGCCGACTTGTTCACAGATACCTTCAAGCTGTTTGGGTGACCGCATCCATTCGGTTGTCTGAGATGCCGCCAGCCGATGTCATGCGAGCATCATGACGCGCTCTCACATCGGCCGATATCCCCTCTAAGCCGATAACTGCAGTTGGTCCACAATTACGGGTTCACAAACGCGGCATGATCGTCCGGCCCTAATCCGCCGTTGGCATGTTTAGCGTCCAATGGCAGCTCCTAGCCCAATGTGGCCAGAAAGCGGACTACAGGGTGGACAGGAACCACCCATTCTCCACCGCGCGCCTGGTTTCAAATACCGCAGTCTGAAAACAACGATCTGGTGTCGTCAACGGTTGACCTGATGCGCATAGCGGTTCAGAAAGCATCATAAACAAGTGGACAGTTTGTTACGATGCTTGAATATCCGAAATATACTTCGACATAGCTACGGGATGGTCGTCCGTTAAAGCATTGTGGCATAATAATTTATTAGGGCCTGAAGGCCTTTCAATGCAAAACTTGAAAGCAGAACAATATGATCGACGTTTGGCGAGTGGGTAACTTCAAGAAATTCGCTAAAAAAAAGGAATTCGAGTTAAGACACCTTACTCTCCTTAGTGGCATCAATAGTTCGGGAAAAAGCTCTCTTTTGCAATCAATTCTGTTGATAAAACAAACAGTGATGAACTCCGCACCGGATAGGGCTATTTCTCTAAATGGTCCATTACTCCAGCTCGGAGGCTTTACAGATATTGGAAACTTTCCAAGTGGAACTCCAGAGAAACTGAAGACAGTAAGCTTTGGCTGGGATATGTCTCGCGCTAAAAACGACGACACTGGCACATTCGATGGGAATTATTATTCCGATACGCAGCCCTCTCAGATTAAGGTTGATTTTGATCTATCTTCGGCGGCGAGATCTCTCTCTAAGGTTTCAACCGAAATGCATCCCACATTGGAGCGAGCAAATATCACGTTAATTGTCGACGACGAGAGTGAGGATGAAGGCTCTATGCATTACTTCCTCAATGTTCGGCGTTCATCTGGAAGAGGTAAGAAATTCAAATACGATTCGTCTCATATTGGTTCGGACCGTGACCCGAATGAGTATTCGATTAGCGAAATAGACGAATACACGGAAGGGCAATCTTTACGAAAATTGCCAAGGGCTAAAATATTAGGATGTGGTTTGCGCAACTTCTTTCCAAGTGAAGTTTTCATTCGCTATGATCGGGGATTGCACTCTAAAAATATAATCGAAAATCAACTCTTTGAAAACGCACGATCAACTCTGCGCGCTCGCTCGACACTAATACCTGAACCTGTAGTGGAAATACTTCGAAGATTGGCAACCGGTGTTTTTGATACCGCTGAGCAAACATCAAATTCGGAACGCTCAAAGCTGGATTTTTCCAAATTGACGGATCGTGTTTCTGTTCAAGCCCTTAATATGACCCTTCGTCGTGTTCATCCATCTACCAGAAGACGGATTCAAGAGGTGTTTCGCTCCCATAAAAAAGAAATTTCGGATGCTCTTAAAGAGAACATCCCATCCGATCTTCTAATTACACGAACAGCTCCAGAGGTTGTGAGAGACTTACCTAATATTGCATCCAATTTCTTTAAATTTCATGTGCACTACGTGGGACCCCTTCGCGACGAGCCCAAACCCATATATTCTTCCCGACAAATATCGAACTCAACTGATGTTGGACCAAGAGGAGAGTATACCGCCGCAGTATTAAGCCTAAATGAAAAAACAAAAATTCGTTACATTGATCCCAGATCAATCAAAAACGGATATTCAGGCTATTTGGAAAAGGAAGCGCTTCTTACTACGGCTCTTTCTGAATGGCTAACTTATCTCGGTGTTGCCACTAACGTTTCGGTCTCCGACAAGGGAAACCTTGGATATGAGCTAAAGGTTAAAACTTCGACGGATGCTACCCATAGAGATTTAACAAATGTAGGCGTAGGGGTCAGTCAGGTACTGCCTGTGCTCATAACTGTATTACTTGCTAAGCCCGGAGCGGTCGTGCTCCTCGAACAACCCGAGCTCCATCTTCATCCAAGGGTTCAATCGTTACTTTGCGATTTTTTCCTAACGGCGTCGAAACAAGGCAAGCAATTGGTTGTGGAGACACATAGTGAACACATAATTGAACGCCTAAGACTACGCGTTGCTCAGGAAAACGATACTAACATTCTTGATGACGCCATTATTTACTTCTTTGGCGGCGAAGAGGAAGACGTTCGCAAGGTTGAATTGTCCGAGTATGGGGCCGTTCTGGATTGGCCAGAAGGTTTTTTTGATGAGTCGTCCAACCAGACCTCAGAAATTTTAGATGCTTCAATGAGAAAAAGAATCGCAAAAAAATCCAAGTAATACACGAGCAATAAAAATGCAAATTCAACTCAGCGCGGACCCATCACTTGTTTGGATTTCTGATTCGAAGGATCACCCTGATTTTACAAATGAAGTCCTACATAGGGTTATATCTTGGCTGAAATTGGCGAATCGAAATCATGTAAAAATGCACGTTGACCTGAATGCGACTATTAAGCTCTATGAAACTAGTTTGGTTCCTAGTGAAAATCACATTACGGAACTAGTTAACAAGGCCGGCTGTGAAGGTGTTGTCGTTCCACAGGAGCTTGCAAAGCTCATCAACGAGATTGTGATCGCGTCATGCGACTTGCCGACTCCGCCTGATAAAATTGCAGAATTTACAAACTTAGGGTTGGATTTGTCTGCGGCTATTCCGGATGGGTCCAAGCGAGATCTTTCAAAAGAGGCTTTCCTAAACTTCTGTCTTTCATGGGGGACCTCACAGGAAGATCTTTCATATGTTTTCCCCCGTGTCTCTCAAGAGATTGTGGCCACCAGTAATGAAATTCGTGTGGAAACGTTCGAGACAAGCGAGCCAAAAGTATTTGATGATTGTGATGTCGGCTTGGAAGTTTCGGTATATGGAATGGTATCAGGTTTTTATGCGTCGCTCGACCCTCGTAAGATCTGGAGCTCCGCTTCTAGCGAGCTGTTTCTTGAAGAGGCAATCAGATCACTTGCGTCCCAAAATAATATTAATCACACCGCGCTAAAGCCATTTTCATTTGGATCCTCATTTTTTGCAACAGCCAAGAAAAATGGCGGTATATCGGGTTCCATCAGCTCTGTGTTAATGAACAAAATTTATGCAATTGTCACTGGTAGTGACGGAGTCGCAATTTCAAGTTTTAGAGTGGAGGCGAAACAGTCCGCCCCAGTAAGAATTAGGCACTCAGATAAGGCTGAGGCGCGTCGAGTTCATCTTACACAATGCCACGAAGGCTATAGGCTGATGTTTTGGGAGCTGAATGATGGGTCTTTGGAGTTTGCCAATGTTGGTCCGAAATTCGAAGAAAAGATCTATCCTTAGAGTTTCAATACGGCGACAACCGTGGGCACTGCGAAAGCTGGTCGCGGCATTCAGTGCAGCTATTGGGGCCCAATTAGATCAGGTTGTTACGCATTGCAAAGCCACTTTTTCTCGGACATAGCTGCCGATGGTTCAGTTGCAACGAAAGCCCGCTTTGTCCGCATAGCTGACAAACACGATTTGCGGACACCCACTTAAAATGCCTACTCGTTCCGTTGCACGCGATCTACGCGCTCGCAAACAAGTACTTTCAGAACCGGCGAAGGTACATGGCTAGCATATCCTTAATTCAACCCCTTCACTTCAAGTGAATATTCTATAATTCGGGTCACATAAACTACCCTGACTGCACAGGCTCGGGGCAAATGCCCAAATTTGGGTAGGCGTGTCACATTCCCTTTCTTTTTTGCCAATCTCATCGTCAAATCTGTCCAATGTCACAAAAAATGACAAAACGAATCACATAACTTCATTGAAAATCAATATGTTGTGGTTTAACAAATTTTAGAAGTTGGACTATCTGATGTTTTGGTACCGTGTATCGTAGGTTCGAATCCTACCACCCCAGCCATGATTTTCCCTAATATCACACACTATGAATCTGGGTCCGGATTTTGGCGCGTTCTCAGCGGCTTTTCTGATATCAGCGCCATGTTGAGACGCGCAGGTGCATGCTCTTGCGAGAAAATAGGAAAGACCCCGGAGTTTTTTCTTGCCGCAGGGTAAGTGTTAAGGTACCCGCGTTTTACCGGTCCCGATGTGGCTAAGAGGGAATCCGAGGTGCCTTTTGGTGCCAACCGGAACTGCCCCCGCAACTGTAGGCGGCGAGCGCTGTCCATTTCCGTCACTGGGCCATTTTGGTCTGGGAAGACAGGACAGACAAAGACCCGTCAGTCAGGAGACCTGCCGGTATGAAACCGAAACACGCCGGGCGGGGTTGTCCGGGGAGGTTGCCGAAGAAACGCGCCGGGCGGTCTATTTTCTACCCTGCGCTCACGGCAGGCAGTAAAGCGCCTGTTGCTTCGGTAAATGCCCATTCACCCGTTCTCTGGTCATTGACACATGGAGATCGATTGTCATGTTTCTACGCACTGGCCTGTTTGGCCTTTCCTTGCTGGCTACCAGCGCTGCCGCCGAAGGAAACTTTCCCCTTTCTATCGAAAACTGCGGTCACTCGGTCACGTTTGACGCGCCAGTGACGTCGTCAGTCACGGTCGGCCAGGCCGCGACCGAGGTGCTTTATGCGCTGGGTCTGGGCGAGCAGGTTCTTGGAACTTCGGTCTGGTTCAACGAGGTGCTGCCTGAATATGCCGAGGTGAATGCCAAGGTAGAGCGTCTGGCGGACAATGATCCCAGCTTTGAAAGCGTTGTTGCCAAGCGGCCGGGACTGGTCGCAGCGCAATATGAATGGCATGTCGGACCCGAGGGCATCGTCGCCACGCGTGAGCAATTTCACGAACTGGGCATTCCAACGTACGTAATGCCTGCAGATTGCATCGGCAAAGACAATACGGTCGGCGGCGATGGCACCCGCCTGCAAGCGTTCTCGACCGATACGCTGTATCAGGGTATCGAAGAACTGGCGGCAGCCTTTGATGTATCCGAACGCGGCACGGACCTGGTTGCCGAGTACAAGGCCCGCGAAGCCGCAGCCGTCGCCAAGGCGCAAACCGTGAAGCTGGACGATGTGTCAGCCGTATTCTGGTTTTCCTCTCCCGAAATGGAAAGCGACCCGTTTGTGGCCGGACAGAAAGGCGCACCGGGATACATGATGAGTAAATTGGGTATCCGCAACGTCGTCGAGACGGATGAAGAATGGCCAACAGTGGGCTGGGAAACCATTGCCAAAGCCAATCCGACGGTGATTGTTATCGCCAAGATGGACCGCCGTCGCTTTGCTGCGGACGACTACCTGAAAAAGCTGGAGTTCCTGCGCACTGATCCGGTGACCAGCCAGATGGATGCGGTCAAAAATGACCGGATCGTCATTATGGATGCGCAGGCCATGGACGCCACCATCCGCGCAATCCCGGCGCTGGAGGATCTGGCCGAGAAGCTGGATACCATCGGAAACAACCTGTGAACGAGGTCGCCGCAATTTTACGGCAGGGTTTCAAGGCTGCGTGCCTTACCGTGCCATTGTTGATTGCGGCGGTTCTTGCGGGCGCGATGATCGGTGAAACCTCTCTGTCGCCCGATTTGGTTCTCTCCGTTCTGGCCAACAAGCTGGCCGGAGCGGACTTTCCTGTAGACCCAATTGATCAGGGTATTATCTGGAGCTACCGGATTCCTCGCGCTCTGGTCGCTGCGTCCTGCGGTGCCGGTCTGGCTGTCGCAGGGGTCGTGTTGCAGGCTTTGCTGCGCAACCCGTTGGCCGACCCTTACATTTTGGGCATTTCTGCCGGGGCCTCGACGGGTGCCGTGGCTGTAACCATCGCTGGTTTGGGTGGGGGGGCCTTGTCGCTGTCTTTTGGCGCGTTCAATGGCGCGCTTTTGGCTTTTGGTTTTGTCGCGTTGCTGGCCCGAGCCGCTGGCGCAGGGGGCGGACGGGCTGCGACGGCACAGATCGTCCTGGCGGGAATTGCCGGGTCTCAGTTGTTCAATGCGCTGACGGCCTTCATCATCGCCAAATCCGCCAATGCCGATCAGGCGCGCGGGATCATGTTCTGGCTGATGGGAAACCTCAGCGGCGTGCGCTGGCCGGATGTGTATCTGGCCATTCCGGTGGCCCTTGTCGGTTGGCTCATTTGCCGCTTTCACGCCAGAGCACTGGACGCCTTTATTTTCGGCTCTGATTCAGCGGCCTCGCTGGGCATATCGGTACGTCGGGTGCAGGCAACCCTGATCTTTGCGACCGCACTTACAACAGCTGTCATGGTTTCTATCGTCGGATCCATTGGCTTTGTCGGGCTGGTCATCCCTCATGCTGCCCGGTTCCTTGTGGGACCGGGGCATCGCAGGCTTATCCCAACCGCCGCCTTGATCGGAGCGGTCTTCCTGATCGGCGCAGATATCGTGTCGCGCATCATCATCCCGGGTCAGGTTCTGCCGATTGGGGTGGTCACCGCCCTGATCGGTGCGCCTGCCTTTGCCGTAATTCTGGTGCGCGGCCAGAGGAGCGCCCGATGAAGATCGAGGCGAAAAACCTGACATATTCCGTTCGCGGCAAGACTTTGCTGTCAGACGTATCCTTTGTCGTGGAGCCCGGCGAAACACTTGCTTTGGTCGGACCTAACGGTTCAGGGAAATCAACGCTGATGCGCCTGCTGGCGGGGTTGGTACGTCCGGTTTCAGGAAAAGTCGTCATAGCGGGTCATCCCGTTTCGCATTTGTCGCGCAGACAAATTGCCCAACGGATTGCCATCGTTGAACAACAGGCTGATACGGCCGAACGCGTGACTGCACGATCCGTGGTCGAACTGGGCCGCACGCCCTGGCTGTCGGCCTTACGGCCGTGGCGCGCCGAGGACACCTGGCAAGTCGACAAAGCCCTGCAAACCGTGGAAATGGCCGATATGGCACACAGAGAATGGGCGACATTGTCGGGAGGAGAGCGCCAGCGACTGCACATCGCACGCGCTTTGGCTCAGCAACCGGGACTCTTGCTTTTGGACGAACCGACCAACCATCTGGACATTCATCACCAACTGTCGATCCTGAACTGTGTTCGAATTCTAAAAGTGACGACAGTGATGGCGCTGCACGATCTGAATCAGGCGATGGCCTGTGACCGGGTGGCTGTTTTGTCAAAAGGGCGGCTGGTCTCTCTTGGCCCGCCCGAACATGCCCTGTCTTTGGAAACCGTTTCAGAAGTTTTCGGTGTCAAAGCACAGTGGGGGTATAGTACCGGCGGGACAGAACGGTTTCTGTCCTATCATCTGGACTGACGGCTTCCGATCGCTTCTGGTCGTACTGGATATCAGTGTCGTCAGCGCAGCATGCCAGATACGTACAATCTACGGCCTCAAAGCCATATTCCAACGGCGCGCAATCTTGACCCGGGTTTCCTCACAACCCGTCAAGTTGCCCGTCGAATGCTGTCTTGATTCTGACCTGGATTGGATTCGTTCGTTTTTTGCCTTCAAAGATGATCGGCAGGCGCGTTGTCCGAGCGTGGGTCGACCAAACCTCAGTGATATGTTCACTACTTGTTTTGAACCGTGAAACAGATTCCTTTTAGAAACCTCTGAGGCCTGACACAAATCACGACACGCCATCAGGTTGAACAGATTGCGGCGACCGCATGTCGATATTGCAGATTACCCACAATCAAAGCCTCAATCTGAGCCTTAAATTAACGGTAGATTAACGAAACAGGGCACAACAAATCTCTGGATGACAAGTTCTTGATATACTTATGCCTATATCGAGATTTATTGGTGGGTAATCCTGCCGGTCTGTTGACTAGTCCAGTTTTTAACGAGGGGGTATCCCGGCAGGATCAGGGGGTGCCAGATCAGGCCAGTTCGAGGCCAACAGATCGCGGCACCCCCGCCGGTAAGCGCGAACCAGCAACCCATCTTTTTCAGTTGATCTTGTTGCGTTGCGCGTGCGGCGTGATGCCGAAACTGGATCTGTACACCCTAGAGAAATGACCCGGATTTTCGAAGCCGCAGGCCACGGCGACTTCGGTGACCGACGCCTCGGTTTGCAAAAGCAGCTTCCGGGCCCGTTCCAGCCGCATTTCCATAAAGTACCTTTTAGGGGAAGTGTTTAAGTATTTGCCAAACAACCGTTCAAGTTGACGGGTGGAAATACCCAATTTGTCTGCAATGAAGGATGGGGAAACTGGGGTTTCCAGGCTGTCCTGCATAATGTCTATCGCCTTTGCCAGATGGGCATTGCGCATTCCATTGCGCGATTGCAGCGAAACGCGCTGCTTGGCGGTCGCATTACGCACCGTGTTATAGACCATTTGATCCGCAACATCGGTGGCCAGCTCTTCGCCATGGTCGCGTTCAATCAGATGCAGCATCAGGTCTGCGGTCGCGGTCCCACCTGATGCGGTAATGTGTTTTTCGTCGGCGACAAAGACGCTGCGCACCAGATTGATATCCGGAAAGGCTTCCATGAACGCGTCGTGGTATTCCCAATGGATCGCCGCCTGCATACCATTGAGGAACCCGGCCTCGGCCAGCAGCCACGCGCCGGAACACAATGCCCCGATCCGCGTTCCACGCGCTCGTTCGCGCCGCAGTGTGGCCAGAAGGGAACGGGTCACGTGGTCACGCATGTGAATGCCCGACAAAACAAAGAGCTGATCGCACTTGGACAGTTCCTCAAGTCCGGAATGCACAAGGGTGACGGACCCATTGGAAGACACGGCCTGCTCGCCCTGTTCGGATACAAATGACCAGCGATACAGCTCTTCGCCACTTACAAGGTTGGCGATTCTCAGCGGCTCGACCGCACAGGAAAAGGCGAGGTGCGAAAACTCCTCGACCAGGATGAAGGCGAAGTGCTGCGTCTGAGGCATGAGCAGGACCATTTCCAAACTGGGCCGACGCCCGAACGTGAGTCTATTTTGCAGACATCCATGCTGCACGAGATTTTTTTGTATACAAGTTGTATTTTTTAGAAATACAAAACTGTGACCTCCGCGATTCGAACGCGGCGGCCACAGGACATAGTGAGGCCAAAGGATGAAAGACGAAGCCAAGTCGCGCAAAAATGCGCTCAGAGAACACCTGAAGATGTCCATCCTGACGCTGCGCCTTCGTCCAGGTGACGATCTGGATGAGGCGCATCTGTCCGATGAATTCGGCCTGTCGCGCACGCCTCTGCGCGAAGTGTTTCGTCAACTGGCTGGCGAAGGCTATCTGGATCTGCGAAAAAACCGCAGTGCCCGTGTTTCGGAAATGTCCTACACCACACTGCGCGATTTCTTCCTTGCCGCGCCGATGGTTTACGGGGCCATCCTGCGTCTGGCGGCAGTGAACGCGACTAACGCGCAAATCGAAGAACTGAAAGCGGCTCAGCAAGCATTCAAAGCTGCCCTTCGTTCAGGGTCGGCCGAAGATCGCGCACTTGCCAACAACCGTTTTCATGACGTGACTGGAGAGATGTCCGGCAATGTCTACCTGCTGCCGTCATTCAACCGGCTGCTGATCGATCATGCACGGATTGGCATGACATTCTACCGGCCACAGACAGTTGAAATGTCCGAAAACCTGTCGCTGGCCAGCCAACAGCATGACGCGATCATCGCAGCCATCGAGGCACGCGATGAAGCCGCGGCGGCGAAACTGGCCGAGGATCACTGGAACCTGTCCCGGGATCAGATCGGGATGTTCGTGATGCCTGACGCGCTGGATGTGCCGATGGGTATCCCACCATTTTCGAAACCCGCATGAGGACGGAATGAACCCGATTTTCAAGTTTGAAGGGATATATACCCCTGTGGTCACCCCCTATCACGACGATGGCAGCGTGAACTGGGACGCCCTGTCCGACGTGATCGAATACCTGATCGAAAATAGTGTGCACGGCCTGATTTCCGGCGGATCCACAGGTGAGAATTATGCCCAGACCGTGCCGGAGCGGCTGGAACTGGCCAAATTCACGCATCAGCGCCTGAAAGGGCGGTTGCCCTTGGTGGTTGGCACGGGCGCGATGCTGACTTCGGACTCAATTGCGTTGGCCGCGGGCGCGCGCGACATCGGCGCGGACGCCATCCTGTTGGCAAGCCCGCCCTATTCGGTACCGACGGATCGCGAAAACGCGCTGAACGCGCTGGCCATCGACAAGGCCGCCGACCTGCCGGTGATGCTGTACAACTATCCGCACCGTACCGGCACAATGATGGGGGAAGAGTTCCTTGACCGCGTGGGTCGGAGCCGAAATTTCTGCGGCATCAAGGAAAGCTCGGGCGATATCAACCGGGTGCATCTGTTGGCGCGGGATTATCCGCATATCCAGCTGGGCTGTGGCATGGACGATCAGGCACTGGAGTTTTTCGCCTGGGGCGCACCATTCTGGGTTTGCGGCGGTTCGAACTTCCTGCCAGCGGAACATGTGGCATTGTATCAGGCCTGCGTGATCGAAGGCAACTTTGCCAAAGGGCGCCGGATCATGTCAGCGATGATGCCGCTGATGCGGGTGCTGGAACAGGGCGGCAAGTTTATCCAGACCATCAAGCATGGCGTCACCATGAGCGGTATCGACGCGGGTATCATGCGGCCTCCGCTGAAGGGCCTGAACAAAGATGACAAGCGCGCGCTGGAACAGGTGACGCGCGTGCTGAGAAAGACAATCGCCGACATCGTGGCAGAGGGGTAAGAGACATGGATCTGCTGACACAGGACGAATACAAATCCATCGCCGCAGGTCTGAGCCTGCCGACAGGTGCCTTTATCGACGGCGCATTCCGTCCGTCGTTCTCGGGCCAGACCTTTGCGACAGAGAACCCTGCAACCGGTGAAAAACTGACCGATATCGCATCCTGCGATGGGGCGGATGTGGATTTTGCGGTCGCGAAAGCTCGTGAGGCGTTTGACGATGGCCGCTGGAGCAAGCTGCATCCGTCTGATCGCAAGGATATATTGATCAGGTTGTGCAAGCTGATAACCCGCAACGCCCGTGAACTGGCCGTGATGGAGAGCATCGACAGCGGCAAGACCATCTTTGACTGCGAAACTGTTGATGTGCCCGAGACGATCCACTGCCTGAAGTGGCACGCCGAGGCGATTGACAAAATTTACGATCAGGTTTCGCCGGCCAGCGACGATCACATCGCTATGGTGGTGCGCGAGCCAATCGGCGTCGTCGGTCTGGTGCTGCCGTGGAACTTTCCGCTGCTGATGCTGGCATGGAAGATAGGGCCAGCACTGGCGGCAGGCTGTTCTGTTGTTGTGAAACCGGCGATTGAAACCACTTTGACGGCCCTGCGCCTTGCTGAATTGGCGATGGAGGCAGGTTTGCCACGCGGAGTATTGAACATCGTTCCCGGTGGCGGGGCCGAGGTGGGCGAACCCATTGGGCGGCACATGGATATCGACATGGTATCCTTCACAGGCTCAACCGTGACCGGCAAACGCTTTCTGACCTATTCGGCGGAAAGCAACGCCAAAGAGGTGGTCTTGGAGATGGGCGGCAAGAACCCAGCCATCGTGATGGACGATGCCGAAAACCTGGACAGGGTGGCGGCGCATATCGTCAATGGCGCATTCTGGAACATGGGTGAAAACTGCTCGGCCTCGTCACGCCTGATCGTGCATAAGAAAGTGAAGGCCGAGCTGCTGGAGCGCATCGCGCATCACGCCAAACAATGGAACACCGGCGACCCGCTCGACCCCGAAACCCGCATGGGCGCACTGGTGAGCGAAGACCACTACACCAAGGTTTGTGGCTATCTGGATCAGGCCGAGAACGTGGTGATCGGTGGCAAGGCAGACAACGGGTTTGTCGAGGCCACCGTGGTCGAAGTGCCCGGCAACGACGCTGCATTGGCGCGCGAGGAAATCTTTGGCCCTGTCTTGTCGGTAATTGAAGTCTCGGGCTTCGATGAAGCGATCCAGATCGCGAACGACACCGACTATGGCTTATGTGCCTCGATCTTCACGGCCAATGTCAAACGCGCCATTCGAGGTGCGCGGATGATCCGCGCAGGCACCGTGACAGTGAACAGCTTCGGCGAAGGTGACATCACGACACCCTTCGGTGGTTACAAGCAATCGGGCTTTGGGGGTCGCGATAACTCGATCCACGCGCATGACCAGTACACCCAGTTGAAAACCATCTGGATCGATCTGGCCGATGACGCGGATGAGGCCGTCGATTGAGTCGACATGACGCAAAAAGGCTACCCCGGCAGACAGGCCCGTCGGGTTGGAATGCGATTCTGCCGCCCCAAACACCTCTGGCGGTGCTGGAACGGAACCTGACCGCAGATATCACAATAGTTGGCGGTGGGTTTGCCGGGCTCAGCGCGGCGCGGCGGCTGCATCAATTGGATCCTTCCCTGAAAATCGTTCTGCTGGAAGCCGGCCGCTTCGCGGACAGCTCGGCAGGCCGAAATTCCGGGTTTATGATCGACCTGCCCCATGACTTGGCCTCGGACAACTACGCAGGCAAGGGATCAGAGGCAGATCGCGCCACCATTGCGCTGAACCGCAAGGCCATTGCCTTTGCGACCGAAGTGGCCTCGGATTGCGGGCTGCCACAGGAAATGTTCGACCCTTGCGGCAAATACAATGCCGCCGCCACCAAAGCGGGCGACGCGCACAACCGCGCCTTTGCCGCGCACCTGACCAAACTGGGCGAGCCGCATAAGCTTTTAGATCAGCAGCAGATGCAAGAGGTCACGGGCAGCCCGCACTATACCTCGGGACTTTATGCGCCGGGGACAGTGATGATTCAGCCTGCGGCTTATGTGCGTGCGCTATCCGCCCGTCTGGCCGGGCAGATCGAAGTGTTCGAGCATTCACCCGTCACCGGTTTGGAACAACAAGGCGCAGGCTGGGTGGTCAGCACCAACAAGGCCAAGGTGAGCACCGGGCGGATAATTCTGGCCAATAACGGCCACCTGGAGAGCTTTGGGTTCTACCAGCGGCAATTGATGCACATTTGCCTTTACGCCTCGCTCACAGCCCCGCTGAACGAGGCGCAGATCAAGACACTAGGCGGGAAGTCGCGCTGGTCGGTGACGCCAGCGAACCCGATGGGGACGTCAGTACGGCGCATTTCCGGCAGCTATGGGGATCGCATCCTGATCCGCACCTGCTCCAGCTTTCATCCAACAATCGAGACCAGTCCAATGCGACTGCGCAATGCAGGCTGGGTGCATGACCGAAAGTTTAGGGAACGCTTCCCGCATCTGCCGGATGTGCAGATGGAACATCGCTGGGCCGGGATGCTTTGCCTCAGCCGCAATGGATCGGCTGCGTTCGGCGAGCTTGAGGACGGTGTCTACTCAGCCTGTTGTCAGAACGGTCTGGGCATTGCACGGGGAACACTGCAAGGCATGGGCATCGCTGAACTGTTGTTGGACCAGCAGTCTGACATCGCCGATCATTTTCTGGCGCAACCGGACTTGCCGCGTTTGCCGCCCGAGCCATTCGCCTCGCTTGCCGCCAACAGCTATCTAATCTGGAAAGAGTGGCGGTCCGGTAAGGAATGAACTTGACCGTCAGTAAGTCTGGTTCAACTCATCTGCTGCCGGAATTTCCCTCTCACGGCGGGCGATATAGTCCAGAAGGGCGTCGTTCTTGGCCTCGTCCAACTTTGGTTCCTGATACTCGGCTAAAAGCTTCCTCGCGTATTTCAGAGCGCGTTCGGTGATTTCAACTTCACCTTCCGCCACCCATTGTTCGATCGAGTTGTTGTCAAACAGTTCGGGCATGAAAAAAGCCGTCTGAAAATTCTCCTGGGTGTGCGGATGCCCCAAATAGTGCCCGCCGGGACCCACATCCGGAATTGCGGCCAAGCCTTCGTCAAAATCATGCCATTTAGGCCCCTCCGCCATCCGATAGGCCATCGCGCATTGTTCCGCGTCCACAACAAACTTGGCGACCGAACAATGCATCCCCGCCTCGTTCCAGCCTGCCGAATGCCAGATGTAGTGGGCCCCTGCATGCAGAACAGCGCCCAGAGTTGTGGCGGATTCGTACCCGGCCTGCGCGTCAAACGTCTTGGCCCCGCCCAGCGTGTTCGAGGTGCGCCATGGCACATCGTAAAAGCGCGCCATCTGACCAATCATGAAATTCATCAGACTGATTTCAGGCGTCCCTGCCATCGGCGCACCGGATTTCATCGAAACGGTTGACAGATAATGCCCCCAAATCGCCGGACAGCCCTTGCGGATCACCTGCGTATAAGCCAGTGCCGAAAGCGCCTCGGCGGTTAGCTGTGCCACGGTTGCGGGTACCGATGCGGGCGTATTGGCACCGCCCAGAACGAAGGGCGAGCACAAAACCGGCTGATTCCGGCGGCAGAAGGCGCGCATTGCACCCAGCATGGTTTCATCCCAGACCAGCGGGCTGTTGCCATTGCAGTTGCCCGTTGTAACCGGGTGGTCATCAATGAACCCTTGGCCGAAAAGGATATCGCACATGTCCATCACGTCTTCGGCATTCCGGGGCGAGGTGGTCATGCCCATGAACGTTTTGTCCGAGTATTTCATCGACGAATAAGTGATGCGCAGGTGCCGCTGGCTGATCGGGTGGTCGTAAGGTTCGACGATATGATGGGCCGAGCTGTGCAATGCGGGCATCATGTGCGACAGTTTGTGAAACATCGCCAGATCGTCCAGCGTCGGGTTCCGGCGCACGTCGTCAAGATCACGAAGAAACGGCGCGCCGGTCATCGGCACGAAGATCGAGTGCTTGCCGCCTAGAGCGAGGTTCTTTTGCGGATCGCGCGCGTGATAGGTGAATTGCGCCGGAATGGTCGCGATCAGCTCGCGCACCATGTTGCGGTCCAGAAAGACCAGCTCTCCTTCGACCTTTGCCCCCGCTTTCTTCCAGTCTTCCACTGCGGTCGGGTCGCGGAACTGGACACCGACGTTCTCAAGAATATCCATGGCGGCCTTGTCGATAGCCTCAACCTGGCTTCCGTCCATAACTTCGCAATGCGGGATGCCGCGGGTCAGACCCGGCAGCATGTCGAAGTTCGGCGCTGTGCGAAGAGCGCGGCGCGCGGAACGCCCACCAGCGCGTGTAAGAGTACGGGTCGACAAGGGGCAATCCTCCTGTTTTGAATCAGACTGACGGAATTACGCGCCGTTCACCTCTCTGATTGCGATATGTGTTTGCAGGAAGCGACACCGCCCTGATGACGGTTTTTCGCCATGTCTGTTCACGTAAGGTCGTTCAGTCATTTTACCTTGTGTGACCTACTTCACTGCCAATCACGTGCAGACATCTGCAACAGATATCCATAAAGTTGTTTCAGGAGGGGCGCTTCAATGCACTACACGACAGAGATGCTGATCATCGGTGCCGGGTTCTCGGGTCTGACGATGGCGCTTGAGGCGCGCAAGCGTGGCATCAAAGATATCGCCATTCTGGAAAAGGCCGAAGATATCGGTGGCACGTGGCGCGAGAACACCTATCCCGGCGTCGCCTGCGATGTGCCTTCGCATCTGTATTCCATGGCAACCCACCCTAATCCGCACTGGAGCCGCGCTTATGCCGGTGGCGCAGAGATACAGAAATATCTGCAAAATGTCGCGCATCAGGAAGCGTTGTATGATCTTTGCCACTTTGGGCAGGCGCTGAAATCGGCAAAATGGGATGGCACGCTTTGGCAGGTCGAAACCATGGATGGCCAGTTCTGGTCGGCCCGGTTTCTGGTCTCGGCCATCGGCGCACTGCATCATCCCAGCATTCCGGACATTCCTGGCGCGGGCAGTTTTCCCGGCCCCTGTTTTCATTCGGCCGAATGGGATCACACCGTCGATCTGACCGGAAAGCATGTGGCTGTTGTCGGCACCGGGGCGTCAGCCGTTCAGTTCGTGCCCGAGATTGCCAAGGTTGCGGGCCACGTCACCGTTTTTCAGCGCAGCGCGCCTTACGTCATGCCGCGCCCTGACGGCCCGATCGCACCTTGGGTGCGCAAACTATATGCCTACCTTCCCCTGCTTCCGCGCATCCGGCGCAAACTGATTTTCATGTTCTTCGAGTTTCGTCACCGCGTGTTCAGGGGCGAGGAACGCGCGATGAACTTTGCTCTGAAGATGTGGCGAAAATCGTTGGAAGGCGCGATTGCCGACCCCGAAGAACGGCGCATTCTGACCCCGGACTATCGAATTGGGTGCAAACGCATTCTCAGTTCAAATGACTGGTACCCGGCGCTGGCCCGCGACAATGTCAGCGTCATTCCGCACGGCGTAGCCAGTATCGATGGCAACAGCATCCTCGCGTCAGATGGCACCAGGGCAGAGGCAGACTCGCTGATCTGGGGCACCGGGTTTCAGGTTACCAATGTCGTAGAGAGGTTGGATATTACTGGCACAGATGGGCTAACGCTGCGGTCGGCCTGGACAAACGGGATGTCTGCTCATCTGGGCACGGCGATAGCCGGTTTTCCCAACTTCTTCATCCTTCTGGGGCCTCATACCGGGCTTGGGCATAATTCGGTCGTGTTGATGATCGAAGCCCAGGTCGGGCATATCGGCCGGGTTCTGAGCGAGATGCAACGCAAGGAACTGTCGGTGATCACCCCCGATGCGGCGAAACAGGCGGCCTTTACACAGGAAATGCAGGACCGCCACGCGGACAGTGTCTGGCAGACCGGAGGCTGCACATCCTGGTACATTGATGCGGACGGGAAAAACACGACGCTTTGGCCCGGAACAGTTGCCGAATTTCAGAAACGCATGTCACATTCGGGATTGGAGCAATACAACCCCGTAAGGACCGGAGACAGCTAGATGACATTTTTTCTTAGCCTGATTGCGGCCTTTGCCGTCTTTCTTCTGGCCATGGCTCTGTGGACCCGGCGGATAACCCGTCAGGGGCTAAAAACCGTGCCGCAGATGGGCCAGATCGTGCCCGTACGGGGCGGCAGCATCCACTATGTGGAAAAGGGCAATCCGGACGCGCAGACGGTCGTTCTGATTCACGGTCTGGCTGGGCAGTTACAGCATTTTACCTATGCGTTGGCGGATCAACTGGCCCAGGATTTCCACGTCATCGCGCTGGATCGCCCCGGTTGCGGATATTCAACCCGGGATACGGCAGAGCTCGCACAATTGCCGCAGCAGGCCGCGATGATTGCTGAGTTTCTTGAAACCAAGGGTATGGATCAGGTTGTGCTGGTGGGGCATTCTTTGGGAGGTGCGGTGTCGCTGGCGCTGGCTTTAGACCACCCCGAGCGGGTATCCGGCCTCGCTCTGTTGGCACCAGTAACGCACAGGGTGCCTGAAACACCGGTGATCTTCAAACCGCTCGAGATCCGGACCAAATGGCTGCGCAGCCTGATTGCCAACACGATTGCAGTGCCCATGGCCTCAATAACGGCGCCGCACAGTCTGGGCGTGGCATTTGATCCTGAAACCCCACCAAATGACTTTCTGGACCGTGCGGGTGGTGCACTCGGGCTGCGCCCGTCGGCCTTTGTCACGGCCTCGCAGGACGTTATCGGGTTGGATGCCAGTTGCGATGCGCTGGTGGCCAGATACCCCGAGCTGTCGGTCCCCGGCGGGATATTGTATGGAAGTCAGGATGCGCTTCTGTCCCCTGCCCTTCACGGGCCGCCGATGACCGAATATGGTCTGAGCTATGAAGAGCTTGACGGTCTGGGTCATATGATCCTGATCACAGAACCGGAGATATGCGCCGCGTTTATCCGCAGAACGGTGGACACCACGATATTCCGTCAGACGCCCTTGCAGGACCCGGTGAAAGAGCCCGTGAAAGAATTCCCCGGTTAGGGCGATTTCCCTCTTGACCCTCCCCGGCCCCTCGCTTACATCGCCTCTCACTCACGGCGGAGTAGCTCAGTTGGTTAGAGCAGCGGAATCATAATCCGCGTGTCGGGGGTTCAAGTCCCTCCTCCGCTACCAATTCCCCAGAGCATCAAACCGAAACACCACTTGTGGTTTTTCTTTTGATTTCAGCGCTCATCGATCCGGCTGAAGATCGAGATATGGTGCCGCGCGTGTGATTTCGACAGCGTCCTGTACCCCGTTCGTATTCAAGTGGATGTTCAGCTGGCCAGTCCCACTGAACCGCGCGAAATAGGCGAACTCGATCATGTTCAGCGCATTCATATCCTGACACTGAATGACATAGTCCGCCTGAAACTCCGAGTGACTCTCCGCCGTTGTGGAGCCTGAAACTGCGTTCGCCTCGCCACTCTGCCGTGTGATACCATATGTCAGAACCACATGGGCGGTCACCGTAGAGCACCCAGCTTCCGGCGGGGTTACGAACAGGTCCAGCGGGTCGGAAAGCTCTGACATTGCTATGGCCACACGCGTGCGGCTGTCATCGTTTTCAACCGGGGTTTCAAACCCGACGATGTCCATGCTTGGCACCCTCAGCGCCAAGGCGAACCCGGTGTCAGAAAACACGATGTCGATCTGGGCCGAACCATGGTGATGAGGCGTGGAAACCTGCGTTGCTTGCGCCGCAAGTGCCGCAGGAAACAGGAACAAGGCCAGAACCACGCGCTTCATGAACAACAAACCACCTACAAAGAATCACTTGGCTGATTTTAGCCCGAAACATGTATCGCACAATGTGATCCGCCGGACCGAACCCCCGCCAGATATGGGGATAGTGGCAACTGAGTCAGCGGTTTCATTATCCGACAAAAAAACTCAGATTGACAATGTTGACTTTTTAACTCAGTTATTTCAATGAAAGCCGCCGCGGGAACAAACCCGCCTGATCTGACAGTTCTGAAAAGAGAGTATCGACCTCCATGACCAAGTTGTTTGCAACAGCCAGCGCTTTGACATTTGCGACAGCCACTTTTGCTTTTGCCGGTGATGTGCCGACAAAAGCGGATATTCTGGAAACCTATGCCGATATTGCCGAAGCCAAGTATGACGACAGCCTGACTGCGGCAAAGGTTTTGCGGGACGCAGTCGGTGCGCTGATTGCCGAACCCTCGGACGCGACCCTGACTGCGGCACGGGCAGCATGGGTTGCAGCGCGTGTGCCTTATCAACAGACCGAAGTTTATCGTTTTGGCAACGCAATCGTTGATGACTGGGAAGGCAAAGTAAACGGTTGGCCACTGGATGAAGGTCTGATTGATTATGTCGACGCGGCCTATGGTGGCGCGACGGATGAGAACGAATTTGCGGTTCTGAATGTCATCGCCAACCCCAGCTTCGAACTGTCGGGCGAAACCATTGACGCCAGCGAGATTACTCCGGAACTGCTGAGCGAAACCCTGCATGAAGCTGATGGTATCGAAGCCAATGTCGCGACCGGCTACCACGCTATCGAGTTCCTGCTGTGGGGTCAGGACATGAATGGACACGGGGCAGGTGCAGGCAACCGTCCGGCAACCGATTATGCAAACGGCGATGCCTGCACCGGTGGCAATTGCGACCGTCGTGCCCAGTATCTGAGCGCCGCAACCGACCTGCTGGTCAGCGACCTGAGCTGGATGGCGGACCAGTGGAAACAAGGCGGCGCGGCGCGCGCGGCGCTGATGGAAAACGAAACTGGGGGTGTCAGTGCGATCCTGACCGGTATGGGTTCACTGTCCTACGGTGAACAAGCGGGTGAGCGGATGCGTCTGGGCCTGATGCTGAACGACCCGGAAGAAGAACATGATTGCTTTTCGGACAACACCCACAACAGCCATTACTACGATGGACTGGGCGTTCTGAACGTCTATCTGGGCAGCTATACCCGCATCGATGGCACACCTGTATCAGGCGCATCGCTGGCCGATCTGGTAATCGCAACTGATCCGGCACTGGACGCCGAGATGAAGGCGAAACTGGCCGTCACGATGCAAGCCCTTGGCAGGATCAAATCGACCGCGGAAGCAGGGTTTGCCTATGACCAAATGCTGGAACGCGGCAACGAAGGCGGTGAAACCCTAATCATGGCCGGCGTCAACGGCCTGATCGACCAGACCAAGACAATCGAGCGCATCGTGACCGCACTGGAACTGGACCAGATTGAATTTGAAGGATCAGACAGTCTGGATAACCCCGACGCGGTATTCCACTAAACAAGAACACGTGCCGGGGGCTTGCCTGCCCCCGGTACACTCAGCACGCTGACCCGCCAGCCCTTTGAACCACACAAACCCAAGCCAACATTCATGATTGTCTGCCACTGCACCAACATCTCGGACCACGACATCCGCGCCGCCATCGACTGGATGCGGACAGCCGATCCCCAAACCATCATCACCCCCGGCAAGGTTTACCGTGCTCTTGGAAAATCGGCGGATTGCGGCGGATGCATGCCTCTGTTTCTGGACACGATGCGGCCAAGCGATAATCTCGAAGTACCCATGCAACTCCGCGCCCTGCGCGCGGCAGTATCACAGGAGAGTGCAGATGAAGGGCGATCCAAAAGTCATCGAATATCTCAACAAATCTCTGCGGCATGAACTGACTGCAGTCAGCCAATACTGGCTGCACTACCGGTTGCAGGAAGACTGGGGGCTTGGCCACATGGCCAAGAAAAGCCGCGAGGAAAGCATCGAAGAGATGGGCCACGCGGACAAGCTGATCGAACGGATCATCTTTCTGGAAGGCCACCCCAACCTTCAGAAGCTGGACCCGCTTCGGATCGGTCAAACACCAAAGGAAACGCTGGAATGTGACCTTGCGGCCGAGATCGATGCACGGGCCTTGTACAAGGAAGCGCGCGAATATTGTCGGGATGCCGGCGACTATGTCTCGATGTCGCTGTTCGAGCAGTTGATGTCCGATGAAGAGGGCCATATCGACTTTCTCGAAACGCAGCTCGACCTCTATGAAAGGATCGGCGAAGCCAATTATGCGCAACTCAACGCATCGAAAATGGACGAAGGCGAATAGCCTTGTCGCCCTGTCGGTGGTCGCCTTTGCGGCCACCCCTTCCCTGTCAGCCGAGCTACAGGACCTGCATCTGAACTTCACCCCCCGCACTGACGATGAACGCGCCCGAATTGCCGTTGTCACAGCACCGCCCCAGGATTTCAGCGCACCGCAGCAGTTTGAAGAACTGCCCGCCGGGGCTGCGACTGTTCGGGTCCGTACTGACGCGGATGCGTTCTCGCAACCGTCAGACAACCTGAGCTTTGAACAGGAGCTGAATTTCAAAGTCGGAAACGGGCTGTTCAAGAAGGTCTGGGTTTCGTCGCCCTCATCGACGCTCGCCTCTGACGGGTTGGGGCCGCTCTATAACGCGCGGTCGTGCCAGCGCTGCCACATCAAGGATGGGCGCGGACACACGCCAAACGGGCCCGATGACAACGCGGTTTCGATGTTTCTGCGGGTCTCGATCCCCGGCACGTCGGAAGATGGCTATGCAGCGATAGAAGATTACATCGCCACTCTGCCCGAGCCTACCTATGGTGGGCAGATGCAGGATTTCGCACTGGCAGGTCATCCAGCGGAATACCGGCTGGACATCTCGTACGAAGAAATCCCGGTGGAGCTTTCTGACGGTGAAACCGCCTCATTGCGCCGCCCGACTTATCAGGCAGCCGATCTGGGTTATGGCCCGCTGCACCCCAACGCGATGCTAAGCCCACGCGTCGCGCCGCAGATGATCGGGCTTGGCCTGTTGGAAGCGATCCCGGTCGAAGACCTGCTTGCCAAGGCCGACCCTAACGATTTGGATGGGGACGGCATATCAGGTCGCCCGAATATCGTCTGGTCGGTCGAGTTTGACACGCCGATGATGGGCCGGTTCGGTCACAAGGCGGGGATGCCGACAGTTATGGAACAATCGGCAGCTGCTTTTGCCGGGGATATCGGCATATCGAACCCACTCTACCCTGCTCCGCACGGGGATTGCACCAATGTGCAGGTGAACTGCATCAAAGCCCCGCACGGCGACAATGATGAGCGCGGCTTTGAGATCGATCATCAGGGTATGGACCTGGTCGCTTTCTACAGCCGCAATCTGGGCGTGCCGGGTCGCCGCGACATGGACAACCCCAGGGTCCTTCGCGGGAAAGAGGTGTTCCATGCAACCGGCTGCGCGTCATGCCACACACCGTCACATGTCACTCATCGGATGGAAGACCGGCCCGAGCACAGTTTTCAGCTGATATGGCCCTACACCGACCTGTTGCTTCATGACTTGGGCGAAGGTCTGGCCGACAATCGCCCCGAGGCCCGCGCAACGGGCCGGGAATGGCGCACGCCGCCTTTGTGGGGCGTTGGCCTGACCGAACGCGTCTCTGGCCACACAGAATTTCTGCATGACGGGCGGGCGCGCACATTGCTAGAGGCGATCCTGTGGCATGGCGGTGAAGCGCAAGCTGCCCGCGACGCTGTTGTCTCGATACCCAAAGTCGACCGTGATGCCCTGATCCAATTTCTGGAGAGCCTCTGACCCATGCGAGTTCTTACCCTTGTTGCAGCGTTGATCATGCCACTTGCCGCGCAGGCACAGGATCGCGCGCCGATCCTGATGGATGTGACTGAAACCCATATCCTGCCCCGGTTCGACACGCTCCCGGAAACGACGGGCGCGCTGGTCAGCGCATCCCTGGTTGAGTGCGATCCGACCTCACCGGCGCTGCGCGCGGCCTACGATGCGGCTTTTGACAGCTGGATATCCGCCAGCCACCTGCGGTTTGGTCCGACCGAGATCGATGACCGCGCTTTCGCCATGGCTTTTTGGCCCGACACGAAAGGGTTCACATCCAAAGCGCTATCCCAGCATATCGAAGCTCAGGATGATGCCGTGCAAAGCCCGGAGACCTATGCCGAAACGTCCATAGCAGGGCGCGGGTTCTTTGCTCTCGAACGGATGCTGTTCGATCCCAATTACGCGGAACAGGGCAATGCCGAATATCGCTGCGCGCTGATCAGGGCGATCACGGCGGATATCGATGCCAATGCCCGCGCGATGGCGCAGGACTGGCACAGCTATGCCCCAAGCCTTACCCTACCCGGAGAGAACAGCCGCTACCGGACGCAGGACGAAGCGATGCAGGAGTTGTTCAAGGCCCTGTCTACCGGTCTTGAGTTCACGGCGGACACTCGGCTGGGTCGCCCCATGGGGACATTCGACCGCCCCCGTCCGAACCGGGCCGAAGCGTGGCGGTCCGGGCGGTCTTTGCGCCATGTGGAACTTTCGCTGATATCCTTGCGGGATTTAGCCGCACGGCTGTCTTTTGATCACCCCGAAATCGCGTCGGAACTGGACGCTGCGTTTGCACGTGCCATCCAGAACGCTCAATCCATTGACGATCCCTCGCTGGCCGGGGTTTCAGATCCCCAAGCCCGGTTCCGGATCGAGGCGCTTCAACAGTCGATCCACGATATCCGCACCATCGCCGTGACCGAGCTGGGTCCGACATTGGGGATCAGCGCAGGATTCAACTCGCTGGACGGAGACTAACCCGTGACGTCACGCCGCCATTTTCTTGCCGGTCTTGCCGCAGCCGCGATTTCCCCGGTCCGCGGGTGGGCCTCGGCCGGTTCGCCTGATTTTCTGGCCGCAGGGCTGTTTCCCGACGGTTCCTTTCGACTTGCCGGGTTGAGCACATTGGGGAAAATCGTGTTCTCCGTGCCTCTACCCGGACGCGGACATGCGGCCGCAGCCCATCCGCACAAGGCCTTTGCGGTCGCGTTTGCCAGACGTCCGGGCACCTTTGCCATCGTCATCGATTGCGCAACCGGCGCGCAGATTGCGCAGCTAAATGCCCCTGAAAGCCGACACTTCTACGGCCACGGCACATTCTCGGCAGATGGCGCGTATTTTTATGCCACCGAGAACGACTACGAAGCCGGGACAGGTATTATCAGTGTCTGGGACGCTGAAAGCTTTTCGCGTCTGGGTGAGTTTTCATCTGGCGGAATAGGCCCGCATGACATGCGCCTGATGCCCGACGGGGAAACGCTGGTGATTGCCAATGGCGGGATCGAAACCCACCCCGAAACCGGGCGCACAAAGCTGAACCTGCCGACGATGGCACCCAACCTGAGCTATCTCACCCTGTCGGGTAGGATCCAAGAGCAGGTGTCGTTACCTCACCAGCTTCACAAGAACTCGATCCGCCATCTGGCGGTGCGGAGCGACGGTCCGGTTGGCTTTGCCATGCAATGGCAGGGCAGCAAGTCCGAACACCCGCCCCTGTTGGGCTTGCATTGTCAGGGTGAAGCCCCACGCCTGCTGGCGGCACCGGATCACGAACAAAGCATGTTGCAGGGATACACTGGCAGCGTCGCGTTTTCAGCCGACGCCGAGACGATCGCAATCACCTGTCCGCGCGGCAATGCGCTGCACCAGTTTGACACAACCAGTGGCACATTCATCGGCGCCTTCGCGCTTGAGGATGTCTGTGGGCTTGGGGCCGGTGCGAACGGGTTGGTCTTTACCACGGGAACAGGCGCCTTCGGGACATTGACGGGCGCGCGCCCAGCTGTTCGAACCCGCGCCGAATGCCAATGGGACAATCATCTGATCCCAATCCACCCGTCCGCGTAAAATTCGGAATCCCCAATCAGATAGTTTACACTTGGAAGAATCAAACTGCTGCCGTATTGGCGGGCGCGAAACTGGCACCCTACGTTAAGGACCGACTTGATTGAAACAGACGCCCGACGCACCGCATTCCATCTACGGAGTTGAGAAATGGGGCAAAGGCCTCATCGAGGTGACCGAACAGGGCGAGATCGGTCTGCGCAATCCCATGGCCCCCGAGACAGCGGCGATCAGCCTGCCCGGTATCCTCAGCGATCTGGACGACCGCGGCATCAAGGCACCGATGGTCCTACGAGTCGCGTCTTATCTGGAACACGAAATCGCCCATCTGAACGAAAGTTTCCAAGATGCGATTACGCGCGTGGGCTATAATGGCAGCTATCGCGGCGTATTCCCGATCAAGGTAAACCAACAGGCCCAGGTTGTTGACCGGATCGTCGAGTTTGGGAAGAAATATAACTATGGGCTCGAGGCAGGCTCTAAACCCGAACTGGTGATTGCGCTGGCCCATCGTCTGGCCCCTGACGCGCTGATCGTGTGCAACGGCGTCAAAGATGCCGAGTTCATCCAACTGGCGATTCTAAGCCGCAAGATTGGGTTCAACACGGTCATCGTTCTGGAAAGCCCGAAAGAGGCCGACACGGTAATAGAAGTTTACAACGAACTGGGCATCGAGCCCCTGATCGGTGTTCGGGTGAAGCTGACCAACCAGATCAGCGGCAAATGGGAAGAAAGTTCGGGCGACCGCTCGGCCTTTGGGATGAACACTGATCAGCTTATCGCCACGGTAGACAAGCTGAAAGACGCAGGCTTGCTGCATTGCCTCAAGCTGCAGCATTCACATCTGGGCAGCCAGGTTCAGGATGTCAACGATGTGCGCCGCGCTGTGGGCGAAGCCTGTCGCTATTACACCGAGCTCACTCGCGAAGGCGTTCCATTGACTCACCTGGATCTGGGTGGCGGCATGGGGGTCGATTACACCGGCGAAAAGAAAGCTGCCGAAAACTCGATCAACTACACGGTCGAAGAATACTGCGCCAATGTCGTCGAAACCGTGGCCTACGCCATGGACGAGGCAGAGGTGGGCCATCCGACACTGGTCACGGAAAGTGGGCGCGCGGTGGTGGCGACGTCCTCGATGCTGGTCTTCAACGTGCTCGAAAGCACGCTTTACGATGCGCCCAATGGCCCCGAGGTTGATCCGGATGACCACCACTTGGTCTCGGACCTCGCCGCGGTGCACGGATACCTCTCCCGCGACCGTCTGCAGGAATGCTGGAACGACGCCACCTTCTATCGTAACGAGCTGCGCGCCCTGTTTCGTCGCGGCTATGTCGACCTGCGTCAGATGGCGCGGGCCGAACGGATATACCTGTCGCTGATGGCCCGGCTCAAGGCATTGGCCGCGTCAGAGGATCTGGAAACGGACCTGAATGACCAGCTTGAAAAGGTTGCTGATATCTATCACTGCAACTTCTCGCTGTTCCAGTCGTTGCCAGATGTCTGGGCCATCGACCAGCTGCACCCGATCGTGCCGCTGCAATTTCTGAACCAGATCCCCGACCGTCGCGCCGTGCTGTCCGATATCACCTGCGACAGTGACGGCAAGATCGACCGGTTCATTCTGGCCGACGGTGTTTCCCCCAGCCTGCCGGTGCATTCCCTGCCCGAAGAGGACGAATACTTCATGGGTGTCTTCTTCGTCGGCGCCTATCAGGAGACCTTGGGCGATCTGCACAATCTCTTTGGTGACACCAACGTCGTCACCATAGACCTGCGTCGGGACGGTGGCTTTGACCTGCTGCACGAACAAGAGGGCGACACGATCAGCCAGGTTCTGTCATATGTCGAATTCGACCCGCAGGATTGCGTCGCCGCCTTCCGCAAAATGGTGGATGAGGCGATTTCGACCGGCACCCTGAAAGCCAAGGACCGCAAAACCCTGATGAGCGCTTACCGCGACTCGATCAATGGTTACACCTATTACGAATAACCCCTGAGAGGAGATCACCCCCATGGGAACTTTGAGTGGCAAAACACTGGTTGTCGGCGCAGGTGGCGTTTCCCACGCTGCCGTGCACAAGATGGCAATGAATTCAGATATCTTCACCGAAATCACGCTGGCCAGCCGCACGAAATCGAAATGCGACACTATCGCCAGGTCGGTGAAAGACCGTGTGGGCGTTGATATTGCGACCGCCGAGTTGGACGCCTACAAGGTCGAAGACACTGTAAAGCTGATCAAGGAAACTGGTGCTGAAATCCTCGTAAACCTCGCCCTGCCCTATCAGGATCTGGTGCTGATGGACGCATGCCTTGAGGCGGGCATTCATTACGTTGACACCGCGAACTATGAGCCCGAGGACGAGGCCAAGTTCGAATACCACTGGCAATGGGCCTATCAGGAACGGTTTAAGGCGGCCGGTTTGACAGCCATCCTTGGTTCGGGCTTCGATCCCGGGGTCACATCGGTCTTTGCCAAATGGTTGAAAAAGCACAAGCTGGACACCATCCGCCAGATCGACGTGCTTGATGCCAATGGCGGTTCGAACGATCAGGAATTTGCCACCAACTTCAACCCCGAAATCAACCTGCGCGAAGTACTGGCCGAAGTGCGCCACTGGGAAAACGGCGAATGGAAACATTCTCCCGCCATGACCCACAAGGTCGAGTTCGATTTCCCCGCCATCGGCCCCAAGAACATGTACCTGATGTATCACGAGGAACTGGAATCGCTCTCGACCCACTTCCCCGAGATCGAGCGTGCCCGTTTCTGGATGACATTCGGCGACGCCTATATCATGCATGCCAAGGTCTTGGAAAACGTAGGCATGACCCGCATCGACCCTGTGATGCATAACGGTAAGGAAATCATTCCGATCCAATTCCTGAAAACCCTTTTGCCTGATCCCGGTGATCTGGGCGCGGAAACCAAGGGCAAGGCCTGCATCGGCGATATCGCCACAGGTCAGGCCAAGGATGGCTCAGGCGAGAAGACTTATTACATCTACAATATCTGCGATCATCAGGAATGCTATGCGGAAGTCGGCAGCCAGGCCGTCAGCTACACCACCGGTGTCCCCGCCATGATCGGCGCGGCGCAGGTGCTGAAAGGCAACTGGACCGAGCCCGGCGTATGGAACATGGAACAGCTCGACCCGGACGACTTCATGGCCATGCTGAACGAACATGGCCTGCCATGGCAGGTCCATGAACTCGACGGCCCGGTCACCTTCTGATCCGCTTCAGCTTCATCTGGCCCTAAATATCCCGGGGGTCCGGGGGCAGCGCCCCCGGCCTCTCCACCAAACGGAGACGCCGGTTATGTCCGACATGATGACCACACAGGCCGGAGACGCCGGTGCCTTCCGCAATTTCAACCTCTCCCGTGTACCCAGCCCTTGCTTTGTGGTCGACGAAAAAGCGGTTGAACGGAACCTGAAAATCCTCGCTGATGTCGGAACCCGTTCCGGCGCGCATGTTCTCAGCGCGCTCAAGGCGTTTTCAATGTTCTCACTGGCCCCGTTGGTGCGCCGACACCTTGTGGGCACCTGCGCCTCGGGTATCTATGAGGCCCGGCTGGGCCGCGAGGAATATGGCGGAGAGGTCGCCACCTTCTGCGCCGGGTACAAAGACGCGGATTTCGACGAAATCCTGTCGTTGTCCGATCACGTCATATTCAACTCCCCTGCCCAAAAGGATCGGTTTCTCGCCAAAGCCCAAGCCGCCAAAGTGCACGTTGGCCTGCGCATTAATCCGGAACATTCCGAAGGCGAGGTTCCGAAATACGATCCCTGCGCCCCGTGCTCGCGCCTTGGCACACCAGTCAGCCAACTGACCGCCGACACGTTGCGCGGCGTTGACGGCTTGCATATGCACACTCTCTGCGAACAGGGGTTCGAACCGCTGCAACGCACGTGGACCGCCATCGAACCGAAGATCAAACCCTACCTTGATCAGCTCAAGTGGCTGAACTTCGGCGGTGGCCACCACGTCACCCGCGATGATTATGACCGCGACGGGCTGGTGGCCTTCCTCAAGGACATTCGCGAAACCTATGGCATTGATGTTTACCTTGAACCCGGTGAGGCTGTGGCGCTGGACGCAGGTATTCTGATCGGTGAAATCCTCGACCTGCCGACCAACGGCATGAACCTCGCGATCACTGATATCTCGGCCACATGTCACATGCCCGACGTGATCGAGGCCCCCTATCGCCCTGCCCTTATGGATGAAGCCAAAACAGGCCATACCTATCGCCTTGGCGGCCCGTCCTGTCTGGCGGGTGACGTGATTGGCGACTACACTTGGGACAAGCCGCTGGAGATCGGACAGCGTTTTGCCTTCCTCGATCAGGCACATTACTCGATGGTCAAGACAAACACTTTCAATGGCGTCCCCCTGCCCACAATCGCCCTGTGGAACAGCGAAACGGACGAGCTGAAGATCATCCGGCAGTTCGGATATGACGACTTCAAGGACAGACTCTCATGAGCATTTTTCTCGACAGCGAATTGACCGCATCCGAACGCACCGAAGATGCCCGCTTTCGCGTGATCCCGGTGCCTTTGGAGCGCACGGTCTCTTACGGGGCCGGCACGGCCAAAGGCCCCGAGGCAATTATCGAGGCCAGTAATGAACTGGAACGCATCACCGGTCACGCGGAGCCCTGTGTCGAAGGGATTTTCACCGAAGAACCGCTAAATTGTGACGGCCCGTTGCCCGAGGTAATGGAACGCCTTGCGCACCGCACCGAAGCTGCAATTCGGGCTGGAAAGGTACCGGTCACTTTGGGCGGCGAGCATTCCCTCAGCTATGGCGCAGTGATAGGTGTGGCCCGTGCGCTAAACCAACCCATCGGCATCGTCCAGATCGACGCCCATGCCGACCTGCGCAACGCATATCAGGGCGAAAAACACTCTCACGCCTCAGTGATGCACCTGCTTGCCGAAGAGGGCGTTCGGCTCGCCCAGTTCGGTGTCCGCGCTTTTTCAACTGAAGAGGCCCAAAGCCGACTGAGAAACCACGTCTTTCACGTGGATGCCGAGGAACTGGTGACAGGTAACATCCATTCGGTCGACCTGCCTGCAGACTTCCCCGAGCTGGTCTATGTCAGTTTCGACGTCGACGGGCTGGATCCATCGCTGATGCCCGCCACTGGAACACCGGTGCCTGGCGGGTTGGGCTATTACCAGGCACTGCGGCTAGTCGAGCACGCGCTCAAGGGGCGCAGATGCGTGGGCTTCGATGTGGTTGAGCTGGCCCCGGACGGCAATGCCGCCTGGGACTTCACCACAGCTCAGATTGTCTATCGCCTGATGGCTGCCTGTTAATCTTCGGCAGTTTCGTTCAGTTCCATATGGCCTTCGCCCTTGCTCAGGATGCGGCGCAGCATGGGTTCAAAAAACTCCAGCGGTTTCGTCGGATAGTCTGGGTCAAACGCCTTCTGATCGTATTCATGGCAGAAATAGCGGCAGTCCTCCCAATGGGGGCTGTCGCGATACTTGTCGCGCGCGTTTCGGTCTCCTCCAAGGTGGTGGTTGTAGTAGTAACCCTGAAACACGCAATGGTGCTTGAGTATCCAATAGGTTTTCTCGCTGACATAGGGCTTCATCATCGCCGCTGACAGCTCTCCATGGTTGTAGGGTGACAGAATATCACCGGTATCGTGGATTAGGGCAGCGACCACCAACTCCTCTTCCGCGCCATCCTCATAAGCCCGGGTCGCGGCCTGAAGGCTGTGCTGATACCGGTTGATGGGATAGGGTGTCCATTCCTCGTCCAGTGACCGAATGGCGTCCAGAATGCGATCCGGCAAGGCGGCATTATACGCCTCTTCATAATCCATAACGGCGTCCCAGTCGGCCTTGGTGGCATTCTCAAAACTAGTCCAGGTCGGTTTGTGGCTTTTGTCCAGCATGGCTGATCCTTTGGCGTGTTTCCCGAAGCCGACAATATTACGAGTCGCAACTTCAAAAAAATGAATTGATTTTATCACAACGATCAAAAAATACTCTCGGTATGCGAACCAAAGCTTTGGAAACCTTTCTATGTGTGGCGGAGACAGGTGGTTTTCATGCCGCTGCCCGTAAGCTGAATGTAACTCAAACGGCCGTCAGCGCGCGCATTCATCTGATCGAAGAAGAAACCGGCAGACCACTATTCACCCGCGGAGCCGGTGGCACTTCGCTGACCGAGTTTGGCCAACAATTCAAACCGTATGCAGAACAAATACTATCCCTTTGGGCCTTCGCGTCGCGGGATTTACCGTTGCAGACACAGAACCGTCCAGCGCTTCGGTTGGGTAGTCAGCTCAGCATCTGGGACCCTTTGCTTGTGGATCTGGCTGTTCGGTTTGAACAGCGCTTTGACAAACTGCTGCTGACACTGAATTACGACCACGATCTGAACATGGTTGAAGCTGTTGCGACCCATGTGCTGGACGTGGCGATCACGCATGAAACGCCATCAGACCGACGCGTCACCTATCACGAGCTGGAACCGGAGCTTCTAACCCTGGTCAGAACCCCGCAAGCAGCAACAGCAGAAAACGATTTGGTCTTCGTCAACCTTGAACTTGGAGAGATTTACCAAGATCACATCAGATCGGCTGTGCGACGCGCCTCGGGGCAGACCTTGTTTCTGGGTAATTGCATGATGGCACTACGTTATGTCCTGCAAAGAGGCGGATGCGGCTACTTCCCCGATTACGTTACTTCGCAACATCTGGCTTCGGGTGCACTCGAACCGGTCGAGGACAGTGTGAGCCTGCGGCTGCCAATGTATCTGGTCGCCCGTGGTGATCGCGAAGAATTCGACGACATTCGTTGTTGTCTGGAAGAACTTCGAACCTGAAATCAAGCGGGTGTTGGGATGACCTCGGACCCGCGCGCACGTTTCCGCAAAAGCGGACGACCTGCGACAAGCAGAAAACAGCACGAAATCAGCACACCCATTATGGCGGGAAGGTAAAGCAGCGCCCAAAGCCTCGGGTCATCAATCACAACCGGGGACACAAACCCGCGAACGCCTTCAAGCAGTACAAGTATGGTAAATGCACCCAAAATCTGAGGCCACAATCCAAACCGTGAAAAGCTGCCCAGCATCAGGGTCGAATACCCCGCCAGCGACACCGCAATGCAAATAACTATCCAGGAAAAACGCTGGTGCAATTCTTCGATCAACTTACCCTGGCTGAACCCTTCGGTTTTTGAGATCGCATCACGGTCGAAGATCAGATCAGATGTCGGAATGGCTTCGAGGCTGCGATGCGCCATTGGGCTTGTGTTCGTCAGCTCAGAGATGTCGTATGATGCGTCCTGAAACAGGGTCGAGGACAGAACCCTGCCCACCTTGTTCAGGCGCAGCGCTACCCCGTCGACCATCACCAGATGAATTCCTGCGTCGTTGTTGACCAGATAGGCGGTCACGCTGGAATAGCTGACCGCGTTTTCCGGGTCGCGGCGATCCGATACGAACACCTCGTGCAACGTACCGTCCAGATCGATGCCCCCGATGTAAACCGTAACGTCTTCGGCGGGGTGCAGAAATTCACCTTCATTCAACAACTGCGCTGTCACATCTCCTGCAACTTCGGCTTGCCGGAATTCCAGTTGTTGGACCGAGGCCGGGCGCAGGAACACGCTGATGGCGGCCATCATCAGACCGGTGATCACACCGAACAAAACCACGGCACGCGCCAGTCGCCACGGGCTTGACCCGGTTGCCAACATCACTGTCATCTCGCTTTCGCGACTCAATCTATTGGTCGCATAGACAGCAGCCGCAAATACCGCCATCGGCATAACCGTACGAACAAGCGTTGGCAGGGTAAGCGCGGTGAATTCAAGAAACACCATAGCGGACTGGCCACCGCTGATGACTTTGTCAAACAGGCTGACGGAACGGGTGATCCAGAACACACCCACCAGGACAAGGGTGAAGAAGCCGAATAAAACCAGCAATTGCCGCAGAAAATATCCATCAAAACGCGACATATATCCTCATCCGGCTGATTGCGTCGTGGCCGGACAATAAGTCAATCGCCCACCCAAGGAAACCTCGATTACCGCCTCAGAACCGGCATCGGCGGCAACCTAGTTATTCAGACATAGGAAGGGCGCGCTCAACCACAAGCGCGACCCGGCCACAGGAGGGAAAAACAAAACAGCGTCATGTACCGAACGTGAGCGCCAACTCGTAACAGTTGTAAGTAAAGCGGGATTCTAGTGATTGGTCTGTGATTTAGTTCACCTTTGAACCGGTCACATGAACACTCTTATGGACAAGAACCCCAGCAAAAAGTTAACGACACGTTAACGCCTTGTTTCCAGCCCATTCACTGTTCTACCCACATAATGATACCTGTCGGTTTTGGTGAATGTCCGTGACAGGACGATTGCAAATAACAGTATCAGTTGGCACAAGGGGTCCGATGGCAATGCATAAACCTTCGACATCAGAAGCCGCTGCACTGAATGCGCAATTACTGAAAAAGACCGACTCGGATTACGATGTCGCTATGTGGGCCGCGTGTGCATTGATGGCGCTCCACTCAGACAAACCAGCGGTGTTTCAAGAATATCAGAATATGTGGGCTGAAAAACTGGATGCGGTACGCCCGCACGAAAAAACAGGTGCCAACAAAAGATAATAACAGGTCACGATGGCCTCGCGTCATTGTAGCAGTGTTGTCGAAGCCAATGCTGCGACTAGTATTGATCCAAGCGCGAAATAGCTGAAGACAGGTATAGCGAACTCAAAGGCTGAAACCCGTTCATCCTTGGAAATCACAACTTAGTATTCGGACAATTTCAATGGCAGGGGCAGCAGGGTTCGAACCCGCGACCTACGGTTTTGGAGACCGTCGCTCTACCAACTGAGCTATACCCCTGTAGTGAGCCCCAGATATGCCAGCCGCGCGGCGGACTCAAGAGGCTTTTTCAGATTCCGAGCCACGAAATGCCCGGACAAACAAGTTGCGCAAACCGCGTGGTGCGCTAAGACAAGGACCGGTTAGCAGAAGGAACCCGGCGTGAACCTCCGAAAGAAGATTGCAGACAGCGAAGCTGTGCTAAACTGGGTGGCGCGTCGGATTGCAAACTATATTCGGCTGGTACACCGCAATACACGCTGGCAGCGCATCGGCTATGAAGAGCTGGACCAGTTGGCCGAACAGGGTGAGCCGGTCATCGTTGTTCTCTGGCATCAACGGCTGGCGCAGTCGCCCTATTTCTTCCCACTCGACAAGGGGCGCATCTGTTCGATTACATCGTCTGCGCGGGCTGGCAGCATGGTGGGTCGCGTGCAAAAGCTGTTCGGAATGGACACGATTGCCATGTCCAGTCATCAGCGCCACGTGGCGTTATCACGCGAAGTGCTTGGAAAGATGAAACAGGGAATATCCATTGGCATAGCGGCGGACGGACCCCGTGGGCCAGAGCGGGTTTTGTCAACGGTTCCGCTGGTTTGGGCGCGCACATCAGGCAAACGCGTGTTTGGAATTACCTTTTCAGCGAAACATGGGCGCGAAGCAGGAACATGGGATCATCTATTGATGCCCCGCCCATGGGGTAACGGGGGGGTGTTTCTGTGCCGGGAATGGACAGAAACGGTTCCGCGCAAAGCAAGTGAAGACGAAATCGAAACCCTGCGCCAAAGCCTTGAGCAGCATATGAACGATATCACGGCCGAGGCAGACCGAATGGTCGGGCGCGAGCCTTGGTCGCCTGACGCTTAACCGCCCCTCAGCCTTTGCATCAGATAGACTTCACTGCCTTCGGGAATCGGTTCGGTCAGTCCGGTCGCGATCACGCGCCCGTCGACAGCGATAGACACGCCAGCGTCGATGGGCGCCTGAAGCTGCGGATGCGCACGCACGAGCGCGCGCAGCAACTCGCCAGTGGTTTTGGCCTCGACCTCAACCACCTGCTGGCCCCCGGTCAGTGACCGGAGGCCGGACCAGAGGTGAACCTCAACCATTGTCCTTGAGAGCGGCCAGAATGCGTGGCGGCGACATCGGCAACCGCTTCATCCGCACGCCAGCCGCGTTGGACACAGCGTTGGCAATGGCGGCCAGTGGCGGCACGATACCCGTTTCGCCCACACCGCGAACGCCAAACGGGTGGCCCGGATTCGGAACCTCGACGATCACGGTGTCGATCATCGGCAGGTCACTGGCCACCGGGATGCGGTAGTCGAGAAAGATCGAATTCTGCAAGCGACCGTCTTCGCCGTAGATATATTCCTCGTTCAGGGCCCAGCCGATACCTTGCGCGGCACCGCCCTGATACTGGCCTTCGACATAGGTCGGATGGATCGCCTTGCCCGCGTCCTGAATGACCGTATAGCGGGTCACACTGGTCTTACCGGTTTCCGGGTCAACCTCGGCATCGACAATATGGGTACCAAAAGACACGCCGGCCCCTTCGGGGGTTGCCTCGAAATGGCCCGAGATTGGACCACCGGTGCGGCCCATATCAGCGGTGATATCGGCCAGCGGCATCGGATCGAAATCGCCTGCATTCGGGCCTGAGGGCACCGCACAGCCGTTTTCCCATTTCACCGCATCAACCGGGATGCCCCATTTGGCCGCGGCCCGTTCGCACAGTTTCTCGACCGCATGTCTCGCTGCTTTGATCGTCGCCAGCCCTGACGCGTAGGTCACGCGAGAGCCATGGCTTACGTCATTGTAGCCCAGTGTAGCCGTATCGGCGATGGTCACCCGGATGTTTTCATACGGGATGCCCAGAACCTCGGCCGCCATCAGGGCCATCGACGCGCGCGAGCCACCGATATCAGGCGTTCCGACCATCACCTGAGCCGAGCCATCCTCGGACAAGGCAAGCGAAACGCTGGTCTCGCCACCATGGTTAAACCAGAAGCCACAGGAAATACCGCGCCCCTGCCCCGGCTTCAGCGGAGCTGAATAATGAGGATGCGCCTTGGCTGCCTCCAGCGTTTCGACAAGACCGATGCGCTCGTAGGTAGGTCCATAGCTGGCTTTCGTGCCCTCATGCGCGGCGTTCTTCAGGCGCACCTCAACGGGGTCGAGACCCAGCTTGTTGCACAACTCGTCAATCACGGACTCGACTGCAAAGGCGCCCATTGGTGCACCCGGCGCGCGGTACGCTGCCTGCTTTGGGCGGTTGGACATAACGTCATAGCCGATCTGCTTGACGTTGGTCAGGTTGTACGGCGCAAAGGCACACATGGCTGTCATGTCGCCCGGCGCACCGGGAAAGGCCCCGCCCTGCAAGCGGAAAACACCCTGGGCCGCCGAGATCGTGCCGTCTTTCTTCATGCCGATCTTGACGTCCATCGAGGCAGACGAAGTCGGACCAGTGGCCCGGAACACCTCGGACCGGGTCATCACAAGCTTGACCGGGCGATTGGCCTTACGGCTGAGCGCTAGTGCGACGGGTTCGATGAAAACGGTTGTCTTACCGCCAAACCCTCCGCCAATCTCAGACGCAGTGACGCGCAACTGCGAGGTTTCAATTCCCAGAAGCGCGGCACAGGTTTTCTGCGCAATCCAATGCCCTTGTGTCGTGCACCACAACTCACCCTTGCCGTCATTACCCAATATGGCCAGACAGGCGTGCGGTTCGATATAGCCCTGATGCGTCGCTTCGGTGACGAAACTATCTTCGATGATCAGATCAGCTTCGGCAAATCCGGCCTCGACATCGCCGTGACCGCTTTCATGATAGCGGACAACGTTCGGGTGCATTCCTTCCGGCACGGAATAATCCGCCGCCCCTTCGCGGATCACGGGCGCATCCGGTGCCATCGCCTTATCCACATCGGTGACGTGGGGCAGAACTTCGTACTCGACCTCGATCAGCTTAAGCGCGTCACGAGCCGCCAATGCCGAAGTCGCTGCAACCGCTGCAACCGCGTGCCCGTCATATAGCGCTTTCTCACCGGCCATAACGTTTTCCAGAACATTATAAAATTCACCTTCCAGACCGGGTTTGAACGGCACGTCAGCAAAGTCGGCACGCGTTACAACAGCTTTGACATCCTTATGTGCCTCGGCTTTCGACGCGTCGATCTTCACAATCCGCGCATGCGCATGAGGTGAGCGCAGAATCGCGCCATGCAGCATTCCCGGGGCGTAGGCATCCGCACCAAATTTGGCGCGACCTGTCACCTTGTCCAGACCGTCCGGGCGGTTGGGGCGGGTGCCGACAAAAGTGAAATCTGATTTACGATCGTCCAGAGCCATTACGACGCCTCCCGCATCTCAGCCGCCGTATCCATCACGGCGCGAATGATCTTGTCATATCCAGTACAACGGCAGAGGTTGCCTGCCAGCCAATACCGCGTTTCTTCCTCGGTCGGGTTCGGGTTTTTCTCCAGCAGAGACTTGGCCGCCACCAGAATGCCCGGCGTGCAGATGCCGCATTGCAGGGCGGCGTATTCGATCATCTTCTTTTGCAGCGGATGTAGAATATCACCGTCGGCAATGCCTTCGACGGTTTCGATCTGCTTACCCTCGGCCTCCACACCCAGCATCAGGCATGAACAGACCAGGCGGCCATCAACGGTGACCGAGCATGCGCCGCAATCGCCGGTGCCACACCCCTCTTTCGCGCCTGTCAGGTTCAGCTTGTCACGCAGACAATCCAGCAGGGTTTCACGCGGATCACACAGGTATTCGACCGCATCGCCATTCACGGTGGTGGTTACGTGGAGCTTTTTCATGCGTTTTCTCCCTTCGCGCGGGCATAGGCAATTTTCGCGGCGCGCTTGGCCAGAACGCCTGCGACCTCGGTACGGAACGCGATCGTGCCGCGCTTGTCGTCAATCGGGTTACAGGCGACAGAGGCGGCGGCGGCCAGCGCATCCAGGGCCGCATCATCCAGCGTGCTGCCGATAATGGCCTTGGCACAGTCTTCGACCAGCAGAACGGTCGGGGCCACTGCGCCCAGCGAAACGCGGGCCTCGGTGATGGTGTCGCCGTCAAGACGCAGGTTCACACCAACGCCAACCACCGCGATGTCCATTTCGGTGCGGGGGATAAACCGCAGATAGGCATCGCCGCCGTTTTCACCACGCGCAGGGATATTGACCGCCGAGATCAGTTCGCCTTTGGCCAGTGAGGTTTTGCCGGGGCCGGTCGGAATATCCTCGACCGCGACTTCGCGAGTGCCGTCCGGGCCGGTCACGGTGACGGTCGCACCAGCGGCGACCATGGCGGGCACGGAATCAGCCGCAGGTGAGCCGTTACACAGGTTACCAGTCGGTGTTGCGCGCCCCTGCACTTGGGTTGATCCGATCAGGTCCATCGCCTCGACCACACCGGGCCAGTCACGACCTAATTCGGGATGTTCGCTCATTTCGGCACCGGTTGCGGCAATTCCCAACGTCCAGCTGCGATCAGCATTGCGGGTGATGTCGTGTACACCGTTGATTTTCTTGATGTCGATCAGCGTATCAGGCGTCACCAACTCCGAGCGCAGCTGCACCAAAACGTCGGTGCCGCCCGCCAGAAAGCGCGTGATGCCCGTCGCATTTGCGGCCAGAGCCGAAGCCTCGGCAAAGCTGGCGGGGCTGTGATAATCCATAATGCTACCTCGCACCTGTTGGTCAGGGATATCTGGGTTCCGGGCGACGTTAATTCACCACCCACCTGACGTCCATGGGCCGAGCGACCAAATTTCACCGTCCAAAGGTCGCTTTCTGACCATGCTTACAGATCGAGCTCGATCACACCATCCGGCGCCACAGCGCGGCTTTGGCACAGAATCATCGCCCCTTGGCGCTGCTTTTTGGACAGTACGAAATCCCGATGCTCGACCTCGCCCGAAAGGACACCGCATTTGCACACACCACAGATACCATCGGCGCATTTCACATCCACGCGAAAACCCGCCTCGTTCAGAACCTGAGCGGCATCCTTGTCTGCGGGCACAGGCAACGTTTTACCTGAACGCGCGAGTTTCAGGGTAAATGGATGATTTTCGTAGTCCGGGGTTTCCGGGACCGAGAAATACTCAAGATGTCGGGCCTCTTCGGGGAAACCCTGATGTTCCGCGGCCTGCATGACCCCTTCCATGTACCGATCAGGCCCGCATGTATAGACGTGCCATCCCTGCTGATACCCCGACAGGATCGCATCCAGATCAGCGCGCGTGCCTTCATCCGAGAAATGGTAGTGGACGCGGTTCGCCCAGGGCATCCCCGCCAGATCATCCAGATACCCCGCCCCACCCTGCGTGCTGGCCGAGTAGTGCAACTCGAAATCCATGCCCAATGAATGCAGGCGATGAGCAAATGCGATCATCGGGGTTATACCGATACCACCCCCCATCAAAAAGGTTTTGGACGCCCCTTCTTTCAGTTCGAAATGGTTGATCGGTTTCGAGATGAAAACCTTGCGCCCTTCGTTGAAAATTCGGTGCAGCAAGGCCGAGCCACCCCGCCCTTCATCCTCGCGCAAAACACCGATCTGATAAGACCCCCGTTCCGACGGGTCACCAGACATGGAGTATTGGCGCAGGAACTCTGGCGCGACAAGCACATCCAGATGCGCACCTGCGGACCATTCAGGAAGCGGCGCACCGTCAAGGGAGGAAAACTCATACTTGGTGACATCCGAGGTCATCTTGTCGACCTTGGTCACAGCGACCCGCATCACCGGCGCGTCACCTGCGACCTGATAACGATGAATGATCGACATATCCCCCGCAGCTTTACGCGCCTTGTACTCTTCGGCTGTCACCAAGGCCTCATAGGCGGCAATTCCTGCCTCGCGATCCATTGCAAACGGATAGGGCCAGGGGTGCGGGGCCAGATAGGCCGGGTAGACCGCCAATGTCTGATCTTCGTATCTAAGGTACAGATCCTTTTGCAGATCGCGCCGGTTCAAAGGGTGTGTTGTTGGCCGATACGCCCCGTCGGGCTGCAACTCGATATCCCACCACCATTTCTTGGTGTCGTTCAAACCGCCATTGCCAACCGCATCATCCAGCTTGGCCAATGCAGGCGCCGCCGAGGGGATGTTCATCGCGGCCCAACGGAACGGGCGCTCCTTGAAGATACCCTCAAGGTTCCAAGGGCAGGTCTTCATGCACCGCCCGCACATTGCGCCTCCCGGAGTGGTCACGCGGTAGGTCGCGCATTTCTGGCTGTCGGATTTCCAGATTTCATAGCCGTTGAACATCAGCTTTGGCCCAGCCGTGATCGCGCCCGATGGGCATTCGCGCGCGCATTTGTTGCAAGACTCGCAAAAGCTTTGCAGACCGAAATCGATGGGCCTGTCATGCACGATCGGCATATCCGTGGTCACCACGCCTGATTTCAGTCGCGGCCCAAGATAGGGGTTCAGGATCACTTCGCCGATCCGGCTGACTTCGCCCAGACCGGACAGCAACAAAAGCGGAGGTTGCAGAACTTCGCCATCCATCACCGTATGCGCCTTGGCCTTGTAGCCAAGATTGCGGATCTGCTGTGCAATCACGCCACCCAGCAGCGAAAATCGCAGATAGGCGCGCATCGATTGGGCGACGCTGATCCAGTCGTCGCCGCTGGCACCCTCCATCGTTTCATAACCCTGATCGATGATCATGCTGACGGCCTGATCATGGGGCGGCACGATTTCTTCGCCCGTCGCGTCATGGGAATACCAGGCCCATTCCGGGCAGCGGCTGAGACCCACCGCATCGACCCCCAGAAAATAGGTCGCAGCCTTGATGTTTGCTGCGTTGCGTTGTGCGTCAGATGGCTTGGGCGCGTCAGCGCTTTCACCGTCCTGCAACAGTACAAACGCACCCAAAGCACGGCGTTGGGCAAAGCTGGGCGCTGCCTTGCGGACGTAATACCCGCCTTTCGCGGCGTCCTGCAATGGCTTCCCCATGTCGCCGAACTGAGCGCGGGCGAACATGTCGGCGCGCTTGGGAACGCGGGCAACGTTCTCTTCGTCGATATAGGTTGTCGGGGTTTCGACCCGTTTGAGCTTTTCGAAGGGATGGGCCCCGTCCACATAGCGCCGTTTGGCATATGGGTCACGGTTGAGGGCGTTCTTGGCAAAGCCCGTGCCCAACCACCATGCCGGCCCCTGCGTCCGGAACCAGGGCTGATCGGCCATAGGCTTCAGCGGTTTGTCATGGGCGATCGGCATGTCAGTCGTCACGGCGGCCAAACCAAAGCGCTTGCCCAGCCAGGGCACGACAACCTCTCCATCCTCGACCGAAGCCAACCCGGCGGTGACCGCCAGCTTGCCCAAATCAACGTCGGTTGACATCATGCTGTGCGCCCGTGCGTCAAAGCCCAAAAGGCGGATGTAATTGGCGATGACCACCGCATTCTCGGTCGCCAGCAGACAGGCGCGATGGTCCTGCGCGTCGACTATCCAATCAGCGCCGGGTTCGGACGGGTCGGGATCGCGGTTGTGTTCATAAAGAAAGACAATGCTGTGCCGATGGCTGTCGATCGGCTTGGGCGCAGCCTCCATACTGTCTTTCAGATCAGCCATGATGACGTCGATCCCGGATGCCAGCGTTTTGGTCTGACGGGTGCGCAACGCGTGGGCAAGCCGGTCAATATCGGGATTGCGGCGGGCCTCAAGCAACAGGGCGTCAGATGGCAGTGGACCGCACCCCATCATCGACGCATCGTTGAAGTAGCTGAACGCTTTTATGTGGTTGGCCCGTTCCTGCGGGTCCGATGGAATCTCGGACGCAACCGGGTTCACCATTCCGTCGCGGATGGCGTCCATCATCGCCTGAAACTCACCCATCGCATTGACGATGCTGTCAGGGTGTTCCGGTCGGTGGAAACTCAGCTCGGCCAAAGCGGGCACAAGCGACAGATCCGGCATGTCATCTTGCCGGGCCAAACGCTCCAGCGGGTAGCCGCCCATATGAACGGGCCGGTTTCTGTCCGAGAATAAACGGATCCCCATCGAATATCTCCTGTTGATGCCCGTCCCGTACCCCGCCATGGACAGCAAAACCATTCATGATTAATCATAAATGGTATGAGCAAATTCGATTTCATTGACCTCGACGGCAAGGTTCTACGCACTTTTTTGACGATACTCGAGGAAAACTCGGTCTCGAAAGCCGCAGATCGGCTGGGGGTTACGCAATCTGCGATCAGTCATACTCTGGCCAAACTGCGGCAGGTCCTGGGCGACCCGCTGTTTGTTCGCTCAGGTCAGGGTCTGACGCCAACCGAACGCGCCCTGTCCCTGAAAGAGCCTGCGCAAAAGGTACTGGACGGGATGCGCGCGCTGACCGACGGCCGGCCGTTCGATCCTTTGTCGGAACAGATCAACATCCGCATCGCCACCAATGACATGCCACGAGAGCTGATCTTTCCATGGTTGCTGCGTGACACACGCGCCGAAGGCGCGCGCCTGCGGTTGGAATTCATCCCATCGGGTGTGCCCGACCCCGAATTGTTGCGCAGCGACCGGTGCCAGTTGATGCTAACCCCGCTGCCGCCCGACGGACCGGATATTTTCCAGAAAAGACTGATCGAAAGCCCGCTGATGGTGTTCTACGACGCCACGCAACGCACGCCCCCGGACAGCTGGCAGGACTATTGCCACAGCGACCATGTCGAAGTGCGCTTTGCCGATGGCCGAAACGCCCGTGCCGTTATGCGCGGCGTTGATCAAAGCCAGATCAATCCTGCGGTTGTAACCCTGCCGCATTTCAACGCGATCCCGGCCTTTGTGCAGGGCAGCGACCTGATCTCGACAGATACGGCACTGATGAAACAGGGCCCACTTGCCGCGCTGGATTGCGCACCTTTACCCTTCGCCTGTCCCCCTGTGTCCATCTACATGGTCTGGCATCAAAGATCGGCCAATGACCCCGCCCACCGCTGGTTACGCGACCGGATAGAAGCCATCGCAGCGTCCCTTCAGACCTGAGACAGCCGTCAGCTGCGCATAACAAAGGCCAGGTTCGGCTGCGGGACACGGTTACGAGTACTCAACAAAACGGATTGGTCAAACCGCAATTCATTCGCCATCCTGAAACCAAATCAAAACGGAGACGTCAGATGGAGAAAGTAGCACTGATCACAGCAGGCGGCAGCGGCATGGGCGCGGATTCCGCGAGGCGGCTGGCCGCGGACGGTTTCAAGGTCGGGATTCTGTCATCCTCGGGCAAGGGCGAAGCGCTGGCGCATGAGTTGGGAGGCGTCGGTGTAACCGGCTCGAACCAGTCCACGGAGGATCTGCAAAAGCTTGTTGATGCGGCCATGGCCCATTGGGGGCGTATTGACGTTCTGGTCAATTCCGCTGGTCACGGCCCCCGTGCCCCGATCCTTGAGTTGACGGACGAAGATTGGCACACCGGTATGGATGTCTATTTCATGAATGCCGTCCGCCCCTCGCGGCTTGTGACGCCGATCATGCAAGCGCAGGGCGGTGGATCGATCATCAATATCTCAACCTTCGCTGCATTCGAACCTGACCCGGTTTTCCCGACCTCAGGCGTGTTTCGCGCCGGGCTGGCCGCGTTCACCAAACTGTTCTCGGACAAATACGCTGCCGAAAACATCCGCATGAACAACATCCTGCCCGGTTTCATTGACAGCCTGCCCGAAAAAGAAGAATTCCGCGCGCGCATTCCCATGGGGCGCTATGGGCGCAGTTATGACGAGGTCGCCTCGGTCGTTGCCCTGCTGGCATCCGAAGGCGGTGGCTACATCACCGGGCAGAATATCCGGGTTGATGGTGGCATCACCCGCTCGGTCTGAATTCAGATCCGCGCCTTTATCAGATGCGTCAGCGCCGCGCCGGATTCAAAAAAGGCGCGGCGCACGCGCGTCCAGCTTTCGCGATGCTCATGCACCGCAGGAACGGGCAAAAGCGAAAGCTCACCTGCAAGAAGACTTTTGGCCATCATTCGACCGAACACCGTGCCGGGGCCAATACCACGGCCGGAATATCCGTGCGCGGCCAGAGCGTTGGGGCCAATCTGCGTGATTTTCGGGATATGGTCCGAGGTCATGGCAATCCGCCCGTGCCAACCCTGTTCAAACGGCTGATCGGCAAGCTGAGGATAAAGCTCAGCCAGTTTACGTCGGACCCATCCGGTATGCACACTGCGTCCTGCATTCCCCAGATCGCCCATGCCGCCAATGATCATCCGCCCCGCCTGATCCAGCCGGAAGGACGTCATGATCAGCCCGGTATCCCAGCACCCTTCTGCCTGCGGCAGGATGCTGGCGCGCAGATTATGCGACAACGGGGTCGTTGCGTATTGAAAGTAATAAACGGGAACATAGGCAGGCGCAGTATCTGGCAAGCCAAGGTGATAGGCGTTGGTTGCCTGAATGACGGACCTCGCCCGTACGTTCCCGCCCGGTGTCGTCAATACCCATTGCCCACCTTCGTGCCGAAGGGTCTGTACCGGGCTTTGTTCATGGATCTGCGCCCCGGCCTGAGACGCGGCACGCGCCAATCCCATGACATAAGCCAAGGGTTGTATGGTTCCTGCGCGAGGATCGAACAACGCCCCATGGAAGGCATCGCTACCGGTCCGGTCACGGGCCTGATCCACCGATAGCAGTGCTACCGGCGCGCCGGACCCGCTTAGCTGCGCGTGGCGCGTTTGCAGGTTCTTCAGCCCCGAGGCGGAATGCGCGCAATGCAGGGTTCCGTTGCGAATGGGTTCGCATGTGATGCCGTGTTCTTCGATCAGGGAAAATACGTCCGACGGTGCCTTGCCCAGCAGATCGATCAGGCAATCGCCAGCCTCTGCACCGATATGCGCGCGGATGTCATCCGGTGGCAGCCACAGCCCGGCATTGACCAGACCGACATTGCGCCCCGACCCGCCAAATCCGATCTTCTGCGCTTCCAGCAAACAGACCGAAGCGCCGGACCGGGCTGCCGTCAAGGCAGCTGAACACCCGGTATATCCGCCACCTATGATGGCCAGATCAACGCTTGTGTCACTTCTCAGCGGCAGAGCTGTGACTAATTCGGTACATGTGGTCCGCCACAGGGCTTGTTCGGGATCGTTCACGTCAGACCTCTGAGTCTTTTCGGCGGATCATCATACCGCTGCACGTCCTTTGCAAGTGGGCAACTGCGGTCGGGTCAGCAAAGAAAAAACCCCGCAAGCACGGGCCTGCGAGGTCCAAAAGAAGCGAATAGTCCGTCAGGGATGATGACATCAGGCAAGAGGCCGCCCGGATACCTTCAGACGTCGAGCGACCTTGCAATCACCTCTTTCATGACCTCGTTCGTGCCGCCGTAAATCATCTGCACGCGCGCGTCTGCGTAGAGGCGGGCAATCGGATACTCCATCATAAAACCGTAACCGCCGAACAGCTGCAGGCATTCGTGCATGATTTCGTTCTGCACCTCCGAGCCCCAGTATTTGGCCATCGAGGCGGTTGCCGCGTCCAGTTCGCCTGCCTCCAGCTTGCCGATACAGTCATTGACGAAACTGCGCAGAACCTCGGCCTTGGTCTTGCATTCCGCAAGCTTGAAACGTGTGTTCTGGAAATCCATCACCCGCTGACCGAACGCTTTGCGCTCCTGCACGTACTTTACCGTTTCGGCAATGGCAAAATCGATCGAACCCAGCGCCATGATCGCGATATTCAGCCGTTCCCATGGCAGTTGCTTCATCAACTGATAAAACCCATGACCTTCCTCAGCCCCCAGCAGGTTCGTCATCGGAACTTTGACATCTTCGAAAAACAGCTCGGCCGTGTCGTTGCCCTTCATCCCCAGTTTCTTGAGGTTGCGCCCCCTGCGAAACCCCTCGGCCCCTTCGGTTTCGACCACGATCAATGACACACCCCGCGCGCCCTCGGACTTATCAGTCTTGGCAGCCACGATGATCAGATCCGCCGTCTGGCCATTCGTGATGAAGATTTTCGAGCCATTCAGCCGGTAGGAGTTTCCGTCCTTCTCGGCCGTTGTGCGCACAGCCTGAACATCCGAGCCGGTGCTGGGTTCCGTCATGGCAAGTGCACCGACCATTTCGCCCGAAGCCAGTTTGGGCAGCCATTTCCGTTTTTGATCTTCGCTGCCATAAGCGGTAAGATAATGGGTCACGATCGACTGAATACCATAGCCCCAGCCGGCGTCGCCCCGTGCGCCCTGTTCGTACGCGGTGATGGCGTCAAAGCCCATACCACCGCCGACGCCGCCATATTCTTCGGGGATTGCACCAGCCATCAGGCCGGTTTCACCCGCTTTGCGCCAGAAGTCGCGATCAACGGCCCCGTTTTCAACCCAGGTTTCGATATTCGGCGACAGTTCGTCATCCATGAACCGGCCAGCCATATCCGCGAACATGCGGTGTTCGTCGGTGACCCATGCCGCGGTCGAAGTGAAAAGTGACATCAAAGGCTCTCCAAACAGTCTTTCGCAAAAGCCTAACGGTCGGCCCGATTCCCGCCAATCCACGTGACGTGGCGTTCCGACTTCGAACAACGCAACGTTTCTTTGCTAAGTAACTAAAAGAACCTGCTTGTTTTTAAGGAAATTAACTCAGCGCCAATGCCAGCAATTGCTGTGCTGCATCCCTGGCGTCTTCCGCAGGATCACAATTCTTGAGCAAAACCGCGGACACGATTGCCCCTTCCTGCAACAACACGATCTGGCTGGCGAGTTTCTGAGGATCACGCGCACTAGCTTGTTCAGCGACGGACGTGAAATGCTCCAGCAACAGCTGCTTATGTTCGGCAGCCTGCACATGGATCGGATGATCTGTATCCTGATATTCAGCCCCGGCCTTGATGAACATGCAGCCCCGGAACCCATCCTCCTCGAACCATTCCTTCAAGGCATCAAAACTAGCGATGAGTTGCTCGGCCGGTGTTTCTGCCATCTCTTCGATGCGCCGATAGAACCACTCGCGAAAATTCTCATCCCGCAGGCGCAGAGCGGCTACGATCAGGTCTTCCTTGGTGCGGAAATGTTTGTACATCGACGTTTTCGACACGCCCGTTTCCGCCACCAGCTTATCCATGCCGGTCGCGTGAAACCCGTCGCGGTAAAAAACCTTCAGAGCTTTGCTGACAAGTTCATCCCGTTTGTTTGGACGCATGATTCGGCTCCATGGTGTACCGTTCTGTACATATTACCCCGAAACATGAAGTACAACCGGCCTAACACAAATCATTGTTTTCATTAGAATTCATGGCTCGCCTTGAACCGCGCGGAAAATTTTCTGCTTTTCCCCTTGCAAAAGTTAACAGATCGGTACACCTTATTAGAAAGTTAACCGATCAGTACACCAGAGGATTTGACCGATGAAACGTCGCGCCAGCATATTCCCCCCTCAGTACGTTCCATTTCTTCTGACACTGGCCATCCTTGCCGCCTCTCTGACCTGAAAGCCCCCTGCACCATGTCCCGCCCCCCACTTCCCCCCTTCACGTTCGAAACTGCCACACAAAAAGTACGCATGGCCGAAAACGCCTGGAACAGCCGCGATCCCGACCGCGTCACCCCCGCATACACAGATGACAGTCAGTGGCGTAACCGGGCGGAATTTCTGTCAGGACATGGCGAAATTCACGCCTTCCTAAGCCGTAAATGGCACAAGGAGCTGGACTATCGACTGATCAAGGAACTCTGGGCCTTTACCGGTAATCGCATCGCCGTTCGTTACGCTTACGAGTGGCACGACGATAGCGGTCAGTGGTTCCGGTCTTATGGCAACGAGAATTGGGAATTTGCCGAAGACGGGCGCATGTCGCATCGGCATGCCTCGCTGAACGATCACCCCATAGCCGAAAGCGACCGCTTGTTCCATTGGCCATTGGGTGAACGCCCCGATGACCATCTCGGGCTTTCTGATCTGGGTCTTTGAAAGGACATACCGTGCCGCGTGCGTTTTCCGAACTGACCTTCACCCCTACCGTCCGTGCCCATCAGGAGCGGATGGGATCGGCAAAAACCTATGCCAAATTCATTGAAAGTGGCCCGCAACAGGGCCATTTGATCGGCGAGCCGGAAAAACAGTTCATTCAGGCGCGCGACGGGTTTTATCAATCCTCGGTGTCTGAAACAGGCTGGCCTTATGTGCAGTATCGCGGCGGGCCGGTCGGGTTTCTGAAAGTACTGGGGCCGCAAACCATCGGATATGCCGATTTTTCGGGTAACAAACAGTATATCTCGCGCGGGAATCTGGACGGCAACGATCGGGTCGCGATGATCCTGATGGATTATGCCAATCAACGCCGTTTGAAGATCCTGGGGCGTGTCGAATTCACGGAGGGTCAAGCCGCCGCTGCCAGCTTGTATCCAGAAGAGGCCGAAGCCCCTGCAGAGCGGGCGGTGATCATACGTGTTGAGGCGCTTGACTGGAACTGCCCGCGCCACATCACGCCGCGTTTCACCGAAGCCGAACTGCGACCGCATCTGAACTGTTTGGGCCAGCAACTCGCGCAGTTGCAGGCTGAAAATGAAAGGCTGAAACAAGAGCTGTCAAAGCTCTCGTGACGCGTAAGACACCACAGATTTTATTGAGTATAAACAGGGAATAAGCCAATGGTTCGTTCGGTCTTTCAGCTTTCTGCGGCGTGCCTTGCCGGAGCGGCCCTGATCCTTATGATCATGATGTTCGGTTTTTTTGTCTCACCCAGCGCCGTCCGAACGTCACCACCTTCTGTGTTCAGCACCATCCTGTTCAACCATTTGCAGCAATAGCAATGCCGCGCGTTCAACCGCGACTGGCCTGAACCATCGCTTCGATACCGGCTGCACAAAAATCGATCAGGCGTTCCGCCTCCGACACTCCGCCGCCTTGCGACAGGGCCCCGACCCGCCAGCCACTGTTGAGATGCGCCAGCATTGCCGAAACTGAATAGACCTGGCCGCTGGCCAGCAGCGCAGGGTCAACATCCGGATAAAGCGCAGCGATTTCGTCGATAAAAAGCCGGGCGGTCGGGTCGAAACACTCAGCCGCGATATCGCGCCAGCGGGGATCGACCGAGACATGCGCCACGAGGCGCCCATACGCCATCCATCCCGAACCGCCTGTTTCTGCCAGTTCCACATAAGGCCGGATAAAACTGTCCAGAATGCTGCGCAATGTTAGCGGGCCTGCTTTTCTTGCTTTGGCCAGCGCATCGGTTCTGATTTGTGCCAGCTTGCCCGCACGACGTTCGATCGCTCGAAAAAACAGCTCCTCCTTGCTGCCGCCGTGGTGTTGAACAAGGCCAACCTGAACGCCTGCAAGCGCAGCGATATCGCGGATCGACGCGCCTTCGAATCCGCGTTCGGCAAGGACTGTTTCGGCCGCGTCCATGATCCGCGCTTTGGTTTCCAAAGATCGCTTGGACGGTGCCCTTTGTCTTGGCTTTTCTACGTTTTTCAGCGTCATAAAATTCACCTTGCCTTATTTTGGACGTTCGTTCAATTTAAACCTCACGAACTTTGGGAGGGTTCATGACAGAAACGCGCGACACATTCGCCCTGATTGGGGCGGGGCCAATGGGTTTGGCCGCGGCCAAGGTGCTGAAAGAACAGGGAATCGCATTTCAGGGGTTTGAATTGCATTCGGATGTGGGCGGTCTGTGGGACATCGATGCTCCAAGATCAACCATGTACGAGTCGGCGCACCTGATCTCGTCCAAGCGCATGACCGAGTTTACGGATTTCCCCATGGATGACGCGGTTGCCGAGTACCCCTCGCACCGGGCGATGCGCGACTATTTCCGCGCATTTGCGGACCGTTTCGGGTTGCGAGAGGGTTACAAATTCAATGCGGAAGTCACTCAGGTCGCTCCGCTGGGCAATCCGGGTGACGGTTGGCGCGTGTGCTGGCGAGACCAAGATGGCGACCATCAGGCCGAATATGCCGGCGTACTCATTGCGAACGGTACCCTGTCGGAACCGAATGTACCCAGCTTTCCGGGTACATTTGACGGCGAGTTGATCCATGCCTCGCAATATCGGTACCCAAGCCAATTCGACGGCAAGCGTGTGCTGGTCGTGGGCGCAGGCAACTCCGGCTGTGACATCGCCGTCGACGCCATCCACCACGCGAAACGCTGCGATCTGTCGATGCGGCGCGGGTATTATTTCGTCCCGAAATACGTCTTTGGCAAACCCGCTGACACAATAGGTGGAAAGATCCGTCTGCCGATGTGGCTGAAGCGTAAGGTCGACAGCCTGATCCTTGGCTGGTTTGTCGGCGATCCACAGAAATACGGCTTTCCCAAACCGGATTACAAGCTGTACGAAAGCCACCCCGTGGTGAATTCGCTGGTCCTGTATCACGCAGGCCATGGCGATCTGAGCATCCGCCCGGATATCGACCGGCTGGAGGGCCACACCGTGCATTTCAAGGACGGCTCCTGCGACGACTATGACATGATCCTCGCCGCGACCGGATACAAACTGCATTACCCGTTTATCGACAAGGGCCTGCTGAACTGGCAGGGCGACGCCCCGCATCTGTATCTGAACACGATACATCCCGAACGGGACGATCTGTTCGTGCTGGGCATGGTCGAGGCCACGGGCCTGGGCTGGCAGGGCAGGCACGAGCAGGCCGAGATGGTGGCGCGCTACATCAAGGGGCTTCGACACGGCTGCCCCGTGGCAGCCGATCTGCACGCAGAAAAGCAAAAAGGTTATACGCGCGCCACCGGAGGCATGAACTATATCGACCTGCCCCGCATGGCCTATTACGTGGACAAGAATACCTACAGAAAGGCTGTCACCGGCTGGATCGACCGGCTGGGGAAGGCCGCCGCATGAGTGGTATTGACCAGATCACACTGAATTTCAGTCCGGCGTCTCTGACGCTGTTGAATGCTATTCTGGCAATCGTGATGTTCTCGATTGCCATCGACCTTACGCCTCGGGATTTTGACCGTTTAAGGCGCGCACCCAAACCAGTGGTTGTCGGATTGTTTTCACAACTCGTCGTCCTGCCTGCGCTGACCTTTGTGATGGTGTGGATTGCAGCACCGCAACCGTCAATTGCGCTTGGCCTGATCCTTGTCGCGGCCTGCCCAGGGGGCAATATCTCGAACTTCATCACCCACCGCGCGGGCGGGAATGCAGCGCTTTCGGTGTCGATGACAGCCTTCGCCACCATCTGTGCGATCTTCATGACACCTTTCAATATTGCGCTTTGGGGTGGGCTTTACCCACCGACCCGCGCAATCCTGCAACAGACCCAGATCGACCCAATGCAGATCGCAATCCTGGTCGGTCTGATGCTGATCCTGCCGCTGGTTCTGGGAATTACGCTGAATCAACGCCTCCCCGCCTTGACGGCACGGTTGCGCGCACCGCTGCAACTTCTGTCGATGGGTATCTTTGCTGGGTTTATCGTACTTGCTCTGGCTGCCAACTGGGGGTTTTTCCTTGGGTTTGCCGGGGCTGTTGCCGGGCTTGTAATCCTTCACAATGCCCTGGCGCTGGGGGGCGGTTGGGTTGTGGCCACTCTGACCGGGCTGTCCCCCTTCGATCGCCGCGCCATCACCATTGAGACCGGCATTCAGAACTCCGGGCTTGGGCTCGTCCTGATCTTTGCATTCTTCAACGGTCTTGGCGGCATGGCCGTGGTCGCTGCATTCTGGGGAGTATGGCACGCTATTTCGGGCCTGGCTTTGGCTTCGGTCATGGCACGAACCGAGGCCGCGCGATGACCCGCATCCTGATTACCGGCGCTGCCGGGATGGTCGGGCAAGCGCTGTTGCCCGAACTTGTTGGGCACGAGGTCTTTGCAACCGATCTGAAACGCCCGGATAACCTGCCGGAAGACGCCTCATTTTTGTCCATGGATGTTACAACCGACGCTCCTGCACGTGCGATTGCCAAGGTGAATCCGGATGTGATTGTGCATTTGGCTTCAGTCGTAACGCCGCCGCCAAAGATGGGGCGCGCCGCAGCCTATGCTGTCGATGTCGAAGGCACGCGAAAAGTGGTGAATGCCGCCATCGCAAACGGGGTGCGCAGATTGGTCGTCACATCTTCCGGTGCCGCTTATGGCTATCATGCAGACAATCCTGTGCCGTTGCGCGAAGGCGATCCATTGCGCGGCAACCCCGAGTTTCCTTATTCAGATCACAAGCGTCAGGTCGAAGAGATTTTGGCCGAAGCCCGCAGCACCGCCCCCGATCTTGAGCAGGTTGTCCTGCGTGTGGGTACGGTTCTGGGAGCCGGAACCGAGAACCAGATCACCGCCCTGTTTCGAAAGCCCCGGTTGCTGGCGGTGTCCGGCAGCGAAAGCCCGTTTGTCTTTATCTGGACCCGGGACCTGGCACGCATCCTTCAGCGCGCAGCAACCGACGGACCAGCCGGGATTTACAACGTCGCCGGTGACGGCACGATGGGTGTGAACGACTTGGCGCGCGCCATGGGAAAACCGGTTCTGCGCCTCCCCCCCTGGGTGCTGAAAGCGGCCCTAGCCTTGGCTCGCCCACTGGGTTTATCTCGCTATGGGCCGGAACAGGTACGGTTCCTTCAATATCGGCCAGTTCTGGATAATTCCGCCCTGAAATCTGAATTCGGCTATACGCCCGAAAAATCCAGCGCCGAGGTTTTTGCGCTGTGGCAACGGCAGGCCGGGTTATGAAAACCGCGGTCATCTCTGGCGGTGCGGGCGGTTTGGGACAGGCTCTAAGCCGTGCACTGCAAGCCCGTGGGTGGCGGGTGGTGCTGTTGGATCTTGATGTGTCCGGTCTGCAAACAGAACCGAACCAACTGCCAATTGCCTGTGATCTGACTGACCCCGAACAGCTTGCCAACGCAGCTCAAAGGGCGATCACGTCAAGCGACAGCATTGATCTGGTCATCTACAACGCCGGGGTTACGCAAATTCGGGGGTTTGACCAGTCCGACACGGCCAGTCACCGTGCACTGTTTGATATCAACTATTTTGCAGCCATTGAGATGGCTCGCGTATTTTTGCAGCCTCTCCGCGCGTCAAAGGGAACACATCTGGCGATCTCGTCGGTGGCTGGTTTCGCTCCGCTCTGCCATCGCACGGCTTATGCAGCCTCAAAACACGCGCTTGAGGGTTTTTTCAAATCGCTTCGATCCGAAGAAAAGCCACATGGCGTTCAGGTTCAGATTGCAGCGCCGTCTTTTGTGGCCACCAACCCCGGCAACGCAATGGAGCAACCCGATGGAACCGCGCGTCCCGGATCGGCCAAGGACGGAATGGACGAAATGAGCCCCGAGAGTGCCGCCATGGCAATCCTGCGCGGACTGGACAAATCGCAGCCCATGATCCCGGTCGGTCGCGTTGCACACATATCGTGGTGGCTCAACCGTCTGTCACCACGCCTGTATCAGCGCTTAATGGAGAACAACATGCGCGGGCCGGGATCGTAGAATTTTGCCGCGACCCCCTTGACCTTCCCGTCACTGGAACCCCCATCTGGAGGGCAGAAAACCACGTGGGATGAGTCGCATGGCGCAAAAAGCACTGACAGAACTGAAAGTCACCGGCATGGGATGCGCGTCCTGTGTGGGCCGTGTCGAGGCTGCGCTGCGTAATGTATCTGGTGTTGATGCGGCCTCGGTCAATTTCGCGACCAAGACGGCGCAGGTGGAATTTGACGGGCCGGTTTCGGCCCTGACATCGGCGCTGGATGCAGCCGGCTATCCGGCTGAAACAAGTCAAGCGGATCTGAGCATCGAGGGCATGAGCTGCGCATCCTGCGTTGGTAAGATCGAGCGTGCGTTGGCATCCACCGCTGGCGTAATTGAAGCACAGGTCAATCTGGCAACTCGGACGGCTACGGTGACTTACGCCACAGCTGCAACGACGCCCGAGGCGCTGGCTCAGGTTGTTACCGGAATTGGATACCCCGCGCGTATCCAAGGCGTTGCGGAACCAGAAAGCCGGGAAGACGATGAAATTCAGCGGCTGGTCCGTTCCACAATACTGGCAGCAGCACTGGCCCTGCCCGTATTCATTCTTGAGATGGGCGGGCACATGATCCCCGCCTTCCACCGTTGGATACAGGCGACCATTGGAACGCAGACGAGCCATTTGATTCAGTTTGCCCTGACCTCGGCTTTGCTGATCGGACCGGGCCGTGTGTTTTACCGCAAAGGTATCCCGTCGCTGTTGCAGGGCACGCCGGACATGAACGCGTTGGTAGCGCTTGGGACCGGCGCGGCTTATCTGTATTCGGTCACGGCCACATTCGCGCCCGGCCTGCTGCCGCAAGGTACAGCCAATGTCTATTTCGAAGCGGCCGCGGTGATCGTGGTTCTGATCCTTCTCGGCCGGTTGATGGAGGCGCGCGCCAAAGGCAAAACAGGTGCTGCGATCCGAAAACTGGTGGGTTTGCAACCAAAAACCGCGCGGGTCGAACTGGATGGACAGATACAGGACCGGCCAATCGCCGAAATTGTTGTCGGAGATATCCTGCACATCCGCCCCGGCGAGCGTGTACCGGTGGATGCCGAAGTGCTTGAAGGCACCTCTTACGTCGATGAAAGCATGATCACGGGCGAACCAGTGCCTGTTGGCAAGTCGGCAGGCGCGCCTGTTGTCGGCGGCACCGTGAATGGCACCGGCGCTTTACGGGTAAGCGCTACCCGCGTCGGCGGCGACACGGCTCTGGCACAGATCATTCGAATGGTGCAGCAGGCGCAGGGCGCGAAGCTGCCGATCCAGGGGTTGGTGGATCGGATTACCTATCGCTTTGTTCCTGCGGTCATCGCTGTTGCGGTGATCACCGTCGCGCTCTGGCTGATCTTCGGCCCCAGCCCGGCCCTTCCCCTGGCGCTTGTCGCAGGTGTTTCAGTTCTGATCATCGCCTGCCCCTGCGCTATGGGGTTGGCGACCCCAACCTCGATCATGGTGGGCACCGGGCGTGCGGCAGAACTCGGGGTTTTGTTCCGCAAGGGGGATGCGTTGCAACAGCTTCAGCAGGCGCGCGTCATTGCGTTGGACAAGACCGGAACCCTGACGCTGGGGCGCCCCGAACTGGACAGCGTGACTACGGCAAAGGGGTTTGACCGGGAGGAGGTTCTGCGGCTGACCGCTGCCCTTGAGGCACGGTCGGAACACCCGATCGCATCCGCCATCACCCGCGCGGGGCCCGCGACACTGCCAGAGGTATCGGATGTCCGTTCGCTTACCGGGCTTGGCCTGCAAGGGTTGGTTGAAGGCCGCGACGTGTTGATCGGGTCGCACCGGTTGATGCAGCAGCGTGGGATCACCCTTGGAGCCCTGGCGGATGAGGCAGAAGCCCGTGCCGCACAGGGAGCAACCCCTCTGTTCGTCGCTCTGGATGGGCAGGCAGCGGCCACTTTGTCCGTTTCCGACCCGATCAAACCCGGCACAGTGGAAGCGCTGGAACGGTTGCACCAGATGGGTTTGACCGTGGCCATGATCACGGGTGACAACGCACGCACGGCGCGGGCTCTGGCCGACCGGCTGGGGATTGATCATGTCACTGCCGAGGTACTGCCTGATGGCAAGGTAGACGCAATCACGGCCTTACGGGACCGGTTCGGAGTGCTGGCCTTTGTCGGTGACGGGATCAACGACGCCCCCGCTCTGGCGGCGGCTGATATCGGCATCGCCATCGGAACCGGCACGGATGTGGCCATCGAAACAGCCGACGTTGTCCTCATGTCCGGTGATTTGCGGGGCGTCGCGAATGCGACCGAGATCAGCCGCCGGACAATGAGGAATATTCGCCAGAATTTGGGCTGGGCCTTCGGATACAATGTCCTTCTGATACCGGTGGCTGCCGGTGCGCTGTACCCGTTTGGCGGCTATCTTCTGTCCCCAGCACTGGCAGCTGGTGCAATGGCACTGTCGAGCGTTTTTGTGGTCTCGAATGCGCTGCGCCTGCGCCGTATTCGCGCTAGCGTGCCGGAAACCTCAGGTACGGCCACCAAAGAGGTGCGCGCATGAATATCGGAGATGTTTCCACGCGCACCGGCCTGCCCGCCAAGACGATCCGGTATTATGAGGACATCAACCTGATCAAACCAATGCGCGACGACAATGGCTATCGCCGGTTTCGCGACCAGGACGTGCACAAGCTGAACTTTCTGGGCCGCGCCCGGGCGCTTGGGTTCACCATCGAGGATTGCCGGACCCTGCTGGCACTCTACGAAGATGAAACCCGTGCCAGTGCCGACGTGAAACAGGTTGCACGCGATCATCTTGTTCAGATTGAAACCAAGATCGCTGACCTGAACGCCATGCGCGATACGCTGAGCCATCTGATCGAGGCCTGCGCGGGGGACGACCGGCCCGATTGCCCAATCCTGCGAGATCTGGGCGGGAAAGGCTGACTTGGGGTTGCCCTTTGGGCGCAGCTTTGCTTTGTCTTCGCCAGAGATTTCGGTCAGGCCTGTTTCGCTAAAGCCGACCGAACAGCGGAGAGGATCACAAAATGGCAAAAGTCGCGTTCCTTGGCCTTGGTGTCATGGGCTATCCCATGGCCGGACATCTGCAAGCCGCAGGCCATGACGTCACCGTTTACAACCGCACGACCACCAAGGCCGAGGCCTGGGTCGCGCAGCATGGCGGCGCGATGGCGACCACTCCGGAAGACGCCGTCACGGGTGCTGAGTTTGTCATGGCCTGCGTCGGTAATGACGACGACCTTCGCGCGGTTTGCACCGGCGAGGGCGGCGCGTTTCAGGGCATGTCCGACGGGGCCATTTTTGTCGACCACACGACAGTTTCGGCAAAGGTCACGCGCGAACTTTATGCGGCTGGCCAATCTGAGGGTATCGCTTTTGTGGATGCCCCCGTTTCGGGCGGTCAGGCGGGTGCTGAAAACGGCGTTCTCTCGATAATGTGTGGCGGTGATCAGGCAGCTTATGATGCAGCTGAGCCGGTGATGAATGTCTATTCCAAAATCTGCCGTCGACTCGGAGCCAGCGGCGCGGGCCAGATGACCAAGATGTGCAACCAGATCGCGATTGCCGGTCTGGTTCAGGGTCTCAGCGAAGCTTTGCACTTTGCCGAAAAAGCGGGCCTGGACGGGAAGGCCGTTGTTGAGGTGATCAGCCAGGGTGCGGCTGGCAGCTGGCAGATGTCAAACCGGTATGAAACCATGCTGAATGATCAGTTCGAACATGGCTTTGCTGTCGACTGGATGCGCAAGGATCTGGGGATTTGTCTGGATACGGCCAATGAAACCGGCGCGTCTCTGCCGGTGACCGCTCTGGTCGATCAGTTCTACAAGGACGTGCAGAAACTGGGCGGCGGGCGGTGGGATACCTCATCGCTGTTCAAACGTTTGCGTGCCTTGGATTGAGGGGTCGGGGGGCTGTCTGCCCCCTCTTGTCCCTTTGGGCCAATTCACCCCCGAGGATATTTTCGGCCAGATGAAGAGGATCCCGGATGAGCGGGACGGAGAAAGACATGAGCGACTTGGTGAACTTCTGGGCGGACGCGCTGCGCCAAAACTGGGGGCTGGACGCACGGTTGACCCGGCTGGATGGCGAATATGATCTGAACTTTCTGGCGCAGGCCACAAATGGCCAGGACTATGTGCTGAAAGTCATGCGCGCGGGGTGCGATGCGGGTCTGGTAGATCTTCAGATCGAGGCACTTGCGCATATCGCCTCGGAAGCTCCCGGGTTGCCGTTTCCAAAGGTGTTCCCGGCGTTGAACGGCGCAATGTTGCCGGAACTTTCCGATTCCGAAGGGAAATCGCGGCTGGTGTGGTTGCAGGAACGCCTGCCCGGGCTTTGCTATGCACAAGCGAACCCGAAATCCGAAGAGCTGATCCTGAAATTGGGTCGTGTTGTGGGCGCAACAGATCGCGCGCTGGAGGGGTTTCAGCATGAAGCTTTGCACCGCCCAGATTTCAAATGGGACCTGACGCAAGCGAGTTGGATCAATGACAAGCTGGGCGCCATCAGCGATCCCGCGCGTCGGGCGTTGCTTCGGGATATCTGCAACGAATTCACGGCGATCACGGATAGGCTTGAGGGCCTGCCGAAACAGGCCATTCACAACGACGCCAATGATTATAACGTTCTGGTTGAAGGCGAATTGGGCGAGCGGAGGCGGGTTTCCGGCCTGATTGATCTGGGTGACATGTGTGCAGCACCGCGCGTCTGTGACCTTGCAATCGCCGGGGCCTATGTGGTGCTAGATCATGCCAGACCCGAGCGGGCATTAACTGCTCTCATACGGGGGTACCATGCCGCAAACCGACTGCAAGCCGAGGAGATCGACCTGATCTGGCCTCTGCTGCGGATGCGACTGGCAGTATCTGTCCTCAACTCGACCCTGATGGCGGTCGAAAACCCGGACGATCCATATGTGACAATCTCGCAGGCACCTGCGTGGCGGTTTCTTGAGAATGCATCCGTCAACGGCGGACTGATGTCTGCGCGTCTTCGGGCAGCGTGCGGGCTGCCGGTCGTGGACGGCGCAGAACGCATCCATGCGTATCTGCAAGAACATCGCGGCCGGTTTTCCCAACTGTTCGGTCAGGACCTAAGCGATGTTCCTATGGGGTCGTTGTCGGTTGAAAATTGTGTGTGGCCCCAGAACCCTTTCCACATGCCATTGGCCGAGGCCGCACATGTTGGTGAAGAATACGGCGAAGGGCTGTGGCTGGGCTATTACAACGAACCCCGCCTGATTTATGCCGAGCCAGGATTTCGCAAAGGGCCATGGAAAGCCTCGGACCGGCGAACAGTGCATCTGGCGGTGGATGTGTTTGCACCCGCAGGGACGGTGCTGCACGCACCAATGAGCGGGCGGGTCGAAGTGGTCGAGAACCGAGATCATCACCTCGATTACGGTGCGGTGATAATCCTGCACCATGGAACGCCCGAGGGCGATCCGTTCTATACACTCTACGGTCATCTGGACCCGGAATGCTGTGACCGGTTGAAACCCGGTGATCCGGTGGCACAAGGGGCAGCGTTTGCCCGATTGGGCGACGCCAGCCAGAATGGCGGATGGGCCCCGCATGTGCATTTCCAGCTGGCGCTGACAACCAATGGCATGGAAGCGGATTGGCCCGGTGTCGGCGACCCGGATGAGATGGAGCTATGGCACGCAGTTTGCCCGAACCCGGCGGCCTTGCTGAACCTGCCGGATGACAAGGTGTTCTACCAACCCACCGACAAGCAGGCGATCCTGCAAGGCCGCCGCGATCACTTTGGTGGCAACCTGTCGCTGACTTATGATGACCCTGTCATGCTGGTACGCGGGTGGAAACATCACCTGTTTGACGAATGGGGCCGCCCCTATCTGGACGCCTATAACAACGTCCCTCATGTGGGTCATGCGCATCCCCGTATTCAGGCAGTGGCGGCGGATCAGTTGAAGCGGATGAACTCAAATACCCGCTACCTGCATCCGGCACAGACAGCTTTTGCTGACAAGATCCTGTCCAAACTGCCCGATCACTTCGAGGTCTGCTTCTTCGTCAATTCCGGAACTGAAGCCAACGAACTGGCCCTGCGGCTTGCCCGTGCCCATACCGGGGCCAAGGGGATCGTGACACCAGACCATGGCTATCACGGCAATACGAATGCGGCTGTGGCGATATCGGCTTACAAGTTCAACAAACCGGGCGGCATCGGGAAAGCCGACTGGGTTGAACTGGTTGAAGTTGCAGACGACTATCGCGGTTCGTTCAAGCGTGACGATGCGGATCGGGCGCAGAAATTTGCTGATCTTGTGGACCCGGCCATTGCTGCCTTGCAGGACCGGGGTCAGGGTCTGGCCGGGTTCATCGCCGAAACTTTCCCGTCTGTCGGTGGACAAATCATTCCGCCCAAAGGTTACCTGCCTGCGGTTTATGAAAAAATCCGTGCCGCCGGGGGTGTCTGCATAGCAGATGAGGTACAGACCGGTCTGGGTCGCCTGGGTGAGTATTACTTTGGATTTGAACATCAGGGCGCGCTTCCTGATATTGTGGTGATGGGTAAACCCATTGGTAACGGGCACCCTCTGGGTGTGCTGGTGACGACGCGGGCGATTGCCGACAGCTTCAATAACGGGATCGAATTCTTCTCGACCTTTGGCGGATCGACGCTGTCTTGCCGGATCGGCAAGGAAGTATTGGACATCGTCGATGATGAAGGCCTGCAGGACAATGCGCGTCAGATGGGTGACCGCCTGAAAATCGGGCTGCGCCAGATCGAAGCCGACTTTGGTTGCGTTGGCGATGTACGGGGCATGGGACTGTTTCTGGGTGTTGAGCTGATCAATCCCGACGGAACCGAAGGAACCGAGATTTGCAGCTATGTCAAAAATCGGATGCGTGATCACCGAATTCTGATCGGCAGTGAGGGACCAAAGGACAACATCCTGAAAATCCGCCCACCGCTGACGATTGAGGCCGAGGATGTGGACATGATCCTGTGGGCGCTAAGGGACGTGCTGTCCGAGGTCGGTGACTTCTCTCCTGCTCCGGTTTGCGGTCACGACCATCACCACGCGGGATGCGGGTGCTGCTGAAGGATTGACCCCGGCGCTTTGCCGGGGTTTGACCGTCCTGCAAGCACAGTCAATGCAAAACGGCAGTGCGGGTATCGTGGCCTGTCGTCGGAATCGCATTTCCCGTCGTCATACGCCGGAGCGTCAGGCCCAGTTCCTCCGACAGGGATGCCAGAGCAGGCGCAAAATCCGGGCGCACGATCAGTGACGCCATCATCATCGCGTCTTCGCGTGCCCCTTCGGATGCGGCGGCAACCATTTGGGCAAAACAATTCTCATCCGCGCCCAGACATGCACACCCCAGACCGTGCCTGATTAGCGGGCGTCGACAATGCGTTGCGCAAAGCGAACACAGACGATCCAGCGTCAGCATGGCGGCACGCCCATAATCTGATCCCAGCGCTATGCAAAAATCGCTCGCGATATCAGCGCGACCGCTTTCACCCTGGCTCCACATCCGCAGATACATCACCGCACCCGCTTCGACTGGATCAAGATCCGCCAGACGGCCGACCGCGGCACCGCCGCGCAATGAATGCGCGCTCATTTCGTCAGGATCAGTTTACCTGCACGGGTGATGCGCAGGGTATACAATTGGTCACCCAACTCGATATGGGCCAGGTGGCCACCTTTGGTCAAATCCTCGGCCTTGTGCGCAGGCAGCATCGAGACAGCATAACCTTGGGTTGAGGTCGGGTTCTGTACGTTCATCGGGGCATCTCCAGAGCGAGTCGGCATGGTGCCATACCTGTTGCGTTTCGTTTTATCTGGCTGACCCGAGAGGGTTGGCTTTCCGTTCCTGTCATTAAATCTGATTATTTTAGTAAGGAATGTCAAGCGCTGTTTCAAATCAGGCGTCATTGAGCCGATTGCGCCCCTGAAAACGACGGGTTAAGACTTGGGGCGGGTATTGAAAGGCAAGCAAAACGTGACCGCAGCAGTTGTTTTTGATCTGGATGGAACGTTGGTCGACAGCGTCGGGGACCTGGCAGCAGCGGCCAATAAAACGCTGAACGGTCTGGGTCACGATCCTGTGCCCATTGATGTGATCAGAGGGTTTGTTGGCAATGGCCTTCCCAAACTGGTCGAGCGTTTGATGCGACACTGTGATTTGCCCATGGATCGCCACGCGGAACTGACCCAACAGACACTGAAGCATTACAATGCGGCGGTCAGTGCAACGACAGTGCCTTATCCCGGGGTTCTGGAGGCCCTGGAAACACTGAAACAGATGGGTTGCGTTCTTGGTATCTGCACCAACAAACCCGAAGCACCCGCACGTCACGTGCTGGAGGCGCTCAACTTATCCCGGTTCTTCGACGTTGTTTTCGGCGGTGATACATTGCCAATTCGCAAACCGGATCCGGGCCACCTGCTGGAAAGCTTCAAAGCACTTGGGACCTCGGGCACACGCTTGTATGTGGGTGACAGCGAGGTCGACGCAGAAACAGCTGTAAACGCCAGGATACCGTTTCTGCTGTTCACGGAAGGGTACCGCAAAACCCCGGTGGCCAATATACCGCACACCGTTGCTTACAGTGCGTCCGAAACACTGCCGACACTCGTGACCAAATTGATCCAAAACTAAGTAAGTTCACTCGACACGAGTCATAAAACGAATGACTTGGGCTTTCGCAAACCCCAAAAAGTTAAGAGGGGCCGGCCGAGGGGGTGTGACCAGCCCCTCATCGGGGAAAGTAAATACCGTGTTTGTGTGTGGTAAGTACGGTAGGTCATGTTTACCCCTGATCGGCAGTTTGCGAAATTGGGGGATTCCCGTAGTTCGGCGAAAATAACTGAAAAACTGGAAAAAGAGGCACGTCAGACCACACAATTTACCTGTGATAATTTGCCTGTAAGATAGCCCGACGGTTCGAACATTCGGTTCGCTGGTTGAATGGGTATAGGGTAACCCATGAAAAAACAGGACAGAAATCAGAGAGCGGCGCGTCTGCAAATCCTGCAGGGCATTCTGCCTGTTGACCGCGCGCGCCTTCCGGCGGAAATGCTGGCTGGTCTGAGTTTTGCCTGCCTCGCGATCCCCGAAGTCATGGGTTACACCAAAATCGCCGGCACTCCGGTCATGTCCGGGCTGTATACGATCCTGATTCCCATGGCTCTGTTTGCGCTGTTCGGATCGTCCCGACACCTTGTTGTCGGTGCCGATTCGGCGACAGCAGCCATCACCGCCTCGGGACTGGCGGGCTTGGCGATGTCCGGAACGTCTGAGTATCTGGCACTGGCGTCCTTGCTGGCGCTTATGGCTGCCATGCTTTTGATTGCCGCGCGTGTCATCGGGCTGGGGTTTCTGGCTGATTTTCTGTCCAGAACGGTATTGGTCGGCTTTCTGACCGGCGTGGGCATTCAGGTTGCAACGGGTCAAATCCCCGGATTGTTGGGCATCGAATCCGCTGGGCACGGAACACTTGCAAGGTTGAAGGACGTTTACTTCAACATATCCAACGTCAACTGGCCAACCGTGATCGTCTCATCAGCCGTGTTAGGCATTGTCCTGGGATGCACAAGACTGTCGCGCAAAATCCCGGGGCCATTGGTTGCCATTGTCGGGGTGATCCTGTGCAGTTGGGCCTTTTCATTCAACATTTCCGGAATCTCGGTGTTGGGAGAGGTTGTCGGCGGTTTGCCCTCGTTCTCGATCCCGGACGTGCAGTGGAGCTGGACCTTGTTCAAACAATTGCTCCCCACGGCCTTGTCCATCTTCGTTGTTATTCTGGCACAAAGCGCCGCAACATCACGGGCATACGCCTCGAGATATGATGAGACTTTCAACGAAAACACGGACCTGATCGGACTGGGTCTTGCGAACTTCGGAGCCGCATTCACGGGGACATTCGTGGTCAATGGCAGCCCCACAAAGACCGAGATGGTCGCCAGCGCCGGAGGGCGCAGCCAAGTGGCGCAACTGACAACAGTGGTAATAGTCCTGTTGGTTATCCTGTTTCTGACCAAGCCTTTAGCCTATCTTCCCACAGCAGCACTTTCGGCCATCGTTTTCCTGATCGGTCTCAAGCTGATCGACCTGCACGGAATGGCAACAATTTACAGGCAGGCCCGGTCCGAGTTCTGGGTTGCCACGGCAACCGCCACCGTGGTTGTTCTGGTTGGTGTCGAGCAAGGCGTCATTTTTGCCATGGTCCTGTCTTTGGTCGACCACACACGCCGGGGATACCACCCAAAGAATTCGGTAGTATTGCGTACCGAGTCCGGTGGCTGGCGTTCAAAGGGATTGGAAGCACCAAACCAATTCGAGCCCGGTCTGGTAATCTACCGGTTTTCCCACGGCATGTACTACGCGAACATGCAGATATTCACCGAGGAAGTCACAACAATCGTTCAGAACGCAGACGGAAAACTGACATGGTTCTGCATCGACGCCTCGGCAATTGACGTTGTCGATTTCACAGCCGGGTTCACGTTGCGCAGTATCGCCAATTTCCTGCAATCCAAGGGGATACGGCTGGTTTTCACGCTGGTCGAGCCAGACGTGAAAGCCGAGTTGGATCGCTACGGTGTAACAGAACTGGTTGGCGAAACTGCGTTCTATGAAAACGGCAAAGCTCTGCTGGATGCCTATCACATGCGCCCAAGTCCCATCTGACATTGTCACCGGTAGGTTCACGCCTTGGACATCTTCCCGACCCCCGGATTGAAAGAGTTGGTCGGATCACAGGATTTGTAATGCGCCGCCAAACCGGGTTTGGCTTTGTACAAGTGGCCCACATTGTGTTCGGCAGGATATTCAAAAAGGGTCAGCATAGCCGCCTTCAGCGCCTTCGGCGGCGTGCCCCTATCGGGTGGTCCGGTTTGTTTGTTACTGCACCCTGGGCCTCTGGTCTATCGGGACGATTATTTCGGGCGCAGGCCGGCGGTAGCCCAACGCGCTGTGCGGCCTGACGGTGTGATAGTGGACACGACATTGCTCAATCAGGATTTGCGCCTTCCTTAGGCTGTAGAAGATTTCACCGTTGAGCAGCTCATCCCGGAACCGGGCGTTGAAGCATTCGCAATAGCCGTTCTCCTAGGGTGATTCCGGTTCGATGTAAGCCGTCTTCGCCCCGACAGCTGCGATCCACCCCTCGCACCTTCTGGGCGAAAAATTCCGGCCCATTGTCGGTTCTTATGTATTCCGGCGGGCCGCGGAGGATGAACAGGTCAGTCAATGCATTCAGCGCATCGGTTGAGTTGAACTTGCGATCGACACGGATCATCAGCCCCTCGTTGGTGTATTCGTCAATGATGTTCAGCTTTCGATAGACGCGCCCGTCAGCCAGAAGTCATGCCATATGATATCCAGTGAACAACTCGGATGGGTCCAACACGACCAGTTTGCTTGCAAATAGGTTCGGTTTCCCATTGCGGTTCTTTCGAAAACCCGGCGTCAGATATCTTGACCGGGCGGTTCCAAAAGACCGCCGGGTTCCAACAATGCCCGCTCTGACAGCCATGGGTTAAGTTCTAGCGCTTCGGCAAGTGCCGCGCGCGCGTCGTCAAGGCGCTTCAGACCCAACAGTGACAAGGCGCGCCCGCTCAGCGCACCTATATGGTTCGGCGACAACTCGATCGTGACATTCAGATCCTGCAAGGCAGCAGCGAAGTCTTGTCGAAGATAGTTCACAAACGCACGCTGATTGTAGCCTTCGGCGTAGTTCGGGCAGTATTCGACAAGCTGGTCAAGCTCGTCCAACGCGCCCGGTAAATCCCAGGCCTCCCGCCGCGCCATTCCTCGGTCCAGCAAGCCTTGTGCACGCGCATCTGGCGCATCGGTCCAAAGCTCCCACATCTGGTTGGAAATAGCGCGCGCATCACTTTGCGATTCTGCCTTCTGAACCTGATTGATTAGCGCATCCACACCTTCTGAATGATCCGGAGAATCAGGGCAGGACTGGGCGTGCGCCGCGCAGGACAAGGCAACAACAGCAAGAGCGGCGAGGAAAGCGTGTATCATGTACCAAGGATGGCTCGTAATCCCGATCCGTCAAGCCTGATGCTCGAACCCACCCAAACTGCCGGTTTCCTTAACCGCCTCCATCGCCACAAAGGTCGAGGTGCTGGCGACATGCGGCAAGGATGAAATCTTTTCGGCCAGAACACGACGATACTCTGACATGGTGGCTGTGCGGACCTTCAACAAATAGTCGAAATTCGAAGCGATCATATGGGCTTGCTCGACCTCGGCAGTTTTTCGGACAGCCGCGTTGAACTCGGCCAGTGCCTTTTCGCGGGTATCGGTCAGACGCACCTCGACAAAGGCAACGTGGTCCAGCCCCAGTCTGATCGGATCCAGCATCGCCCGGTATCCCTTGATCACCCCGCTTGCTTCAAGCCGTTTCAGGCGCGCCTGTGTCGGTGATTTCGACAGACCGATTTCGCGTGCAAGATCGGCGACCGAAATGCGCCCATCCTCGGCCAGAATTCTCAGAATCGACCGGTCAAACCGGTCCAGGTCGGGAAAGTTCATTTGCGCTGCCTTCTGGCGAAATTTCAGGTATTCCGCCTTCAATTACCGTAAACTCAGGCGATTGTCCTGAGTTTTCGCAGTTATATTGGCACAAAGACCGGAGGACCCATGTCTCATACCCTGCGTACATTAATCGACACCTCAACCTATGCTGACCAGTCGGCGATCCTTGAAACCCTGATCTCTCAGGCCAGCCTGAGCGCCACGGACCGCGGCGCCATCAGCGCCGCTGCCGCGCAGCTTGTGCGCGACATCCGATCCAGCACGTCTCCGGGGTTGATGGAGGTGTTTTTGGCCGAATACGGCCTGTCCACCGACGAAGGCGTCGCCCTGATGTGCCTGGCCGAGGCGCTGTTGCGCGTGCCGGATGCCGACACGATTGACGCGTTGATTGAAGACAAAATCGCCCCTTCGGATTGGGGTAAGCATCTTGGGCACTCGTCTTCATCCTTGGTGAACGCCTCAACCTGGGCACTGATGCTGACGGGCAAGGTTCTGGACGAAGGCAAGACCTCGCCTGTTGGCGCCCTGCGCGGGGCCATCAAGCGATTGGGGGAACCCGTGATCCGTACCGCCGTGTCGCGGGCGATGAAGGAAATGGGGCGGCAATTCGTGTTGGGTGAATCCATTCACGCTGCGATGGAACGCGCGCGCGGGATGGAAAGCAAGGGATATACCTACTCTTACGACATGCTGGGAGAGGCCGCGCGAACCGAGGCGGACGCCGCGCGTTATCACCTGTCGTATTCACGCGCCATCTCGGCCATCGCCGAAGCCTGCACCCATGATGATATCCGCGCCAACCCCGGCATTTCGGTCAAGTTGTCGGCCCTGCACCCCCGCTATGAACTGGCACAAGAAAAGCGGGTGATGGATGAACTGGTCCCGCGCCTGCGGGCGCTGGCCCTTTTGGCTAAGGCCGCTGGCATGGGGCTAAACGTCGACGCCGAAGAGGCGGATCGCCTGTCTTTGTCATTGCAGGTGATTGAGGCGGTGATGTCCGATCCGGCTCTGGCCGGCTGGGAGGGGTTTGGCATCGTGGTTCAGGCCTATGGGCCACGCGCTTCGCTGGTTCTGGACACGCTCTATGACATGGCTGAACGCCACGATCGCAAGCTGATGGTGCGTCTGGTCAAAGGCGCCTATTGGGACACCGAGATCAAACGCGCGCAGGTCGAAGGCGTGGATGGCTTTCCCGTCTTCACGCACAAGGCGGTCACGGACGTGTCCTATATCGCCAATGCGCGCAAATTGCTGGGCATGACAAACCGGATCTATCCGCAATTCGCCACCCACAACGCCCATACAGTCAGCGCCATATTGCACATGGCCGAAGGTCAGCCTTTTGAATTCCAGCGCCTGCATGGTATGGGTGAGACATTGCATCAGCTTGTGATGAACAGGCAGAAAACGCGTTGTCGCATCTACGCACCGGTTGGCGCGCATCGTGACCTGCTGGCCTACCTTGTGCGGCGTCTGCTGGAAAACGGCGCAAACTCATCCTTCGTCAACCAGATTGTCGACGAAAACGTCCCGCCGGAAGTGGTTGCCTCGGATCCGTTTGTTACGGTGCTGACACCGCCGCCCCCACTGCCCACCGGGCCCGAACTATTCAAGCCGGAACGCCCCAATTCCAAAGGTTTCGATCTACACCACACCCCGACGCTGGATAAGATTGATGCAGCGCGGGATCAGTTCCGTGCGTATCACTGGTATGCGCAGCCGTTGCTGGCTGACGCTGCCAAACCACAGGTGGATGAGCAGGTAATCAACCCGGCGAATCCTGCCGACAAGCCGGGCGCGGTCGCCTCGGCAAGTGAAGCAGATGTGGAACTGGCGCTGTCTTCGGCAAAGCCGTGGCAGGCCCCGGCAGCCGAACGTGCCCGCATCCTGAACTCTGCCGCCGATCTTTATGAAACACACTACGGCGAATTGTTCGCCCTGCTGGCGCGCGAGGCTGGCAAATCGCTACCTGACGCCGTGGCGGAACTGCGTGAGGCGGTGGATTTCCTGCGTTACTACGCCGCCAACATACCTGACGCCGAGCCCGCTGGAGTATTCACCTGCATCAGCCCGTGGAACTTCCCGCTGGCGATCTTCTCAGGGCAAATATCGGCAGCTTTGGCAACCGGGAACGCCGTTTTGGCCAAGCCTGCGCCGCAGACACCCCTGATCGCGCACCGCGCCATTCAATTGCTGCATGAGGCTGGTGTGCCGCGCCACGCGCTGCAATTGCTGCCGGGTGGTCCGACCGTGGGCGCGGCGCTGACATCGGATGCGCGCGTTTCTGGCGTGGCCTTCACCGGCTCGACAACAACCGCTCTCAGAATCCGGTCGGCAATGGCTGGGTCCATGCGCCCCGGCACGCCGCTGATTGCGGAAACTGGTGGCCTGAACGCCATGATCGTTGACAGCACCGCACTTCCCGAACAGGCCGTGCAATCGATCATTGAAAGTGCCTTTCAATCCGCAGGCCAGCGGTGTTCCGCACTGCGATGCCTGTACCTTCAAGAGGATATCGCAAATGACGTGCTGACCATGCTCAAAGGGGCAATGGACGCCCTGCGCATCGGGGACCCCTGGCTGATCTCTACCGATTGCGGCCCGGTGATTGACGCGCAGGCCCGGCAGGTCATCGCCGATCACGTCGCTATTGCACGGGCCGAAGGGCGCGTTCTGAAAGAGCTGCCTCCGCCGACAGAGGGCATCTTTGTTGCCCCCACGCTGATCGAAATCTCGGGCATTGCCGCGCTGGAGCGCGAGATTTTTGGCCCCGTGTTGCACGTGGCACGGTTCAAAGCGCAGGAAATCGACAAGGTCATCGCGGATATCAACGCAACCGGATACGGGCTGACCTTTGGCCTGCAAACCCGGATCGACGACCGGGTGCAGCATGTGACCGAAGCAATCCATGCCGGAAACATCTATGTAAACCGCAATCAGATTGGTGCCATCGTTGGCTCCCAACCTTTTGGCGGTGAAGGGCTGTCAGGCACCGGCCCGAAGGCGGGCGGCCCGAATTACATGGCCCGGTTTTGTGCACCGGATCGGCAAATCACGACAGAATCCTGGGAGCATTTGGCAGACCTACCTGCCCCTCAAGGCCAACCTGCCCCAATCCGGACCCGTTCTCTGCCCGGCCCAACCGGAGAATCGAACCGGCTGAGCGAATATCCCCGCCCACCACTTCTGTGCGTGGGGCCGGGGGAAACGGCGGCGCGCGCGCAGGCTGAAGCCGTACAGGCACTGGGTGGCACGGCCATTCAGGCAACCGGAATGCTTGACCTTCACCGGTTGGAGAACCTGACCGGTATCTCTGGTGTTCTTTGGTGGGGCGATGCTGAAACCGCGCAGCAGATCGAACTGCATCTGGCCCGTCGGGACGGCCCCATTCTTCCCCTGATTCCGGGCAGACCCGACCGCGCGCGTGTGCTGGGTGAGCGCCATGTGTGTGTCGATACGACCGCAGCTGGCGGAAACGCTGCGTTGTTGGGAGGTGCGGCATAAGCTTGCCTTGACGCTGGGCGCGCAAAAGCCCAGCGTCACCTCATGTTTCCGATACGTGACCATAACCCCTCGGGGCGCACGCCTTATGTTGTCTACGTCTTATTGGCGGCCAACATCCTGATCTTCCTCAGCTATGTGGGGATCATGAATGATGCGCCACTTATCAACCGGCTGTTCTTCGACTACGCCATCATCCCGGCGCGGGTCAGCGATGGGGTTGGTCTGGAAACCTTTGTGACATCCATGTTCCTGCATGGAGGCTGGATGCATCTGGCCGGGAACATGCTGTTCTTATGGATATTCGGCGACAATCTGGAAGACGAAATGGGCCATCTGCCCTTTTTGCTGTTCTACCTGGTCGCAGGTATCGGCGCAGGTCTGATCCATGTGGTTACAGGGCCGGACTCTCAGGTGCCTACCGTCGGCGCCTCGGGCGCGATTGCGGGTGTCATGGGGGGATACCTACTGCTGTTTCCCAAGGCGCGTGTGGATATTCTGCTGATCCTGGTTGTCTATTTCAGGGTCTTTACCATCCCCGCCTTCATCATGCTGGGCGTATGGCTGGCGATTCAGTTCTTTGGCAGCGTCACCAGCAACCCGGACGAAGGCGGTATCGCCTACTGGGCCCATACCGGCGGATTTGCAGTAGGGCTGATCCTATGTGTGCCGCTATGGCTGCGACGCGGTGGCGTGCAATTCTGGAACCGCACGCACGGGCACCCGCCCCACCCTGAGGCAAAGTATAAGCTGTCGCAGTCACGTATACCGCGCGTTCCGCGTCGATAAAGCTGAACTGAGGGGCGATCAGCCCATGGGCGCTATCTTACCAGATCGAATACCAAAATTGGGTAGCCTACGCATCCTGTGAGCGGTTGTTGCCGTTCGTGCAGAACGCGGCGAAGGTGCCAAGAGAACTCGGGGTCAGCATGCCAGTTTTGGTGCGCGTGTTCGCAGCATGGGAACCGCCGCGGCTGCTTCATTCTCAACGCCGCCGCGCGGGTTAAAACCAGCCATTCAAGCTTGGCCCTGCGAGACTAGATTCCAAATTCAGGGTTGCAAGGCACGCTCGCCGTTCACCGGCACGGTAATTGTTCGCACCTGAGGTGTCAGATTTCGCTCCGAGCAGCCAGGTGCGTTGCCCAAGCTCCGAAAAAAGTTTGACGTTGAGCGGTTCATTGCTGAACCCCCTGCCTCAACACTACCAGATTGGAGGAGTCGTTGCCCAGATAACCCTGCATTTTCCCTCGCCAAGGTTTCGATACCGATGAGAGAGGCTACTTTCAAAATGAAATGAATCCCCTTGGTTCAGGATATGCGGCCTGCCATCAATCGATATTTCCAGACATCCTTCAATCACGACCCCGCATTCCTCACCGGCATGAGAATACGGTACATCACCTGATCCGCCTCCCGGCTCAAGATCTAGATCCATGACCTGTAATTCACCTTCGTCGTGCGCTGTCAAAAAGGACTTGAGCACCCCCTTACTGCTGAGATCAATTGACCTGCGGTGATTGGCCCGAACGATATAGCTCTCATCATCTGCCGCCTCGTTTTCATCTACACTGAACAGCTGTAGTACCGACAACCGCAACGCGCCACTGATCGAGCGCAAGACCCGAACCGACGGCGACGATAACCCCCTTTCGATTTGGCTAAGTAGGCCCACCGATATCCCTGCCTCGTCAGAGATATAAGTCAGTGTAAGTCCCAGTTCTTTACGCCGATCGCGTATCGCGCGACCAAGTCGCACGTCTTCGCTTACTCCATCCGTTGCAGCCGCTGCTGAGTGATTTGAGTTGTTTGGCATAATGATAAAGACACGCTCTCTTCGTTGCTTGAATACGAAGAATACCTTCCACCACTCTTCATGTCCATGAAATACACCCAGCTTTTCACATTGACCGTGGAAGAAGCCCGCATAAGCATAATATTTCATTTTAATGAAAGAATGTCGAAAATTTTTCAATCTCATCTACATTCGAGGAATGTTGACCTGTCAGGCGGGTCCGCAGGACCTCAGAACAGTGAAGAACCAACAAGGGGAAGTTTCATGAACATGAAAATACTTACCACACTCGCTGCAGCGACCTGGCTGTCTGTTGCGAACGGCACTTTCGCGGAAACTCTTAATGCCGGGGTAACGACCACGGGTGTGCCGTTTACGTTTGTTGATATCCAAACCGGACAACCGACAGGAGCCATGGTTGACATTGCAAATGCGATTGGTGCGGAAATCGGAATGGAGATGCAATTTGAAGTTACTGCGTTTTCGGCACTCATTCCCGCGCTGACCACAGGAAAGATTGATCTTATCTCTGCGGGCATGCTGATCACCGACAAACGCGCAGAGGTCGTTGACTTCTCAGACAGCCCCTACAGCTATGGGGACGCCATGTTCGTCGCTGCGGACAACCCTGAAAACTATACGCGAGACGATCTAGCGGGCGAGGTGATTGGAGCGCAGGTTGGAACTGTGTACGCGGATTCCCTGGCGGAGATTGGGGGATTCGGCGAGATCAAGTTGTATGACTCGATCGTAGATATCATGCGCGACGTTCAACTTGGTCGGATCAAAGCGGGTTTCGGCGACGGCCCCATTGTCGGATACCAGATTTCACAATATCCCAATCTGGGTGTTCGTCTGGTTGAAGGCTATGAACCAATGAAACCGGGCAGAGTCGGGTTGGCTGTAGACAAAGGAAATGCCGAGCTGCTGAAACAGGTGAACGGGGCGTTAGCAAAGTTGCAGAATTCGGGTGAGCTGAAGGCCATCTTCAACAAATACGGCCTTTGAGAAACTTCCCTATCCAGCAAGAGGGCGCTGGCAGCTCACCAAGTGATGTGCCAGCGCTACGACCGTAGGAACAGCGCCAATGTCAACCTTTCTTGAACGCTCGATCGAGTATCTACCTCTGCTTTGGAGTGGATTGAAGCTTACAATTGCCGTCACAGTGCTTGCACTGCTTTTATCAACCTTGTTGGGATTATTGTGGGCTCTGCTCAGAACTTCAGGAATCCCAGTCCTTGCTCAAGGTATTCGGTATCTGACAGAATTCATACGCGGCATCCCGATCCTCGTGGTTTTGTTCTATATCTATTTTGTGATGCCCGAAATCGGCATCGACCTTACCGCGTTTCAGGCTGGCATCATCGGGTTGGCGCTGACCTATTCCTGCTATATCGGCGAAACCTTTCGTGCGGGGATAGAGGCGGTAGACCGCGGCCAGGTAGAGGCGGCAAAAGCCATCGGAATGAAGCACGGTATGATGATGCGTCGAGTGGTACTGCCGCAGGCGTTTAGAATTGTCCTGCCACCCTATGGCAACAATACGATCATGCTACTCAAAGACAGTTCACAGATCTCTGTTATTTCAGTTGCCGAGTTGACCATGCGGGGAAAAACACTGGCTTCTTCAACCTTCGACAACATGACAATTTTCACTTTGGTTGCGCTGCTTTACCTGAGCTTGACCATCCCCCTGAACATCGCGATCCGGCGAATGGAAAACAAAATGGGCGACGCAAAATGATCGAATTCAAGGAGGTTCATAAATCCTTCGGCTCACTGAACGTGTTGCAAGGTATCAACGCCAATGTCGAAGTGGGCGAAGTTGTTTGCCTTATCGGGCCTTCGGGCTCTGGTAAATCAACGATGCTCCGGTGCGTAAACGGTCTGGAATCTTACCAGGCAGGTGACATTCTGATCGATGGGAAGCGTGTCGATGTCGCATCACCGACAATTCACCAACTTAGAGCGCAAGTGGCTATGGTGTTCCAACGTTTCAACCTTTTCCCCCACCGAACGGCTTTGGAGAATGTCATGGAGGGGCCGCTTTATGTTCTGAAACAGGACAAGTCCGAGGTGCGGGATCGCGCAATCGGATATCTGGAGCGGGTCGGATTAGCCGAAAAAATCAACGCCTACCCTGCCTCGCTGTCCGGAGGGCAACAGCAAAGGGTCGCTATTGCCCGGGCCTTGGCTATGCAACCCAGAGCCATTTTGCTCGACGAACCAACATCGGCACTTGATCCGGAAATGGTCGGCGAGGTGTTACAGGTTATGCGCGCCCTCGCTGAGGAGCACATGACCATGTTTGTGGTGACCCATGAGATTCAATTTGCCCGGGAAGTCGCTGACCGCGTGCTGTTCCTGGATAAGGGTCAAATCGCTGAGCAGGGTAAGGCGCAGGAAGTTTTGCGAAATCCAACACATCCGCGCACCCAGGAATTCCTAAGGCGGGTCACACACCCTGAACAAGGGTGAAATGATGCTGGTTAAATCCAGCCGCTGCCCCAATGACATTTACGGAGAACAACAATGTTCAATCTTGTTGGCCTGAAAGATCTCGATGCGATCCAAGTTGGCGACTACAGACCCAAACCGACAACCCTGACGCCGGGGCAACAGTAAGCTACTGCGCACGTTTACACATCGCCAACAGGCGATACCAAGATCGGTACTGGGAATGCACTCCGGGCGAGTTCACCGCAGACCGTAGTGGCATGGCAGAATACTGTCACATTCTGTCCGGTTCGGCGACGATCACTGATGCCGATGGTGGCCGTTCCGTAACCCTTGGCGCGAATGATTTTCTTGCCCTGCCCAAAGGTTGGAAAGGCACCTGGGCAATCCACTCCCACGTCCGCAAGCTCTATTTCCTGGTAGAGAACGCAAATTGACGACCGTATTTTGAGATTCGGAGTTTGACCGCAATGCTAGACTCTATCTGGTCCGCTACGGCAAATAGCACCCCAAAATTCCCCGCTTTGGCCGGCAACTGCAAGGCTGATGTCGCGATCGTAGGCGCAGGTTACACTGGCCTCTCCTGTGCTCTTTCTCTTGCTGAAGCGGGTGCAAACGTCATCGTCGTTGAAGCTGAGCAACCTGGATTTGGTGCCAGTGGGAGAAATGGTGGTCAGGTCATTCCCGGCCTCAAGTACGATCCTGACAAGCTGGACCGCATGTATGGCGAGGTAACCACCGAATTTGTCGGCGGTGCTGCGCAACATGTGTTTGATATTATCGATAGACATAACATCCAATGTGACCACCGCCAGGACGGCTGGATTCAGACAACTGTAAAAACCTCGCATATCCCCACTTTGCAAAGCCGGATGCAGCAATGGGAAAAGCGGGGGGCCTCCGTCGAATGGCTGGATGCTGCGCAGGTCGCTCGTCAGACGGGTTCAAGAAGGTTTGTTGCAGGTTGGAAAGACCGGAGGGCTGGCTGTGTGCACCCGCTGAATTATGCCACCGGGCTTGCACAAGCGGCTGCGGATGCCGGGTGTAAGATTTACGGCAAGAGCCCTGTTTCCCGGATACAATCAGATGGAGCGGGATGGAAACTGTCGGTAGGCGAGCAAGGGCAGATCAAAGCAGATCAGGTGGTGCTGGCGACCAACGGCTATACAAGCCACCTGTGGCCCGGATTGCGCCAGACAATGGTGCCCGCCAACAGTTTTCAGGTGGCCACAAAGCCTCTGCCCGAAAGCATTAGCCAATCAATCTTGCCCGAAGGCTGCGTTGTATCGGACACTCGGCGTATCGCTAATTATTTTCGGATTGGCCCGGGGAACCGTCTCATGGTGGGGGGGCGAGGACATTTTGCAGAACCACGCGGGCCGAACTCTTTCAAACGTATCCATGCTGACTTGAAGGCGCTTTTCCCTTCTTTGGAAAATCAAGAGTTGGAATTTATGTGGTCTGGTCGCGCTGCAATGAATTTGGACCACCTGCCTCATATCTATCAACCGGCTGCCGGAGTCACGGCCGCACTGGGGTATAATGGCAGAGGTCTGGCGCTTGGCAGTGCATTGGGGGCGGCAATTGGTGCCCATCTGGCGAACTCTTCCATTCCTCTGCCGTTGCCGGCGGACCGGATGAAGCAGCTCCCCTTTCATCGCTTGCACCCATATTACGGCACCGCCGCGATCTGGTACTTTCGTCTGCGGGACTTACTGGAGAGGTGATCTGAGAATCGACCTGGCGCATCAGCAAGCACCTCGAAGGATAGCAGCGGCCCCATAGCACAGCTGTCATGTCCAGACGTGGTGCTCGGGATCGGCTGGCAGCGTGAAGACAAAGTGTGGAAGTACTCTATGGGAAGCAGGTTCTCCTTCCGCGAGGCCATCCACTCGCGCTTCGCCGGTCTCTGGCTTTCGCGGCTAAGCCAGTTTTAGCCGAACTTGTACACGTCATGCTGAACACATCGCCATTTGGTGACGATTGTTGATACGCGGGCCATCCCGAGCGGACAATGAAATCGGCACCGCTCTCCAGAGTATACTCCAGCCGCGACGGCCTCTCATTGGCGCGGGCACCATCGGCAATATCCCCGGTATGAACCGGAAAGTGCTTGTGGCATTCACCACTATGCCCGTCGGTAACCTCAATGGCCCGTAATATGTCCGTCACCCCGCAACGATAGTGCAATCGCCACGCCTGACCGAACTTTCCGGGTCCCATGACCGTTATTCCGTCAACCAATGAGGCAACCGAACGTTCATGTGACCAGATCTTGATCTTATCCGCCAAAAGCATCTGGCATGTTGTTTCCAGCCAGCTTGCACTCCCGCGGGGCCGCTTCAATACACCAACGTCCTACAAACCGTGATCCCGGCAGACGCTGCGCAGGCCGAAGCGGACGACAGTGAATGGCCACAGGACCTAAAATGCTGGCAAGCCGCAAAAATGACTGGGAGACCGCGACCTTCCGGCTGCGTTGGCAGGCACCGGCTTCCCGTGTGGCCACCCAAATGTCAACTACATCACCATGAACGGAAACAAGCCCGCTCCGGCCCTTTAACTCGGGATTGAAACCAGTCTTACGCCTTCCAAAACAGAGCAAGACTGATTTATGGATCGCTTAAGTTAGCGCCTGTGGGCGATCAGCCCCGGATGACTTTGGCGAATTGATCAAAGATCGGTTCATTCGAACAGATCACTTCACCATCTTCCAGCGCGTTACCCTCGGGGTTCAGGGCCTGGACGAAGCCGCCCGCCTCTTTCACGATGATGATACCGGCGGCGACATCCCACGCGTTCAGGCGGCGTTCCCAGAAGCCTTCGTACCGGCCCGCAGCCACATATGCCATGTCAAGCGCCGCAGCACCCCAACGGCGCACACCGGCGCAAGCGGGCATCAGACGCGCCAGATCCTGCAGGGTTGCAGGCAGGTCAGAACGACCCCCAAAGGGCAGGCCGGTTGCAAAGATCGATTCTATCATGCGGTGACGCCCCGACACTCGAATTCGGGTGTCGTTCATCCACGCGCCCTCGCCTTTTTCGGCAAAGAATATCTCATCCTTGGCGGCGTCATAGATCACGCCGGCTACGATCTTGCCTTTGTGCTCCAGCGCGATGGAAATCGCCCAGTGCGGCAGGCCATGCAGAAAATTGGTGGTGCCGTCCAACGGGTCAACGATCCAGCGGCGGGTCGGGTCTTCTCCGTCGATGGAGCCACCCTCTTCAGCCAGCCAGCCATAGGTCGGGCGCGCACCCAGCAACTCGTCCTTCAGGATGGCTTCGGCCGCGATATCGGCCTTAGACACAAAATCGCCCGCGCCCTTCATCGACACCTGCAGATTCTCGACTTCACGGAAATCCTTGACCAAAGAACGCCCCGCCTTGCGCGCGGCCTTGATCATGATGTTGAGATTTGCACTGCCAACCATTGTAAAAAGGCTCCTGTCCGGTCAAACCGCGCGTATACTGCCGCAAGGCTTCCTTGCCAAGAGGAATGATGTGCATAACAGACCCGCAGAAAACGCCTCTACCGGGATTGCAGCTTGCGCGCCTCTTCGCGGGCCAGTTTTACCAGTTCCTGCACATAGGGCTTGTCCAGATCTTCTGATCGGACCGCTGCATAAAGGCGACGCGTAATCCCCTCTTTGGTCAGGGGGCGGGTCACATAGTCCGAGTTGTATTTGACCTCGCGCACGACCCAATCCGGCAGAACCGAGATGCCTCGGTTTGAGGCCACCAGAAGCAGGATGACAGCTGTCAGTTCCACCTGCCTGATCGAGGCGGGTTCGACCCGTGCAGGGATCAACAATTGGCTGAACACATCCAGACGTGTGCGTTCCACCGGGTAGGTGATCAGGGTCTGGCCTCGGAAATCCTCAGCCTCGACATAGGCTTTTTCCGCCAGTGGATGGGCTGATGCAGCGACAAAGACGGGGTTGTAGTCAAACAGCTCCACAAACTCGACACCCGGCAGGTCTTCGGGATCGGATGAGACCACCAGATCAACCTCTTCCTTCTGCAAGGCTGGCAGGGCGTCGAAGGCCAGACCGGGTCGGATATCGACATCCACGTCGCCCCAGGATTTCCTGAAGGATTCAAGAACCGGAAACAGCCATTCGAAACACGCGTGGCATTCGATGGCGATATGCATCCGCCCGGTACGCCCGTCCCGCAGCGATGAAAACTCATTCTGTGCCGCCTCGACCTGCGGCAGGATCTGCTCGGCCAACCGCAGCAGACGCAAACCGGCGGCTGACAGCTTCATCGGCTTTGAACGTCGCAGAAACAGCTCGACCCCGGCCTGATCCTCCAACCCTTTGATCTGATGACTCAATGCGGATTGAGTGATGTTCAATTGGTCGGCAGCGCGCGCCAACCCACCGCATTCATGGATCGCCTTGATGGTACGCAGGTGGCGGAATTCAATGTGCATCTCAAGTATCGTTCATGTTGTTGTTGAATAATATGAGTTTGTCTCACAATGCCCGTCATGGCACAAGATAGTCAGTTGATCCAGTGAGGCAGCCATGTCCAAACCCGAAATTTCATTCGAGTTCTTTCCGCCCAAAACTCTGGAGGCTTCTTTCCGCCTTTGGGATACGGTCCAGACATTGGCACCGCTGGAGCCCCGTTTTGTTTCCGTCACCTACGGTGCAGGCGGTACGACCCGGGAACTGACGCGCGACGCGGTCGCAACCCTGCATAAATCCTCTGGTTTGAACGTCGCTGCGCATCTGACCTGTGTTGACGCTTCGCGGCAGGAAACGCTGGAGATCGCCGACACATTCGCACGTGCGGGCGTGCAGGACATCGTGGCCCTGCGGGGCGACCCGCCAAAAGGGCATGATCGGTTCGTACCGCACCCCGAAGGCTTTAACAGTTCGATTGAGTTGATTGAGGCGCTGGCTGAAACCGAAATGTTCAGCATCCGTGTCGGGGCTTATCCTGACAAGCACCCTGAAGCTGCCGACATGTCAGCAGACGTGGACTGGCTAAAGGCCAAACTTGACGCGGGCGCTGACGAAGCGCTGACGCAATTCTTTTTCGAGGCCGAAACCTTCTTCCGTTTCCGTGATGCCTGCGCAAAGGCGGGTATCGACAAACCGATCGTTCCGGGCATTCTGCCGATAGAAAACTGGGCAGGTGCGCGCAAGTTCGCCAGAAGTTGCGGCACGCATATTCCCGATTGGGTCGAACAAGCCTTTGAAAAGGCCGTGCGCGACGGGCGTGAGGATCTGCTGGCAACTGCGATCTGCACCGAGTTGTGCTCGGACCTGATCGAAGGTGGCGTGGACAAGCTGCATTTCTATACCCTCAACCGCCCGGAATTGACGCGCGATGTGTGCTTTGCCCTTGGAATTACGCCACAAGTCGATCTTCAAAACGTCGCCTGACAACTGAAAAATTCAATGATTCGCCCGGGTTACGAATTTTCCCGGGCGTTTTCCTTTTCTTATGCGTGACCTGTTTCACAGTTACATCCGCGAATTCACGCCTTTGCGGAACAATGGAATCCTCGCATCGCGATTGTTGTCAGCTTCCCTCTCAATCAACCATGAAATTTGACAAAACCATGCCCTCGGCAACACTAGGGCTGTGTAGTTTTTAATGAGTGTTTTGAGTATGGAACCTGTCGATAAGGTTAGGGCACGCACGGATGCCCTGGCAGATCTGGGCCTGAACCCGTCTGCCAATTCCAGTGAAATACGAGAGGCCTGGCGTCACATCGCCTTTCACACGCATCCTGATCACAAGGAAGGCGACAGTTCCGGGTTTTCGCGCGCCAAGGCAGCCTATGATTTTCTACGCAAAGAAGGGCTGGCGACAAAGGGCGGTGCCGCTGCTGGCCCGCCACAACCACGTCGGGCACGGTTGAAGAAACGTATCATCGAGCTTCCGCAGGAAGATATTGCCGCCTGTGAGGCAATGCTGAATCCGGGGCAAGCGCTGTCGCATATGAACAGTCAGCCTGGTATTCAACCCAAATGCGGCAGCGGTGTTGCTGACCATGTTCCCGACGCGGTCGGATGCTTTGGGCGGCACCTGACTTACTTCGTCACGACACCCGTCAATCAAGGCGCAAATCGTGTGGCTTTGCCAACGACCGTTCTGACCAGTGCGCGGCACACCACAGCGGAAATCCTGAGCTTTCAATCCAGCGATACGGGCGCTGGGGAAGTCGTCATTCCCGATACGATCCGAGAACGCAAATTTCCGGGTGCCAAGAGCGTCAGGATCCGGTTTGACGCCGACCAGACGATACGGGATCAGTTCTGGCTTGCTGGCTGAACGAAAAGGCCCGGCTGGGTAAGCCGGGCTTTGTGCAATTTTGGCCGGGTCAGTTTTTCACCGGACCTTCCGAGGTAAATTTCGGGATCACGCTGGTCGAGGCGTCAGACGGCTCGATACCCGGCCAGTTGCCTTCAGCAAGGTTGATGTTGCCCGGAATGTCTTCTTCGAAGAACCCGACGACCACATCCGTTATGTTGAGATACAGCTTGTCGTCAACGATCCGCCACAAGTTCGGGTTTGCCGGAACCTTGCCACCGCGCGACACACCATAGGCGCAGTGCCCATCATATTGCGGGGCATAATAGGCCGGGTTTTCCAGAAATTTGTCGCGGTTTTCCTCGGACGAGAATGCCCAGGTTGCACCATTGTATTCGGCAGTAATGCTGGCATTGCCACGCACGCCTTCGTGCTGTGGCTGACCTACCGGTACCTGATCCAGGTTGCGATAGGCGACAACATCATACCCCGAGACGGCAAACCCTGTGCCGTCAATATATTGCGGCCCGGCAAATGCCGGAACGGCCAGGGCCATGGCCGCAGCAAAGGTCAAAGCAAAGCGTTTCATGTAGTTTATCCTTTTCGTTCCAGCGGTATCGGTGACGCCGTGATGGCAGGTCTGGCAAAACAATATGCGATTCCCATTCTGTTCGTAGCCCTCCTCGCGCCGCTGTGACCCCTCTCGAGCAAACGTGAGAGTTTGGTCGCGGATTATTACAAATTATGCCGGAAAAGCTGGGTTGGACTCGGCGGATTGCAACACTACCTGTAAGACTGCATCGAACGCGGCCCGGACAAAGGCATGAAAGGCAAGACATGAGCGACCAATCTTCGTATACCCCACCAGCAGTCTGGACATGGGACAGTGAAAGTGGCGGACAGTTCGCCAACATTAACCGACCTATTGCCGGCGCAACCCATGACAAGGACTTGCCGGTTGGACGCCACCCATTGCAGTTGTATTCCCTTGCCACGCCCAACGGTGTCAAAGTCACCGTTATGCTGGAAGAGTTGCTGGCATTGGGTCACGAAGGCGCTGAATACAACGCCTGGCTGATCAACATCGGCGAGGGCGACCAGTTCGGTTCAGGGTTTGTCGAGGTCAACCCAAACTCGAAAATCCCCGCCCTTTGGGATCGCTCTGGCGACAAGCCGGCTCGGGTGTTTGAAAGTGCCTCGATCCTGTTTCATCTGGCTGAGAAGTTCGGAGAGTTTCTGCCCGCGTCCGGGCCGGAACGGACCGAAGTCATGAACTGGCTATTCTGGCAAATGGGCAGCGCCCCTTATCTGGGCGGCGGGTTTGGCCATTTCTACGCCTACGCGCCCGAAAAGTGGGAATACCCGATCAACCGCTTTGCGATGGAGGCAAAACGCCAGCTGGACGTTCTGGACAGGGAACTGGCGAACAAGACCTATATCGCGGGCGAGGAATATACGATTGCCGACATGGCGATCTGGCCGTGGTACGGTCAACTGGTTCTGGGCCGTCTGTATAGCGCGGCAGAGTTCCTTGATGCGGAATCCTACAAGAACGTGGTGCGCTGGGCCAAGGCGATTGACGCACGGCCTGCGGTTCAGCGTGGCCGTATGGTCAACCGCGCCTTTGGCGAGCCGCACACGCAGCTTCACGAGCGTCACGACGCCAGTGATTTCGAAACACGTACGCAGGACAAACTGGAAGCTGCTGCGGAATAGCAGAGTCCCATCCTAGTGACACGCGGTGCATTGTGCGCCGCGTGTTTGCGTTTTGGCCGTTACTTCAGAATTGGCGGTTTCGCGGGATTGCTGCCCGGAACCTCGCGCACCAGATCTGCAACCTGCGGTTCGGGCAGGTCAAAGCGAAGCCCCGTCTTCGCCAGCAGCGCTGCAGCGGCGTCATCTGTGGCAAAGAACCCGACATCCATCGCCCCCGCTTCGATCCCCGAAAACGTCAACGCCTCTGAAGCTGCCTTGGCCAGCGCTGGCTCGGCCCCCTCGACCGCACCGACAAACCCCAGCAAATGACCCTGAGCGCCCGCCTCGGATTTCGTGGCGACCAGATAGGCTGCACTGGCAAGCCCACCAGCAGTTGCCAGTTTTGCATCAAGGGCGGTCAACAGGCTGTCCGGCAAACCGGCGGGAGGCATGAACTCGGCCAGCTTTTCCTCGACCTCTTTGGGGCCATGCTGCAACGTTTCGGCCAGCCAGCCCAAGGCCTCGGCAGGCACCAGCATGGATGATGGCGCAGTTTCCAGGTTCAGGCCCAGCCCGATACCCTGCCCTGCCAGCATCCCCGACAACACGCGCCCCGACAGCGCAACATAAGGCACGGGCCGCCCGGCAAACCGCGCCAATCGTTCCTCGCGGTCGAAAGCCAACACAAAGCGCCCGTCGGCCACATCGAACACTTCGGGCGAGATGTTTTCGCCCACCGCTTCTTCGGTCAGCATCAAGAACAGCTCACTATCAGCAAGCCGTTCAAAAAACTGCAGACGGGCAGCATCGTTCTGCGGATCTGCCAGCATCGCGGCATGCGCCGTGTCCAACGCTGTGGTTTCAGTCATTCAGCACCTCTTGGACCCGCGCGCGCAGAACCGGCAGCAGTTCTGCCTCGAACCACGGGTTTTTCTTTACCCATGCCGTATTCCGCCAGGACGGATGAGGCAAGGCAAAGACCCGCGGCGCATGGTCCTGCCAGTTCCGAACGGTGTCCGTCACCGACCCCCGCGCACCCAGATGATATTTATGCGCATGGCTACCGACCAACACCGTCAACGGCACCTGCCCCAGTTCCTGCATCACCCTGTCATGCCAAGTTTTACCGCATATCGCGGGCGGAGGAAGGTCCGCGCCGCGGGCATCATAGCCGGGGAAACAGAATGCCATGGGCACAATCGACACGAGGTCACGATCATAAAAAACAGGTTCATTGACCCCAAGCCATTGGCGAAGCCTGTCGCCTGACGGGTCTGTAAAGGGCCGCCCTGACTCGTGCACGCGCGCACCCGGTGCCTGCCCCGCGACCAGGATGGGTGTTCCGCGCCGAAACCAAACCACCGGGCGGGGTTCATGGGCTGTTTTGGTTTGCGCAAAGGACGCGGCGCACAGGCGGCACGCTCGGATTTCGCCATCTAAATCTTTCATCTTGTTGCAAAACCTCCCAAAGCTGTTTTGCAAGGATCGGGTGTGAAACCACATAATAATGGTGCGGTAGATTTCTAGAAGTGCAGCGGAATTGCCGACAACCGATCAGTTGTTTGAGGGGTCGGCAGCAATGCATTGAACATTTGTTTCATAATTCGACATAATGTAGCCAACATGGAACGGTAAAAACCATCCTTTCTGACCGCCTGAAAGCGCGGCGACACAACGGAAACGAGCAGCAGGCCCCGAATGCTAGAGTTCGACAATGTCAGCAAGTCCTTCTGGACCGGGACGCGCCGCAAGGTGATCCTGGACCGGGTCTCGTTCCGTGTCGAACTGGGCACGTCGCTGGGCGTTCTGGCCCCGAATGGTACTGGCAAAACCACGCTGATCAACATGATGGCCGGTCTGGAAAAACCCGACGAGGGTGTGATCCGCCGCGAATGCCGGGTCTCGTTCCCCATGGGTTTCACCGGGGGTGTAACCGGCAAGTTGTCGGCGCTTGAGAACGCGCGATACATCGCCAAGATTTACGGCATGGACCCGGACTATGTTGAGGCGTATTGCAAATGGCTCTGCGGTTTGGGTGAATATTTCGAACAGCCGCTGTCCACCTATTCTTCGGGGATGCGGTCACGATTCACGTTTTCTTTGATGCTGGCGCTGGATTTCGACATGTATCTTGTCGATGAAGGGATGCCAGCGTCTACAGATGTTGAATTCAACGAAAAAGCAGGGGCGATCCTGAAGGAAAGGTTGCGCACCACGACATTGGTGATCGTGTCGCACAGCCCGACTGTTTTGGAAAAATTCGCTCAGCAGGCCGCCGTTCTGCTGGACGGGCAATTGTACATGTTTGACTCCTTGGAAGAGGCAAAGCAGCTATATGACTACGAAACCCAAGGTTAGAAAGTACAACTGGCGCAGCAATCGACAGGTGGACGATTCGGCCGAGGCGCGAGCGGATGCAATCTCGCGCATACGGGGCGCGACGCAAGGTCAGGCGCCGGCGGCCGAGGCCCAGCCAGGCACGCAAATTGACGACATCAAGCGCGAAGGTCTGACAGGTCGCCAGTTGCGCATTGCGCGTAAACTCGCGCAGAAACACGGACTGGCAGCAACATCGGACTATGATGCGGTGCGCTTGCTGCGCAAGAAAGGCATTGATCCGTTTCAGCGCACGAACCTTCTTGATCTTGCCGCGGCAAAGCCCTCGGCACAGGGCGACAGTTCGAAGGTCAAAGACAAGATCAGCATTCAGTTGCCGCAATCCGTAGGCGCAAGCACGCCAAACCTTCCGGGACCCGAGCTCAGCCCGGCTGAGCGGCGGAACCTTGAAATCGGTCAGATTCAGAAGGACATCGCGCGCCGACGCAGGCGTAAACTGTTTGGCCTGTTCGCGCGTCTGGCCGCCTTTGTGTTTCTGCCGACCTTTGTTGTGGGGTTCTATTTCTATCGCATCGCCACCCCGATGTATGCCAGCGATTCCGAGTTTCTGATCCTGCAAGCCGATGGCGGGCCGGGTTCCATCGGCGGGCTGCTTGCCGGGACGCAATTCGCCACCACGCAGGATTCAATCTCGGTTCAATCTTTCCTGGAATCGAAAGAGGCCTTGTTGCTGCTGGATCGAGACGCCGGTTTTTCTGATGTCTTCAAGCAGGAAGTGATTGATCCGATTCAAAGGCTATCACCCGACGCCACGCTGGAAGACGCATACAAGCTGTTCAAACGCATGATTACAATCGGGTATGATCCAACCGAAGGGGTCATCCGGATGGAGGTTGTTGCACCAGACGCACAGACCTCGACCGAGTTCTCGGAGCGTTTGATTTCTTACGCCGAAGCCCGGGTGAATGCCCTGTCCGGCAAGAAGCGCGAAGACCAGATGCGCGACGCATTGGAAAGCTTTGAAGCGGCGCAGGAGGCGCGGCGGCAGGCGCAGGAGGAATTGATCGAGCTTCAGCTTCAAGGGGCGGTACTGGACCCCGAGAATGTCATTGCCAGCCTCCGCGCCCGCATCAACGAGATCGAGATATTGGTGCAGGACAAAGAGCTTGAACTTGCCGCCCTGCAAGACAACCTGCGTCCGAACAAAGCCAAGGTCGACGGCGTCAAGGCTGACATTGCCCGGCTTGAAAAGGTGCTGGAACAACTAAATGCCGAGATGCAGGATGCTTCCGATGGCGAAAATTCGCTGGCGCGGTTGAGCGTGCGCATCCAGATCGCTCAGGCGGATCTGGCGGCACGGGACATGATGCTGCAAACGGCAATGCAGCAAATGGAATCGACCCGATCCGAAGCTAACCGGCAGGTGCGTTACCTGACCGTCTCGGTGAACCCGATCCCAAGTCAGGAACCCAGCTATCCGCGCAAGTTCGAAAATACGATTTTGGCATTCCTGTTGTTTGCTGGTATCTACCTCATGATCTCGCTTACCGCGTCGGTCCTTCGTGAACAGGTATCCTCATAAGACTCATGAAACATGTAAAAATCTCCGACCTGACAGTCGGCAACGACCTTCCGCTGACCATCATTGCAGGCCCTTGCCAGCTTGAAACGGCAGACCACGCACAGATGATTGCTGGCAAGATGAAAGAGGCCTGCGATGCAGCCGGTGCGCAATATGTCTTCAAGGCATCTTATGACAAGGCGAACCGGACCTCGCTGTCCGGCAAGCGCGGCATGGGCATTGATGCGGGGTTGCAGGTTCTGGACGGTATCCGCAAGACAATGGGCATACCGGTCCTGACCGATGTTCATACCGAAGCGCAGTGCGCCATCGCTGCCAAGGCGGTAGATGTCCTGCAAATCCCGGCGTTCTTGTGCCGCCAGACGGATATGCTGCTGGCTGCGGGCAATACGGGAGCAGTGGTCAATGTGAAAAAGGGTCAGTTTCTTGCGCCGTGGGAGATGCCCAATATCGTGTCCAAGATCGAAAGCACAGGCAACACGAATATCCTGCTGACCGAACGTGGCACTTCGTTCGGCTATAACACGCTGGTGGCTGATATGCGGTCCCTGCCGCAAATGGCCCAAACCGGATACCCGGTGGTGATGGATGCGACCCATTCCGTGCAGCAACCGGGAGGAAAAGGTGGCTCCTCGGGCGGGCAACGCGAATTTGCACCGGTCATGGCGCGCGCCGCCGTGTCGCTGGGTATTGGCGCGGTGTTCATTGAAACACACCAGGATCCGGACAATGCCCCTTCGGATGGGCCCAACATGATTCCGTTGGATCAGATGCCCCAACTCATTGACACTTTGATGCGCTTCGATGCGCTGGCCAAAGCTGATCCTATTCAGATTTAACTACTGAGACTTGTTATGACCAAACCAATTCCCGAGGTAACACCGAACACCTGGAGTTTTCTGCGCGACGCGATGATCAAACCCACCGGGTTTCGCGAATATGACGCCCGCTGGAAATATCCGGAAGAGATCAACCTTCCAGGCATGACAGCGCTGGGCCTTGGGCTGGGTACCCAAATGCGCAGGCGCGGGATCGAACCCGTGATCGCCGTAGGAAACGATTATCGTGACTATTCACTGGCGATCAAAAACGCCCTGATCCTGGGATTGATGCAGGCCGGTATCCGCGTGAAAGACATTGGCCCTGCGCTTAGCCCAATGGCCTATTTCGCGCAGTTTCATCTGGATGTACCGGCCGTGGCGATGGTTACGGCCAGCCACAATCCAAACGGCTGGACTGGGGTCAAAATGGGCTTTGACCGCCCTTTGACACACGGCCCCGACGAGATGTCTGAATTGCGCGACATCGTTCTAAACGGCGAAGGTCAGACGCATGAGGGTGGATCTTGGGAATTCGTCGAGGGCGTGAAGGAAGCGTATATCGACGACCTCGTCGGTGATTTCAAAGTGTCCCGCCCGCTAAAGATTGTCTGCGCAACCGGAAACGGTACCGCTTCGGCCTTTGCGCCCGAAATCTTCGAACGGATGGGGGTTGAGGTCGTCCCCAGCCATAACCGGCTGGATTACACTTTCCCGAATTACAACCCGAACCCCGAAGCGATGGAAATGCTGCATGACATGGCGGCAACGGTAAAATCCAGCGGTGCCGATCTGGCACTTGGGTTTGACGGTGACGGTGATCGTTGCGGCGTCGTCGATGATGAAGGTGAAGAAATCTTTGCCGACAAGGTGGGCGTGATCATGGCCCGCGATCTGGCCAAGCTGCACCCCGGATCGACCTTTGTCGCAGATGTGAAATCTACCGGCCTGTTTGCCAGCGATCCCGAGTTGCAGTCCCTTGGCGTCAAGGCGGATTACTGGAAAACCGGCCACAGCCACATGAAACGGCGCGTCAAAGAAATCGGCGCGCTGGCTGGGTTCGAAAAGTCGGGCCATTACTTTCTGGCCGAACCGGTCGGGCGCGGTTACGACTGCGGAATGCGCGTCGCGGTCGAGATCTGCAAGCTGATGGACCGCAACCCGGATCAAAGCATGTCCGACCTGCGCAAGGCGCTGCCCAAGACATGGTCGACGCCCACCATGTCACCTTATGCAGCAGATACCGAAAAATACGATATCCTGCAGCGTCTGGTCGACAAGCTCGTTGCCAAGGGAGATGCGGGCGAAACACTCGCAGGCCGTGCGATCAAAGAGGTCGTTACGGTGAACGGCGCACGTGTCATTCTGGACAATGGCAGCTGGGGGCTGGTGCGGGCTTCATCCAACACACCCAATCTGGTGGTCGTCTGTGAAAGCAGCGAAAGCGAGGCTGAGATGCGGGCGATCTTTGTCGATATCGATGCGGTGATCAGAACCGAACCCGGTGTTGGAGATTACGACCAGACCATCTGAAGAAAACTGCTTGGGGCATATCTGATTGCCCCAAGCGCAACACTTGCTCAGTTGCCGCCAAACAGTTTGAGCAGCCCTTTCTTCGCCTCTTCTTCAAGCTTGTTCTTAAGCGCATCTTCGATCTGATCGCTGTCCGTGATGGTGGTATCCAGCTCGTTTCCAACCTTCTCGAAAACTTTCTGTTTCGCGTCGTTTTCCAGCTCTTTGACCTTCACATCTGCCGCTGCTTCGATGACCTTGGTCAGATCCGGCTTGATTGACGGGTTGCTCCACGGGCCAACGATACGCACAGGCACCGATATGCCCTGCCCCGAATTGGCCCGCAAAGCTACGGGCGTGAACAGATAATCGATATTGCGCGCACCCAGCCCCACGACCCCCTGACCATCGGCGCGGAAATTCTTAAGCGACATAAGCAGATCGTTATTCGTCAACACACCCTGATCGATGGTGAAGCTGGCCGACAGGCTGTTGAACACCGTTGTTCCGCCCGATCCGGTCCCCTGCCCCATAAGTCGATCCAGATCGAAACCGGATATTACCCCCGTCCCGACATCCAGATTCCCCTTACCGCTGAGAGACCGCATGATCTGATCCTCAGACTGACCGACACCCAGAAACTCAATGGTTCCTGCCGCGCTTCCCGACAGGCGTTCGACACCGGCCAACGTTGACAATGCCTGTTTCAGATCAATCTCACTTGCCGTCACCTTGCCGCCCACGGACAGGCCATTGCGATTGTTGGCAACCACCTGCCCGTTCAACTGACCCGAAAACAACGTCGCCGGATGCATCGCAAGAACCGCCCGCGCGTGATCCAGTGTCAGCGTCAGGTCACTTTTCCCAAACGTCATGCCGGGAACTGCGATTGAGTTGGCCGTCAGGCGAATATTGCCATTCGCCAAAGCCAACGCGGATGCGTCGATTGGGTCTTTTGACCAACCTTCCTGAGCTGGTGAGGCAGGTTGAGACGCGCCACCCGACCCGGTGCCGGTTTCGGATATCTTCGACAGGTCCAGATCGCCCGCATCCAGGCGTGCGACGATCTGAGGGGGATCGGAAATGGTGATATCCGCCTCTCCGACAAACCGGTTGCCATCCAACTGCGCTGTCATATTTCGCAGGGAAATCCGACCGTCCCGCGTATAGGTCATTTGCGCAGAGATATCGGCAACGTTACCCAATCCAGACGGCACAGTCACGCCCGCCTGACCGAAGGCCGCCAGCATCTTTTCTGTATCTTGGGTGATGATCTTTGTGGTTCCGTCCATCTCTCCGGCCAGATTGACGTGGCCGTCAAAGCCGATCTTGCCGCCCGGTGCAGTCAAGGCCAATTCAAGCGCGGTTACGGACCCTGCGGCAAAAGCTGGCAAGTCCGGAATCTTCAGATCGACCTGAACAGCACCTCCGGGTACAGGCATTGATGCCTCCATTACCATCGGTGCAGTGACCTGAGGCCAACTGGCCGACAAGGTTACATCAGGAAAGTCCATCTGCGTGGCACCGTCTTCCACATAGATCAGTCGCGCATTATTAAGCTGCAACTCTTCCAAAGTTACGGCCGACGATGCGCTGGCCGGAACCGTCCCTGCAGACGGTGTGGCCGTCGCGGTGGTCACAGGCGCGCTCAGCTCCCAGTTTCCGCGCCCTTGCGAACGCTCCAGCCGCAGCACCGGGTTTTCCGCGAAAACGCGTTTGATCCGCAGATCCCCATTCAAAAGCGCAGCAGCATCCACGCCCACGGCAAGGCTATCAGCGCTCAGCATCGGCTCTGGCCCGGCCCAGCTGGCGTTCCCAAAACGCACGGGCCCGGTTTCCATCCCCAGCACCGGCCAGAACGACAGGCGCACGTCGCCGCTCAATCTCAGTTCGCGCCCGGTCTGGGCTTTGACCTGCTCAGCCAGAATCGCGCCAAGCTTGTCTCCGGGCATCAGCAAAAGCGCGCCAATTACCAGCGCAATCACTGCCACAACAATAAACAGGATGCGTATCAGCCATTTCATGATCTGCTCTCCGCCTTTTGGCTTGTCTTTGCCGCGATCATTCAAATCGCACGTCACATTTGCAAGAGGAAGCTTTCCCCACTATATGCCGCGCCATGACGACGAACCCGCCAAACCTCCGCCCCGACCTGGCTCCGGCCGCCCGGATCACCGAGACACCCCGTTCAAACCAGCCGACGATCGGCATGGTGTCGCTGGGCTGTCCAAAAGCTTTGGTCGACAGCGAACGCATTCTGACCCGGCTTCGTGCTGAAGGATACGGCATTTCGCCCGATTATGCCGGGGCCGATGCCGTCATTGTGAACACCTGCGGGTTCCTCGACAGCGCCAAGGCGGAATCGCTGGACGCAATCGGAGAGGCGCTGGTTGAAAACGGCAAGGTCATCGTCACCGGCTGTCTGGGGGCCGAACCGGATTACATCCGCGAGCACCACCCCCGCATCATGGCGGTCACCGGACCGCATCAGTACGAGCAGGTTCTGGATGCGGTTCACGCCGCCGTTCCCCCTGACCCTGACCCGTTCGTTGATCTGCTGCCCGCCAGCGGCGTTCGACTGACCCCCCGCCACTACAGTTATCTGAAAATCTCCGAGGGCTGTAACCACAAATGCAAGTTCTGCATCATCCCCGATATGCGGGGAAAACTGGCCAGCCGTCCGGCCCATGCGGTTCTGCGCGAGGCGGAAAAGCTGGTCGAAAATGGCGTGCGTGAACTGTTGGTGATCTCGCAGGATACTTCGGCCTATGGGCTGGACCGGAAATACGATGTGATCCCGTGGAAAGACCGCGAGGCGCGCAGCCACATCACCGATCTGGCCCGAGAACTGGGTCAGATGGATGCCTGGGTACGGCTGCACTATGTCTATCCCTATCCGCATGTGCGCGAGTTGATCCCGCTGATGGCGGACGCCGGGTCCAACATACTGCCCTATCTGGATATCCCGTTCCAGCACGCCCACCCGGATGTTCTGAAACGGATGGCCCGCCCCGCCGCAGCGGCCAAAACTCTGGACGAAATTCAGGCCTGGCGCGCAATCAGTCCCGATATCACCCTGCGTTCGACCTTTATCGTCGGTTATCCGGGTGAGACCGAGGCCGAATTCCAAACCCTGCTGGACTGGATGGACGAGGCGCAACTGGATCGTGTCGGCTGTTTTCAATACGAAAACGTGGATGGTGCGCGCTCAAACGACCTGCCTGATCATGTCCCGGCCGAAATCAAGCAAGAGCGGTGGGATCGCTTCATGGAAAAGGCTCAGGCCATTTCAGAAGCCAAGTTGCAAGCTAAAGTCGGACAAACGCTTCAAGTAATCGTTGACGAAGTGGATGACGAAGCCGCCACCTGCCGCACCAAATCGGACGCGCCTGAGATCGACGGCAACCTGTTCATTGACGAGGGCTTCGAAGGCCTCAAACCCGGCGATATCGTCACGGTCGAAGTGGACGAGGCGGGGGAATACGATCTGTGGGGGAAACCCGTTTGACGCCAGTAACCTGCCCATAATGCCCTCGGGTGAATAGTTACCCCGTACAGCGCAGGTAGAAAAAAACCGCCATGAATGGCGGCGATAATTCCTGAAAATGGTGCAGGCGGTCCGCAATCAGACCGCCTGCGATAAGCTTACTGAGAAACCGGGTTGCAGACAGTCTGACCTGCTTCGGTTGTTGCCAGTTCATAGCCTGCCGAGCAGCTGGCCGAGCCATACTTGTCGTAGTCGGGTTGTACGTAAACAGGGGTCGGTTCTTCCTGCTGCGCACAAGCGGTCAGGACCAGAGCAAATGCGCCAACGGCTGCAAGTTTCAGTTTCATGTCCGTCAATCCTCTATTACTTTTCTGATATTGCCCAGCTTTTCGGGCTGTTTCCAGAGTACGGGCTGAACGGCAATCTGGCAACTGAAACGGTCACTTCCTTGTGAGGAAGAGCGATTCCATGCCAGTTCGAAGCCCAAATGATGATCCTTGCGGCATTACAGCTACCTTTTTGTCTGCATCGTCCTAAACTGTGCGACGTTTCAGCTAAAGACGGAGAAGCCACATGTCAGACACACCCGTTATTGCCCAGAAAACCCCTTTTTCAGTCGAGGTTGTCGAAGGGAAAACCTATTTCTGGTGCGCGTGTGGAAAGTCGAACCGGCAACCCTTTTGCGATGGCTCACATAAAGGTAGCGGGTTCGAACCGGTGAAATACACGGCCGAGACCAGCAAAAAGGTCTACTTTTGCGGGTGCAAACACAGTGCAAACGCGCCGCTATGCGATGGAACGCATAAAGACCTTTGATCAACCTTTTAATCGGTTCAGTGTCTCTGAATTTGCACAGAAATCCGGGGGCGTGTCCGCTGGATGCTGCCGCTGAGCCAGCCAGCTGGTGCATTGCGCATCACAGCCCGATGCGCGACAGCGCGTGACCAGTTCGGCGTATTCTTCGGGCGAAAGCCGCCCTTCGGCCATTGCTTCGCTCAGTGAAATTCCCATGCTTCGCGAGACAGAGCGCGTCAACCAAAAGTGCTTTTCGACCTCACCCAGAATATCCCGAGGCATCACGCGTCCTCCGCTTGCAAAGCTTTGATGGCCTTGAAACGCTCACGGTTCGGGCATGTGCATGGGGCATGATCAATCTGTTCGCGCCGTTCCAGCCACTCAGGGCAGGTTCTGGCCCAGGCACAGCCTCGGCATTGCTGCACGATCTCGGCCCAATCCTCATGTTTCAGGTGACCGTCCCGATAGGCTGCGGCCAGGTCGGTTCCTGTGACCTCGCCCATCCGCAGTACCAAGCGCAGGTGGGCCATGATTTCACCGAGACGTGGCATGGCGAACCTGACAGTTAAGGCATCAATTTGTGCAGTAACTCCTGGTTACGGCAATATTCAGGTGTCCGCCCAGCGGTCGCCATTTTCTTAAGCAGATCCTGACAATGATCCGGGTTCGGACAATCGGTACATCGCAGAACTGCGTCAGAAATCTGGTCGACAGATAGCTTGCCGCCAATGGCTGCTTCCTCAAGATCGATGTCCAGCATTCTGGCCATATCGTCCACCAATCCGGCATGAAGCCGCAAGGACTCTCGGGTGGGCATGCTGTATCCTTTCCCTTTCGCGCTTTACGAAATCCTAGCGCATCCGGAAGGTCAGACTTTGATACAGGTCAAGATTGGGCGCCGATGTGGTCCAGATAGGCCCGGGTTGCATCCTGAACGCGGCGAAAACGGTCCCCACCCAGCTTTTTGCCTCCGTACCAGCGGGTGACGATGATCACGTGATTGTCCAGCCCTGCACGCTCGATCATCCGCAGGATTACCATACCGGCGCCACTTTCCCCATCATCGGCCTTCAGCGCGCCGGTCGGCAAGGAGGCGGCCCACGTGTTATGTGTGGCCTTGGCATAAGATTTATCGGACTTCAGTTGGTCCAAAACCGCGTCGACGTCCGCGCGTGACGCCACAGGCGCGCCAGATACCGCATATTTCGACCCGCGATCCGTCAAAATCACGCCAAGGCGCACAAGATCGGTCATTGCGTCAGTCCCAGTTGCGTCGCGGTTTCAAGCACGATGTGAACGCGCTGCGCGTTTGGCGGGTGGGTGCCCAGAAACCTGTCACCGGGATCCGGAATGCGATCAAAGAACTTTGCCCCGATCAGCGGGTTGTAGCCCGCATTATGTGTAATGATCGTGCCCATCTGGTCAGCCTCAAGCTCAAAATCCTTCACATAAGCCTGAACACCAACCTGCGCCCCAACTTTCTGGGCCTCTTCTATGTCGGCGGCGTCGCCCCCGCGCAGCTTTTCCGCCTTTCCGAACTCAGTTGCGCTTGCGCTGGCATTTTCGCTTTGCCGTGCGATGTGGCCCAGCACGTGATGGGCCGCCTCGTGCCCCATGACAAAAGCCAGTTCATCTGCATTTTGTGTGGAACGGATCATCGCAAGTGTAAAGATTATGGTGGGTTGCTTCTGGTCGTCCAATGTCTGAAACGCATTGGCCGGCGCACGTGGGTTCAGATCAACGAGAATCCGGAATTCGCATTTCTGAGGCCTTGATTGTTTCAAACACTGGCTGCGAGCCTCGGCCCCAATGTTCTGACTGACTTCGCGAAAGGTCTGGGCAACATCCTCAGAACCCGGCCCTTCACCCAGCCAATCCGCAGCAGGTTGCACGCGCAATCCACCTTCCGCACAGGCCGCAAGCAGCAAGGGAAGCACCAAAACAAAGCGTCTGCGCATGTTACATCCTTCGGCTCGGTCTGACCGTGATTTCAACATAGTACGTGCTGTTCAGAGTGACCACGCAATGCTTTGAAACGAACGTCTTGCATTGCGCGTCGACGGCTTGCACTCTGTCCTTATGTTTTCGATTGAGCATGAATTCGACTCGACGGTCATAACGCTTGTGGACGAAGGTGAAAAACCTTTGCAGGAAGATGTTGTGATCAACAATTTCGCCGAATGCGTCACGCTGGAACAGTTTGATCCGCGAACCGACCAGGTGCAAAAGATCACCTTGTCGCCCGAACAGGTCCGCGATCTGGCCGCAGCGCTGGACTTGCCCGAGGGTGTTTACCAGATCCGTGAAACGGGGCCTTAGGGCACATAGACAAACACCTTGTTGCGCGCGGTTTGCCCCTGCTTGAGTGTCAGTGTCGAAGGGGCAACGCCAAGACATTTCGCAAGGATCACCTGAACCGCATGGTTGGCTTTGCCGCTGTCAGGCAGCGCCGTGACAAATACCCTGATCTGCCCGTCTTTCACGACCACCCGGTCGCGCGCGGCCTTGGGTGTAACTTTCAGATGAAACGTTGCCCCGGCGTGCGCCTGCGCGCTGAGATCCGGCAGATCTCGCAGTTTGGATTTCGCCATTGTCGCCCTTTCCCTCAATAGTCTTGCATGATGGGCGGTGGAATGAAATTGATCCACGCGATCCGTCGCCGCGCCCTTGAAACCCTCGGCATGCCGACCAAGATACAGAGACGTGATGTAAAGGAAGTTAACATATGTCCATGAAAAACCCCGCTGCTCTGGAGTTTTTGCAGTCGCGCCGATCCCGACCCGCCAAGACACTGGTTGCCCCGGCTCCGACACGGGACGAATTGCGCCCCCTGCTGACCGCAGCCGCACGCAGCCCCGATCACGGAAAACTGGAACCCTGGCGATTTATCGTTCTGGAACAGGGGGCCATGGCACGGTTGGCAACCCTGACCGAGGCCTGCGGGCAACGGCTGAACAAAAGTCCGGAAGATATTTCAAAAGCGCGCAGCCAGTTCGACATGGGGCATCTGGCCGTAGCCGTGATCGAAGTACAAAAACCGTCCGAGAAAATACCCGCGATCGAACAAACCTATTCTGCGGGCGCGGTCTGTCTGGCCCTGCTGAATGTCGCGCTGGCCGCAGGCTGGGGCGCAAACTGGCTATCGGGTTGGCAAACCCATGACCACGACTTCTGCGTCGACGCCTTTGGGCTTGCCGACAACGAACGTGTCGCCGGGCTGATACATATCGCCACCGAGGGAACAGCGCCACCCGAACGCCCGCGGCCCGATGTGGCAGCCTTGACGGAATGGATCACAGAATGATCATCCTGAACGCCTTTTTCAGCGCGCTCGGCCAGATCGGAGACCCCAAATTCCGCGCCGTTCTGCTGCGCGGTGTAGGTTTGACCATCCTTTTGCTGGGTCTCGCCTGTGCGGGTGCGATCAGTTTGATCAACTGGTTGTCGGGCAGTGAAATCTCTCTGCCGTTCGTCGGCGCAGTGCCATGGCTGAACGACGTTCTGAACTATTCAGGTATCGTTCTCGTCCTGATCCTGCCTGTTTTCCTGATGGTGCCGGTGGCGTCAGCCATCACATCGATCTTTCTGGACGAAGTGGCACAAGCGGTCGAGGACAAGCATTTTCCGGCCTTGCCACCTGCACGACGCATCCCGGTGTCAGAGGCCCTGATGGACGGCCTCAGCTTTCTTGGCGTGCTGATTGTCGCAAACCTGCTGGCGCTGATCCTTTATGCGATCTTCACCCCGTTTGCGCCCTTCATCTTCTGGGCCATGAACGGGTTCTTGTTGGGGCGAGAATACTTCACGCTGGCTGCAATGCGCCGGATCGGGCGGGATGGCGCACGCCAGTTGCGGGCCAGGCATTCGACCACGATCTGGGTCGCTGGAACGCTGATGGCCATTCCGCTGTCGATACCGCTGTTGAATCTGGTGATCCCGATCCTTGGCGCGGCGACATTCACCCATATTTTTCATGCTGTGTCAGGCCAAAAGGTCTGACACAGATTAGCGCGGCTCCAGTTGGTTCAACCAGTCGAAGTCCCGCACTGAAATTGCACCAGATATGATGATCCCGGCAATGATAGCCCACAAAACTACTGCAATGGCGGTGGTGATCCACACCTTAGCCTTCAGATGATGGACTTCCGGCGCGCCCGCATGGGTGCCCGGAACGATATCGTTCAGGTCACCCTGAGTTTTGATGCGAATGGGCAGAACCACAAGCAACGTCATGAACCAGATGACGGCGAACAGCACCAATGCAGCGGTAATGGTCACTTCAGCCCCCCCGGGTTTTGCGGATCATACCTGTTCCAGCTCGACAAGGCAGCCGTTGAAGTCCTTGGGATGCAGGAACAGCACCGGCTTGCCATGCGCGCCGATCTTGGGTTCACCCGACCCCAGAACACGGGCACCGGTCGCTTTTAAATGATCACGGGCGGCGATGATATCTTCGACCTCATAGCATACGTGATGAATACCGCCTGCCGGGTTCTTTTCCAGAAACCCGTTGATAGGGCTGTCGTCGCCCAGCGGGTACAAAAGTTCGATCTTGGTGTTGGGCAGTTCGATGAACACAACCGTGACGCCATGATCCGGTTCGTCCTGCGGCGCGCCAACCTTGGCGCCCAGCGCATTGCGGTATTGCTCGGATGCCGCCTCAAGGTCGGGTACGGCGATGGCAACGTGGTTCAGACGTCCAATCATGTCTCACTCCTGATGTCCTGCGTTGCGTGGGTTATGGGGGCTGCTATGCGAAAGAACAAGTGCGCCAAATCGCGCGTTAACGTCGTGTTAGCCAGAAGTTCCTAGCGTGAAGCATCTGCTGGATAGGAGAGCTGCCATGGACGATTCGGGCCTCATTGCCACCACCGCCGCCACGCCCACCGCAACGCGGCCCTTGCTGGGACAGACAATTCTGGTTGTTGAAGACAGCCGATATGCCTGCGACGCGATCCGCCTGATGTGCCTGCACAGCGGCGCACGTATCCGACGCGCTGACTGCCTGAAATCGGCACGGCGACACCTGCAAATCTATCGCCCTTCGGTCATTCTGGTTGATATGGGCCTGCCCGACGGGTCCGGAGCCGACCTGATCGCCGAACTGGCCGAAGCTTCACCACGGATCAGCGTGATCATGGGCCTGTCGGGCGACGACGCCACCGAAAGTCTGGCGCACGCAGCCGGGGCGGACGGATTTCTTTCCAAGCCAATAAAATCATTGTCTTATTTTCAGAAGTCCATTCTGGAGCGCCTGCCCGAGGATCGACGCCCAAGCGGGCTCCACTCGGTTCGAGATGAAGTCATCCGCCCCGACCCGATGGCCTATCAGGACGATATGGCGCATATCGCCGATGTCCTTACCGGGCCCAACGATCATCGCACGTGGGATTACGCTGCCCAGTTCCTGCAAGGGGTCGCACGGGAAGCCGATGACAGACCGTTGGCAGAAGCCGCCCGAAAGCTGGCGCTGTCACGGGCGAACGGCGCACCGATCACCGCGCAGGCAGCGCAGGTCGCCGGCATGGTGCAGAACCGCCTGGAACAAAGAAAGGCGATTTGACGTGATTGCAGCCTACTTCATCACTGCAACGCTTCTGTGCATCTGGGCCTATCGCCAAACACGGCATGCTGCACGTTCAATTCGTGTCAACCGAGGTGATTTGAACAACCCGCTGGACTGACCCGCGAATACTCGCTGGCATCAAAATGAAACCGCCCGCTAAATGCGGGCGGCTCTCGTTCAGTCCTGCGGAATGAGGCGCAAACCCAGTTCCATCAGCTGATCTGACGTCGGGTCCGACGGCGCATGCATCATCAGGTCTTCGGCCCGCTGGTTCATCGGGAACATCATGACCTCGCGGATATTGGCCTCATCCGCCAACAGCATCACGATCCGGTCGATCCCTGCAGCGCAGCCACCGTGCGGCGGCGCACCGTAGTGGAAGGCGTTGAACAGGGCACCAAATCGGGATTTCACTTCATCCTCGCCATAGCCCGCCAGTTCAAAGGCCTTCAGCATGATCTCCGGCTTGTGGTTCCGGATCGCACCCGACACCAGCTCATATCCATTGCACGCCAGGTCATACTGATACCCGCGCACATCCAGTGGGTTGCCCTGTAGCGCTTCCATGCCGCCCTGCGGCATCGAGAACGGGTTGTGCTCAAAGTCGATCGCGCCGGTTTCTTCGTCTTGCTCGTAGATCGGGAAATCAACAATCCAGGCAAAGGCAAAGCGGTCTTTCTCGGTCAGCCCAAGCTCGTCGCCGATCACATCGCGCGCCTTGCCTGCAACCTTTTCAAAGGCTTTCGGCTTGCCGCCCAGGAAGAACGCCGCATCGCCGACACCCAGACCCAATTGCTGACGGATAGCCTCGGTCCGCTCGGGGCCGATGTTCTTGGCCAGCGGGCCTGCGGCTTCCATCCCTTCGCCCTGATCGCGCCAGAAGATGTAGCCCATACCGGGCAGACCCTCTTTCTGGGCAAAGGCGTTCATGCGGTCACAGAACTTGCGGCTGCCACCGGTTGGCGCGGGGATAGCGCGAATTTCGGTGCCTTCCTGTTCGAGCAGCTTTGCAAAAATCGCAAAACCAGACCCGCGGAAGTGGTCGGAAACCACCTGCATCTTAATTGGGTTCCGCAGGTCGGGCTTGTCCGTGCCGTACCACAGAGCCGAATCCTTGTAGGAAATCTGCGGCCAGTCCTGATCGACCTTGCGACCGCCACCGAACTCTTCGAACACACCGGTCAGAACGGGCTGGATCGTGTCGAACACGTCCTGCTGCTCGACAAAGGACATCTCGAGGTCAAGCTGGTAGAAATCGGTGGGTGAGCGGTCGGCGCGCGGGTCTTCGTCGCGGAAGCAGGGCGCAATCTGGAAATACTTGTCGAAACCCGACACCATAATCAGCTGCTTGAACTGCTGCGGGGCTTGCGGCAACGCGTAGAACTTACCCGGATGCAGGCGCGACGGCACAAGGAAGTCACGCGCGCCTTCGGGTGAGGACGCGGTGATGATCGGCGTCTGGTACTCGCGGAACCCCTGATCCCACATACGCTTGCGCATGGACGCCACCACGTCCGAGCGCAAGGTCATGTTGCGCTGCATCGCCTCGCGTCGCAGGTCGAGGTAACGATAGCGCAGGCGGGTTTCCTCGGGGTATTCCTGATCGCCGAACACCATTAGCGGCAGTTCCTCGGCGGCCCCCAGAACTTCCAGTTCGCGCACGTAAACCTCGATCTCACCGGTGGGCAGTTTCGGGTTCACCAGTTCGGCGGCACGCGCCTTGACGGTTCCGTCGATGCGGATGCACCATTCGGAACGCACCTTTTCAAGCGCAGCAAAAGCGGCGCTGTCGCCGTCACACAGGATCTGGGTTACGCCGAAATGGTCGCGCAGGTCGATGAACAGGACGCCCCCATGATCTCGGACCCGATGCACCCAACCGGACAGGCGAACGGTTTCACCGACATTAGCGGCGGTCAGTGCGGCGCAGGTGTGGCTGCGATAGGCGTGCATGGATCATATCCCTTCGGGCGCAGAATTCGTCGCGCCGATACACCCTGTCAGGCCCGGAAAGTCAAGGCGGGTCGCCCTGTCAAAACGGCCTTTGCACGTTGCCTGAGTAGAAATAGACACCCAGCCCGACCGCAAAGATGATATTGCCCGCAATCGCGTGCAACAGCACCGCATAGAAGAACGAGCCGCGCTGCCTGTAGGCCCATGTAAACAGCAGCCCGCCCGCAAATGTCATGAGGGCGACAATCCAACTCCAATACATCAGATGCGCGAACGAGAAGATGGCAGCATTCAGCACATAAGCCGCACGCCCCTCTGGCAGGATCGCGTGATAACGCCGGAAGAACAGTGGGCGGAACAGCAGTTCCTGAGGCAGTGCAGACAAAACAGGATAACCGATCCAGATAAGCACCAGCATCTCAGGGCGGTGTACTGGCAGAAAAAACGCGGCGTCGGGGCGTGTCACCTGAATCAGCCCAACGCAAAACACGGACATGAAAGCGGTAAACAGCACAACTTCGCGAAGCGACCAGTTGGCCCAATCATAGCGCAACTCGGCCCATTGAAAGCCCGGTGTCCAATGCAGCAGCATGATCCCCAGCCCGGTCAGGGCAAACAGAGCCGGAAACATCCAGTTCGGTGGAAACAAAACCGCGATGATCAGCGGCAGGACAACATAGAACAGGCCGAACTCGACCCTTAACCGCGGCAATGCAACCGGCGGTCCGACCATCGCGCTGTCTTTGGTCACGTGTCTATCAGCTCCACCCGGATCAGCCCGCGCAATGAATTGCCCATGTAGGCAGTTTGTGCATTTTTCAGGTCGCTCAAGGTCAGCACGGCCTCAGACACCGTTCCTTTATCCAGTAATTCTTCGCGCAATATGCCAGGCAACAGACCGCTGGACAGCGCAGGTGTCAGAATACGACCGTCCTGTTTTTCGACGAAAAGGTTGCTGATGGTGCCCTCACACAGCTCATCAAGCTCATTCAGGAATAACACCTCGTCTATGCCATCCGTCAGCGCGGCGCGAGTATTGTCATAAAGGGCGCGGCGGCTTGTCTTGTGACGCAGCCAAAGATCATTGGAAGCCAGTCGCTGATCAGACAGGGCGATGCGCCAGACCGGAGGGTTGCTGGCCAGAACCCCGGTGGTCAATTCGAATGCACCCGATGCGTCCAGTGTAAGGCGGCACCGCAAGGGGGTGTCGCCCAACGCGCCATCCAGCGCGGCGGTCGCTAAATCCGGGTTGAAGGGAAGGCCAAAGGCCGCAGCGGTTCGGGCCATGCGCGCAAGGTGACGGTCTTTTCGGACAAAGCCCTGACCTGGCCGAAACGCCAGTGTTTCGATCAGGCGGAAATCAGGCTCAGCTGGCGGGCGAAGCGGGCTTTCCATAGCGCCTCCTCATATTCTGCCGGGGCGGTGCTGTCCCAGACAAGGCCCCCGCCCACGTTCAGGGTGGCCTGATCGTCTTCCAGCATCAGCGTACGGATGGCCACGTTGAACTCGGACCGCCCATCAGGCGCGGCCCAGCCGATGGTGCCACAATAGATGTCGCGCGGCCAGGGTTCCAGCCCGGCCAGAATTTCCATGGCGCGAATTTTGGGGGCGCCCGTGATCGAGCCGCAGGGAAACAACGCCGTCAGTATATCGCTGAGCCCTGCGCATTTGAGCAACTGGGCACGGACAAGTGAAACCATCTGATGCACTGTCGCATAGGTTTCCACCTTGAACAGTTCAGGGACATGAACGGAACCGGGCAATGCGACACGGCTGATATCGTTGCGCAGAAGATCGACGATCATCAGGTTTTCCGCCCGGTTCTTTTCGTCCGTGGTCAGAAACGCCCGGCGCCGCATATCCTCGTCCGGGTCTTCGCTGCGCGGCTGGGTACCCTTCATCGGTCGTGTCTCGATCTTTCCATCCGCGTCTGTGCGGAAGAACAACTCTGGCGAGCGGCTGAGCAAATCCGGTAACCCGACCTGCTGCACCAGCGCGCCATGCCCAACGGGCTGCCCCGCTGCCAGTGCCGCATAAAGGGTTTCACTGCTGCCCGAGACGGTCAGGTCAATCGGAAAGGTCAGGTTCGCCTGATAGATATCACCGGCACCGATAGCACCATGCACCACCTGAAAGGCTTCGCCATAGCGCGCCTCGTCCCAGCGCGGCTGAAACGCGCGCACCACGCCTGCGGGCGTCGGTAAAGAAACCCGATCCGGCGCGCCGTAGACCCCAAAGCACAGCAAGGGCAGCCGACGCGATTCCGGCAAAAGTTTGATCAGCCGGGGTTCAAGCACATATCCCAGTTCATAACTGGCATAGCCAGCCAGCCAGGCCCCGCCCGCGCGCGCCTCATCCAGCGCCGCCAGAGCCTGGGGCACGTCCTCCGCCGTATCCGCGCGGATAATCCGAGTCGGGCGCTGAAACCGGGTTCCGCGACCGGCTGGTCCCTGATCAAAACGAATACGCAACTGCATCCTCTTTTGCCGTGAAGGGCGATATAGAGAATACTCTGGCAGGGGAAAGGGGGGAAAGCGGCAATTTCGCTTCTGTTTCCGATACCCCTTGAACCTTTCTGCGTGGTCCCTATAACGCACGACAATTTGGGCGCTTGGGCGGCGCCCGCGACTCGTACAAAATCGAAGGGGCCAGGCCATGCCGAAGAGAACCGACATCAAGTCGATCATGATCATCGGGGCGGGTCCCATTGTTATCGGTCAGGCCTGCGAGTTCGACTATTCCGGCGCTCAGGCCTGCAAGGCCCTGCGCGAAGAAGGTTACCGGGTTATTCTGGTCAACTCGAACCCGGCGACAATCATGACTGACCCCGGACTTGCCGATGCCACCTATATCGAGCCGATCACGCCCGAGGTCGTCGCCAAGATCATCGAAAAGGAACGCCCTGACGCCCTGCTGCCCACAATGGGCGGGCAAACCGGTCTGAACACCTCGCTCGCGCTGGAAGAGATGGGGGTGTTGGACAAGTTCGGTGTCGAGATGATCGGTGCCAAACGCGACGCCATCGAGATGGCCGAGGACCGAAAATTGTTCCGCGAGGCGATGGATCGGCTGGGGCTGGAAAACCCCAAAGCCACCATCGTGACCGCCCCCAAGAAGGCCGACGGCTCTGCCGATCTGGACGCAGGTGTTCAGATCGCTCTGGACGAGCTGGAGGAAATCGGCCTGCCTGCCATCATCCGCCCGGCCTTTACCTTGGGCGGCACAGGCGGCGGCGTGGCCTATAACCGCGAGGATTATATCCATTTCTGCCGCTCGGGCATGGATGCCTCGCCTGTCAACCAGATCCTGGTCGATGAAAGCCTGCTGGGCTGGAAAGAATACGAGATGGAAGTGGTGCGCGACACCGCCGACAACGCCATTATCGTCTGCTCCATCGAAAACGTCGACCCAATGGGCGTGCACACGGGTGACTCGATTACCGTGGCCCCTGCCCTGACGCTGACCGACAAGGAATACCAGATCATGCGCAACGGCTCGATTGCCGTCCTGCGCGAGATCGGGGTGGAAACCGGTGGCTCGAACGTGCAATGGGCAATCAACCCCGATGATGGCCGCATGGTTGTGATCGAAATGAACCCGCGCGTGTCGCGTTCATCGGCGCTGGCCTCCAAGGCGACGGGTTTCCCTATTGCCAAGATCGCCGCGAAACTGGCCGTCGGCTACACGCTGGACGAGCTGGACAATGACATCACCAAGGTCACGCCTGCGTCGTTCGAACCTACCATCGACTATGTCGTCACCAAGATCCCGAAATTCGCGTTTGAAAAATTCCCCGGCTCTGAACCCTACCTGACCACTGCAATGAAGTCAGTGGGTGAGGCGATGTCCATCGGGCGCACCATCCACGAATCCATGCAGAAGGCGCTGGCATCGATGGAATCCGGCCTGACCGGGTTTGATGAGATCGAAATTCCGGGGTTGAGCATCGGCCTGTGGGATGAGGTCGAAAGCAGCGATGACAAGGCGCATGTCATCAAGGCGATCAGCAAGCAGACCCCCGACCGTCTGCGCACTATCGCACAAGCCATGCGTCATGGCCTGGCCGACGATGAAATCTTTGGCGTCACCAAGTTTGACCCCTGGTTCCTGGCCCGCATTCGCGAGATCATCGAAGCAGAACGCACCGTGCGCAAGGACGGTCTGCCAGTGACCGAAGAAGGCATCCGCAAGCTCAAGATGCTGGGCTTTACCGATGCGCGTCTGGGCAATCTGTCAGGCCGCAGCGAAGATAACGTGCGCCGCGCCCGCCACAATCTGGGCGTTACCGCGGTCTTCAAACGCATCGATACCTGCGCTGCTGAGTTCGAAGCGCAAACCCCCTATATGTACTCGACCTACGAAGCCCCTATGATGGGCGATGTCGAATGCGAGGCACGCCCAAGCGACCGCAAGAAGGTCGTTATTCTTGGTGGTGGTCCGAACCGGATCGGTCAGGGGATCGAGTTCGATTATTGCTGCTGCCACGCCTGTTATGCGCTGACCGAGGCCGGGTACGAGACCATCATGGTCAATTGCAACCCCGAGACGGTTTCGACCGACTACGACACCTCGGACCGTCTGTATTTTGAGCCGCTGACCTTTGAACACGTCATGGAAATCCTGACGAAAGAACAGGAAAATGGCACGCTGCACGGCGTGATCGTTCAGTTCGGTGGTCAAACACCGTTGAAGCTGGCCAACGCGCTCGAGGCCGAGGGTATTCCGATTCTGGGTACCACGCCGGACGCAATCGACCTGGCCGAAGACCGCGAACGGTTCCAGGCGCTGGTCAATGAACTGGGCCTGAAACAGCCCAGAAACGGCATTGCCTCGACCGACGAAAAGGCGCTGGAGATTGCGGAAGAGATCGGTTTCCCGCTGGTCATCCGCCCCTCTTACGTTCTGGGCGGTCGCGCGATGGAAATCGTGCGCGATATGGATCAGCTGCGACGCTATATCAACGAGGCCGTTGTGGTCTCGGGCGACAGCCCCGTACTGCTGGACAGCTATCTGGCCGGCGCGGTCGAACTGGACGTAGACGCCCTGTGTGACGGCACCGACGTTCACGTCGCGGGCATCATGCAGCACATCGAAGAAGCGGGCGTTCACTCGGGCGATTCCGCCTGTTCGCTGCCGCCCTATTCGCTGTCGAAAGAGATCATCGGGCAGATCAAGGATCAGGCGTTCAAGCTGGCCAAGGCGCTGAATGTTGTTGGCCTGATGAATGTGCAATTCGCGATCAAGGATGATGAAATCTATCTGATCGAAGTGAACCCGCGCGCCTCGCGCACCGTGCCGTTTGTTGCCAAGGCCACCGACAGTGCGATTGCGTCGATTGCGGCGCGTATAATGGCGGGCGAGAAGTTGGCCGATTTCCCGATGCGCCCGCCCTATCAGGAAGGCAAGGACACCAAGATCGCCGACCAGATGACGCTGGCCGATCCGGACATGCCGTGGTTCTCGGTGAAAGAGGCCGTCATGCCCTTCGCCCGTTTCCCCGGCGTCGACACCATCCTTGGCCCGGAAATGCGCTCGACCGGCGAGGTGATGGGCTGGGACCGTGACTTCCCACGCGCGTTCCTCAAGGCGCAGATGGGCGCGGGCATGGTGTTGCCGTCCTCTGGCCGTGCGTTCATTTCGATCAAGGATGCCGACAAGGGCAAAGCCATGCTGGAAGCGGCGCAAGTTCTGGTTGACCAGGGCTTTACGCTTGTGGCCACGCGCGGGACCCAAAGCTGGCTGGACGAACAGGGTGTTGCCTGTGACGTTGTGAACAAGGTGTACGAAGGCCGCCCGGATGTTGTGGACATGCTGAAAGACGGTCAGGTGCAGCTGGTGATGAACACCACCGAAGGTGCGCAGGCGGTTGAGGACAGCAAGGCCATCCGCTCGATCGCGCTGTATGACAAGATCCCGTATTTCACCACCGCTGCAGGGGCCAACGCCGCAGCACTGGCGATCAAGGCACAAGCTGAGGGCGACGTCGAGGTGAAATCGCTACAGGGGTAAAGACCCCTGAACCAAACGGAAAAGCCTCAGAGGAAACTCTGGGGCTTTTCTTTAGTTCCAATATTTTACGCAGGATATTCTACCGTCTTTCTTCGTTCGTCACGGGCGAAGAACAGCAGATAGAACACCGGTGCCGCGACCATTGTCAGCACGGTGGCAAATGCCAGACCGCCCATGATCGTCACTGCCATCGAGACGAAGAAAGCATCCGTCAGCAGTGGCGCCATGCCCAGAATGGTCGTGACAGCCGCCAGCATGACAGGCCGCAAACGCGACACGGATGCTTCGATGATTGCCTCGCGCAGGGGCTTGCCGGTGGCGCGGACCAGATCGATTTCCTCGACCAGAACAATGCCGTTCTTGATCAGCATACCCGACAGGCTGAGCAGGCCCAGAAGCGCTGTAAAGGTGAAGGGCAGCCCTGTTCCCAGCAGGCCGATCACCACGCCGTTCACGGACATCGGCACCAGCAGCCAGATGATGATCGGCTGACGGATCGCGTTGAACAACAGGACCGAAATCAACACCATGATCAGCAGGCTCAGCGGCAATTGTCTGCCCAGGCTTGCCTGTGCTTTGCGCGAGTTTTCGAACTCACCGCCCCACTCCATCTTGTACCCGGGCGGCAATTCGATGGCCTCGATGGCGTCTCGCACTTCGGCGTGAACCTGTGCCGCAGTCAGGTCGGGCGGGATGTCCGCGCCGACGGTGATAGTCAGAACCCGATCACGACGGTGAACCAGCGTATTGAGCGTTTTGTACTCGAATCCATCCACCATTTGTTCAATTGGTACAAATTTTTCCGACTGGTCCGAGTACACGACCTGATCGACGATCGAGTAATCTCCGTCCGCAGGTCGGCGCAGGATGATCGGGATCAGGCGGTCGCGCTCGCGGAACACACCACCCGTAATGCCGTCGGTCGAGAATTGCAGGGTGGCGGCGATATCTTCGCGTGTGACACCGGCTGTCTGCGCCCGTTCGGTGGCATAGATCGGTTGCAGAGCCAGTTCCTGCTCGCGCCAGTCGTGATGAACCAACAGCGCGTTCGGGGATGCGGCGGCCATGCGCTGCACCGCCTCGTCCGCGAGCTGGCGCAGCACGACCGGATCGCTGCCCGAGAAGCGGGCCTGAATCGGATCACCACCGCCGGGGCCAAAGACCAGGCGCTTGGTGCCGAACTCACCTTCGGGGAACTGGACGGACCCAAACGCCTCAAGATCCGCTTGCAGCGCCGGGATGTCGTCCAGGCTTGCTGTGCGGATGACCATATGCCCATAGCTGGGGTTCGGCTTTTCGGCTGAATACGTCAGCATGAAACGAGTAGCCCCCTGGCCGACAAAGGTCGTGACCGAGACCACGTCGTCGCGTGCTGCCAGCCACTCTTCGAACACCGCCATGTCTTCGGCGGTTCGTGCAATCGGTGTGCCCTGCGGCAGTTTGTAGTGCACAAAGAACAAAGGCGTGTTGGAGTTGGGGAAGAACTGCTGTTTCATCAGCCCAAACCCGGCATAGCACACGACGGTTACGCCGACGAGACCAGCAACAACCAGCCAGCGGAAGCGCAGCGCAAAGCGCAGGATCGCACCATAGGTGCGGAACAGGAGGCCGCCGTAAGCGTCGATCTCGCCTGCTTTGCCCTGTTTGAAGAAGTAGTGCCCCAAAAGCGGCGTGACGGTGATCGCCAATACCCAGCTGAGCAACAGTGAAATACCAATCACGGCGAACAGAGAGAACAGGAATTCTCCGGTTGCGTCAGGGCTGAGGCCAATGCCCGCAAAGGCCATGATGCCAATCACGGTCGCACCCAGCAGCGGGATCTGGGTTTTTGACGCTACATCCTCGGCCGCATCGCGCGAGGACTGGCCGCGCAGCATGGATATCTGCATCCCTTCGGCCACGACGATGGCGTTGTCCACCAGCATCCCCATGGCGATGATCAGGGCACCCAATGAGATTCGCTCCATCTCGATTGAGAAGAGCGACATGAACAGAAGCGTGCCGACCACGGTCAGCAGCAGGGTCGAGCCAACGACAATGGCCGCGCGCCAGCCCATGAAGATGCCCAGCACGGCGACCACGATGGCCACCGACATGGCAAGGTTCACGAGAAAGTCGTTCGAGGCCTGTTCGACCACCACATGTTGTTGATAGATCGGCAGGATTTCGACACCGAAGGGAATGCTTGTGTTCAATTCCGCGAACTTTGCATCAGCACGTTTACCAACCTCGACAATGTTTTCCGTGGCCAGACCCGCGATGCCCAAGGTGAAGGCCTCGGTCCCGTTGTAGCGGATAATGATGTCGGGGTCGTTCTGACGGGCGCGATAGACATCGGACATGTCAAAGAGGTTGATCACCTGCCCTTGCGAACCGACAGACAGGCCCGCAATGGCCGACACGCTGTCCGACCCTTCAGCCGTCAGGATGGTGGTGCGGTCGTTATCAGAGCGCAAGGACCCTGAGGAATTGACCGAATCCGCATTGGCAATCGCCTGGTTGATTGCTTGCAGCGGGACATTCTGGTTCACCGAAATCGCCAGATCGGGTTCGACAAAGATCGCCTCGTCCGGCAGGCCCTGAACCTCGACATCCGCAACGCCGTCAACGGTCAGCAGTTCCCGCCGCAGGAAGGTTGCCAGTTCGTGCTTTTCAGCGTCCGAGAACCCTTGGGCGGTCACCGCATAGAACAGGCCGAACACGTCGCCGAACCCGTCATTCACAAACGGTTGGCCGACGCCCGATGGCAGGCCGCGCGCGGCGTCGCGCACCTTGGCCCTGAGCCGGGTCCAGATGGCGGGCAGTTCGGTGCCGTCGTATGTAGACTTGATCTCAACCTCGATCAGCGACCGTCCGGGTTGATTGACCGAGGTGATGACGTCCACCTCGCCCATCTGCTGTATGGCGGATTCCAGCGGTTCCGATACTTCCAGCGCCACCTGTTCGGCGGTGGCGCCCGGGTATTGCGTGATGACAACCGCGTTCTTGATTGTAAAGGCCGGGTCTTCCAGACGGCCAAGCGATGTGAATCCCCAGATGCCCCCAATGAGGGCAATGAGGATGACCAGCCATGTGTAAAGCGGCCGGTCGATTGAGGCGCGGGCGATGTTCATCTGTCAGCCCCTCAGTTCGCGAAACCGGCAAACCGGCGCACCGTCTGACCATCCGTCAGCACAGCGCCCCCGGCCACGACGACCTCATCCCCGTCAGACAGGCCCGTCAGCACCCGGACATCGCCGGTTTGCGTGGGCTCGATGGTCACCGGGACGCGACGCACGGTGCCCTCATCCGCCCCGACCGGGGAAAACACCATGACGTTCAGCGCGCCGTTTGCGTCGGCGACAACAGCGGTCGCCGGTACGATGATGCCTGTGCGGTTGTCCTGCACCTGAACGTTGACGGTAACGGAAGAACCGGGAAAGATTTGCAGCCCCTTTGGCGGGGTCAGGCCGAACTGGATGCGGAAGGTTTGACCGACGCTGGAGGTTTCCGCGTCGAATTCACGGATTTCCAGCGGGAAGACTTCGTCACTGACCGGGAATTTCGCGGTGATGAAGATGTCGTCATTCTGGCCGGAGCGTTGAAACAGGATCTCGGGCACGTCGACCACGATGCGCAATTCGGACATGTCGTGAATGCGGACAATGGGCGTGCCTGCCGAGACGGTGGTAAACGCCTCGACCGAGCGGCTGGAGATCAGCGCGTCAAAGGGCGCGGTCAGCGTGGCGTGTTCCAGTTCATATTCCGCGTCGCGCAGGGCGATCGCGGCCAGTTGCGCCTCGGTCTCGGCGTCATCCACGGCCACCTGGCTGGCGGTTGTACCGCGCAGGCGCGACAGGCGGGCAACAGTGCGGTCGGCCTGTTCCTTTTGCAGCCGCGCCCGATCAAGGCGCAGCTCGAACGGTTCCTGATCCAGACGGGCAATCAGGCCATCCTTGGGAATCACGAAGCCTTCGTTGATGGGCATTTCGACAATCTGGCCCGCAACCTGAAAGGCCAGATCAACGGTCTGGCGCGCGGCGACGCGGCCAAAAAACTGCCGCGTGAAACCGGGCGCGGTTTCACGCACCTGCATGAGTTTCACCGGTTTCGGGGTCTCTTGAGCGGCAATCGGGGTTGCCAGAATGGCCAGTGCAAGGCCCAGAGAGGTCAGGAGTTTCATTTCTTCAATCCCTCGGGAATTCCCGTTTTCAATACGTTGTCGCGGATTTTGCGCGCCAGTCGCGCGAATTCGGCAGTTTCTTGTTCGTTGAGGCCCGAGGCCCGGTGAAACAGGTCTCCGGCGGCGGCAACCAGCATGTTGCGGGCCTCTTCGCCCTGCTTTGTCAGCACCAGCAACCAGGCGCGGCGGTCTTCGGGGTCACGCCGCCGCATCAGATAGCCCGCTTTTTCAAGGGCATCAGCTGTGGCGGTGATCGTTGATGGTACGCTTAACATATCGGCGGCCAGAACGCCCATGCGCTTGGGCTGATCCAGCTTGATCAGCATGTGGCATTCCGGGTGGCTCAGGTCTGTTTCGATACAGTCGAAGGTCTCTTCCAGTTTCCAGTACAGGGCATAGACGCCCATGATCGCCTGAATCTCGGGGCTGAGGCGGCCCAGTCTGGCACTGATATCGTCTGGCATTGGGGGTCTCCGCGCGGGTTACGGAGCGATATACTTCAATTTCTGAACTATTCAAGATATGAAACTGTGCCCCGAAAAGAATTCCCTTGGGTCAACATATCTTGATCAAATCACGCCATGACTGCATTTTGGGCGAATCCGAAACATTCAGGACCCGCCATGTATACCCCCGCCATCACCGGTACCGGTGTCTTCACGCCGGAGAACGTCATCACCAACGCCGAGCTTGTCGAAGCGTTCAACGCTTATGCCGACAAGCAGAACGCGAAGAATGCCGAGGCCATCGCAGCCGGGCAGATGGAGGCGATGCAGCATTCCTCGGAAGAGTTCATCGTCAAGGCGTCGGGCATTCAGAACCGGTACGTGATGGACAAGGCCGGGGTGCTGAACCCGGACGTGATGCACCCGACGCTGCGCCAGCGCAGCGATGACGAGCCCGGGATCATGACCGAGATGGCAGTGGATGCCTGCAGGAAGGCGCTGGCGCAGGCGGGGCGCACGGCGGCGGATGTCGATCTGGTGATCTGTGCGGCCTCGAACCATGAACGCGCCTATCCGGCGATTGCAATCGAGATTCAGCAGGAACTGGGCATCGACGGGTTTGGCTTTGACATGAATGTCGCCTGTTCTTCGGCCACGTTCGGCATTCAGGCGGCGGCGGATATGGTGCGGTCCGGGTCGGTGCGCGCGGCGTTGGTGGTGAACCCTGAAATCTGCTCGGGCCATCTGGAATGGCGCGACCGGGATTGTCACTTTATCTTTGGCGATGTGGCAACGGCAACGCTGATCGAGCGGATCGAAGACGCCAAAGGCCCGCATTTCGAAATCCTGTCGACCCGCTGTGCCACCGCCTTTTCAAACAATATCCGCAACAACAACGGGTTCCTGCGCCGGTCGCGCCCCGATGGCGTGATTGACCGCCGCGACATGCAGTTCATGCAGAACGGCCGGAAGGTGTTCAAGGAAGTGTTGCCGATGGTCAGCAAGCATATCAGCGACCATATGGAAGCCGAAGGGGTCAGCAATACCGACCTCAAACGCCTGTGGCTGCATCAGGCCAACAAGACGATGAACGACTTCATCGGCAAGAAGGTTCTGGGCCGCGAACCCGAGGCGGGCGAGCAACCCAATATCCTTCAGGATTATGCGAACACCTCATCCGCAGGGTCGATCATTGCGTTTTCGAAATACTCTGACGATCTGCAAGAGGGCGATCTGGGCCTGATCTGTTCTTTTGGGGCCGGGTATTCGGTTGGATCGGTGATCGTGAAGCGTCACGCCTGATCGACATTCCGCAATGCGCTTACGGCCTAGAGATCGGCCGCGAGCTGAAAAACCTGAAACGCGGCCCCTTCCCCACCATCAATCCGGCTGAGATAGGCCGGGGTCTCACCCCTCGCCAGTTGGGATTGCAGCCCGCGCCCCTGAGATGCCCAATCCCAGAATTCGGCACGGGGCGCGGCGGTGCAGAGCAGCACATAGTTTACACCCAGCGCGGCAAGACGCGGACCGGCCTGGGACGCATCCATACGCAAAACCGCGATCTGCGCCTGAATTCCGGCCCGGTTGCGGTGATAATTCCCCGCCAGAACCGAATGATCGGTATAGCGCAGCACTTCTGCCGCATAATCAAAATCGACCAGAACCATTCCGGCTGGCAGGTCTTGCAGGGCCGCGTAGGCCTCGGGCGCTTTGCAGGGGGCGCTGATGTTTTGCGAATCCTGCGCGACCTCGGCGACGGGTGCCGCAACGGAGGGGCGCGCAAACCGTTCCAGCTGTTTTTCCACGCTGCTACCAATCTTTGGCGAGACGCAGACGATAAAGCCGATCATAGCCAAGCCGGAGAGCGTGCGGCCATGGGTTCTGTAACTGACGTAAAGGGTCCGCAGCACCTGAGCCTGAACAGCCACAAGAGACACGCCCAGAAACGTCATCATCCGGGACTGGTACAGAAACATGGAAAACCCGGTCACAATCAGCGCCAGAAACAGAAGGTAATCCAGTTTGTCTTGCGACTGGCGGGCAAAGAACAAGGCTGCAACCGCCGTGATGACGGACATGGCGATCAGGGCCGCAGCCTCGCCCCGATGTCGTTCCAGCACGACGGTTATATTCTGTGCTTCGGCAACCTGGCTGAGCCAGAAGTCGCGCATGTCCTGAGGCAGGTCCGCAATCGGGTTTTCAAGGCAATGCGGTGCAAATGCGTAAGCGCAGCCAAGTGTTACAGCGCCTGTCGCAAGACACGCGCCGATGCGCCCCCAATAGGACCAGCCCGACCCGACCCAGGCTGCTGCACACAGGCACAGGGCCGCGATCCCGGCCGGCAGGGCCACACTGATCGTCAGGGCATCGCAGCTTGGGAACAGAAAACCCTGACGCCCCGTTGTTGCAACGCTGGCCAACAACAGGGTCAGCGCCAGCCCGGTTCCAAACACTATGGTGCGGCGGCGGGCGGCTGTGCCGGTCACGATCCAGTCAATCGTGAAGAACACCGCGATAATCGCGACCTGCACGATCGATTCGGTTCCGATGGACACCGAAAGGGCCAGACAGACACCCAGCCATCCCGCAGCAGAGGGTTTGGCCTTGCGCAGGACAAAGAACATGAGGGCCGCTGCAAACAGCAGAATCTGAACATTGTGGTGGTCAAACGAGAAATAGTCGAACTTCCGATAATGTTCGAGCGTCAGCGCACCGACCACCAGTGCCGAAATCGCGCCATTTCGCCCGCCCAACGCTGCGCCGGTGACAGCAAAGGCCCACAGGGTCAGCCCCGCCAGAAGCACCGGCCACACAAACGCGGTCACTTGCAAGGCGGTGTCGGGCGGCACGACCATTGCGGACAGCGCGTAGATCCCGGCAATCGGTGCATCGACAAGCCGGGACCAGTGCATCAGCGTGCCGTCACCGGGGCCCAGCCGATGCTGATAGGCGTCAAACCAGCCCTGTCCCGCCAGCAGGTCCTGTACCATGACCCAGCGCATCGCGTCATCAGGGCCTTCCTGATAAGCGCCAAACAGCACCGTGGCCAGACAGAGCGCATAGACAAACAGGAACGACCGCCAAACCATACGGTCTGCGAGAATGCTGTAATTTCCCTGCATTTTCTGCATGGTTTACTGCCCTTGACGATCTTGCCTGCGCCACAGCTTATCTGAAAGACGTGACTGAATTGAGGCGCAGAGTCCGGTTGATGATCATGCCACAAAGCGCACGACATCTGCGGCGATCCGGGCAGGCGGTTTTTGGCCGATAGCTGGCCGCCACCAAGCCTAGCTGACGCTTTCTTCTTCCAGGTGCAGTTTCATTTCTATCAGGACCTGCTGAAGCAAACTGGTTTCTTTCAGCAGCCTTTTGGCTTCGTTCACCGTGATGATGCCATCTTCGATAGCGGACTGATATTCAGTCATCAACATTGCAAACCGCTGGCTGAGCGCGATGACATCCGAATTCACCCCGCCTGTGCGAGGATCCTCGGTGTTGCGTTCGCTGTAGGACAAGGTGATGTTTTTCAGATCCGCCAGCGCGGATGTCACATGCGGATAAGTTGCTGCGTTTTCAAGCCGGGCCACCGCATCCACGGGCATGAACCTGTCCGCGTGTTCGGCATTGTCCGAATAATACCGGCCCAGGGTCGCCTTGGATTTTCCGGTGATTTCACAAGCAGCTTCTATTCCGACATCTTTGACCAGCGCTTCTGTGTGTTTCTTCAGATAGGCCCCGATATCTGCCATTGATTTACCTTTATTACCTGCAAACGCCCGCCCGGTGTCCAAACCGGGGAAAGCGTCGGGAAATTTCCCATACCTGAGTCATAATTGAAATGTCATACATTGACTATCCCTCAGATAAGCGGGGGATTTTGTGAGTGAGTGGCGGCAGTTCAAGCCGGTAAAGAGTGATTGCGGGGCGGTATTGTTGGGCCTTGCTTTGTTTTGGCCACATGTTGGCCGACGGCGTCGCTGTTGCAGACGCGGGGGTTCCATCCCCTACGAGCCCAGCTCGGCCTCTGCGCACGCAACGGCGACGTCGCTTCTTACATCCCTTTGCTCTCTTGTTCCTTTTGGCCGGGCGTTTTAGACCCACGCCATGGCAAAGCTGTATTTCAACTATTCCACCATGAACGCGGGCAAGTCGACCGTGTTGCTACAGGCGTCGCACAACTATCGCGAGCGCGGGATGCAGACCTATCTGATGACCGCCGCCCTTGACGGGCGGGCGGGTGCGGGGCGGATTGCATCGCGCATCGGCATATCGGAGCAGGCTGACACGTTCACACCCGAAGATGATGTCTTCGCCATGATCCGATCCCGGCTGGACAATGGTTCCGTGGCCTGCGTTTTCATTGATGAGGCGCAGTTCCTGTCCGAGGCGCAGGTCTGGCAACTGGCCCGTGCGGTGGACGATCTGGATGTGCCGGTGCTGGCCTATGGGCTGCGCGTGGATTTTCAGGGCAAGCTGTTCCCCGGTTCTGCCGCCCTGCTGGCCCTTGCCGACGAAATGCGCGAGGTGCGCACGATCTGTGAATGCGGCCGCAAGGCCACGATGGTGATTCGTCGCGACGAGACCGGAAAGGCCATCACTGAAGGGGCGCAGGTGCAGATCGGTGGGAACGAGACCTATGTCTCGCTCTGCCGCAAACACTGGCGCGAGGCGGTCGGCGACTAGACCGGGTTGGGCAGCGCCCTGCCCGCGACAAAGGCCGCCACGTTATCCAGCGCCATGTGCCCCATGCTGCTGCGCACCTCTTCGGTGGCAGTGCCCAGATGGGGCAGCAGGGTGACGTTTTCCATTTCGCACAGGGATTGCGGCACTTTGGGTTCGAATTCGTAGACGTCAAGCCCCGCCCCCGCGATCTGACCGGTTTGCAGCGCCGTGATCAGCGCGACCTCGTCCACCACCTCGCCACGGGCGATGTTGACCAGAATAGCCGAGGGGTTCATCGCCTCAAGAATCTGCGCATTGATCAGGTGGCGGGTTTCCGCACCGCCGGGAACCGCAAGCACAAGGAAATCGACCGAAGCGGCGAGTGTTTCAAGGTCAGGTGTGAATTCCGCCGGAAAGTCCAGATCTTTTGCATTGCGGGACTGATAGGCCACCTGCATGGCAAACCCGAAATGACAGCGACGCGCGATGGCCTGCCCGATGCGGCCCATGCCGACGATGCCCACGCGCTTGCCGGTCACATGATGGCCCAGCATCTGCGTCGGGTGCCAGCCCTGCCACTGCCCCGATCGCACCAGCCGCTCCCCCTCACCGGCGCGCCGGGCTGTGGTCAGCAGCAGGGTCATGGCGATATCGGCTGTGGCATCGGTGACCGCGCCGGGCGTGTTGGTTACGTCAATCCCGGCCGCGCGTGCGGCATCCACGTCGATATGGTTGAAGCCAACACCGAAATTGGCCAGCAGCTTGCAGCGCGGCTGACCGACCTCGGCAAAGATCCGAGCCGAGAACTGATCGCCCAATGTCGGCACAACAACGTCGTATCCGGCCAGAGCGGCCAGCATCTCCTGCCGCGCCATGGGCAGGGTGTTTTCCCGGATGGTTACATCGAAATCGGCGCGGGCGCGCGATTCGACTGCCGGTGTCATCGGACGCGTGATCAGCAGTTTCATCAGTGCATCCGCCCGCCGGTTGGAACCTTGCCGTCAGGGCCGATCAAAACGATCTCACCGCTGTCATCGGGAAGACCCAGCACCAGAACCTCGGACATGAACTTGCCGATCTGGCGCGGAGGGAAGTTGACGACAGCCATGACCTGTTTGCCAACCAGAGTGGCCGGATCGTAATGCGCGGTGATCTGGGCCGAGGTCTTGCGCTCGCCGATCTCGTCGCCAAAGTCGATCCACATCTTGATCGCGGGTTTGCGGGCCTCGGGATAGGGTTCGGCGCGGATCACCTCGCCCACGCGAATATCGACCTTGAGAAAGTCGTCGAACGAAATTTCATTCACGCGAGAGCTCCTTGGATCGGTCGGTTGCGGCCTTGACGGCACGGTGCAGCAGGTCAGGAAAGCCGGTTTCCTGATGCATCAGAACCTCAAGCGCGGCCTGTGTGGTACCGTTCGGAGAGGTCACGTTGATGCGCAGCTGCGCGGGGTCTTCGTCGGACGCCATGGCCAGTGCCCCGGCACCGGCCACAGTGGACTTGGCCAGTTTCATCGCAAGCTCGGCAGGCAGGCCATGCGCCTCGCCCGCTGCGGCCAGGGTTTCGATCAGATGGAACACATAGGCCGGGCCGGACCCGCTGAGCCCGGTGACGGCGTCCATCTGTGCCTCATCCTCTAGGCGAACGGTCTGACCCACTGCCGCCAGCAGGTTTTCGGCCTGTTCCATGTCGGTCTCGGAGGTGTGTGCGTTGCCGATCAGTGCCGTGATGCCCTGACGGATGGCGGCGGGCGTGTTGGGCATGGCGCGAATGATCGGGGTGTCACGGCCCAGAACGGATTCGAAGGTGGCAATCGAGGTGCCAGCCGCAACGGAAATGAACAGGCTGGACCCGCCGCCCAGCGCCTGAATGGCAGGCAGGGCTTCGCCCATCATCTGCGGTTTGACCGCAACCAGCACCACGGCGGGAGATTCGGGCAACGGTGCGTTGATATTGACGCCCTGCGCCTTCAGCCAATCTGACGGGTAGGGATCGATGACCCAAACGGAAGCTGGCGGAAGGCCGTGTTCCAGCCATCCCGCCAGCATTGCGGACCCCATCTTTCCGCACCCCAGAAGCACAAGCCCCTGTTCGGCCACGCGCGTCATGTCCATTTGCCCCTCCCGCTTTACATATCGGTTCGGGGCAAAGGTTTACGCGCGGCCGTAGGCCTCTGCAATGGCCACTTGCATGGCTTCTTCTGGCCCTCTGTTGCCCCAGGTCACCAATTGGATCGCGGGGTAGTACCGCTCGGCGCTCATGACGGCGGCATTGATCATCGTGTCGATCTGGTCAGCGCTGGCCGTTTGCCCGCCTGCAAGGACCAGACCATAGCGATAGACCATCAGCTTCTGGTTTGCCCAATAGGTAAACGCGCCTGCCCAGCACTGGTCGTTCATCTTGTTGAGCAGCTCATAGAGCTGCATTTCACGCTCGGCCGGTGGTTCCATTTCGAAGCTGCACACCATGCGCAGCGTTTCGTCATAGTTGGACCAGGCCAGCGTGATCGAATAGGTGCGCCACTGCCCTTCAACGGCCATGGCAATCTGATCGTCCCCAATGCGATCAAAATCCCAGTCGTGATGTTCGGCCAGATGCTCAACAATGTCGATCGGATGAATGTCTTCTTCGAGATACTGCTCGGAAAGGGCCATAATGCCACCTCACTAATCTCTAGCATTTCGGGGCTGGCAGCGCCCCAGCGCTAGTTGCCTGCTCTACAAACCGGGCTTCCCCCATAGGCCTGTACTAAATATGGTGCGATGTGGCGTAAGTTCTGGCAACCCTAATTATTGGGGATAACAGCAATAAGTTGTGGACAGAAGGCAACGGCGATCAAAATATTGGCGCCAGAGTCAGCTTTGTCTTGAATAAATTCTGCGACACGTCAGAATACACAGCACCGCACAATCCGGGCTGGATTGCGCGGCGGAATGCTTTGTCCGAAAATTGTGAATAAAGGGAACGCCGGGGCGTTATTTGTCCAGTTTCGCCTCGAGCGCGGCGATGCGGGCTTCGAGTGCCGCATTTTCTTCGCGCGCCTTCTGAGCCATGGCGCGCACGGCGTCGAATTCTTCGCGGGTGACGAAATCGCGGTCGGCCAGCCAGCGGTCGATCATCGACTTCATCGCGTTTTCAGCCTCTTCCCGCGCGCCCTGCGCCACGCCCATGGCGTTGGTCATCAGCTGGGACACGTCATCCAGGATTTTGTTGCGGGTCTGCATATCTGTTCTCCGATCTCGCGGTTTACCTGTATATGGGCAAAGAATGGCGCGGGCTCAAGGTTGACTTGACCTGCAAACCCCGGGCAATGAGACGCACATGCAGGCTGTTCTGAATTTCCCCGATCTGTCGCCCGAACTGTTCTCGATCCCGCTGTTCGGGATGGAATTCGCGTTAAGGTGGTATGCGCTGGCCTATATCGCGGGCATCCTGATCGCGTGGCGGCTGGCTGTTGTGGCGTTGCGCCGCCCGGCGCTCTGGCCTGCGGATGGCCCGCCGATGAAGCCCGAACAGCTGGAGGATCTGGTTACCTGGATCATTCTGGGCGTGATTCTGGGCGGGCGGCTGGGCTTTGTGCTGTTTTATCAGCCGGGTTATTACCTGTCGCACCCGCTGGAGATCGTGAAGGTCTGGCAAGGCGGCATGGCGTTTCATGGCGGCCTGCTGGGCGTGATCCTTGCGTCGTACCTGTTTGCACGACGGCACCGGATCCCTGCCCTGTCGCTGGGGGATCTGGTTGCCTACACCGTTCCGCCCGGATTGCTGCTGGGGCGGCTGGCCAATTTCGTCAACGCCGAGCTGTGGGGCCGCCCGAGTGAGCTGCCCTGGGCTGTCATCTTTCCTGGATATGCTGCGCAGGATTGCCCCGGCGTGGTCGCAGGCATGTGCGCCCGGCACCCGTCGCAGCTGTATGAGGCCGCGCTGGAGGGGGTGTTGCTTGGGGCGGTACTGCTGTGGCTGGTCTATCGGCGCGGCGGTTTTCGCACACCGGGCCTAGTCATGGGGACGTTCCTTGCGGGCTACGGCGCGTCGCGCTTTATCGTCGAGTTCTTTCGCCAGCCGGATGCGCAGTTCGTATCGCCCGGCAATCCGCTGGGGCTGGCCTGGCATGTGGGCGGGTACGGGCTGACCATGGGGCAGTTCCTGTCGCTGCCGATGATCGCGCTTGGTCTGTGGTTTGCCCTGCGTGCGCGGCGGCGGGCGGCATGAGCCTGACCGATCATCTGGTCGCCCGCATCCGGCAGGATGGACCGATGAGCGTGGCAGATTTCATGGGAGAATGCCTGCTGCATCCGACGCTGGGCTATTACACGACCCGTGATCCGCTGGGGGTTGCAGGGGATTTCACCACAGCGCCGGAAATCAGCCAGATGTTCGGGGAGCTGGTCGGGCTATGCCTTGCGCAGAGCTGGATGGATCAGGGTCGGCCCGCACCGTTTACCCTATGCGAGCTGGGGCCGGGGCGTGGTACCCTGATGGCCGATATTCTGCGCGCCACACGGTCAGTACCCGGATTTCACGAGGCAGCGCAGGTTGTACTGGTTGAAGCATCGCCTGTATTGAAACAGGTGCAGGCGGCAACGCTGAAGGATTACGAGGCGGTCTGGATTGCAACGATCGCCGAACTGCCCGACCAGCCGCTGTTGCTGATGGCCAACGAATTCTTTGATGCCCTGCCCATCCGCCAGTTTCAGCGTGACGGTACGGGCTGGCGCGAGCGTCTGGTGGGTGAGCGTGACGGCGGGTTGACGTTCGGACTGGGCGCGATCGGGCCGCAGGTGGCGTTGAATGACAGGCTGTCGGACACCAAGGACGGTGATCTGGTCGAACTGTGTGCTGCTGCAATTCCGATTCTGACCGTGATCGCGGGGCGGATCGCCAGCCATGGCGGCGCGGCATTGATTGTAGATTATGGTGACTGGCATTCGCTGGGCGATACCTTGCAGGCGCTGCAAAACCACGAACTTGCCGATCCTCTGGCATCGCCCGGTCAGGCCGATTTGACCGCGCATGTGGATTTTGAGCCTTTGGCCGTCGCGACCCGCGCCTGTGGGTGCAGGCATACGCGCCTGACACCGCAGGGCGTCTTCCTTGAACGGCTGGGGATCACCGCCCGCGCGCAAGCCCTGTCCAAGGCGCTGAGCGGTTCCGAGCTGGATGCGCTGATTGCCGCGCATCGGCGGTTGACGCATCCTGATGAAATGGGAAATCTGTTCAAGGTGATGGGCCTTTTCCCGGCCTATGCCGCCCCACCACCAGGATTGGAACCATGACGCTGGAAATTCTGACCTCGGATCTGCTGTCGCCATTTCGCCATGGGTTCTTTACCCGTCGCGGCGGCGCGTCTTCAGGAATTTTCAGCGGGTTGAACTGTGGTCAGGGGTCCTCGGATCAAACCGAGATTGTCGCGCTGAATCGGCGGCGGGTGGCCGACGCGATGGAGGTGGACCCCGAGGCAATGGTCGCGGTACATCAGGTTCATTCGCCAACGGTTCTGACAGTCAAAGCCCCGGTTGAAGGTGAAAAGCCCAAAGCGGATGCCATTGTCACAGCAACACCCGGTCTGGCCCTGACGATCCTGACGGCCGATTGCCAGCCGGTTCTGTTCGCCGATCCCGATGCGCATGTGATCGGTGCCGCCCATGCCGGGTGGCGCGGCGCGCTGGACGGTGTTCTGGAAGCGACGCTGGACGCGATGGAGGCGCTGGGAGCCGACCGCAGCAATATCTGCGCCGTGATCGGACCCAGTATTTCCCAGCGCGCTTACGAGGTGGGGCCAGAGTTTCTGGACGCGTTCCTGGCGGATTCGCCGGACAACAGCCGCTTTTTTGCCAATGGTGAAAGTGACCGCCTGCAATTTGATCTGCCCGCCTTCGGGCTGCACCGGCTGCGGCAGGCGGGAATCGGACAGGCCGAGTGGACCCGGCACTGCACATATTCCGACCCTGACAGGTTCTATTCCTATCGCCGATCAACGCACGCGAACGAGGTCGATTACGGGCGGTTGATTTCCGTCATAAGATTGTGATCTTCGTCCAGATTTAGGTGCCCTGCCACTTTTCCGCCACATTTGTTGTGTTGATTGGGCATCAGAATCGTAACGAGTTTTTGCCAGTAATCAGATCGGTATCTGACGTTCGAAAATCGGGCGCTGGCGTGTTGAGTGGGAGGTCCGTCTGACTTCATTTTTCTGTCCGCAAATCATCCCGGATAAGCCTTATCCCTGCCGCAAACCCGCGTCACAAAAGGTTCACAGAGGATGTGGGGAAATACACCCCGTTCAGAGCAGGACCAAAAAATGAAGACCAAATCACGCTTTCTGAAAGCCATGGTCGAGGCCACTCGGGACCAGAACCTGGAAATGCCGTGGAAGCGGGTAACAAGCAATTCTGTCAGGGTCGCCAGTCGCATCGCGGCACGACGCTGAGACAGAAAACCCAGAGACCAAGCTGCCGGTCTTATTTGGGTCAACGCGTATCAGGTTCGCTCCGGCCTGATGTATCGCGCGTCACGAGCGAGGGGTTCGTGACTTTTTAGGAGTTGTGTGTGTGCGGGCAATTTCGCCCGTGAAGTACGAGTTTGTCTGGGGGGTCAATGTGTTGACCATTGGAAAGCGAGATTTAGTCGCGTCGCGGGACCGTACCGGTTGCCGCCCGAGGGTCACCCATTTGTTTCAAGGCAAAGAACCAGTTCGCCGGGCGCGTCTGTACGGGGGTACGCCGCGCCTGACCGAACATTTTGAGGGGACGGAATATTAATGACTATTCCTAATTCACTGGCCCGCGCGGCCAGAAATGCTATCGAAACGTCTGTTATGCTGCGGGACGCGCCGCGGCCGGTTTCCAAGCCAAAAGCCCAGCTGCGCCGCTATGAGGTCAGCAGCCTGTTGAAGAACGGAGATGTGGTTCAGACCCGCCACATCGCACCTGCCCTGCCGATGTTTGAAGACGCGTTTTGCGCCTTCACACGTGGATCTTTGGTAGAAACGGAACATGGACCGATGGCAATCGAGGATCTGATGCCGGGGGATACGGTCCTGACGCAGGATGGCGCATCGGAAACCGTGCTATGGAAGGGATCTGTCACGTTGATCCCCGGACGCGCGGATTCACGTGGCCGGACGCGACCGCTGACGCGGATCATGGCGGATACGTTCGGGATGCAAAAGCCAATGTCGGGTGTCATTGCCGGCCCGGCGGCGCGAATCGTGGGTACACCTGCGCATTTGCGGCACCTGCATGGGGGGCAGCCGATTCTTACACCCGTGTCCGAATTTCAGGACGGGATGGGTGTCATTGAAACAATGCCGCCCACCCCCGTTGAACTGTTTCACATTTGTTTAAAACGCCATTCCGTTATTCGCGTAGATGGATTACAGTTCGAAACATATCATCCAGGTGTGAATGCGGTTCGCATGATCAGCCACTCGCTTCGGTCGATCTATCTGAACCTGTTCGCGCATATCGAGTCGCTGAACGATTTCGGCCCGCTGCTGATGCCGCGCGCCGGAGATGGTGAGATCGACGCGATGACGGCCTGAGCATGATTGTGATTACTGCATTATGGGGGGCATCATGCAGCTGGTAATAAGTTGGGTTCTATCCCTTGCGGTGGCAGCACTGTTGCCACCAATCACCGCGCAACCAAAACGTGTTGGGGTCACGCCATCCGGTTCATACGTTCTTCCAGAACGTCGAACGGTACGCCTGGCTCGTCTTTTGCGCCGCGAATAACGAGCGATGTCTTGACGCTGGCCACGTTTGGCGTGGTCAGCAACTCGCCCGTCAGAAACTGCTGAAAGCTGCTCAGGTCAGGTGCGACGCATTTCAGGATGAAGTCCACTTCGCCGTTCAGCATGTGGCATTCGCGGACCAATGGCCAATCGCGGCAGCGGCCTTCGAACGCGCGCAGTTCGACTTCGGCCTGGCTGTCCAGACCTACCATGGCAAATACCTGAACCTCGAACCCCAACTCGCGCGAGTTGACCTCGGCGTGGTAGCCGGTGATGAAGCCGGATTCTTCGAGTGTGCGCACCCGGCGCAGACAGGGCGGGGCCGAGATTCCGACCCGTTTTGCCAGCTCGACATTGGTCATACGACCGTCCGCCTGCAGTTCCGCCAGAATCTTGCGATCAATATCATCCAGCCGAGTCGTGACCATCAAATGCTCCTGATTTTTTCGGTTCTTATATCAGCACCCCACACGCGCGCAATAATGTTTCGCAGATGCGCAATTTTCTTTGTTTCCTTTTCGCCTTCTTCCCGAAAACCCAAGGCACCCCGGCCCGAAGGGGGCTGAACAGTAAGGGGCTTTAAGCCGGGCCAGTCGGTCGCTATATCGGGGCGACGGGCCGCGGGCCCAAATCAGGCAATTCGAGCGGGGGCACCATGGCCGACACAAGACACACCAAGGTTCTGATCATCGGGTCAGGGCCCGCAGGATACACTGCAGGCGTATATGCAAGCCGCGCCATGCTGGAACCCATTCTGGTACAGGGCATCGAACCCGGTGGTCAGCTGACAACGACGACCGAGGTCGAAAACTGGCCCGGCGACACCGAGGTGCAGGGCCCGGACCTGATGGTGCGGATGCAGGACCATGCGAAGGCCATGGGATGTGAGGTGATTGGCGATATCATTAGCGATCTGGACCTCAGCAAGCGCCCCTTCACCGCCAAGGGCGACAGCGGCACCACCTATACCGCTGATGCGGTCATTCTGGCCACAGGCGCGCGTGCAAAATGGCTGGGTCTGCCGTCGGAAGAGAAGTTCAAGGGCTTTGGCGTCTCGGCCTGCGCCACCTGTGACGGGTTCTTCTATCGCGGGCAGGAAATCGTGGTGATCGGTGGCGGTAACACAGCCGTGGAAGAAGCCCTGTTCCTGACCAATTTCGCCAGCAAGGTGACCCTGATCCACCGCCGTGATGAGTTGCGGGCGGAAAAGATCCTTCAGGATCGCCTGTTGAAGAATGAAAAGATCGAACCGCTGTGGTTCCACCAGCTGGAAGAAGTGATCGGCACCGATGCGCCTTTGGGCGTCGAAGGTGTTCGGGTCAAACATGTTAAAACCGGCGAGATCACCGAGATCCCGTGCAAAGGTGTCTTTGTCGCCATCGGCCACGCCCCTGCGAACGAGTTGGTCAAGGACACGCTGGAAACCCATATGGGTGGTTATGTCGTCACCAAACCGGGCAGCACCGAAACCTCGATCCCCGGCGTGTTCGCGGCAGGCGATCTGACCGACCATGTCTATCGTCAGGCGGTAACAAGCGCCGGGATGGGCTGTATGGCGGCACTGGATGCCGAACGGTTCCTGGCCGAACAGGACTGATGCATGCTTGAATTCTCTGGCCCAGTCTGGAGAATTCTGTTTGCGTCGCAGGCAGCGACCCCATTGCTGCCTGCCCGCGCGCCTGAGGGGCGCTTTCATCATTCCGGACAGTTCGCGCTTTATGCCTCGCTCAGCGCCGAGGGCGCTTCGGTCGCCATCCGGCGCTACGTCTCGGGCGACGATCCCGACCGCGTGATACAAAGGTTTCTGGTGGAAAACGCGCGGTTGGTGGACTACCGCGGGCAGACGGCTGTGTCGGTGATCTGGCAGGATAATCGTGCTATGGGGGTCCCTTCGCCGACATGGGCTTTTTCGGATAAAGCGCGGGCACTGGGGGCGGACGGCTTGATCTACAGCTCGCGCTCGCGCCCCGACCTCAGCCATCTGGTGCTGTTTTGTGCGGACAAGATATCAATTCACTCCCAACACCCCGCGACCCACTGGCGGGCTTAGATTTGCACCCGAAGCCTTGACCTGACCGCGAACGTCCTCGCAAAGTCCAACCAAGGCGAACAGCGATACAGGTGGTATTCTTGAAGAGCGCTTTGTGGCGTGGCGGTTGGGCAACCCGGCTTCGGATCGGCAGCGGGTTGGTTCTGTTTGCTTTCGCTTTCTTCCATTTCATCAACATCGGACTGGGCCTGTTTCACACCGATTATCTGCACGGGATGCAGGACGGTCGAACAGCGGTGACGCGGCACAGTTTTATGAGCCTGCTGCTTTATGCGGCGTTGTTCACACATGCCGGTCTGGCCCTGGCTTCGATCGCACAACGCCGGACCCTGCGCATGCCGTTCAGCACGGCGTTGCAGATTGTTCTGGGTCTGCTGATACCTTTGCAGCTGATCTCGCATGTCATTCAGACCCGGGTCGCGCACGAGATTTACGACGTCAATGACGAGATGGGGTACATCATCATCCTGATGTGGCCTAACATCGTAATTTGGATGCAAAGCGCGTTGTTGCTGATCGTCTGGGTGCATGGCTGTATCGGGCTGCATATGTGGTTACGGCTGACGAAATGGTGGTCCAGCGCCGTACCCTATCTGATCGGTGTTGCCGTCTTCATCCCCATGTTCGCCTTGGCCGGTCTGCTGACCGAGGGCCGCCGCATTTGGTTGGAATTCGCGGATGAGTTTCTGCGGGAACAATATATCGAGCATTACAACTGGCCCTCGCCCGAGGCGTTCCAGACCATGTTCACCGTCAAGGATAATGCCCTTTTGGCGTTCTGGCTCGCCTTGGCGGCCACGGGTCTTGTGTATATCGGGCGCAAGCTGTGGCGGCGCAGGCATTCGGTGCGGGTAAGTTACAGCAACGGGCCCGAGGTGGATGCCGAAAAGGGCATGACCTTGCTTGAGATTTCGCAGGCACATAGTGTGCCCCATACGGCCTTGTGCGGCGGGAAGGGACGCTGCACCACATGCCGCGTCATCATCGAGGAAGGCGCTAACGCCCTACCCCCGCCCGGCGATGTCGAGGCCCGCAGCCTCGCCGCTGTCGGCGCCTCACCGCAGACACGGCTGGCCTGCCAGATCCGCCCGACGGAACCGACCACTGTTTTCCGCGTTTTTCAACCGGATGGCGGGCGCGTTCGCGGGCATGCCAGTCAGGGGCAGGAACGGAAACTGGCCGTGCTGTTTCTGGACATTCGCGGATTTACCGCCCGCACGACGGGTCAGCTGCCCTATGATATCGTGTTCCTGCTGAACCGGTTCTTCGACGCCGTCGTACCTGCCATCACCAAGGACGGCGGTGTCGTGGACAAGTATATGGGCGACGGGTTGCTGGCGGTTTTCGAGAAACCCGATGCGGCCGCATCCGCCAGCGCGGGGTTGAAGGCTGCGATAGATATCAGCCATGCCCTTGACCGGTTCAACGAGCAGCTTGAGGCCGAAGGCAGCCCCGGCATTCGCATCGGAATGGGCTTACACCTTGGTGATCTGGTGCTGGGTGAGATTGGCGCGCAGGGACATGCCGCGAGAACGATCATCGGCGACGCCGTCAATGTGGCCAGCCGACTGGAAAGCGAAACCAAGGCCTTGGGGGTCGAGTTGCTGGTCTCGCAAGAGGTGTTGAAGGCTGCGGGCATGGACCTGCCGCCGGAGGGTATCCGGATGTTCCAGCTGCGCGGCGTTGCCGATCCGATTCCCGCCCTGCCAGTCACCCGCGCGTCCGGGCTTGCGCCGCACACGCAAAAACAGGAACAGTCATACTTTGCATGATCGGAATATATACGCCCCAAGGAACGAGATCATCATTTTGATTTCATAGTTGGAAATTCCTTCCAATCCGCGAGAAATCAGCGCATATCGTCCTTTGTTTCATTGACGCCAGTGGACTTCGCCCAACAGTCGGTGCAAATGCCCCGAAAACGCCCTTGAATCACTGGCAACACAACACTGCGATAAGAGTATTCAGATGACGATGTTAAGCAATCTGGCCCCCATTCCCGAACTTTATGTGTCGTATGACTCGGCCCAGAAACTGAAGGTCGAAGCCGCCGACCTGACCAGCTGGGATCTGAGCCCGCGCCAGATCTGTGATCTGGAACTGCTGATGAATGGCGGTTTCAACCCGCTCAAAGGTTTCCTGAGCGAAGCCGATTACGACAATGTCGTCGAAAACATGCGTCTGGCTGATGGCACGCTTTGGCCGATGCCCATCACGCTGGACGTCAGCGAAGATTTTGCGGACAAGATCGAACTGGGTCAGGATATCGCGCTGCGCGATCAGGAAGGCGTGATTCTGGGCACCATGACGGTCACTGACCGCTGGACCCCGAACAAGGCCCGCGAGGCCGAGAAGGTTTTTGGTGCCGATGACGATGCCCACCCGGCTGTGAGTTATCTGCACAATGTGGCGGGCAAGGTCTATCTGGGTGGCCCTGTCGTGGGCATCCAGCAGCCTGTTCACTATGACTTCCGCGGTCGCCGCGATACGCCGAACGAGCTGCGCGCCTATTTCCGCAAGCTGGGCTGGCGCCGGATCGTGGCCTTCCAGACCCGCAACCCCTTGCACCGTGCGCATCAGGAGCTGACTTTCCGCGCTGCCAAGGAAGCGCAGGCCAACCTGCTGATCCACCCGGTCGTCGGCATGACCAAGCCCGGCGACGTGGACCACTTTACCCGCGTGCGCTGCTATGAGGCGGTACTGGACAAGTATCCCGCATCCACCACCTCGATGAGCCTGCTGAATCTGGCGATGCGCATGGCAGGCCCGCGCGAGGCGGTCTGGCACGGGCTGATCCGTGCCAACCATGGCTGCACCCATTTCATCGTGGGCCGAGATCACGCGGGCCCGGGCAAGAACTCGGCCGGTGAAGATTTCTATGGCCCCTATGACGCGCAGGATCTGTTCCGCCAGTTCCAGGATGAGATCGGCGTTGAGATGGTCGATTTCAAACACATGGTCTATGTGCAGGAACGCGCGCAATACGAGCCGAATGACGAGATTCTGGATAAGGACAATGTCACGATCCTGAACATCTCGGGCACCGAACTGCGCCGCCGTCTGGCCGAGGGCCTGGAAATCCCCGAATGGTTCAGCTTTCCCGAAGTTGTGGCCGAGCTGCGCAAGACCAAGCCGCCACGCAGCCAGCAGGGCTTTACCGTGTTCTTCACCGGCTTCTCGGGCTCGGGCAAATCCACCATCGCCAACGCGCTTATGGTCAAGCTGATGGAGATGGGGGGTCGTCCGGTCACGTTGCTGGATGGCGATATCGTGCGAAAAAACCTGTCATCCGAACTGGGTTTCTCGAAAGAGCATCGCGACCTGAACATCCGCCGGATCGGCTATGTGGCATCCGAGATCACCAAGAACGGTGGCATCGCCATCTGCGCCCCGATCGCACCTTATGCCACCACACGCCGCGCGGTGCGCGAAGAGATCGAGCAGTTCGGTGCCTTCTGCGAAGTGCATGTTGCGACCACCATCGAAGAGTGTGAGCGGCGCGACCGCAAGGGTCTGTATAAGCTGGCCCGCGAGGGCAAGATCAAGGAATTCACCGGCATCTCGGACCCGTATGACGTGCCTCAGAACCCCGAGCTGCGTGTCGAGACCGAGAATGTCGAGGTCGACAACTGCGCCCATCAGGTGTTGCTGAAGCTGGAAAGCATGGGCCTGATCGCAGCCGGCTGAATCTGATGAATGAAACGAAGCGGCCTCCGGTTTACGGGGGCCGTTTTTGTTTTGACGGGGCTGAGGTGTTTGGGGACGTCGCCGGGTGTGAGCCGGTTCGTTTATTGCGCGGTCTCTGGCAGGTCAACCTGCCCGCGCATCAGGATATGCCCCTGACCGGCAACCCTGATCCCTGTCATCGCGTCGGCGGGTCCAACGCGCGTGACCACGGCCTGACCGGGGCGGCCCATATCGTGACCCTGTTCCGCAACGAAACTGTCTTTGGTCATTAGCCCGTATCTCCACAGATAGGCCGCCATGGCCCCGGTGGCGGACCCGGTAAACGGATCCTCGGGCGGGCTGGGCGGGGCCATAAGCAGGCGCGAGAACGTATCGCCCGCATCGGTGGCCCCTTGGAGCGTCACGAGGAAAGGCTCGGCCATATCCGAGCCGGAATACCCTGCCCTCGCAGCCACTTTCCGCAGCGCGCCCTCGGACAGGCGGGCCGCGCGCAACGCGTCATGATCGCGCAGAACGGTGATACAGAAGGGCAAGCCGGTTGAAACCATCCGGGGTGGCGAGATGATGGCTTCTTGCGGCAGGCTGATCGCCTTTGCCACCAGATCGGCAGGCACATGCGCACCAAATTGCGGTGCGACCTGCGTCATTTCGATCTGGTCGCCCTGCAATCCGATCGAAACCAGACCCGCGCCGGTTTCCAGCGTCAGATTATCGCCGGAGATCATACCGCGCGACCGCATCGCCGCTACGGTGGCAATCGTCGGGTGCCCGGCAAAGGGAATTTCACGGCTGGCCAGAAAATACCGGACGCGGATGTCGGCCACGTCGGACGGGCCGGTGAATGTGCATTCGACCAGAGAGGTTTCGCGCACATATGCCATGCAGACCTCGGCCGAGAGACCCGCGCCGCCATGGACCACGGCACAACCGTTGCCGCCAAATGCACGATTGGTGAAGGCGTCTACCCAGTCGAATTCAAACCAGCTCATGCAGTCGGCTCCGTTACAGATTAAAAGCGGCAGTTTCGCCGATGCGCATGTGTTGCGGGCAACGTTTCAGCCCCGCCCGGGCTAAGGGGCCGTTCAGTGAACGGCCACAGGTGACAGGTCGTGCTGACGGGCCAGAACGAAAGCCAGCTTGCGGTCGGCCACAAGCGCCAGTTGCTGCCCATCGGAATCGTGCACGGCATAAAGGTGATCCAGATCACCTGCCTGATCGCGCAGATCACGCGGCAGATCGGCAACGTCGACTGTTTTCACATAGACGATACGATTGCCTTCGGTGTTGATTTCAATCGGTGTATTCATAGCTCTTACCCCTTCCGTATATTGATTGTCTGAACCACGGTTTCCGGCACGGCGCGGGTCAGATCCACATGCAGCAGACCGTTTTCCATAATCGCCTCGCCCACCTCGACCCCGTCGGCCAGCACGAACATGCGCTGAAACTGACGCGCCGCGATGCCACGGTGCAGGAAGATGCGCCCCTCGCTGTCGTCGCGCTGACGGCCCCGGATCACCAGTTGGCGATCCTCGATGGTGATCGACAGATCCTCTTCGGCGAACCCGGCCACGGCAAGGGTGATGCGATAGGAAAAGTCCGAGGTCTGTTCGATATTATAGGGCGGGTATCCTTCATTACCGGCCTTTGCAGACCGTTCCAGAAGGCGTTCCAGCTGCTCGAACCCCAAAAGATGCGGGTATGAGCCAAGAGTAAGTTTCGACACGTATTTTCGTCCTTTATTGTCAAAGCGACGTGGTGCGCGGTCCCGTTCCGGCAACCGCTTGTTATAGAATATGGGAAGAAACCAGGATGTCCACAAGGTCTGGCGCGATAACGTCTGACACACTATCTTGTTGGGCAAGCACCACAACAAGCCCGAGTCGCCAATGAACGCGCCCACCGACCTTTCGATGAAAACCGATGAAGTTCTGCGGGTTGAATTGGAGGTTTTCCGCCGCCAGCACCGCGACCTTGATGAAGCGATCGAGGCGCTGCATGAAAAAGGAACGGCTGATCAGTTGACCCTTCGGCGTCTGAAAAAGGAAAAACTGCGCCTGAAAGACTTCATCCGCCTGATCGAAGACCGCCTGACCCCCGATATCATTGCCTGAACACCCTGTACCGCATTGCCACAAAAGCGGATTTGGCTATAGTGCGCGCTCTTTCTGAGCGCGGGGACGTAAGCGGATGAGCGATGTGACAGTGGGGATCATCATGGGCAGCCAGTCGGACTGGCCCACGATGAAGGAAGCCGCAGATATTCTGGATGAACTGGGCATCGCTTATGAGGCGCGTATCGTTTCGGCCCATCGCACCCCGGACCGGTTGTGGGACTATGGCAAGACCGCCGTGTCGCGCGGGTTGCAGGTGATCATCGCGGGCGCAGGTGGCGCGGCACATCTGCCGGGTATGATGGCCTCGAAAACACGGGTACCGGTGATCGGCGTGCCTGTGCAGACGCGGGCCCTGTCGGGGGTGGATTCGCTGTATTCCATTGTGCAGATGCCCAAGGGCTTTCCCGTGGCGACCATGGCAATCGGGTCCGCTGGCGGGGCCAATGCGGGCCTGATGGCCGCGGGCATTCTGGCCTTGCAGGATGAAGCCCTGGCCGCGCGGCTGGATGCCTGGCGTGACGCGTTGTCCGCCTCGATCCCCGAGGAACCGCAGGGATGAGCCGGATCGGGTTTATCGGCACCGGGCATATCGCCGCGCCGATTGCGCGGCTGATGGCCGCCAAAGGGCATGAGATCAGCGTGACAGAACGCAACGCCGAGGTCTCGGCCGCCCTGAAGGCCGAACTGGGCGTGACTATCGCGCCGCCGCAAGCGGTGATTGACGCCTCGGACATCGTGTTTCTGTGCCTGCGCCCGCATATCGCGGCCGAGGTTCTGGCCCCCCTGACCTTTCGCGCTGATCAGCAGGTTGTGTCGGTTATGGCGGCCGTTTCCGCCGAGGATTTGGCCAAGCTTTGCGCCCCTGCGTCGGATTTCGTCCAAACCATCCCACTGGGGTTCTTGCAGTCCGGTGGCTGTCCGATGGCGGCGTTCGGCAATGACCGCTTGCTGGCCGAGCTGTTTGAGCCGGAAAACCCCGTGGTCAAGGTTGCGGATGAGGTGGCGCTGAACGCGCATTTTGCCATTTGTGCCATGGTTCCCGGCATTCTGGATCTGATGGCCACCGGGGCCGAATGGCTGGGTGACGTAACCGGCGATGCGGACGGGGCAGAGTTCTATACCACGCAGTTGATGGCGGGTTTTCTCGCCGCGATGGAAAAAGGCACAGCCGGGCGGTTGGCACAGGAGCGCGACGCTTTGGCGACCGAAGGTACTTTGAGCCTGCAAATGACGGGCACCCTGATCGAACAGGGCGCGCATGAGGCGCTGAGAGCGGCGCTTGGCGCAATTGGAAAACGTTTGGAGAATTGACGATGGCGGAGATGCTCGCCCAAGGTGCAGTGATCGGGATTCTGGGTGGCGGCCAGCTGGGCCGGATGCTGTCGGTGGCGGCCTCTCGGCTGGGGTTTGTCAGCCACATCTACGAGCCGGGCGCAAACCCGCCTGCCGGGCAGGTTGCGGATCGGGTTACGACAGCGGCCTACGACGATATCGACGCCTTGACGGCCTTCGCTGATGCGGTGGACGTCATCACATATGAGTTCGAGAACATCCCGACCGAGGCATTGGATATTCTGGAAGCCCATCGCCCCATTCGTCCCGGGCGTGAGGCATTGAGGGTCAGTCAGGACCGCCTGAACGAGAAGACGTTCCTGCAGGGGCTTGGCCTGAAAACGGCTCCGTTTGCGGATATCACCGATCTGGACAGCCTGAATGCGGCCATCGAAGAAATCGGCACGCCCGCCATCCTGAAGACCCGCCGCTTTGGCTATGACGGCAAAGGACAAGCCAGATTGCGCACCCCCCGGGATGCCGAGGCCGCGCTGGCCGATATGGCTGGTGCGCCTGCCCTTCTGGAGGGGTTCGTTGATTTTTTGCACGAAGTTTCGATCATTGCTGCGCGCGGGCTGGACGGTCAGGTGGCCTGTTTCGACCCGGGTGAGAATGTGCATCGCGATGGCATCCTGCACACCACCACCATCCCTGCCCGACTGTCCCCCGCCCAGCGCACCGATGCCATCCTGCTGGCGGCCAATATCCTGAACGCTCTGGAATATGTTGGTGTCATGGGGGTTGAGCTGTTCGTAACACCCGGCGGACTGATCGTGAACGAGATCGCGCCGCGCGTGCATAACTCGGGCCACTGGACGCAGAATGGCTGCGCCGTGGATCAGTTCGAACAGCACATCCGCGCGGTGGCGGGTTGGCCGTTGGGCGACGGGCAGCGCCACTCGGATGTGGTGATGGAGAACCTGATTGGCGACGATATGGACCGTGTGCCCGAGCTGGCGCGCGAACGGGACGTCGCGCTGCATCTTTACGGCAAGGCCGAGGTCAAGGCCGGTCGCAAGATGGGACATTTCAACCGGATTATGCGGTAGAATATCGCGCTGCGGCGCGATGCCTTCGGCGAGAGTATTTGGAAAAAGGTGAAGCCGGTCTGGTTTCACCCCACAAAGCGCGCCACGATATCCCCTGACATATAGCTGACGCGCCCGCCCGCCAATGTCGCGGCGACCCGGTGAGTGGTTGCATCAAGGATAACCAGATCGGCGCGTTTGCCCGCGGCAAGCGTGCCCCGGTCCTGCAAGTCCAGCACCCGCGCGGGGCCGGATGAGATCAGCGCCCAGGCCCCTGCGAGATCCAGCAGCCCGGTTTTGACCAGCATCAGCGCCGCGCGGCGTGGACTGGGATAATGGTAATCCGAGGCCAGCGCATCACAGAGCCCCATCGCAATCAGCTCTACCGCGCTGGCGTTGCCCTTATGCGAGCCACCGCGGACCACATTGGGCGAGCCGAGAATGACGTGATCCCCAGCAGCGCGCGCGGCCTCGGCGGCTTCAAGCGTTTCGGGAAACTCGGCAATGCGCACCCCTTGGCCGCGCCACCAGGCGCGCGCCTCGGCAGTTGCGTCATCGTGGCTGCCCAGACGCACGCCCATGTCCGCAAGGTCCGAACAGAGCGCTTCTAGCGCCGCCGGAACCTCAGCCTTGCGGGCGTGCATGTCGAGCAGCATCGCAAAATGCGCCTCTGGGTTGCGTCCGGCCTTCAATGCCTGCCCGGTCAGGCGCGGTGGTTTCTTGCCCTGTGCCAAACGATCATGCGGCAGGTGATCATTGAAGACCACGTATAGCACCTGCCAATCGGCGATGCGACGGGCCAGCCCGTCGTAATCCGCGAGCATATTGGTCTCGAACCGCAATTGCGGGATCAGATCGGTGACCGTGCTGCCCTTGACCGCTGCGATGGCCGCAAACACCTGCGCGGCAAAGTCCGGGCCGCGCACGCCGCCTTCCCAGCTGTAAAACTGCGCCAGAACGGCTGTGGTGATGCCGTTGGCCGCCAGTTCGGCCTCGACCGACAGAATGCCCTCATTCATCTGCTTCATCGCGCCGCGACGTGGGGCGATATGGCGTTCGAACCCATCGCCGTGCAAGTCGACAATACCTGGCAGAACAAGAAACCCGGTCAGGTCAATCCGCCGCCCGGTTGCGTCTTTCTGAATGACCCCACCTGCAATGGAAAGCTCCGCGCGTGACAGCCCTTCATCCGGGAGCAGAACCTCGGCACCGGTCAATGTCAGATCCAATGTGGTCATTCTGATGGCTCCGCCCCCGGTTCCGAGCAATTCTGCCCGATGCAGATCTCGTCTATTACGTCCATCACACCATCCAGCCAAGTGATCTGGGGATCAAACCGACCAAATTCGATGAAGTGCAAAGCCTGTGCCATGACCTGCGGGTTGTTCATCATGAAGGTGTGGGTCACCGGCAAGACGAGATGATCGGCCATGCCTTCGACCTTGGTGGATTCGACCGACACCTTGCCATCGTCAGGACCGTCGATCAGAGATGAAAACACGAGGTTTAGGGACTGATAACCTGCGATGACCCCCAGTTCGAAATCCACGGGCGGCAGGCGGCTGGGAATACCATCCGGGCCCGTACCCAGTTGCAGTCCGGCCGGGCCGTTCAGGTATCCGAACACCTCCCACGCGCTGAGTTCATCGACCAGCTGGCTACCCTGATTGGGCGGCCCCAGCATGACGACACGGCCCATGTTTTCAGGGCTGTGGTCCTGCAACCAGTATCGCAACAGGATGCCACCCATGGAATGCGCAACGACATTGACGGTGTCACTGCCGCAGGCTGCAAATGCTTGCGGGATGGTTTGTTCGGCCAGTTCGGGGATACCGATTTCGGTCGATGGGTAACCGGGGCGCACGACGGAATAGCCATTCGCTTTGAACAGTTGCTCCATCACGCTGAATGACGCCTCGGTCCGGGCCAGACCGTGCAGCAGGACAACGCATTTCGCGCTGGCCACGGCGGGAAAAAGGCAACAAAGCAGGGCGATCAGAATTCTCATACCCGCCAGATAAAGCCTGTACGCCTGCGTTAAAAGCCCTTCCCACGTTGACGTCGCAGGACAGCCAGCGCGATACCGCCCAAAACCAGTGCCGCACCAACAAGCAGCCGCACACCCGCGCTTTCCCCCAACAGCACCACGCCGCCCACAATCGCGATCACCGGCACGCTGAGCTGGACGACCGCCGCCGTCGAAGGTGCCAGCCGGGGCAGAACGCGATACCACAAGGCGTATCCCAGACCCGAGGTCACGCCACCTGACAAGGCCGCAAGGAGATAGCCCAATCCGGTCATGTGCCACTCTGCCCCTGTGGCCATCAGGGTCAGCGCGGTCACCGGCAGCGCGACGATGAAATTTGCGGCCGTGCCCTGCAACGCATCAGGCTCGGACCGCCCGGCCAGTGAATAGGCTGCCCAGCCGATCCCGGCTGCAATCATCAAAACGGTTCCGGTTGGATCGACCTGCACTGTTCCTGTGGGCCACAGGACACAGGCCAGACCACCCAGTGCAATCGCTGCCCCGGCCAGCTGTCGTCGGGTGGGTTTGACCTCGGCAAGGGCGTTGGCGGCGAACATGGTGATCTGCACAACGGCAAACAGGATAAGCGCGCCCAGCCCTGCATCCAACGTCAGATAGGCAATGGAAAACCCGATCATATACAGGGAAAGCGACCCCGCCCCGATAAACCGCCTGCGGTTGCGCAGGGGCAAATGTCCTCTGCGCAGCAGCACCAGTGCAGCCAGAACCAACGCCCCCGCCAGAACCCGAATAATGGCGAACCCCGCAGGATCACTGGACGCGCTGTCGATAGCCAGCCGGTTCAGAATGGAGTTCGCCGCAAAGGCGCACATGGTCAGGGCGGTCAGAAGGAACAGTCGCATTTCAACCACATACCGACTTGGCGGCGCGTTGGACACTCACAATTCGGGCACACGCGGCCCAGCCTTCATCTTTTCCAAAATACTCCCGCCGGAGGCATGGCCGCATTGCGGCCATCGGAAATGAAACGGGGCCGCCAAAAGGCGACCCCGTCCGTTAGCACTTTGCTTCCCCTCTCGACAGCCTGACCTTGCAGCCAAACGCCTGTCAGGGGTCGTCGGAATTCGCTTAGGCGAATTCGACGTGCTTACATCATGCCGCCCATGCCGCCCATGTCGGGCATGCCGCCAGCAGGTGCATCTTTTTGCGGTTTGTCTGCAACCATCGCTTCGGTGGTGACCAGCAGGCCGGCAACCGATGCCGCATCTTCCAGAGCGGTACGGACAACTTTGGCCGGGTCGATCACGCCGAACGAGAACATGTCGCCATATTCTTCGGTCTGAGCGTTGAAGCCAAAGGCCGGATCCGAAGATTCGCGCACTTTGCCTGCAACAACCGCACCGTCAACGCCTGCGTTTTCGGCGATCTGGCGCAGCGGCGCTTCGATGGCCTTGCGCACGATGTTGATGCCTGCGTCCTGATCAGCGTTTGCGCCTTTCAGCGATTCCAGTGCTTTACCGGCCTGAACCAGAGCAACACCACCGCCTACAACGACGCCTTCCTGAACGGCTGCGCGTGTTGCGTTCAGAGCATCGTCCACACGGTCCTTACGCTCTTTCACTTCAACTTCGGTCATGCCGCCGACGCGGATAACGGCAACACCGCCTGCCAGTTTGGCAACGCGTTCCTGCAGCTTCTCACGGTCGTAATCCGACGAGGTTTCTTCGATCTGGGTGCGGATCTGAGCAACACGTGCTTCGATCTCGGCTTTCTCGCCAGCACCGTCGACGATGGTGGTTTCGTCTTTGCTGATCTCGATCTTCTTGGCGGTGCCCAGCATGTCCATGGTGACATTCTCAAGCTTCATGCCCAGATCTTCGCTGATCACCTGACCGCCGGTCAGGATTGCGATGTCCTGCAGCATGGCCTTACGGCGATCGCCGAAGCCCGGTGCCTTGACAGCAGCAATTTTCAGGCCGCCGCGCAGTTTGTTGACAACCAGAGTTGCCAGCGCTTCGCCTTCAACGTCTTCTGCAATGATCAGCAGCGGCTTTTGCGACTGGATCACCTGCTCGAGCAGAGGAACCATCGGCTGCAGCGAGGACAGTTTCTTTTCGTGCAGCAGGATCATGCAGTCGTCGAGTTCTGCGATCATCTTGTCTGCGTTGGTGACGAAGTAAGGCGACAGATAGCCGCGGTCGAACTGCATACCTTCGACAACATCGGTCTCGGTTTCCAGACCTTTGTTTTCTTCGACGGTGATGACGCCTTCGTTGCCAACCTTCTGCATCGCGTCCGCGATCTGCTGGCCAATTTCAGCTTCGCCGTTGGCCGAGATGGTGCCAACCTGAGCAACTTCTGCCGAGTCTTTGACTTCGCGCGAAGCAGCACGGATGCCTTCGACAACTTTGGCGGTTGCCAGGTCGATGCCGCGCTTCAGGTCCATCGGGTTCAGGCCCGCTGCAACCTGCTTCAGGCCTTCTTTTACGATGGCCTGCGCCAGAACGGTCGCGGTGGTGGTGCCGTCACCGGCTTCGTCATTGGTGCGGCTGGCGACTTCTTTCACCATCTGCGCGCCCATGTTTTCGAACTTGTCTTCCAGTTCGATTTCCTTGGCAACCGAAACACCGTCTTTGGTGATGCGCGGTGCGCCGAAGGATTTGTCCAGAACCACGTTGCGGCCTTTGGGGCCCAGGGTCACTTTGACAGCATCCGCCAGAATGTTGACGCCTTTCAGCATCTTGTTGCGGGCATCGGTGTCGAACTTGACGTCCTTTGCAGCCATGTCGTTTCTCCTTGAGAAAATGTGTTTAGTGGAGGATCAGAGAAAGCGCGGGCTTACTCGATGATCCCCATGATGTCGCTTTCTTTCATCATCAGCAGCTCTTCGCCGTCGACCTGGACCTCGGTGCCCGACCATTTGCCGAACAGGATCTTGTCGCCAGCCTTGACCGCCATTGCGATCAGCTCGCCGCTGTCCTTGCGCGCGCCTTCGCCGGTTGCGACGACTTCGCCTTCGCTGGGCTTTTCTTTTGCGCTGTCAGGAATGATCAGTCCGCCTGCGGTTTTTTCATCGCTTTCGGTACGGCGAACCAGCACACGGTCATGAAGCGGTTTCAATGCCATCTTTGCAGCTCCTTGGGCTCAAAGTTTTGTTTATCCTCCCCTCGCCATTCGACGAGGCGTTAGCACTCGGTGTGTGTGAGTGATAACGACGCATAGCTAGGGAGTCTAAAACGCCGAGTCAACAAGGTGTTTGGGATTTTTTTGAGAACGGCCTAGTCGGCCTGTTCCCAGCTGTAGGCCCAGTGTTTTAAGCCGTCTGTTCCCTCAGAGGTAAGAGCGTAGACACCTTTTTCAACCTTCTCGAACCAGCCATAGTGATTTTCCCGCATCAACCGGGTGGCGACCGGAACACCCACCGATCTGGCGACCTCGGCCCCTTTGGCCGGGCCGTGTTCGGCCAGAAAGGCCGCGCATTTCAGCGCATCCTGGCGGTAGGCCGTCACGATCCCATGACGTGTCGCGCCCCCGGAATTGGGGTCGCCCTCCAGCCGGTCGAATTCGCGCAGCAGCCGCGCCGCCCTGGCCTTGTTCTTGCGCGGCGCATAGGGCCCCGGATCGCATTGCACCTCGACCGTGCCATCGGTACGTACGGTGATCAGACCCAGACCAAGCCTGCGGCACAGCGCCAGATTGTCCCTGAGCGCCCGCCGGGCCGTGCGCCCGGTGGGTTTGCTGACCCCGATATAGACCTGATCCGTGAGTTTCAGGCGGGCAATTGCCTGATGGAACAGGGACAGCGTGAACCTGAGCTTGAGCTCGACAATCACAGGCGGCTCGTCTTCGCGCATCGCGACGATATCGGCAGCGCCCACTTCTCCTTTGACGGTGTATCCCTGACGCTCCAAAAGCGCCTTGATCGGGGGATAGAGGTCCTGCTCGCGGTTCATGGGGCCTATGCTACGCAGATTGTTGAGGAATACCAGACGGGTTGCTTGAACATGGGTCGCAGGCATGGCTATGTCTGGAACACCTTGATGACACAACACCGGATGGGTTCATGCGCCTGCTGACATTTCTTGCTTTTCTACTGGCCCCGATCACGGCTGCGGCTGCGTGCGATGGGCAGGACCTGCGCCCGCAGCTGTCGGATGACGCGCGGGCCGAGTTGCAGCGCGCGGTGGCGGACATCCCCTTTCCGGAAGGCAACCACTGGATTGCGCGCAAGGATGACACGGTTCTGCACATCATTGGCACCCTGCACACGTATGACGAACGCATGGAAAAGGTGGTTGAACGCCTGTCTCCGGACCTGAGCAAGGCTGACGCGTTCTATTTCGAAGTCACCCAGACTGACATGGACGCATTCGAAAAAAACCTGGCCAATAATCTCAACGCTGTAATGATCACATCCGGGCCGACCCTGATCGACCTGATGGGAGATGAAGACTGGGCCGCATTCTCGACCGCGTTGAACCAGCGCGGCATTCCCGGCTGGATGGCGGCCAAAATGCGACCGTGGTTCTTGAGCATGATGCTGAGCATCCCGCCCTGCATGATGGAAGATCCGAACGGGACCTACGGCATGGACGCCCGCCTGAACGATCTGGCCGCAGAAAACGGCATTCCGCAACACTCGCTGGAACGTATCGACGACCTGATCGCCATGTTCGACAGTCACCCGCTGGAACAGCAGGTCGAGTCACTGGTGCGCCTGTCCGGGGCGATGATGGGAAGCAACGATCAACTGGCCACCATGGCCAATGGATATCTGGAAGAAAAGCACGCCGAGATCATACAATTTGCCCGCCTGCAGGGGTTCGAAGAATCCGGGCTGAGCCGGGACGTCTTCGATGAGGAATGGAACGGGTTCGAGCAGCAAATGCTTGTCCAACGGAATGCCCTGTGGATGGAGCATATTCTGGCCATCACGGATCAGACGGCAGTGATCGCGGTCGGCGCAGGTCATCTGAGTGATGATCACGGTTTGCTGAACCAGCTGGAGCAGGCCGGATACACGCTGACACGCGCCGCTTTCTAAGCTGGTTCAGCGGTTTTCAGACCAAGCGTCGCAGACGGGCTGCTGTGGCGTGACAAGGGCGTTTGTCCGCCCTATAAGGCGCGCAAATTTCCATTCCGCAGGACGCTGACATGACAACGCTCGTATTTGGTCACAAATCCCCCGACACCGATTCCACAGGCTCGCCGATCCTGTGGTCGTGGTACCTCAACGAAATCAAAGGTGTGCAGGCCGAGCCCGTGCTGTTGGGCGAGCCCAACACCGAAGCGGCGTTCATGCTGGACAACTGGGATCTGCCCAAACCACGCATCCTGGACGATCTGGCAGCGGACACTCCGGTGGTTATCGTCGACACCAACAACCCTGCCGAACTGCCCGCCAACGTCAATGACGCTGACATCCGCGCCATCATCGACCACCACAAGCTGGTCGGTGGTCTGGAAACCAAAGGCCCGATCGACATCACCGTGCGCCCGCTGGCCTGCACGGCCACCATCATGGTCGACCTGATGGGCGACGATGCGGCCAAGATGCCCGATGCCATCAAGGGCGCGGCACTGACCTGCATCCTGTCGGACACGCTGGAATTCCGCTCGCCCACCACCACGCCCCATGACCGCGCGGTTGCTGAGCGGCTGGCAGCCGAGCTGGAGCTGGATATCTCGGCTTACGCGGCAGACATGTTTGCGGCGAAATCGGATGTCTCGTCCTTCTCGGATGCCGAACTGATCCGCATGGACAGCAAGGAATACGAGGTCGATGGCACCAAATTCCGCGTCTCGGTTCTGGAAACCACTGCGCCGGGCGTCATTCTGGACCGCAAGGCAAGCCTGGCGGGTTCGATGGTGGATGTCGCCAAGGAAGACGGTGTCGACCAGGTGCTGCTGTTCGTCGTCGATATCCTGAACGAGGAAGCCACCCTGCTGGTGCCCAACGATCTGGTCAAAACCGTTGCCGAGAAAAGCTTTGGTGCATCCGTCGAAGGCGACGCCGTGGTTCTGCCGGGCATCATGAGCCGTAAAAAGCAGATCATTCCGAACCTGAAGGTCTGAAGAAACACGCGGGGTCTGTCGTTCTGAGTAAAACAGGCCTCGCATTATTAGTCCTGAGTCTGCGCCTTTGGCATTGCGCTTGGGCAGACCTGTACCCGACAGATGAAATACAGGGTGGCCACCTATCGATTGGTGGCCAATCCCTTGCCAATCGGTCATAAGGCTCGTGCAGTTTCAGCTTGAGGCCACATATGACCCAGATCGTTCACGCGCTGTCCGAAATCTCTGCCCGCTACAAAGCGTTGTTTGTCGATCTGTGGGGGTGCGTTCACAACGGAATCACGGCCTATCCCGAAGCTGTCGCAGCCCTTCAGGCCTATCGCGCGGACGGGGGGCTTGTCGTGCTGGTCACGAACTCGCCCAAACCCCGCGCGGGTGTGGCCGAGCAACTGATGCAGTTCAATGTTCCCGCAGATGCCTATGACACCATTGCCACCAGCGGCGATTCCGCGCGGTCGGCGATGTTCCGTGGCGCTGTCGGGCACAAGGTTTACTTCATGGGAGAATGGCAGCGCGATGCAGGCTTTTTCGAGCCACTGAAACTGCTGCACCACCCGATCCATATCGAACGCGTCCCGCTAAGAGAGGCCGAAGGGATCGTCTGCTGTGGTCCCTTTGATCCGATGGCTGACCCGGACGTGAACCGCCCCGATTTCCTCTATGCCAAGCAGATGGGCATGAAGCTGCTATGCGCAAACCCCGATATTGTTGTCGATCGCGGCGAGGTGCGCGAATGGTGTGCCGGCGCTTTGGCAAAGCTCTATACCGAGATGGGCGGCGAGAGCCTGTATTTCGGCAAACCGCACCCGCCGATCTACGATCTGGCGCGCCGCAGGTTGCAGGAACTGGGCCATGATATCCCGGATAGCGACATTCTGGTGATCGGCGACGGCCCCCATACGGACATTCTGGGGGGCATGGGTGAAGGCATTGATTCCCTGTTCATTTCGGGCGGGCTGGCGGCGGCCGAGACAAAAACGTCGCACCATCCGGATCACGAATCCCTAACAGCTTATATCGAAAGGGAAAAGATCAACCCGACCTACACAATCGGTCGATTGAGATAGCAAGAAAAGACTTGATTTTCTGCAACTGCGAAGTAATAAAGTTGCCAACCTAGGCCGGATAGTGGTTTTTTCTTTCTCGGTCGATTTCGAGTGAGGGCAACATGTTGGACAATCTTCCACGCGGAACGATCTGTATCGAAGACATCGAAATGGGCATGTCCCGCCACCTGCGCAAAGTGGTGACGGACGAAGATATCGAGATGTTTGCGCAGATCTCGACAGACCGGAATCCGGTGCATCTGGATGATGATTATGCCCGCGATACAATCTTCGAAGGGCGCATCGCGCACGGGATGCTGACAGCTGGGCTGATTTCGGCCGTGATTGGCGAACAACTGCCGGGCCATGGCACGGTCTATATGGGGCAGTCACTGAAGTTCCTGGCCCCCGTGCGCCCCGGTGACATGGTTTACGCCGAGGTCAAAGTTATCGACATCGACTTTTCCAAGCGTCGCGTCAAACTGGATTGCCATTGCTCGGTCGAGGGTAAGAAGGTTCTGATCGGTGAAGCCATGGTACTGGCCCCGTCGCGCAAGTTTGACTGATCGGCGAACACATCCATGCAAAAGGCGCCCGACCGGCGCCTTTTTTGTTTGGACGCTGTTTTTTGCCTGTGCCTTTCAGGATGGGCGGGCGCGTTTTCGCCCTTTCAACGCACCGGATTCCAGAATGATCTCTGACACCACGTGTTCGCGCCTGTAGGCCATCACATGAACGCCGGACACCCCCGCGATATCGCGGATCTGCTGGATCAGTTCGATACAGATCTTCTTGCCCTCGTCAGCTGGCTTTTCGGCTTTCTCCATCCGCTCGATGACCTGATCGGGGATGTGAATGCCGGGAACATTGCTGCGCATCCAGCGTGCCGCACGCGCTGACGCGATGGGGCCGACGCCCGCGATGATGAACACTTTCTTGTCCAGCCCCGCATCCCTCACCCGCGCCATGAATTTCTCGAACAGCGGAATGTCGTAGATGTAATTGGTCTGAATATACTCGGCCCCGGCCTCAACCTTCTTTGCCAGACGATCAGGTCGCCAGTCATAAGGCGGGATACAGGGGTTTTCGGCAGCACCAAGGAACAGTTGCGGCGGGCGCGTGATCTTACGACCAGAAAGGAACATTCCCTGATCGCGCATCGTGCGGATCGTCCGCAACAGGGTCAGGGAATCGAAATCGAATACCGGTTTTGACCCCGGCTGATCCCCGACGCCGACGCCGTCGCCGGTCAGGCACAGCACGTTACTGACGCCCAACGCCGCAGCCCCCAGAACATCGCCCTGAATGGCAATCCGGTTCCGGTCGCGGCAGGAAATCTGATAGACCGGAGAATAACCCGCGCGCGTCAGCAAGGCACAAATCCCAATCGAGGACATATGGCAGTTCGCGCCCGAAGCATCGGTTGCATTGATCGCGTCAGCCACTTCGCCAAGCGGTTGGGCCGCCTGATAAACATCCTCGGGGTCGGCACTGTCGGGTGGGTTCAACTCGGCGGTGACTGCGAAACGGCCTGAACGGAGTACCTTTTCCAACCGGCTGTGCGACACATGTCCTTGGGGAACCGGAACATAGCCAATCGGCTCCACCTCGTTGCGATGGGTATCACTCATTTCTTCAGTTCCCGGTTTATCGCGTTGGGTGGTTCGGCGGCCAGTGGTGCCGCAGAAGGTTCATTCTCGCGCGCTTCGGGGAATGCCTCGGCCAGCGCCAATCGGGCAGCATCCCGGGTCTCGCGCTCGTGCGCTGCAATCTCGCGACTGACCCGCAACCAGGATGACGAGCCTTTCAACGTGTGCTCCACCGGCGGAAGAACTTCTTTTATCTTGTCGGCTCCGTCCCGCATACGGCTGGCTCCGTTCCAGGCCAGGGCCCAGACGCATTTCATATGCGGCTTCACCTCACAGAACTCGCCGGGACGTACGCCGCCACATGGGCCATTGCGCAATTGCTTTGGGCAGTTCATCGGGCAGGACATTCCGGTGGATGACAACACGCATTGCCCGCACATCTTGCAATCGAACAACAGGGTTTTGACGCCCTTCTCGACCAGTGCAATGGGGCGTTCGACGCGGTTATATCCGATCTTTGCAAATAGCGGGTCCATCGCGACCATGCCGCGTTCGACACATTTATAGATCCACTCGAAAGTGCGGGCATGACGAATCGCGAACAGTCGCATTCGGTACATGGGTCTGCCTCCTGTGCTGGGTTCGTTCGAACCTGGCCGGGCTTTGATCCGGTGCGCCTTAATCCAGGGACCGGATTTTCAGTCTAAACCCGGAGTTTTTTTTGAATCAAGCGGTTGGAGACGCCTGGTCTGAAATACTTGGATTGGCCTCGTGCATTTTCCCGGCCAAGCGAAATGTTCAAAGCTCATTCGCAGGATCGCATTCTTGGAATTCAAACTGCCGCTTGAACAAATTGACTCGCGCCGCTACGCAATCGTCTATGCACATCATCCGGGATATCCAGTTCGTCCAGCCAGAAGATCGCGGCGCCAGCGTGGCAATCGGGAATTTCGACGGCGTTCATTTGGGGCACCAGTCGGTCATCGAACTGGCCCGTAATGCTGCGCCAGACGCGCCGCTGGGTGTGTTGACCTTCGAGCCGCATCCGCGGGAGTATTTTGCGCCGGACACGCCTCCGTTCCGCCTGATGCGGGGCAATGCGCGGGCGCACCGGCTGGAAAAGCTGGGCGTAGAGAAGCTGTATGAACTGCCGTTCAACGCCGCGCTGGCAGGGCTATCGCCGGAAGAGTTTGCACGCAACGTGATCTGCGACGGGCTGGGCCTGTCGCATGTCGTGGTGGGGGCCGATTTCTGCTTTGGCAAGGGCCGCAGCGGCACGGCGCAGGATCTGGTGCGGTTCGGGCGGGACATGGGGTTCGGCGTGACGATTGCGCCTTTGATGGAACGGTCGGAAAACGTTGTGTCCTCAACCGCCATTCGCACCGCGCTGAGCGACGGCCGACCACGGGACGCAGCCGCGATGCTGGGACACTGGCACCGGATCGAAGGCGAAGTGATCGGGGGCGAACAGCGCGGGCGCGAGTTGGGCTTTCCCACCGCGAATATGTCCATCGAAGGGCTGCACCCGCCAAAGTTCGGTGTCTACGCCGTATTGGTGGACGTGTTGGATGGGCCGCATAAAGGCAGCTATCACGGCGCGGCCTCGATCGGGGTACGTCCGATGTTTAACGGCCAGGTGCCCAATATCGAAACCTTCCTGTTCGACTTTTCGGGCGATCTGTACGGGGCGACGCTGTCGGTGGGTCTGATCGACTTTCTGCGCCCCGAGATGACATTTGACGGGCTGGAGAGTCTGATCACGCAGATGGATGCCGACTGCAAACAGGCCCGCGGTATATTGACCACCCTATGAGTGTTGATCCGATTGAACGCACGGGCCTGCCTGCCCGGTTTTGGGAGCGCAAACCCCTGCGCCAAATGAACCAGCGCGAGTGGGAGGCGTTATGTGATGGCTGCGGCAAATGCTGCCTGAACAAGCTGGAAGATGAAGACACGGGCGAGGTTGCCCTGACCTGCGTCGCGTGCCGCCTGTTGGATGACGAAAGCTGCCGCTGCGTACAATACGACATCCGGCATCAATTCGTGCCCGAATGCATCGTCATGACCCCCGACAATATCGACGAACATGCCTATTGGTTGCCACAAACCTGCGCGTATCGGTTGCTGTGGGAAGGCAAACCGCTTTACGACTGGCACCCGTTGATATCTGGTACAGCGGACAGTGTGCATGCCGCCGGGGTCTCGGTTCAGGGGCGCACAGTGTCCGAGTTTGAGACACCCATGGAAGAGTGGGAAGATTACATAATCGAGGAGCCAAGCTGATGCATTTCGCGTCTGACAATTCCGGGCCGGTTCATCCGCAGGTCATGGCCAGGCTGGCCGAGGTCAATCAGGGCTATCAGATGGCCTATGGTGCGGATACGCTGATGAACGAGGTGCGCGACCGTATCCGCAGCATCTTCGAGGCTCCGGGTGCTGCGGTCTATCTGGTGGCGACGGGGACAGCCGCGAATTCTCTGGCCCTTGCAACATTGTCAAAGCCTTGGGAAACGGTTTTCTGTTCCCCAGTCGCGCATATCCACGAGGACGAATGCAACGCACCGGAGTTTTACAGCGGCGCCAAGCTGACCCTGGTTCCGGGCGGAGACAAGATGACCCCTGAGGCGCTGCGCGGGTCAATTCTGGGTGAAGAAACACGCGGCGTACATGGGCCGCAGCGCGGACCCGTGTCGATCACACAAGTGACCGAGCGCGGATCGGTTTATTCGCTGGCAGAGTTGCAGGCCCTGTGCGGGGTCGCCAAGATGTACGGCCTGCCTGTACATCTGGACGGCGCGCGCTTTACCAACGCGTTGGTTGCGCTGAACTGTTCCCCGGCGGATATGACGTGGAAAGCAGGTGTGGATGCTGTCAGTTTTGGTGGCACCAAGAACGGTCTGATGGGTGTCGAGGCGGTGGTGTTCTTTGATGAAAGCAAAGCCTGGGAGTTTGAGCTGCGGCGCAAGCGCGGGGCGCATCTGTTTTCCAAGCACCGCTATCTGTCCGCTCAGATGGCGGCCTATCTGGAAGACGACCTGTGGCTGAAGATGGCACGTCAGGCCAATGACAACTGCGCCCGCTTGGCCGAGGGTTTGCGCGCCAAGGGGGCCGCGTTTCTGCACGAACCGCAGGCCAATATGATCTTTGCCTCATTCCCACGCGCGAAGCACAAGCAGCTGCATGAGGCCGGCGCGGTTTATCACCTTTGGGGGGCAGAGCTGGACGGCGAGGATGAAAACGAAAACCTCGCGTGCAGGCTGGTTTGCGACTGGTCCATCGGAGCGGCGGAGATCGATCAGTTTCTCAATCTGCTTTAACGCCTAACGGGGCGTTGGCCTGCCAGAACGCCCGCAGCAAAGCGCCGGTTTCATCAGGGTGTGAAATCGGCAGCATGTGCCCTGCGCCGTTGATGCGTTCATGGCGTGCATCAGGCAGGCGCCGTTTCAGCCCTGCGCAAATCGCGTGGATCACCGGCGGCGTCTCTGACCCGCTCAGCAGCAGGGTCGGCATCGATGCACGCCGAAGCTGATCGGCGTCAAGCAACCCTGCCTGATCATCGTAGAGCACAGGCTGCACAGCCGGAACCGCATCGATTCCACGCACCATATTTGCCCGCGTGCGTTCGGGCAAATCAGGCCATTTGGGGCTGATCTTCGTGCTCCACGCCCTGTTGAACAGGCGCGCCGCCAAAACCTTGTCACCAGATGCGAAGGCCGCATTGACCGGCTCGGAGTCCCGTTCGTGCTGTTCGAACAACAGCGGCGCATCCTGTTTTGCAACTGCAAAGAACACGGGTTCGATCAGGATCAGGCTGCGCACGCGGTCGGGATGTTCGATCGCCAGCCTGAGCGCGATCATCGCCCCAAAGGAATGCCCGATTACATCCATGGGTTCGGTCAATTCAGCCAGGGCGGGTTTGGTCACTGCGACAAAGAAATCACCCTGCCCGTCCCAATCCGGGCTGCGCCCATGCGACAACATATCCGGGGCAATAAATGACGCGCAGCCATCCAGCGCACTGGCCAAACCAGACCAGGCACCGGAATGCGCAATCGTGCAATGGAGGGCGAGCAGTTTCCGCTCCCCCTCACCCAAGTGCCTGACGAAAACGGATTGCATCACGGCCCTGACCGTCACCCGTTCATCTTGGCCAGATGCCGGTCCAGATCGTCCAGCCTGTCCTGACCCCAGAACCGCTGATCGTCGGGCGTGATATAGAACGGTGCGCCGAAGACACCCCGGTCCACGGCTTCCTCTAGGTTGGCGGCATAGGTTTCTGCCCCCACCAGCAAGCCGCTGTCTGCCAGACCGGGATCAAACCCGGCTTGCGTCAGACATTCGCGGATAACATCGTCCTGTGCGATATCCTTTTCCTCGGCCCAGCAGGCGCGAAGGAAGGAATGACTCAGCTTGCCCACATCGCCCGAGCCGTCCTTGATCGCGGCAATAACCGCATAAGATGACGGGGCCATGTTGGTCGGCCAGTGCGCGGGTTTCAGATTGAACTCCATCCCCAGATTCTTGGATTGGCGCAGCAGCTCCTGTGCGCGGTATTCGATACGAGAGATATGCCGGTCTTTCGGAGGGGTTCCCCCGGTGCGCGCGAACAGGGCGATAATGTCCAGCGGTTTATAGTTGATCGTGGCGCCGTGTTTTGCCGCGATTTCTTCCAGCCGCATCCCTGCCAGATAGGAATAGGGCGAGAGTGTCGCAAAAAAGTAGTCAATCTGGGTCATGTGCACTTTCTCCGCTGCGTTACCTTTGCGGGACGGTAAGGCCATGCTAAGCGGTGTCAACATCACGATTCTGTCACATTGCCATTGCTGCCCGGGGACCTCAGCCGATGCCGACACTTCACGAACCCAAGCTTATCGCTGGGAACGCCAACCTTCCGCTTGCCCAAGCCATCGCACGCCGCATGAGCCTGTACCGAGGCGTTGATCAGGGTCTGGTCGATGCGCGTGTCGAACGGTTCAACGACGGTGAGATTTTCGTCGAAGTGTTCGAGAATGTGCGCGGCGAGGATATGTTCATTATCCAGCCGACCTCGAACCCGGCCAATGACAACCTGATGGAACTGTTGATCATCGCAGATGCTCTGCGCCGGTCGTCCGCGCAGCGGATCACCGCCGTGATTCCGTATTTCGGGTACGCCCGTCAGGACCGTCGCACCAAGGCCCGCACGCCCATCAGCGCCAAGCTGGTGGCCAACATGCTGACCGGGGCCGGGATCGAACGGATCCTGACAATGGACCTGCACGCGGCCCAGATTCAGGGTTTTTTCGATATGCCCGTGGACAACCTTTATGCCTCGCCCATCTTTGCGCTGGATGTGAAGCATCAGTTCAAGGGAAATCTGGATGAAATCATGGTGGTTTCACCCGACGTGGGCGGCGTGGCCCGCGCGCGCGAACTGGCCAAGCGGATCAACGCCCCTCTGTCGATCGTGGACAAGCGCCGCGAGAAAGCGGGCGAAGTCGCCGAGATGACCGTGATCGGGGATGTGAAGGACAAGATCTGTCTGATCGTGGACGACATGTGCGACACCGCCGGAACGCTGTGCAAGGCGGCGCAGGTGCTGCTGGATAACGGTGCGAAAGAGGTTCATTCCTACATCACGCATGGCGTCATGAGCGGCCCTGCGGTGGAACGGGTGACAAATTCGGTGATGAAGTCGCTGGTGCTGACCGACACCATCCAGCCGACCAAAGAGATTTTGGGCGCCAAGAACATCCGCATTGTTCCGACCGCGCCTATCTTTACGCAGGCGATCCTGAACATCTGGAACGGAACCAGCGTGTCATCCCTGTTCGAAGACAAGACGCTGACACCGATCTACGAATCCATGTACCAGATGGATTGAGTTTGGACGGGGCGACAGGATGTGTCGTCCTTTTCTTTTTGAACCACCGATTGCGCACAAGCCTGACCCATGTGCGCGATCAGCGACACAAGTGGACCGATCTCCATGACTGGCAACAAACGCATTGTTCTTTCCAGCGACCACGCGGCAATCGAGCTGCGTCAGGCTGTGGCCAACCACATCGCGCAGCAAGGCTGGGACGTGGTCGATATCGGCCCGACGACCCCTGAAAGCACCCATTACCCCAAACACGGCAAGGCCGCGGCACTGGCCGTGGCTTCGGGGGATTGCGGATTGGGCATTATCCTCTGCGGCACGGGTCAGGGCATCATGATGGCCGCAAACAAGGTGCCCGGCATTCGCTGCGGTGTCTGTTCGGATGCGTTTTCTGCGCGGATGATCCGCCAGCACAACAATGCCAACATGCTGTCGATTGGCGCGCGCGTTGTCGGCGAAGGTCAGGCGCTGGATATTGTGGATGCGTTTCTGGGGGCCGAATTCGAAGGCGGCCGCCACGCCACACGGGTCGACATGATCGAAGCGCAGGACGACTGAGCCCCGCGCCTGTCCTGCAAGCCCCGGATCAGGAAATGTTCCAGTCGTCTGGATGCGCCACCTCTCCGAACGCGGTCCAACTGATCCGGATCCGGGCAATCCGCGTGTCGGACCATGTCCGAAACACCGCTTCGAACCCTTCCGAGGTGATATTTTCTGCCTGAACCTCGGCGCGCAGGGCTGATGATGTGTCGACATCCCAAAGGGAAATCCCGATCTGAACCATGGGCGGGCTAAGAAACGTGCCCTTGAATTGGATGGGTTTCCGGCGTTCGCGGGGGCCTTCGCCAGTCCACATGTCCCCGCCTTCGGCAAATTCCGAAAACAGAACACTTTCACCCTGATCGATGCCAATGGGATGGGTCAGAAATTTTTTCATGTATTCATCATTATACTTGAATTTCCGCAACTTACCCCGGCTTTCTGGCAAAAGCACGACAAAAAAACGGCCCCGCAATTGCGAGGCCATTCCAATTTTCCACTGTTAAGCCAATTATAGGCTCATATGTGTCCCAAGAGCTTCCATATCGGCCAGCAGCTTGGCGGCTTCGTCGACGATCGACATGTCGTCGCCGCCCTTTGCCGCTTCGTGCGAGGCGCGTGCCTCGGCAATCAGCTCGTCCATATGCGAACGGGTGATTTCCGAAACCGGAACCGCCTTTTCGGCCAGAACCGACAGGCTGTCGCCGTTGATCTGGGCAAACCCGCCGGTGACCAGGTATTCGCTGGACCCTTCGGGTGCCTCAACCTTCAGCAGACCGGGGCGCAGCGTTGTGATGGTGGGGGCATGATCGGGCATCGCCGTCATGTCCCCGTCCGCGCCGGGAATCTGGACCGCGGTGACCTCGAGCGAAGCAAGGCTCCGCTCGGGGCTGACGAGGTCGAAATGCATCGTGTTTGCCATCAGGGATACTCCTTAGGCGGCTGCTGCTGCCATTTTTTCGGCTTTGGCGATCACTTCGTCGATGCCGCCAACCATCAGGAAGGCTGCTTCGGGCAGGTGATCGTATTCGCCAGCCACAACGGCCTTGAACGACGAGATGGTGACATCCAGAGGAACCTGAACACCCGGCGAGCCGGTGAAGACCTCGGCCACGTCGAACGGCTGCGACAGGAAGCGTTCGATCTTACGGGCACGGGCCACGGTCAGCTTGTCCTCTTCCGACAGTTCGTCCATGCCGAGGATGGCGATGATGTCCTGCAACGACTTGTAGCGCTGGAGGATCTGCTGAACGTCGGTCGCAACCTTGTAGTGCTCTTCGCCGACGATGGCCGGGTCGAGCAGGCGCGAGGTCGAGTCGAGCGGGTCAACCGCCGGGTAGATACCCTTTTCCGAGATCGCACGGTTGAGAACGGTGGTCGCATCCAAGTGAGCAAACGAGGTTGCCGGCGCAGGGTCGGTCAAGTCGTCCGCAGGCACGTAGATCGCCTGCACCGAAGTGATCGATCCGGCCTTTGTCGAGGTGATGCGTTCCTGCAGGGCACCCATGTCGGTAGCCAGTGTCGGCTGGTAGCCCACGGCGGACGGAATACGACCCAGCAGAGCCGACACCTCGGAACCCGCCTGTGTAAAGCGGAAGATGTTGTCGACGAAGAACAGAACGTCGGTACCGGACTGGTCGCGGAACTGCTCGGCCAGAGTCAGACCGGTCAGAGCAACACGCGCACGCGCACCCGGAGGCTCGTTCATCTGACCGTAAACCAGGGCCACCTGGCTTTCCGACAGGTTGTCCGGCTTGATCACGTTCGATTCGATCATCTCGTGATACAGGTCGTTGCCTTCACGGGTCCGTTCACCAACACCCGCAAACACCGAGAAGCCCGAGTGCACTTTTGCGATGTTGTTGATCAGTTCCATGATCAGAACGGTTTTACCAACGCCGGCGCCGCCGAACAGGCCGATCTTACCGCCTTTGGCGTAAGGGGCCAGCAGGTCAACCACCTTGATGCCGGTGACCAGAACTTCGGACTCGGTCGACTGTTCGGCAAAGGTCGGTGCGGGCTGGTGGATCGCGCGCGCTTCGGTTGCCTCAACCGGGCCTTTTTCGTCGATCGGCTCGCCGACCACGTTCAGGATGCGGCCCAGGGTGGCGTTGCCAACCGGAACCGAGATCGGTGCACCGGTGTCGGTGACCACTTCACCACGGACCAGACCTTCGGTCGCGTCCATCGCGATGGTGCGGACAGTGTTTTCACCCAGGTGCTGAGCAACTTCCAACACCAGGCGCTTGCCATTGTTGGTGGTTTCCAGCGCGTTCAGAATTTCAGGCAGCTGATCTTCGAAGTGCACGTCGACGACGGCCCCGATGATCTGTGTGACTTTGCCTTTTGCATTCGCCATGTTTCGTCTCCGGTTTGTCTCTACAGCGCCTCGGCGCCGGAAATAATTTCAATCAGCTCGTTGGTGATCACGGCCTGACGCGAGCGGTTGAACTGGATCGTCAGCTTGTCGATCATCTCACCCGCGTTGCGTGTCGCGTTGTCCATTGCGGACATCCGCGCGCCCTGTTCAGACGCTCCGTTTTCGAGCAGAGCCGAGAAGATCGCGGTCGCAACCCCCTTGGGCAGCAGGTCGGCCAGAATGGCCTCTTCGCTGGGCTCGTAGTCGAAAATGGCACCGCTGTCGTCACCTTCCGATTCCTCGAACGAGGCGGGGATGACTTGCTGTGCCGTCGGGATCTGGGTCACAACGTTGACGAACTTCGAGTAGAAGATCGTGGCAACGTCGAACTCGCCCCCGTCGAAGCGGGACAGGATGTCCTTTGCGATGTCCTGCGCGTTGGAATAACCCAGACGCTTGACCTCGCTCAGGTCCACATGCCCAACGAACAGATCGCCAAAATCACGCTTGAGCGCGTCGCGGCCTTTCTTGCCGACGGTCAGAATCTTGACCGTCTTGCCCTTGCCGCGCAGCTCTTCCGCCTTCTGGCGGGCCAGCTTGGCGATGTTCGAGTTGAAGCCGCCACACAGGCCGCGTTCAGCTGTCAACACAACCAGCAGATGGACATCATCACTGCCCGTACCACGGAGCAGCTTGGGGGCGCTGTCGCTGCCCCCGACCGACGCCGCCAGCCCGGCCATCACGGCATTGAACCGCTCGGCATAAGGGCGCGAGGCTTCGGCAGATTCCTGGGCGCGGCGCAGTTTTGCGGCCGCGACCATCTGCATGGCCTTGGTGATCTTGCGGGTCGATTTGACCGACTCGATCCTGTTTTTAAGGTCCTTCAGACTAGGCATCGGAACCTCCTATCAAGCGAAGGTCGCGGCGTATTCGTCGATCGCTGCTTTGAGTTTGTCGGACGCGTCGCCTTTGATCTTCGGATCTTCGTCGGTGATCCACTTCAGCAGGTCAGCGTGCTTGCCGCGCAGATGCGCCAGCAGGCCAGTCTCGTAGCGGCCAACATCCGACACGTCGATCTTATCGAGGTAACCGTTGGTGCCCGCGAAGATGACGCAGACGATTTCCGCGTTGGTCAGCGGCGAGTACTGCGGCTGCTTCATCAGCTCGGTCAGGCGCGCACCGCGGTTCAGCAGCTGCTGGGTTGCGGCGTCGAGGTCGGAACCAAACTGTGCAAAGGCCGCCATTTCGCGATACTGAGCCAGTTCCAGCTTGACCGGACCGGCAACCGATTTCATCGCGTCGGTCTGAGCCGACGAGCCCACACGCGAAACCGACAGACCGGTGTTCACAGCAGGACGGATGCCCTGATAGAACAGTTCGGTTTCCAGGAAGATCTGACCGTCGGTGATCGAGATCACGTTGGTCGGAATAAAGGCCGAAACGTCACCACCCTGGGTTTCGATAACCGGCAGAGCGGTCAGCGAGCCGGCACCGAAATCTTCGTTCAGCTTCGCCGAACGTTCCAGCAGACGGGAGTGGAGGTAGAAAACGTCACCCGGATAGGCTTCGCGGCCCGGCGGGCGGCGCAGCAGCAGCGACATCTGACGATAGGACACGGCCTGTTTCGACAGGTCATCATAGATGATCAGCGCGTGGCGGCCATTGTCACGGAAATATTCCGCCATCGCGGTTGCGGCATAGGGTGCCAGGAACTGCATCGGTGCCGGGTCGGACGCGGTTGCGGCGACAACGATCGAATATTCAATCGCACCAGATTCTTCCAGTTTCTTCACCAGCTGGGCAACGGTCGAACGTTTCTGACCGATCGCAACGTAAACGCAGTACAGTTTCTTCGACTCGTCGTCGCCTGCTGCTTCGTTATAGACCTTCTGGTTCAGGATGGTGTCCAGAGCCACAGCGGTTTTACCGGTCTGGCGGTCACCAATGATCAGCTCGCGCTGGCCACGGCCAATCGGGATCATCGCGTCAACCGATTTCAGGCCGGTTGCCATCGGTTCGTGCACCGATTTACGCGGGATGATGCCAGGTGCCTTGACGTCTGCAACGCCACGCTTGGTGGCATTGATCGGACCTTTGCCATCCAGCGGGTTGCCCAGACCGTCAACAACACGGCCCAGCAGCTCGTCACCGATCGGAACGTCCACGATCGAGTTGGTGCGCTTGACAGTGTCACCTTCTTTGATGTCACGGTCAGAACCGAAAATAACGACACCGACGTTGTCGCTTTCCAGGTTCAGCGCCATACCCATGATGCCGCCGGGGAATTCGACCATCTCACCGGCTTGAACGTTGTCCAGGCCATATACACGGGCAATCCCGTCACCGACGCTCAGCACGCGACCGATCTCGGCCACTTCGGCTTCCTGACCAAAATTCTTGATCTGGTCCTTCAGGATTGCAGAAATCTCTGCAGCTTGGATTCCCATTTATCCGACCTCTTTCATTGCATTCTGTAGGGAGTTCAGCTTCGAACGGATCGAACTGTCGATCATTTTCGAGCCCACTTTGACGACAAGACCGCCGATGAGGCTTTCATCCACGGTCGCATTGATAGTTACGGTCTTGCCCACACGCTCGGACAGCGTCTTGGACAGTTTTTCCAGTTGTGTCTTGGTCAGCGCCTTGGCCGAGGCGACATCGGCGGTCACTTCGCCACGCTCATCTGCCAGCATGTCACGCAGCACCTGCACCAGTTGCGGCACAACAAACAGGCGGCGTTTCTGCGCCATCAGAGCCAGCGTGTTGCGCAGGATGGCGTTCAGCCCCATCTTGTCAGCAACAGCGGCAATTGCTCCTTCTTGCTCGGCCCGCGAAATCAAAGGCGATGCGATCAGGTCACGCAGGTCGGCACTGTCGCCCAGTGCTGCTGCCAGATCATTGATGCCGGATTCCAGACCCGCAAGGTCATTATTCTCTTTTGCGATCTCGAAGATCGCGGTGGCATAGCGCTCGGCGATGCCTGTGGAAATCGAAGCTGGTTCGGACACGTCCACCCTTCCGATATTTGAGGCCCCGATTTTGGGTAGCGGCCGCTACCTTGGGGCGTGAGGAAACCCCGGCCAGACGGTCGGGGATCAAAATCACCGGGGATGTAGCAGAGGTGAACCAACCAAGCAATACGCTATAGCGGTAACAGATTTATCCACAAAATGTTAATTTTCATGCACTTACACCAAGTGCGACCGTTTGGACCCGTCAACCCGGTTGAAAAATGTTACGAATATGCAGGTTTTTGCGATTCCTGTGACTTTTTTCTCGCGAATTTGTCACTTTGGGATGCACGCAGTTGTCATGCAGGCTTTAGCAAACCGTCAAGCGCCTTGATCGGCTTCCTTATGGCATCTTTGGTGACATTGCCCCGAGGCGGATGAATGTTCTTTGTGACCTCAACCATCAACACCCCGCCCGCCATGACAGTTGGAATGCGCTGTCCGGTTTTTTCGATCAGACTGCCCGATTTCAACCAGAACCGCCGGAAGGACGGCGGCATGTAAAGAGCCGAGCAATGCGCCTCGGGCAGGAAGTAATGCGACCTGAGCTGATTTTCCAGCTGAGTGGCGGAATAGGGACGACCAAAGCCAAATGGCGTTTTGTCCGTACGTGACCACAGACCCGCCCGGTTCGGAACAATGAACACGGCCCTGCCACCAGGGCCCAGAACACGCCAGCATTCCTCCAGCAGCTGGTTTGGCCGCTCGGACGTTTCCAGCCCGTGCATCACCACCAGCTTGTCCACGTGACCGGTTTCAATGGGCCACCGGGTCTCTTCCGTCAGGACCGAGACATTGGGCATCCCCGCAGGCCAGGGCATCACACCCTGCGGGCCGGGCATCAGCCCGATGACCCGGCGCGCATCGGCCAGATAAGGGCGCAACAGCGGCACGGCAAAGCCAAAACCGGCAACCGTCTGACCTTTGGCTTCGGGCCAAAGCTGTATCAGTCGCCCGCGAATAGCCGCCTGTGCCGCGCGCCCAAGGGTGCTGCGGTAGTAGAAGTTCCTCAGATCCTGCACATCAAGATGCATTGCGGACATCCGGTCAATCGGCTTAGCTGGGCGCAGTCTAGCAATGAAAGGGCAAAAGGCCATGCCTCTTGAAATCGTTACAATCCCGTGCCTCAGCGACAATTACGCCTTTCTGGCCCATGACAGCGGCAATGGCCAGACTGCGCTGATTGATGCGCCCGAAGCCGCGCCGATTCTTGCAGCGCTGGAAGATCGGGGATGGACGTTGTCACATGTGCTGCTGACCCATCACCACTGGGATCACGTTGAAGGGTTGGCCGAAATTCTGACCCAGCACCCCGCAAGGGTCATCGGTGCGGCCGCCGACGCGCACCGCCTGCCCCCACTGGACCAGCAGGTTGCCGAAGGCGACAGCTTTGAGATCGGTGGCGAACCGGTCGAAGTGCTGGACGTTTCAGGGCACACGGTTGGTCATGTCGCGTTTTATCTTCCGCAAAGCGCGGTCGTCTTTACCGCTGACAGCCTGATGGCGTTGGGTTGTGGGCGTCTGTTCGAAGGCAGCCCGGCGCAGATGTGGGCGTCGCTGAGCAAGCTGGCCGCTTTGCCGGACGACACCCTTGTCTGTTCGGGGCATGAATATACACAATCCAACGCGAAATTCGCCATTACCGTCGATCCCGAGAACGCTGCGCTGAAACAGCGAATTGCCGATATCGACCGCGCCCGCGCCGCTGGCGAAGCCACTGTTCCGTCGGTTTTGGCGCTTGAAAAAGCCACCAACCCGTTCCTGAGGGCCACGGATCCGGCGATTCAGGCCCATCTTGGTATGGTAAACGCCGATCCTGCGGCGGTTTTCGCCGAAATCCGGGGTAGAAAAGACAGGTTCTGATGCTTATTTGCCCCTCTTCACGGCCACGGTCACAACAAATGTGACTGTCAAGTGAAAGAAAACCCTTGAAGCCGGGCCACGATCAACCAAACTCTAATAGTATGAGGACATGGTTGGGATGGGGTTCCGGCCGAAAGCCCGCCCCCTTCTGACCCAAGACAGAGGAGCACCCGCGTGCCTTCATTCTCGAGCACACTGGAACAAGCCATCCACGCGGCCCTTGCGGCTGCGAATGAACGGCGACACGAATTTGCAACGCTGGAGCATTTGCTGCTGGCGCTTCTGGAAGAACCCGATGCGGTACGCGTCATGAAAGCGTGCAGCGTTGATCTGGACGAGTTGCGCAGCACTCTGGTTGAGTTCATCGACGAGGACCTATCGAATCTGGTCACGGATATTGACGGGTCCGAAGCCGTACCAACGGCAGCGTTCCAGCGCGTCATTCAACGCGCCGCGATTCATGTGCAAAGCTCGGGCCGGACCGAAGTGACCGGTGCCAATGTGCTGGTCGCGATATTCGCTGAACGCGAAAGCAATGCCGCCTATTTCCTGCAGGAACAGGACATGACCCGGTATGACGCGGTCAATTTCATCGCCCATGGCGTGGCCAAAGACCCCGCGTATGGCGAAAGCCGGTCGGTATCCGGTGCGGATCAGGTGGAAGAAGAAGCTCAGACAGGTTCCGGCGACACGGAACAAAAGGAAAGTGCGCTTGGGAAATATTGCATTGACCTGAACGCGAAATCGCGTGCGGGTGATGTCGATCCTCTGATCGGGCGCGCGGATGAGGTGGAACGCTGTATCCAGGTGCTGTGCCGCCGCCGCAAGAACAACCCGCTGCTGGTGGGCGATCCGGGCGTGGGCAAAACCGCCATCGCCGAAGGTCTGGCGCACAAGATCGTCGCCGGAGAGGCGCCGGATGTCTTGGCAAACACCACCATCTACTCGCTGGACATGGGTGCGCTGCTGGCCGGGACCCGTTATCGCGGCGATTTCGAGGAACGCCTGAAAGCGGTTGTAACCGAGCTGGAAGAGCACCCCGACGCGGTGCTGTTCATCGACGAAATTCACACCGTGATCGGTGCTGGTGCAACCTCGGGCGGGGCAATGGATGCGTCGAACCTGCTGAAACCTGCGTTGCAGGGCGGCAAGCTGCGCACCATGGGCTCGACCACCTACAAAGAGTTTCGCCAGCATTTTGAAAAGGACCGCGCCCTGTCGCGCCGGTTCCAGAAGATCGATGTGAACGAGCCTTCGGTTGAAGACAGCGTCAAGATCCTGCGCGGTCTGAAGCCTTATTTCGAAAAACATCACGACATCAAGTATACCGCTGATGCGATCAAAACGGCGGTCGAGCTGTCGGCACGTTACATCAACGACCGCAAGCTGCCCGACAAGGCCATCGACGTGATTGACGAGGCTGGCGCGGCGCAGCATCTGGTGGCGGAAAGCAAACGGCGCAAAACCATTGGTGTCAAAGAGATTGAGGCCGTGGTTGCCAAGATCGCCCGCATCCCGCCCAAGAACGTCACCAAGGACGATGCCGAGGTGCTGAAAGACCTCGAAGCCTCGCTGAAACGGGTGGTGTTTGGTCAGAATCTGGCGATCGAGGCGCTGGCCAGCGCAATCAAACTGGCCCGCGCCGGCCTGCGGGAACCCGAAAAGCCCATCGGCAACTATCTGTTTGCCGGCCCGACCGGCGTGGGCAAGACCGAGGTGGCGAAACAGCTGGCGGATACGCTGGGCGTTGAACTGCTGCGTTTCGACATGTCGGAATACATGGAGAAACACGCAGTCAGCCGTCTGATCGGCGCACCTCCGGGCTATGTCGGGTTCGATCAGGGGGGCTTGCTGACCGACGGTGTCGACCAGCATCCACATTGTGTGTTGCTGCTGGACGAGATTGAAAAGGCGCACCCGGACGTGTTCAACATCCTGTTGCAGGTGATGGACCATGGGGAACTGACCGACCACAACGGCCGTACGGTGAACTTCCGCAACGTGGTGCTGATCATGACCTCGAACGCGGGGGCGCAAGAGCAGGCCAAGGCCGCGATCGGGTTCGGTCGTGACCGTCGCGAGGGCGAAGACACCGCCGCGATTGAACGCATGTTCACGCCGGAATTCCGCAACCGTCTGGATGCCGTGATCTCGTTCGCGCCGCTGCCGAAAGAGGTCATTTTGCAGGTGGTCGAGAAATTCGTCCTGCAACTGGAAGCGCAGTTGCTGGATCGTGGTGTGACCATTGATCTGACACCCAAAGCCGCCGAATGGCTGGCGGATAAAGGGTATGACGACAAGATGGGTGCGCGCCCGCTGGGCCGCGTCATTCAGGAATACATCAAGAAACCGCTGGCCGAAGAGTTGTTGTTTGGCAAGCTGGCAAAAGGTGGTGTGGTCCGTGTCTCGGTCAAGAAGGGTGATCTGGATCTTGAGATCCTTGGCCCGGATCAACCGCGCATTTCGGGTGACAAGCCTCCGCTTCTGACGGCGGACTGATCGCCCGCCGCATTTAACAGAAAACCCGCCTACCAAGGCGGGTTTTTTTGTTTAGCCCAGCACAGGCAAGGACTTATCCGCTCGGCTGGGGTCGCTGGGGTCGGTATCGCCAATAACCGGTTGCGGATCGGCTGTTTGTTTTCGTGGCTGCTAAGGGCCAGTGACCTTACCTTTCGGTCAGCTTCAACTCGATCCGGCGGTTTTGCGCGTGTGCCTCGGGCGTGTCAGCGGGGTTTACGGGCTGGAATTCACCAAACCCGTTGGCTGCAAGACGGTTGGGCGGAATGCCCAGCGCGTCAACCATATAGCGCACAACCGACAGCGCGCGACCCTGGCTGAGCTCCCAGTTGTCGCGATACCGGCCCGACCCGGCCAGAGGAACGTTGTCGGTGTGGCCGTCGACCCGGATCACCCAGTTCAGACCGGGCGGGATTTCAGCGGCAACACTGCGTAGGATGTTAGCCACCTTGGCGACCTCCTGCTGCCCTTCTGCGGACAGTACGGCGGACCCGGTCGGGAACAGAACCTCGGACGAGAACACGAACCGGTCGCCTTCGATGCGCACCCCTTCCTGACCGCCAAGGACGTCCCGCAAACGACCAAAGAATTCCGAGCGATAGCGTTGCAGGTCCTCGGCCTGTGCCGCCAGTTCCTGGTTCTGCCCGGCCAGAGCCTTGGCCTCGGCCTCAAGACGCAGGCGCTCCGCTTCTTCCAGCAGACGGCGCCTGCGTTCTTCGGATGCGGCACGGGCCAGTGCGGCGTTCAGGTCCTGCCCTAAGGTCTGAATCTGCACCTCGGCGGCGGCGTTGCGTTCTTCGAAATCATCAAGCAAAGCCTGCAAAGAGCCCAATTGCCCGCGCAGGGCGGCGATCTGCTGGTTCAGCAGGGCGGCCTCTCTCTGCGCCTCGGCAGAGATTTCTTTTTCATCCGAAAGCGTCGCATTGGCGAGGTCCAATAAGGCCTGCCGCTGCTCGGCCAGAGAGCGTTGCGCATCGGCATCCGCCTGCGCTTGTGTCTGCGCCTGCAAAGCGGATTCAAGCTGGGCCCGCAGTTCATCGGGGTTCACGTCGCCAAACTGACGCTCCAACGCGGCACGCGCCGCCTGTGCTGCCGCCAGCAGGGTGAGTGTGTCTTCAGCCTCTTTGCGCTGCGCTTCGAGTGCGAGTGTCATGGCCGTCAGTTCGGCATCGGCATCCTGAAGGCGGTTACGCAATGCTTCGGCGGCGGCGGCTTCGGCCAGACGGGCGGCCTCTTCATCGCTGAGCTGCTGTTCAAGGTTGGTGATCTGGGCGTCCCGGTCGGCGCTGCCTTGCTCCAGATCCGCCACCAGTGCTTCCAGTGCTTCCCGACGGGCAGCGGCCAAACGGGCGGCTTCGGTCTGTGCGTCGATTTCCTCGCGGCTTTGGGCAAGCGCCAGGTTCAACGCCTCCTGCTCGGTCAGCAGTTTCGCGCGCTGCGATTCAAGCGCTGCAATATCACCCAGTGCCCGTTCCTGTTCGGCCAGCAGGGCGGCAACTTGCGCTTCGAAATTGGTGATCCGGGTCTGTGCCTGATCCAAAGCGACAGCCTGTCGGTCGCGCTCGGTGGTCAGTGATGCGATCAGTGACTGGGCTTGCGCCAGATCGTCTTCGGCCTGCGACAGGGTGGTATTCAACGCCCCAAGCCGCGCCTGCAACCGGCTGTTTTCGCGTTCTTCCAGCCCCAGCGCCCCCGCCAGCGCCGCGATTTCGTCGGCCAATGTGGTCAGTTCGTCTTCCTGACCCGAGATGGTTTCGCGCAGCACAAACTGGATCACCATGAAGATGGTCAGCACAAAGGTCAGCACCATCAACAGCCCCGTCATCGCGTCGACGAAACCGGGCCAGACCGAGCCCTGGAACCGTTGACCGGTGCGGCGGGACAGCGCCATGGGCTATTCTCCTTCCGGCGAGGTGCGTACCGCACCGCGCGGCAGGGTCAGCGCCTTGACCAGCAGTTCAATATCCTTGCGGAACTCGTTCATGCTTTCCTGCCGACCCGCCGATATCTCTTCGAGGATACGCAGCAGCTGCACATCCATCGAGCGCAGGCGCATCCGGCTTTCGGCGTCGATACCTTCACCCGCACCGTGATCGCGCATGTGATCCAGCAGGGCTTCCTGACCCAGCGCCACGCGTTCCAACACCGCTGTGACACTTTCGGTATTGGCCTGACGGTTGTTCATCTCACCGATCACATCGACCAGCAAACCCAGCTTGGCGGAAACCTCGGCCCGGTCGCTTTCCTGCGCTGAAAACAGATCCTGCAACGCGTCCATCTGTTCGGACATGGCGTCCAGCACCGGCGTGAGCACGGCTATTTCGGCACCGCCTTCTTCTCCACCCGCGAAACCTACACGGGTGATCGAAGACAGCCATTCTTCGAGCTCACGATAGAAACGGTTCTGGCCGTGCCCTGCGAAAACTTCGAGCAGACCGACGATCAGCGACCCGGCCAGACCCAGCAGAGACGATCCGAACGCAACGCCCATTCCCTGCAACTGCGCTTCGAGCCCGGTCATCAGGCGGTTGAACACGGCCAGCCCTTCTTCGCCCTCTTGCGGATTAAGGCTGCGGATCGTATCGACGATGGCAGGTACGGTTGTCGCCAAACCGAAGAATGTGCCCAAAAGACCCAGATAGATCAGCACATTGGTGATATAGCGAGTGATCTCCCGCTCTTCCTCGACCCGTTCGGCTACGGAATCCAGAATCGAGCGGGTTGAAGTGGAGCTGATCTGCGACCTCGCGCCCCGTTCGCGCAGCAATGAGGCCAAAGGAGCCAGCAATTGCGGCGTGCGGGCGTCTTCGCGAACAACACCGCCGACGAAGGCCTCGATCCAGCGTACAGATCCGATCAGTTGCGTCACCTGATAGAAACAGGCAAGAACGCCGATCAGAAAAACCATCAGGATGAAGCCGTTCAGGTACGGGTTGGCGAAGAACACCGGCAACACATAGGGCAGCGCCAGAAACACACCCAGCCCGGACAGGCCGATCGCCATCAACATCAACAGAATCTGCCGTGTTGGATGCGAGAAATGGGGTCTCGCGCCCTGATGTGCCTGCGCCATGCGCGTGGTTCCCGGTATTTGCCTGCTCTGCGTCGAAACTAGCGAAATTCCACTGGTGACGCCAAGAGTTTATGCGGTAATACTGCGCACCCGTTGCGCCAACCACTCAAGATCGGCGTCGCGTAGGCCGATCTCGGCCAGATGTTCGGCGGTATTGTACAGGTATTCGTCATTCGGGCCGCGCCCGCCAACCGCATGGGCGATGATCCGGGCCTGATCCTCCAACGGCATCCCGCCGCAATACTGCACATGGTCGGCATCGATCACATAGGTCACGGCGTTGACGATGTCGCCATTTTCCAGGTGCACATCCAGCATACGTTCGACATAGGCCGACGAAATCAGCTCGCGCTCGCGCAGTTCGTGCAGGGTGCGGTCTTCGTGACCGGTTTCAACCGCAAGGGCCAGACCGGTACAAATCGCGTTTGCCTGTTCGTCCAGCGCCAGCACCAGCCCCGGTTCTTCCTCGGTTCCCCGGTGGTGGATCGAGCTCATGCAGAAGGACCGGGCATAGCCATGCAGTGTCGCGCGTTCGCTGCGCGCGACCGGAAAGCCCGGATTCCACAGCAGCGATCCATAACCGAAAACCCACATCGTCATTGCACTGGTCCTTGCCCGTTTGGGCCTATAAACATCAATTCCGAGGCAGGAAAAAGGGCCAAAGCTCATGCGCCGTATCATACGAGTGATCATTTTTATCGGCGTCCTGTGGAGCGCATATTGGTTTGTCGCCGGATATGGTCTGCGCGCGGCAATCACTGGCTGGTTTGATCAACAACAGGCGCGCGGCTGGCTGGCTGATTTCTCGGACGTGGCAACGGCAGGGTATCCGACCCATCACGTGACTCGTCTGAACAACCCTGCCCTTGCAGATCCGGTGAATGGCACAGCCTGGCGTGCGGACTGGATCGAATTCGAAAGCCCCGCGATCTGGCCAGGCCGGCAGGTGCTGCGGTTCGCCGAAACGCCGCAACGACTGTCTTACTACGATCAAACTTCAACGATTGTCGCCGATGAATTGATTGCGGAACTACAGTTGCAACCCGGCGTTTCGCTTGTGCTTGAAAAACTGGCGCTGACGGCAGGGGCGTGGTCGGTGACCGAGAACACCACTGCACTGGCCGCCGGGGACACCCTAAGCCTGATCATGGCGCAAACATCCCTGCCCGAAGCCTATGCCATTACCGCCCGCGCGGATGGGTTCACACCCGGTGACCGGTTGCGGGCCCTTATGAATTCGGCCGCGTCGCTGCCGCAGTCCTTCGAAACGCTGGAACTGGACATGGTCACCACGTTCAGCAAAGTCTGGGACAGGTCAGCGCTGGAGGACAGCAGACCACAGCCCGTGGCCATCGACCTGCGACTGGCCGAGATCAAATGGGGTGGGTTGCGTCTGTTTGCTGCCGGTAAACTGGATGTAGACGCGCAGGGTGTTCCCAGTGGCGAGATCGCCGTCAAGGCCGAGAACTGGCGCGATATGGTCGACATGGCAAACGCGGCAGGTGCCCTGCCTGATCAGGCGGTTGATCCTGTCACCCGCGCACTGAATTTTCTGGCAGGGCTGGGCGGCAACCCCAACGCGCTGGACCTTCAGCTGAACTTCCGGGATGGTTTTGTCGCCTTGGGGCCGGTGCCGCTGGGCCCTGCCCCGCGGCTGATCCTTCGTTAACGGCAATACGCTCCGCTGCGGTAGCGTGCCGTATCCAGATGGAAATGATCGCGATGGTAGCTGTCCGAGTTCGGCCCCAAAACGGTGCCGAACGGGCCACACGCGCCGCGCCAGATCTTCTGCAATTGCTTCTTTGACGGGTTCTTGCGCCATCCTTCCAAGACGGTCACCACCTCACCATCGGCCATTTTGAAGGCCGAAATATCGATCGCGCGCCCTTTGCCGTGCTCGGAAATCCGCGCGCCCTTGCGGTTGTTGCGAGTTCGGCACGCATAATGGGCTGCCACCTGCAATTCGACCACCGGGCCGCGACGTTTGAAGGTGGGTTTGACTGTCTTATCGACCCATTTGTTCAGTGCAACGGCGGTGCCGCAATCCATTGTCGACGGGCGGCTGAGTGCCACACCGGAAACAGAGGTGATCTGCACCGCATCTTTTACGCCACAGGCTGAATTCTCGCTGCCGACCCTTCCGACGGGCTTGCCCTGAATTGCGATATCTCCGCAAACGGACCCTTTGCGCAGTTTGCGTTTTTTGAAAAGCACCTGCTGTTCAAGGGATTCAGGCCTCATGTTAGGTATCAGCGAGGTGTCGGGCCCCAGCAGTGGCAAATCCGAAGGTCGCGCCAGTGCAGCAGTGACCTGCGGTGAAACCGGACGTGAGATGGGGCGCAGATCGGTTATGGCCGCGACGGACACCGGGGCAACGGCGGACACAACCTGCACGTTTTGCTGGTCCAGAATCGGACGTGCAGGTGGGACCAGAGATCGTTCCAGAGGGGCTGCCTGTGTGGCCACGGCGCACAACGCCATGATCCCGATCAGAAATTGCCCCCGGTATGACCTCATGAACCTGCCTTTCCCCGCCCGAAATCCGGAGCATCCGTGTCCTGCCCCGCGTCGATGATGCCGCGACGAATAGCACGGGTATGGGTAAAGTAGTCAAACAAATGTTCCCCGTCCCCGGTGCGGATGGCACGTTGCAGCGCAAACAGCTCTTCCGTGAAACGGCCCAGGATTTCCAGCGTCGCATCTTTGTTGGACAGGAACACATCACGCCACATGGTCGGGTCCGATGCCGCGATGCGGGTGAAATCCCGAAAACCCGCAGCCGAGTATTTGATCACTTCGCTATCGGTCACCCGGCGCAGATCGTCGGCCACACCAACCATCGTGTAGGCGATCAGGTGCGGCGCATGGGACGTGACGGCCAGAACCAGATCGTGATGATCCGCGTCCATCTCATCCACATGGGAGCCCATACCTTCCCACAACGCCCGAAGGCGGGCGATTGCATCCGGGTCGGTCCCTTCGACAGGCACCAGCAGGCACCAGCGATTGTCGAACAATTTGGCAAAACCCGATTCCGGACCGGAATGCTCTGTCCCAGCCAAAGGATGCGCGGGAATGAAATGCACACCTTCGGGGATATGCGGCTGAACCGCCTGAATGACATGCCGCTTGACCGACCCCACGTCCGACAGGGTCGCGCCGGGCTTGAGCACGGGCGCGATGTCTTCTGCGACGGCCCCCATTGCCCCCACGGGCACGCAAAGAACGACAAGATCCGCACCTTCGACCGCTTCGCGCGCCGTGTCACAGACGCGGTCGCACAGCCCGATTCTGCGCGCCGTGTCACGTGTCGCCTCGGACCGGGCATAGCCGGTCACTTCCCCGGCCAGGCCCCCACGCTTGATCGCCCAGAACATGGAGGAGGCAATCAGGCCAAGCCCGATCAGCGCAACCCGGTCGTAAATCTGGCTCATGCTGCACCCTCTTTGAATGCTGTAATCGCCGAAACAACGCGGCGGCAGGCTTCCTCATCGCCCACGGTGATCCGCAGGGCATTCGGCAGGTTGTAGCCTGCAACCCGGCGGACAATCAAACCCTGCGTCTTCAGATAGTCGTCACAGGCCTCGGCCTCGGTCCTGTCGGCAAAACGCGCGAGGATGAAATTGGTGCAGGACGGGTCCGAGGGCACGCCGATCTTGTCCAGCTCCTCGGCCAGCCACACCCGAAGGCGCGCATTTTCGGATTGGCAGAACGTCAGGAAATCGACGTCGCTGATCGCTGCTTCGGCTGCGGCCAGGGCTGTCAAAGACAGGTTGAAGGGCTGACGCACCCGGTTCAGAACATCGATAATCGATTGGTGCGCATACCCCCAGCCGACCCGCATCCCGCCCAGCCCGTACACTTTCGAGAATGTACGGGTCATGATCACGTTCTCATACGCATCCACCAAAGACGCGCCGCCATCGAAACCGTCGACGAATTCGGCATAGGCGCCGTCCAAGACCATCAGGCAGGTATCGGGCAGACCCTGCGCCAGACGGTCCAGCTCGTCGTTCGAGATCATGGTCGAGGTCGGGTTACCGGGGTTGGTGACAAACACGATCCGCGTTTGGTTGGTTACGGCGGCCAGAATGGCATCCATATCAACTTTGCGGTCGCGCTCGGCCACCATGACCGGCGTGGCACCTGCCATGCGGGCAATGATCGGGTACATGGAAAACCCGTGCTCGGTATAGACCACCTCATCCCCCGGCCCTGCGTAGGCCTGAGCGATGAATTGCAGCACCTCGTCGCTGCCGACACCGCAGATGATCTGCGCAGGGTCCAGCCCGTGACGTGCGCCGATAGCAGCGCGCAAACTGGCGTGGTCGGTGTTGGGGTACCGATGCAAATTTGCCGCGCTGTCGCGCACCGCCTCAATCGCCTTGGGGCTGGGGCCGAACGGGTTCTCGTTCGAGCTCAGCTTGATCACATGCTCAACACCCGCCACATGCGACTGGCCGCCCTGATAAAGCGCGATGTCCATAATGCCGGGTTGCGGGGTGATCTTGGTCATGAGAGGCTCCGTTGAATGGGCCCCTCATACCTGTCTCAACGGATTGAGAAAAGCGGCAATTCCATCATGCGGCCTTGAAGCGCGCAGTCGCCGGGTCGGCGTTGTAATACGGCACGAATTCCTCGGTACGGCGGGACAGATCATTGACACTGTCGATGATGAATTGAACCGTTTCCTCGCTCATCAGGTACGAGAAATTCAGGCGTACCCAGCCGGGTTTCTTCATCTCTTCACCCGCAGACAAGGCCGCGTGCAGCGCCTCGGACGCGGCGCGGTCAATCCCCAGAAGGCGGTGGGCATAAGGCCCTGCGCAGGCACAGCCGCCGCGCGCCTGAATGCCGTAGACGTCGCTGAGCATCCGGGTAAACAGCTGCTGATGCACAGGCTGTCCCGCGTTGTCGCGCACAAGGAAGGAGAAGATCGGCAGGCGATGCGGATTATTGACCCCAAGCAATGTCAGGTGCGGGTTATCCTTCCACCCGTCCAGCGCCATCTGGTTGTACTGCGCCTCGCGTCTTGCGATTTCTTCCGTGCCGACGACATCCTTGACGATAAAGGCAAGCGCCGCGCGGATATCACCGATCACGTTGGGCGTTCCCGCCTCTTCCCGCGCAGACAGGTCCGCGCTGTAGTCATGCCGCCACGGTGACACGAATCTAACGGTGCCACCACCCGGCCAGCTGGGGCAGTTCCGTTTGGCTGCAGCCCGGTTTACGATCAGAACACCCGAGGCCCCCGGACCGCCCGGAAACTTGTGCGGGGAAACGACGATCGCATCCTTGCGCGCGTCCGCCGGCCCCATATCCATCGGCAGGTAAGGCCCGCCCCCGGCGTAATCCCAAATCGCCACGGCACCATGCGCCTTGAGCAACCGCGTCACCGGATCAGGGTCAGTGACAATTCCGGTTACATTGGACGCCGCCGAAAAGGAACCGATCAGAAGATCTGCGCCTGCATGGGTCAACAGCGCGGTTTCCAGCGCCCCCAGGTCAACACCGCCACCTTCGGCTTCGGGGATTTCAACCACAAGTGCCTTGCTTTCCCGCCACGGCAGGATGTTCGAGTGATGCTCGTAAGGACCAATCAAGACAACCGGTTGGTCGGCCTCTGCCACCCCGAGCAGGCTGACCAACCGGTTGAGCCCCGCAGTGGCACCAGACCCGGTGAAGATCACCGCGTCCTCTTCCTGGGCACCTACAATGCGGGCTATTTCCGCCCGCGCCTCGCGGCGCAGATGTGTCATGTAAGATCCGCAGTAAGAGGCCTCGGTGTGGCTGTTCGCGTAAAACGGCAACACATGTTGCGCCACAAAGTCTTCGACCTGCCGCAAGGCGCGACCCGAAGCGACGTAATCCGCATAGACAAGCGGCACGTCCCCATGCAGACCCGGGATCAGAACATTCTCTCCGATCAGCCCATCGCGCAGGTTTGAATTGTGAGCGGTGGAACAGAGTTCCGCACGAAACTTGGACAGGGACATTGCATTGGCTCCTAACTGTCCGACTAATGTGATTTATTGTCAGCGCGAAAACTTCACCTATTATTGCATAGATTTTAAAATCTTTGTGTCATATGATCAGTAATGGCATCAAAATTGGATCAAATTGACACACGCATTCTGAAAGAACTGCAGAAGGACGCCACCCTGTCGCAACGGGAGTTAGCGGATCGTGCGGGGCTTTCGCAGAACGCCTGCTGGCGGCGGCTGAAGGCTTTGAACGAAGATGGCGTCCTGATCGGTTCAACCGCCCGCATCGCACGCGAGAAATTGGGCCTGAGCCTTGTGGTCTTTGTCATGCTGCGCACGCGGCATCATTCGGCCGAGTGGCTACAGGCCTTTCGCAGCCACGTTCTGACGATCCCCGAGGTCGTGGATTTTCATCGGATTGGTGGTGACTACGATTATCAGCTGAAAGTCGTCACACAGGATATGGCGTCTTACGACAAGGTGTATCAACGGCTGATCGAAAAGGTCGAGCTGGACAGCGTCACGTCGTATTTCGCGATGGAAGCAATCGCCGAAGGGCGACCTTTGCCGATTTGATCACGCCGTAAACAGCGGGCTTTTTTGTTTGAAAAAGGGCACCGCGATATCGCGGAACGCGACCAGTTTTGCCGAAGGCCAAACGTCCGGGTGCGCCACGATCCAGATATCTGCGTAGGGTTGCGGTGAAAGGACCGGAACCTGCACCAAGCCCCGAAGTGAGCGGCCCAGAAACACCGGCATACGAACAACGCCCAACCCTGATTGTGCGGCACCCGCCATCGCGACCATGTCATCAAAGCGCATATGTATCCGCGAGTTCGGATAGATTTTGTCGACGCCGTCCGGCAGGTTCGGCTGCTTTTCATAAAGCAACCAATCCACGGGCGCGTTCGGATCTTGCTGCATTCGCGCGGCCCATTCCGACGTGGCAAAACAAGCGCTGTGCTGTTGCGTCAGGCGCAGACCTTTCAACGTATCGCCGGGGTTGCGGCTGATCCGGATCGCAATGTCGGCTTCGCGTCGATTAAGGTCCAGAATCTCGTTTGCCGCGCGCACCTGCAAAGACACAGCAGGGTGCCTTTGAGCAAACTCGCCCAGCGCCGGGGCCAGCACATGGGCAATTAACAGTTGCGGCGCGGTTAAGGTCAGCTGCCCTTCCAACCGGGCATCCCGCCCTGACAAACCGCGCAGCATTGCGTGTTCTGCGCTTTCCATCCGGGCAGCATACGCAGCGACTAGGTGCGCTGCTTCTGTCGGTCGATACCCGTCGGTCAGCCTTTCGAACAGCACTTCGCCTGTCGCAGCTTCGGCGCGGGCTATACGGCGGGCAACAGTTGTGTAGTTGACGCCAAGCTCTTGTGCCGCGGCGGACAGGGTACGCCTGCGGACCACGGCGAGTACGGCCCGGTAATCATCCCAATGAATATCCATACATGCAAATTCGCACATTATTGATGCAAATACACGCGTTTTCGCAAAGCAGATCACACCCTAGCTTTTGCCCACACATCAAGGAGCAAAGCCATGATCTATGCCTACGCAAAACTCACCGTAAAGAATCCCGACGCTCTGGCCGCTTATCGCGAGCAGGCCGGGCCTGCACTGGCCCGCCATGGCGGAAAGGTCGAACACGCGACTGCTGAAACAACCGCGCTGGACGGCACGCCGGACTTGCCTGACGTTGCAGCCCTGCTTTCCTTTCCCAACCGGGACGCTGCACTGGGATGGATCAACGACCCGGAACTAAAAGACATTCACGAGCTGCGTCGCAGCGCAGGCGCGTCAGATATCGTTCTGCTGGGCTGAAAATGAAAAGAGCCGCACCCAAAGGTGCGGCTCTGAATTCCAGGTCGGAAAGCGAAGATCAGTTCTTCGCGTAGAATTCGACGACCAGGTTCGGTTCCATCATGACCGGGTACGGCACATCGCTCAGGCCCGGTGCGCGAACGAACGTTGCGGTCATTTTAGAGTGGTCGGCGTCGATGTAGTCAGGAACATCACGCTCGGCCAAGGCAACAGCTTCCAGAACAACAGCCAGCTGCTTGGACTTGTCACGCACTTCGATGACGTCGCCTTCTTTGACACGGTAGCTGGGGATGTTGACCCGCTTGCCGTTCACTTTGACGTGGCCGTGGTTCACGAACTGACGCGCAGCGAAGACGGTCGGTACAAACTTGGCACGATAGACGACGGCGTCCAGACGGCGCTCCAGCAGGCCGATCAGGTTTTCACCGGTGTCGCCTTTTACACGCTCGGCTTCGGCATAGATGCGGCGGAACTGCTTTTCGGTCAGGTCGCCGTAGTAGCCTTTCAGCTTCTGCTTGGCACGCAGCTGCAGACCGAAGTCCGACAGTTTGCCCTTGCGGCGCTGACCGTGCTGGCCGGGGCCGTATTCACGACGGTTGACCGGGGATTTCGGACGACCCCAGATGTTTTCGCCCATCCGGCGGTCGATTTTGTACTTGGCAGACGTGCGTTTGGTCACGGCTGATCTCCTTCTTTAGGTCGATGCCCAAACGGGCAACTATGAAGGGCGTTGTCCTCTTGAGATTTCCCTCATGACAGGCTTCCCCTTGCGGGGGCCACCAACACCAATGAAGCCGCGCTTATATCCGCAAAGCCGGCAGAGTCAACACGGCATTCAACGCAGTTTCGAATATCTGCAAAGATATGTTCACCGCTGGCAGCACAGGCCCCTGCGCGCATAGCGACGGTTGCTGTCACACTGCTTTCATCAAAAAAAATACAGGTCGCGTTCAGGCCGGAAATGCAACGACATTCCCGCCGCCTTCAACACCCGCCTTGTGCACCATCACAACCTCGGTCACGTCGACGATCCAGAATTCTTCATCCCGTGGCGGGCATGCGCCATCGAAAACGATGGTTGGTGCTGCATCATTGGTGTCGGCAACAAGGTTGGCTGAAAACCGCTGCGACCCATTGGTAAGTGTCAAAGCACCGGTCACGTGGCCGGAAACTTCCCGGACAATCGGGAAGCGGTTTTGTATGCGGGTTGCAGCGCCCCGCGCATATCCAATCTGTTCGACGCTGTTCTCGGCTTCTGCGCTCAGCACTATCGCCTGTCCGCGCCATGACCAAGCCGCGCCGACGGCCAGACACGCCAGAGGCGCGTCCTCGAGTCCGTCAATTTCAGTTTGATCCCATGAAATGGCTACCTGACCGTTAACTCCGGCTCTCATCTGCCCACTCGCACTATTTAACATCCCGATATTCAATCATTGCTTATCAGCACCAAATCCGGCGGAAAAGAGACAGGAATGAAGCATTCACAAGAATGTTGCAGAAGTGAATCAAAAATATGTGTTTGCCTTGATCCAAGCTGATTATCTGAGCATCAGCTTGCTGCGGCGACCCAGGGAATGGTTTCTGATCAGAGATCAAGATGGAAAAACCCACTCGTGAGAGTGGTGGTCACACTTCCTTAGTCAGACATGCGATCCGACGGAGCGTTTTGGTGATGGGCGCTAAGCTGCTGCTGGACCGTCCATGGACCTTGACGCCGAGTGTAACAGCATTGGCGGCAACAAGCGTTCTTTTGACCTTGTGCACTGGTGTGGCCCTGCCGATCTATTTCAAACTTGTGCACACGCTAGGGTCCATGGACGTCGCAAGCCAGGCGTATCTGCGCACCGGTGTCGGTGTGATGCCAGGTCTGGCCATCCTGGGTGAGACATTTACCTGCCCTGTGGCGATAGGGCTCTTCTCGGTCATTGGTGCACCTGCAGTATTTCACCAGCCGCCATGGACCGCCCTGTTGAATCGGCTCATAGCTGCCTTACGTCAGCGACTGTCGATGCCGTGGCGCGGCCTGTTCGTTTTCGTAAGGTCGCGTGACGATACCGCATTCGAGAAAACACCCCGCTTGCGAACTGCAGACGGGGCGCTTTGCCAAAACGACTAGGTTGTTGGGGGTTCAATAGCCTACGGTAAAGGCGGCGCGTGGAAATTTGGGCGATTGAGCCTCATCTACAATTGCCACTGCAAAATCTTCCATGGAGATTTCTGAGTTGCCGACGTCATCAACAATCAGGTTATCTGTGTCGGTTCTGAAGACGCCCCGGCGTTCACCGGGCTGCAATAAGGCGGACGGGCTGGCATAGGTCCAGTTTGCTGAGGCATCCGATGAACAGAGTTCCCACTGCGCCATGGATGCACGTCCGGTTGGGACTATGCTTTCAGGCAGAAAGTCTGGATCTGATAAGACAGTGTGCGGGCTGCCATCGGGCATATGCAGACGAGCGGCACCCCCAATAATAATTACGCGAAGACGGACAAGAGATGCGACATGCAGGATGGATCGGGTCAAAGCAACAATTTCACCTTCACGCCCGGCCGGTGTACGCACAGCGCTTATGGCCAAATCCTGGCCAGCCATCGCAGCGGCCAATGCCGCAGGGTCTGCGACATCTGCAACAACCGGCTTGGCACCCTTGGGTAGTTTTTTGAGCCCCGCCTCGTTTCGAACTGCCGCAGTAACCTCATGGCCACGCGAAATGGCCTCAGTCACGACACGAGAACCGACGTCGCCAGTGGCACCAAATACAACAAGTTTCATGAGCATTCTCCTTTTGAGACGAGGTGTGAATTGGAAGTTCTTGAAAGTACGGAATTGCCCATCTGCCCAGCACGCTGTCCAAGCCAGATTGCCGTGAGCACAACCCCGGCTCCGGCGATCTGGGTGGGTGTCAAAGCCTGACCAAGAAGCATCCATCCAATAATGACTGCGGAAAGCGGGCTGAGAAAACCAAGGGCTGAAACGGCGCCGGGTTCGATCCGGGAAACGCCCCGGAACCATAAGATGTATGTCAGCGCAGCCCCGATCAGAGTGAGATAGACGATGCCGGTGATGTTTTGCGTATTCAATGGTGGAAACGCAGGCTCAAACAAAAGCGCCAAGGGTACCAGCAACAGCCCCCCTGCCGTGAGTTGCCAGGCCGCCAAAGTCAAAAGGGGCACAGGGGCTTGCCACTTCCGGGTCAGAACTGTGCCCGCCCCCATGGAGGCTGCGCCCCCGATGCCCGCAATCACTCCAATCGGATCAAGTGAAATCCCCGAACCAAGAACAAGAAGTCCGACCCCAAAGATACCGATCAGTGCCGCGACCACCGCAGACACCTTGACCGTCGTACCAATCAGCACCCCGGCCAAGAATACGACAATCAAAGGCTGAACCGCCCCAACAGTTGCGGCTACACCGCCAGGCAGCCGGTATGCCGCCACAAATAGCAATGTCCAGAACGCGGTGAAGTTGAGCGCACCGAGAACGAAGGCGCGTATCCACCAGATACCCTGCGGCAATTGCCGGGCAAGAACAAGCAATAGCAGGCCAGCGGGCAAAGCCCGCAGGGCAGCCATAGTGACTGGGTACCCGGCCGGAAGGAATTCAGTCGTAACGTAGTACGTGCTGCCCCAGACCAGCGGCGCGATTGCAGTGAGCGCGATGTCGACACGATGTTTCATGAGGAATCTCCATTTATCTTGACGTCAAGATATTACTCATTCTCTTGACGTCAAGATAAATCTTCGCAATATGCTTCCATGGACCACATTGATCGTATCATTTCGCAATGGAACAAAGCCCGACCCGACCTTGATGTCGGACCGATGGAAACGATTGGGCGTCTCTCCCGCCTGGTGGCTCAACTCAGAAAAGAGATGGACAAAACCTGGAAGGTTTACGGGCTAAACCTCGCCAGCTTTGATGTACTGGCGACTCTGCGCAGATCCGGAAAGCCTGAAGGCTTGTCGCCCGGGGAATTGCTTGACCTGACCATGGTGACGTCCGGGACAATGACCAACCGGATTGACCAGCTCGTCAAGGCAGGTCTGGTAGAGCGCGTACCAAATCCTGAAGATAAACGGGGTTTTTTGATACGTTTGACCAAGGCCGGGTTCTCAAAAATCGAAAATGTCGTTTCAGATCACGTTGAAACACAACATCGGCTCTTGAGAGGGTTATCACCCACGCAGCGCGAAAACCTGAATGAATTGCTTAAAACACTGGGCGAGGCGATTGACGTAGACGCGAAATAAATACCGGAAAATTGGCGCGTCCCAAGAAACCAACACACTCTCAGAATACGACTTTGCATTGGAACTAACCACCAATGCTCTAACAGGATTCTCATTGCTACAATTTTATGAAACACAGGCGAACATTGCTCGGTTCTGTTTCGCAGTTCTTGATTACCTGATGATCGGGAATGTACAGCAGTTTGGTAATCTTGGCCGAGTTCGCCCTCGGTTCTGCCACAGAATAGTTGCCACCCGTGTCTGAGGTCGTCACGACCTACTCCTGTCAGTCCCAGCACGCGCTACCAGAACTGCGTGTCCGTCATCGAATGATTTGGAACACGAGCGTTTGATTGGCTTAGGAGGATCAGGCTCGCCGCAGTTTCAATCTACGCCGCGTTCTGATGATGCAGCAAGCG